>JAPPLM010000002.1 GCA_028874195.1 Chloroflexota bacterium
TGCTCCTCTCTACGACAGTATACATCCGTACATGCTATTTTTGAGACAGCCTCCTCGAGGGAGAGGGAACCGGAAGGGCGCGAACCAAGAGACCTCAATGCGACCACTCAACTCTTGCCGGTGCAAGAGCAATTCTCAACAGCCGGCCGTAGCGCGGGGGCTTGTCCCCCGCCACTTGGCACCTCAAGAGAACCCCATTCTCGGGTCTGACGCTCAGTTTTCCTGCCGCCGCTCCCAGTTGAACTCCGTCTCGCTCATGGGCTTATCGGGATCGGGTTGCCAAATCTGCTCTTCCTCGAACTTATCCAGCACCTTCGCCATCTCGCGCACGTGCATGGCGACCGTCCCACAGCAGGCGCCGATGAAGTTTACGCCCATGGCCTTAGCTTTCACGGCGTAATCCGCCATTTCGTAGCGGGTCATCTGCGTTGGTTCCAGCTTATCCGGAAAGGCAGACGTGCCGGTAAACCACGGCACCTCGTCGCTGGTGCGGTGGGCCACCGGCTGGGCGGCGATGTAAGCATCGGTAGCACCGCGCATCTCGTCCAGAATGGGATACGTGTGCACGGGGTCCCGCATGCAGTTCGCGCCGACAATCTCCGCACCCGCGTCGGCCAGCATGCGCGCGCAATCGGCAGCGGAATAGCCGTCATCGGTTTCGGTCGTGGCACGGAAAGACATGGTGATCATGGCCGGCAAATTAGTCTTGGCCTTGATGCGTTCCAAGCAGAGCAGCGCTTCACCCAGGTGCCAGAAGGTCTCGCCAATGAAGAAATCAACGCCTTCTTGCGCTTCAATCTGCTCGTCAAAGATGCCGGCGATCGCGGCATTGCCGGCGTCGTTACCTTCCTCCCACTTCCAAGTGGCGCTGAGGTCTCCGGCCACGAGCGCCTTGTCACCGGCGACACCCTTGGCTATCTGCGTGGTTTTTTGGTTGATCTCGAACGTCCGGTCAGCCTGCCCTACCGTTTCAAGCTTACTGCGACTGCCGTAGAACGCCATTACTTGCAACACTTCCGAACCAGCGCGCATGAATTCCACATGCAGCTCGCGAATGGCGCTCGGGTACTCCAGTGCCAGTTCGGGAGTAAATGCTCCAGCGATGACATAGCCACGCTTCTCAAGTTCAACAATGTAGCCGCCGTCACCGAGTACGACGTCTTCCGCCAACATTTCCAGTATGCCCATCTGCAAGAACTTCCTTTCTAAGGTCACTACACCATGGAAAACCCATTACTTGATTCGCTCTAATGTCCGGAGGCGAGCGATCACTCTACTCCAATCTGACTTGCTTCCCTTTCCGGATATGTGCACTCCTCGCGCCGAGCATATCCTAGTCTACCAGTTACGATACCCGCGCTACCGCCAGCAGGTCGCTTGGCACCGCCTGCATGACTTTTCGCAGCCCGTCGGCCACATCTCGGGCGTCCTGCTCCGTCCAATCCATGCTCAGGTGATATTCACAGACTCGCGGCATCAACTCTTCCGCGCGCGGGCAGAGGCCGGGACCGTAGTCCGCCTCGCCGGAATAGATTCGTGAATCCCAGGGCGATGGCCCGTCATGCCACATACGCTTCTGCACAATTGGCTCATGCATATAAACCGGCACGCCACCATACGGAAACTTGATCGGCACACCCTCCGCCGCCAGTGCCTGCCTAGCCCACGCACAGAGTTCCGGCGTCTCGAAAATGAGCACCGGACTTACGCCGGTGTCGCCATTGGGATCGGCCAAAGGGCGCACACTCACGCCGGGAACATCACGAACGCTCTCCAAGATTATCTCGCCCACATGACGCACGTGCGCGCGCAGCCGGTCGAGCTTCTTCACTTGCTCCAGCAGTACCGCCGCCGTGAGTTCACTCATGCGGTAGTTCTCGCCAAAGAAGGGCGGCACCTCTGCGCCATCGCTCTTGCGGGGCGTCCCCTGGTCTTGGCAGGCGACGGCGCGCTGGTGGAGCATGGGGTCATTGGTCACGACCATGCCGCCTTCACCGGCGGAGATCACCTTATTCATCTGAAAGCTGAAGATATTTACGTCACCCAACGCGCCGACGTAGCGACCGTGGTACTCCGCGCCGAACGACTGGGCGCAGTCCTCGAGAATTGCGACTCCACGTCGTTTCCCCACGTCAAGCAACGGCTGTAAATCGGCGGCCGCGCCGCGCCAGTGCACGACCATTACTGCGCGTGTGCGCGGTGTGATGACGCGCTCGACACTCTCTGCGAAAATGCTAACGCTGTCGTCCAGGTCGGCGAATATCGGCACCGCCTGGCACGCGACCACGGCATTTACACAACCATAGAACGTCGCAGCGGGCACGATCACCTCGTCGCCGGGACCCACGCCCAGCGCGCGGAGCGCCACAATCAGCGCTGCGGTGCCAGAAGTCACGCCGACGGCGTGCTCAATGCCAATGAGTGACGCCACCGTCTGTTCCAGCGCGTTTACGGCGTAGGCCGGATCGGGGCCGTAATAGCGAAACGGCGAGCGCCGCTCCAAGACCTCATTCACCGCCCGCTTTTCTTCTTCACCAATTATGGTCGCGCCCGGATACGGACCCGGCAGCGGTGTCGTGCGTACCGGCGTGCCGCCATTTATCGCTAGCTTACCGTTCATTAGTCATTCTCTCGTAGGTAGGGGCAGCCCTTGTGGACGCCCCAAGTGAAACCTCTGCAGAACTCCAGCAAGAGCTAAGAAACCTCGCCTCCCTCAAGGAGACCTTTGCATAACTCTAGTTGCAGCCTGCAAGTCCCCTCTCTCTCTCAGGGAGAGGGCTAGGGTGAGGGAGATTCCCACTAGCCACCCCCTTTCCCATGGGATTGCAGAGTTATGCTACGAAAACCTTCCTCATGCATTCGCCACCCAAATCGGACTCGACCACGCCACCTGGCCGTTTTCTTGCGTCGCGCGCAGGTAGTAATAGTCTTCCGCCCGATCCTCGCTCGGCGTGTCGACGAAACCGTACTCTGCGGTAGCCAATTCGTCCGGTACGAGTCGATGAATTAGGAACGAATCGGAAGGAAAGCCGGTGGTCAGATCGGTAATGGCGTTCTTGGAAGCCTCTTCCAGCGTGTACGTTTCGGTGCGCACCATTGGCTTGGTGAAAGCAAGCGTCACTGTCGCTGACGGCGGGCCTTCGAGGTCGAAAACAACGGAGTTTTGCGGACAATCGTTCAGACATTCGGAGAGCGACGTATAGGTCTGAAACCTGCACTTCGTAGCGGTGGACTCCAGGATAAGGCTGCGTTTCACTTCATCAAAAGGTCCCGGCTGAAAGCACGGCATGGCCTGGTGGATGCGGGCGCCGTCCACCGTAACGGTGAGATCCCACTCGGCGATGCGCGGCTTGCCGAACGCCGACCACGGCCCCCAACCCACTTCGACGCGACAGCGATGCCGCCGCGACCACGGATACCCCTCAGCCGGCTCGTGATCAGCCGGGAAGTGCCGGTGGATGACACGGTTGTTCTTGATGACCTCTACCTTCTCCATCTCGTCCCAGCCACGCACGTTGACGGCGATCTCGCGCTCACCGGCGGCGGGCAGTTGCGACCCCATCGGCTGACCGTTGATGCGGAAATCCAGTTCGATCTTGTCACCGGCAGCCGCGTAACACCGGCGGCTCCACAGCGCTTCCCAAATCGCTTCACGGGTGAACTCCGGCACCAGGACCGCCACCTGGCCCTCGTTGTAAGCGCCCGGATGCGCCTGATGGTCGTCGGAGGAACCGGTAAAGCCCACGTGGTGCCCCAGGGCAAGCGCGTGCTGGATGGTATTGATGGTGACGCGCGGTCCCAGACCGTGCCGCGTATACGCAAACCGCCCGCGGTCCCGCTCCGCCCCCCCATGCTCGGAGATGATCTCCACAATGGGCGAAACCGATTCATCAAGCCAGTCCCAGTTGGCGCCGCGGAACCCGCGCATGTAGCCGGGATGATGGGGCACCAACAGCGCGCCGCTGCGCCGGGCGTGCTCCTGGATTTCCCGCACGTGGTTGGCGAACTGCAGTGGGCCGTCTTCTTTGTAAATGACGCAATGGTCGCCAAAGCCGGCGGAGTGCCACTCGTAGCCCAAGAACGCCTCGAATTGGCCTGGATCCGTAGCACCTCGTATCAGTTCTTTCGTCCTCGGCCAGACTTCCCTGTGGCGGTCAAAGCCTTCTTGCCATTGTTCGTGCCGGTTATTGGGCATCACCGGCATATCGTGCCACTGTGCATGGCCGGTGAAGGCAAAGAAGTCGAGATGGCTCTGCGCCATGTCGATGGCCCTTTCCAGCGTGCCTTTGGTGTAGTGAAACAGGCCTACGGTGTTGTGGTTGTGAATGTCGCCCCAAAGAATCTTGTATTCCATACCTAGGCTTTATTCCTCTCACTCAGTCTCATCATGTAGACAATGCTGCGGTTCAGCTCCTTGAAGCCTTGCCGTTCGTACATACGTCGCGCGGGCTCGTAGCAATCTTCCAGCCCGGTAGACACTTGAGCAAACTTCATGCCCGCTTCCTCAATTAGCTCAAGCACGCGCGCGTCAAGCATTCCACCGATGCCGCGACCGCGGTATTCCGGCAACACGGCGTTATTGCCTACCGTCCCAATGCGCGTCTCTTCGTTGACGTGAAGGGTGGCAAAGCCAACCGCTTTGCCGTCTGTCTCGGCAATTACCACGTTATTTACGTCAATCGTGCGCATGTCGTCGGCTTTCCACTCGTCCCACGTGCGCCCACCAATGATGCCATAGCGCTCCTCACGCCAGCGATTGACGGTCACGTCCGCAAAGCCTTGGATAATGAGTTCGATGAGCGTCTCGCGATCCGCTTCCACCGCCTGCCGAATTATTATCCCCGGTGCGTTCGTCGTCATACAGCACCCTGCTTGAGCTTCTTCATGTAGTAGACACTACGGAAATACGGCCTAAAGCCTTGCCGTTCGTACATGCGGCGGGCGGGCGTATACGGGTCGTCCGAGCCGGTTGAGACCTCTGCAAACTCCATGCCCGCCTCCTCCAGCAGACCGAGAACGCGAGCGAGAAGCTGCGCGCCGATGCCTCGGCCGCGAAACTCCGGCAATACTGCGTTGTCGCTCACCGTCCCGATGCGGGTGGCGTCGTCCAGTTCATAGGTCGCAAAGCCCACTGCCGTGCCCGCTGCTTCAGCAACAATGACCCTGTCGACATCGATCGTGCGCATGATATCAGCTTCCCACTCGTCCCACGTGCGGCCGCCAATTAACCCAAACTGCTCTTCACGCGAGCGATTTGTCGTAACATCCGCAAACGCGCGCACGATGAGCTTTGCCAAGGTGTCCCGGTCAGCCTCGACTGCCTGACGAATCTCTATTTCGGTTGATTCCTGTGTCATCCGGCACGCTGCGCAAGCTCTTTGAAGTACGTAACACTGCGGTGGAGCGGCTCGAAGCCCTGCCGCTCGTACATACGGCGGGCGGGCGCGTATGGCTCATCCAGTCCGGTCGACACCTGCGCAAACTCCATACCCGCTTCCTCCAATAGCTGGAGCACCTGAGCGAGAAGCTGTGCGCCTATGCCACGACCGCGATACTCCGGCAAGACCGCATTGTCATCCACGATCCCAATACGCGTCGCGTCGTCTAACTTGTAGCTGGCAAAGCCGACCGCTTTGCCAGCCACTTCAGCTATGATTACGTCGCTAACGTCCACTTTGGAAACGACACTTTTCTTCCAATCTTCCCAGATACGCGTGAGGATTTCACCAGATTGCCGCGCGCGCACGTCTTCGTGTGCGCGAACGATAAGGGCAATCAGGGCTTCTCGGTCGGCCTCTACTGCCCGTCGAATTGACGGGGCAGTGATCTCACTCCTACATTGCTCATTATCTTACCACGCGCTCCTCCCCATGCGCCGTTGCATAAACGCACTTGATTAGAGGGCGCTGACCTGCGCAGCCTCTCTCAGATGCCGGCATTCTCAAGGCTGAGGCGGCGAGACCCAAATGGGGCTGGACCAAGCGACGTGGCCGTCTGTCTGCGTTGCGCGCAGATAGAAGTAGGAGTTCTCGCTCTCTGTTAGCGGAAGAGTTTCCGCCAACTCGGCGATACGACCACTGGCTGGTTGTGAAGAGACCACTTCGCCGTTGCAGACCACTTCCAGTCGTTCAATTTGTGCCGTGCCGAGCACACGCGCCGTCACCGCCACCTCCGCTGTGGTTGCCGTAAACTCCGCGCCCATGCCGTTGCCGTCCACCTGAAAGTCCAATACGATGCGGGCGCCGGTGGTGGCGTAGCAGCGGCGTTGCCTGAGCGCTTGGATGATCGCCTCGCGGGTGAGCTCGGGCGCGATAATGGCAGTCAGACCGCCGGTCATGTGGTCGTGGAAGTCGACGCCAGCCATGGAGCAGGTGTTCCTACCGGGTTGGGCGTGATGGCTGTCCGTGCCGCCCACGAAACCGAGACGGTGCCCCAGCGCCAGGGCATCCTGGGCGGAGGCGCCGCCGCCGCCAATCACCGTAGCACCGCTGGGTTCATCGGTTTCGAACGCGCCGCGATTCTGCGCTATCTCCAAAACAGTCTGGTACTGAGGGTTGTGGCGCTGCCAGTCCTGCACCTGCCAATTCTGATAGCCGCCCTCGGAGGTCACATTGATGTGGTGCGGCACCACTACGGCGCCGGTACCCTCCAGCGCCGGCCAGACTTCCTCGATCTTGCTCGTCGTAACGCGCATTCCTGCGTCAGGATAGAGAATCACCCGGTGTCCGGCAGTAGGATCATTGAGTTCGATAGCGACCAGCGGTGCGAACGCACTGGGTTCATAGAAGTCTGCGATGATAGCCTGATACTCTTCCCAGTCGTCTTCACGTGGCACAGACCAAATGGCTTCGATGTTTTGCGGCGGCGGAAACCAGGCCACGCCAACACAGTCGAGGCCGGATACGTCGCGCGCGTAGCGAAACGCCTCCGCATACGTGCCAACGCCATGCGCCATGAAGGGCCCGTGGGGTCGGTGGCCGGGATCAAGGGCGCGGGGAGCGTGGGTGTGCAAGTCGCCGAAGTAGATGCGTTCACTCTCTGCCGCCACCACGTCGATGGGATTGCTGACGCCGGAGACGCCTGGTTCCCACGCGGCGGCGGTGATGTACATCGGGCCGGCGGCATTTCTGGCGGCAATTAAGGGGCCAACCCGGGCCGTACCGCCATCGCTTGCCTGCATGTAGTAGGTTCTGGGAGTGGTGATGCCGCCAGGCTTCACGCCGAACTCGACCTGCCCTGCAAAGTCCGTGCACATGTTGCCATATTCATCTTCCACCCGCACCAGGACTGAAAACTCCTCATAGGGAGCCACCGCAGCAGGGGCAACCACACCCAACCGCACCGGCGGCCCCGCGACCACATCCACTACCGGCAGCTCCGGCAACATGCGATAGCCTTTGGGATCACCACCGGGATAGCGCGGGTTGCTATAGCTCGCATTACCCTGCACATCCACCAGCACCTGAAAGTGCATCTCATGCATGGCGACTTCCTGCGCACGCGCGCGTTCATAGAAGCCGGGAATGAACGAGCCGGCATCGCCAATGGTCACTGCGATCTCTTCACCGGGTTGCAGCACGGCGCCTTCCACGGTGACAAACACGATTGGAAACTGCGCGTGGTGGTATTTGAGCGGATAGTCGTTGCGTAGGTGCACGGCAACCCCACACCGGCCGGTTGTCGTCGCCGTGACGTGACCCAGCCGCCAGCGCATGCTGTGTACGCAGGGCGGCACGACGGCAATGCCGCCTCCGGGCGCGATGCCGGCGCTCCCGGCCGTGTAAGTAATCGTCCACGTGCCAAACGCACCCGCGACAACCGGTTCGGAAGGGGTCAGCGCACACGTGCCAAGCTCAGCCTGCACCGCCGCATCGGCCGCCTCTGCCGTGATTTGAACACCGTGGGTAACGCCCTGGCTCTGCGACGCTGACACTGTAGTTTTCTCGTTGTCGCTCACTTGAGGGTTACTCCCTGAAGGAATGTAGCGCGGGGGCTTGTCCCCCGCCTCTCTGTCATCCGCTATCGCGAACGAATGAAGCCAGCCGTGGGCCTTCTCGCAAGTGTCCAATGGCAATAAAGACGCAGGTTTGTAACCTGCGCTACCGGAGTGCTGCTCGGCCAATGTGCGCACCTTTACCTACGCGAGGTGCGACCGTCTCAAACCTTGAACAACCGTGCCGCGTTTTCGCGGAAGAGCCTCTGCTTCTCCGCGTCTGTAATCTGCGTCTCAGTTTCTATGCTGAGCTTTGCCGATTCATGATAGTGCAGCGGCGCGTTGGAGCCGAAGAGCACATGGTCCAGCCCAATCGTGTTGCAGAGCTTGGCGACGTCGTGGATGGGGCCTTGTACGCGGCTATTCTCAACATACAGGTTTTCCTGCTTGTCGACAGTGCGCCAAATGCTCGTTACCTCCCCAAATCGCCCGCCCGTGACGAGAAAACGCACCTGCGGAAAGGCATTGACCGTTTGCGCAATGTCCCCGGCCCCAACATCCGGCACTACCACCAACCGGTGGTGATGCCGCACGTCTTCGAGACCGATGGCTATCATAACGAGTAAATCACGTTCGCGCGCGATCTCCAGCAAGCGCAAGTTCTCCTGTCCCAGCAGTTCGTAGCCATGGTAATTGGGGTGCAGCCGTAGGTTGCGAGCGCCAAGTTCATTGAGGCAAATCTCCAGGTCTTCGTCCCATCCCGGATACCCGGGGTTGAGAGTGTACGCGGGAATGAAGCGGTCCGCGTGGGCTTGCACTATGACATGGAGCTCTCGATTGCCTACGAGCAGATCCTTAAAGAAGACATTCTCCAAACGCGAAACCACGGCCTTCTCAATGCCGAGATCATCCATCTTGCGCAGCAGTCTTTCCGGTTGGGAGTAAGGCAGCCGCCGAAACGGCCACTCGCCGACGTAGGCATTGCTATCTATCACGGTTCACCGCACCTTGTTGTGGTCTGGAATTGCTAGGAAGTTGCCCCGTTGTTCGCGGAACCGTTCGTGCTGAGTGGGCTTCGTGAAGCCCATGTCGAAGCAAGAACTGCCCTTCGACCCTTCGGCAAGCTCAGAGCCTGCCCCGTACTTGATACGGGGGCGAACGGATAAGAATGCACGACACCACCTCTGAAAATAGCTTCTAAGCCCTGCACTCCGCCAGCACGCGCGCCATGTTTCCATAGAGAATCTTCTCTTTGTCTGCGCTCGGCAAGTCCGTGCCAAGCACTTTCGCAAGCTGCGATGGGAACGAACGGCCCGGCATGTCGGTACCGAAGATCACGCGCTCAGCCCCAGCGTGGTCGACGAGTATTTGCACGCCGTCGGCATTGCACTCGTTACCTGCAATATCAAGCAAGACGTTTGGCGTACTGCGAAATACCTTAGCGCCGTATTCGTAGTCGCCGCCGGCATGGGCAGCGATGATGGTGGCGTTGGGGTGGCGGCGCGCCAAATCGGCCACCATTTCCGGTGGCGATTCGCCGTACCCCAGCCCGCCTGCCTTGAGCCACGTGTGTTGTAAGGCCGGCACGCGATAGTGTTCGCAGATTTCTACCATGCGGTCTACCCGGGGGTCGTCGCACGGCAGCGCATGCCAGAGCTTGAGACCCACGAATCCGTGTTGTGACAAACGTCTTTCCAACTCCGCCGCCGCGGCATCAGCGTGGTAAGGATTCACGTAGCAAAAGCCGCGCACACGTTTCGGGTAGCGCTGCATGAGTTCGTACGTTTCATCATTGGAACGCGCGCAGAACTCCGCCGTCGGAAACGAGTACCGCGTCGCGTCCCCCACCGGACGAATGGCATACGTCACGAGCACAGCATCGAACTGCTCCGCAATTGCGATCTGTTCCGCGAAGTCATCCAACGATTTGCCGACGTCCGTATGGACGTGAACGTCAATGATGGGCATTAGAATATTCCGATAAAGTCCCCTACGCGCGCTCTGTCATTTCGAGCGCAGCGAGAAATCTAGGGTGCATGGACTAGGTTGTGTGAGCCCTTTAAGAGCAAGTTCGTCACTCCCGCGAAAGCGGAAATCACATCTCCTCCGTACTCGTGCATGCCGTCCCCAGCGGGGGACGAGCTCCCGCGCTTGGCAATAGATTCCTCGCTGCGCTCGGAATGACATGAAAGGTCAACACTGCCTAAGATCACGGCCTACTGTTAGGCGAACTGCCTAATCGCCTAGCTGCATTCTAGTCGAAGTGGATCTCACCGCACCACTGTCAATTCTGCGCCGCAAAGACCGAGGGGTCACCGATCGTCTTGGTCTGCGCCAGCACGCTCGCCATGTTCCCATAGAGTATCTTGTGCTTATCTTCTGCGGATAGGTCCGTGCCCAGCACTTTCGCCAACTGGGAGGAAAACGAGCGCCCGGGCATGTCGGTGCCAAAGATCACACGGTCAGCGCCGACGTGATTCACCAGAATTTCCACGTAACCCGCGTTGCACTCGTTGCCGCCAATGTCGAGCAAGACGTTTTCGCAGGAACGAAAGACTTTCGCGCCGTACTCGTAATCGCCGCCGGCATGGGCGGCAATGAGCGTCGTGCGCGGATGGCGCTTGGCCAGCGCGGCCACCATTCCTGGCGGTGACTCGCCCGCCTTCTGTCCGTTGGCCTTCTGCCACGTGTGCTGCAGGGCGGGCACGCGGAAGTGCGCGCAGATCTCCATCAAGGCATCGAGACGCGGATCGATACACGGCACGGCCACCCACAGCTTGAGTCCCACGAAACGTTGCTCCCGCAGCCGGTAGTCGAGTTCAGTGCACGCTTCATGCGCGTGGCCGGGGTTCACGTAGGCAAACCCGTGCACGCGGTCAGGATGGCGTTGCATCAGCTTCAATGTCTGATCGTTGCAGTCTCGAATAGTCTCCGGAGACGGATACTCGTGGTTGTTACCCGCGGCTACGGGCCGGACGGAGTAGGTAACTAGCTGGACGTCAAATTGCTCGGCAATCGCAATTAGCTCAGCGAAGTCCTCCAAACGGCGCGAAACATGTGGGTGCACGTGAACGTCAATAATCACAACATTCGCGCTCTTCTCGTTCAACACCGAGCATTACGCGGCAATTGGCGTTGCATCGGGCCACCGACCAACGGCCGACACACAGCTACATACTGCCGTGGTGTCTCTGGCAACTGCGGGGCCGGCGCAAGTCTATGTGAAGAGTTCCCTGGCTAAACGGCTCCCACCGTTTAGCCAGGGCATTTTGCCTACCAACCCCCCACAAGATCCTGCCACTTGGCGATGATATTGTTCCACTCTTGCTCGACGTTTGCGAGACCCTCTTGAATGGTGATGTTCCCCGCCATGACGTCGGGCAAGAATCTACTCAACGACGTCCGCATCTCATCCGCACCGGGGATCGGCAGCGTATGCGATGCGCGGAATGGGATCTGGTAGCTCTGGTGTTCGAGGAACGGATCGCCCTCGGTGAAATCGGGCGAGTTGGCGACCGAAAGCCGAATAGGTACGCGGTCCCAGTCTTTCGCCCAGCGGAGGTTATTCTCCGGTCGCGACACGAACTCGATCCAGGCAAACGCCTCTTCGGGCACTGTCGTCCACGACGCCATAATCCATATGTGATGCCCACTCCAACTCGCCTGGCGCACTGCATTCGGCGGTTTGGGGTGCTCGATGAAGCCAAATTCGAATTCCGGGTCAATTGGGTAGATCTCCGCCTTGCGCGTGGAGTACGTGGCGTACATTGTGGCGGTAAAGTCGTTGACGAGCGCGGCGCCACGCGGAGAGCCGGACGGGCGCGCAGTCTTGTGCAACGCAGCCAGCGCATCCCAGCCGCCCTGCATGTCGTTAATCTTCTTGACCCAGGTTAGGGCCTCGACGGCCTCGGGACCATTGATCGCCGCCTTGGTCAGATCGTCACTTACGCGCTGTCCGCCGAGCTGCAAGAACGGCGTAATCCACTGGAACCGGCCGCCGCTGCCCCATTCGGGGGGAAACCCCGCCACTATGACGTTTCCTGCACCATCCTTGCGCATGGTTTTCTGGATGACCGATTCAAGCTCATCCCACGTGGTGGGGCCGTTGTCCGGATCCAAACCGTTTTCCACAAAGATCCCTTTGTGGAGGTAGAGAACGCGTAGATCCGGGCCGTAAGGAAAGCCGTATAGCTGACCGTCTTTGCTCCAGATCATGTTCTCCGTCAGACTTTGCCAAATGTCCTCCATATCGATATTGGAGCCCTTGACGAGGTCATTCAGGCCGCGCGCCTGGCCGAGGGCGCCGTGCTCGATGGCATGCCACTCGCCCCAGGAACTGATGTCGTGAGGAGTGCCGGCGGCAAACGCAGTACGAAATGCGGCATAGCGTTCGCCCGAATTGCTGGACGGCGGATTGACGTCGAAGTCGATGTGCGGATTCTCAGCGCGAAACTCCGCCACCAACTCTGCGGAAATCCCTTCCTCTTCTTGGAACTTGAAGTACGGGTGCGTGGCAAAGAGCACGTACACGCTCTCTTTGGCCGGCGCGTCGGCTTCTGCTTGCGGCGCTTCCGCTTGCGGTGCTTCTGCCGCCGGCTGTACGGGCACGGCGCCACAGGCTGCGAGCGCAACCATTGCCAGTGCACTACCCGAACCGGCCAGGACGTTTCGACGGGATATTCGCTGTTCTTGCAATTCCATCACATTGCCTTTCCCACTCGTTACACCCAATTGTTCTTAAGCCAATCGAGCGTGTCTACGACAGCATCCTACGCGGCCACCCAACGGTGACTCTTTGGTGGATTCTGCCATCCTGTCCACACCTCCTCTCTAGCTCGATGATGCTTTCCCTGAGCGCGACGCGCTGATTGACGTTACACCATTAGAATACACTACGCGGCACTAATACCCACTTGATCTTTCGCGTGGGACGTGCGAGGAGGCCATGCTTACATACGAAACGAACTCAAGCGCTGCGAGCCGGCTGCCGCGGAGTTGCTAGAGAATCTGGGAAAGGAAGCGCCGCACCCGCTCATGCCGTGGATTATTGAAGAATTCATCCGGCGGCAGGTCTTCGACGATCTGGCCCTCGTCGAACATGACGATGCGGTCGGCGACTTCGCGGGCAAAGCCCAACTCATGGGTAATGGCGACAATTGTCATCTGGTGGGAAGCAGCCAGTTCTTTCATTACTTCCAAGACTTCCTTGATCATCTCGGGATCCAGAGCCGACGTGGGTTCGTCAAAGAGCATGATCTTGGGATTCATTGCCAACGCGCGCGCGATGGCGACCCGCTGCTGCTGCCCGCCGGAGAGTTCGCCGGGGTACTTTTCGGCCTGTTCAGGAATGCCTACGCGCTCCAGCAACTGCATCGCGCTCGCATCCGCCTCGTCCATGGGGGTCTTACGCACCTTAGTCGGGGCCAGTGTGATATTGCGCATGACCGTGAGGTGAGGAAAGAGGTTGAACGACTGGAAGACCATACCGACTTCACTGCGAATGGCGTCGATATTGCGGACGTCTTCGGTCATCTCAACGCCGTCCACGATAATGTCGCCGCGCTGATGTTGCTCCAGACGGTTGATGGTCCGAATGAACGTAGATTTGCCTGATCCCGAGGGGCCGATGACGACAACCACCTCACCGCGACCGACCGTGGTGGTGACTCCGCGCAGAGCATGGAAGTTGCCAAACCACTTATGCACGTCGCGGGCAACAATGATGTTGTCTTGCTCAGACGCCGGATCCGCTGCTACCGCTGTTTCTGTTGCCACGATTGCCTCCAAGTGTCTTTGGTGCCCGCAGTCTCAAGTCCATCCTACAAAGGTGTTTGTAAATCAGCTTCGTTTACCGCCGGCCCACGCCGAGACGCCGTTCCACGCGTCGGCTGGCGTAGGACATTGTATACGTAAAGAGCCAGAAGACGACTGCCACAAAGATTAAGTTTTCGCGTCCGTTATCAGTAAATTGCACGTTGCCCTGCACGATCGAGCGTCCCATTTCCAGGATGTCGAGCATGCCGACAATGTAGACGAGGCTCGTGTCCTTGAACAGGGCGATGAATTGCCCCACGATTGCCGGTATCACGTTACGAATTGCCTGCGGCAACTGGATGAGCATTGTGACCTGCCAGCCGGGCAGACCGAGCGCGCGCGCAGCTTCAGCTTGGCCGGGATGCAAGCCCTGCAGGCCGCCGCGTATGTTTTCAGCCGTATAGGCCGCCGAAAAGAGCGTGATAACAATCGCCGCCCGCGTCACAGAGTCGACGGGGAAGTTCGCCGGCAAGGCCAACGGTACCAGCACTTGGGACATAAAGAGCAGCGTAATCAAAGGCACGCCGCGAAAGACTTCGATAAAGACGACGCACAGGACCTTTACAACCGGGAGTGAACTCCGCCGCCCCAGGGCCAGCAGTATGCCAATGGGGAAGGCAAAGAAGATGCCGGATACCGCCAGGATGAGGTTGAGCATCAGCCCGCCCCACTTGCGCGGCGCGACTTCTTCCATGCCGGGGACCCCCGGTATGCCGTTAAGTATCAGCAGCAAGAGCACATAGATTGCGATGCCGCCCAGCACGAAGTTGCGCGGGCGCGCCGTCTTGGCATTGCTGCCCAACAGGTAGCCAATGCCCAGCGTCAGGAGATTGCCCAAGATGAAGGCACGCACCCACCACGGCATCACCACGCCTTCATGGAACATTCCGTAGGGCAGCACTCCAAGCAGAACAGTGACAACTCCGTAGCCAATGGCAATGCGCCGGGCGGCCCCACCCCACATGGCGGCAGCCATGCCAAACAGGATCGAGACCAACAACCAGCCGATCAGCGGCCGCCAGGCATGTTCGGTGGGGTAGAGACCGATGGCATACTGCTGGGGTCTGCTTGTTATGACCGTCCAGTCGGCAGGGCCAACCAGCCAGCTCACCATCGACCACACAGCCCACAAGATTATGGGCACGGTGACAACGGTCACCAAGCCGCTGAGCCAATTGCCAAATAGATTAGCTTTGGCCCAACCGATCCAGCCTGTTTCCGTGCGCGGCGGCGGCAATGATGGCGCCGGTTGCCACGCTTCCACGGTAGCCATAGACCAACTAGCCTCCGGTGAACTGGATATGGCGGTTATAGAGATTGCCGATCAATGAGTACGTGAGACTGTAGAGCAGGTAGATGCCCATGATGATGAGAAATATGGTGACCGCCGGGGCAGTCTGGGTCATGGTCTTGGCAACGCTCGTCAAGTCTGCGTAGCCGATGGCCAGCGCCAGACTGCTATTCTTTGTTAGGTTGAGGTACTGGCTAATCATGGGCGGAACGATCACGCGCAACGCTTGCGGGAAGGTCACAAAGCGCAGCGTCTGCATCGTACCCAAGCCCAAGGAGCGGGACGCTTCGCCCTGGCCGCGGGACACGGACTGTAGCCCGCCGCGCACGATTTCCGCGATAAATGCGGCCGTATAGATGATCAATCCCACCAGCAAGGCCGTCAATTCAATGGAAATCGTGTAGCCGCCTACCGGATGACCGAAGCGGCCCGCCGGTTCCGGCACGCTCATGACATAAGGCGCATCGCCAATGGCCACCCATACCAGCCAGGCCACGAATGATCCCGCGATGACGACGCCGATGGCTCCCAGCCAGGGACACGACGGCCGGCCGGTGCGCTCCTCGCGGCGTTCCAGGAGCATCTTTGTTACGATCCCCAACGCAATAGCCAAAACTACGCAGAGCAACCAGAGCCCCGGCCGCTGCTGCCCCTCCGGCCACGGAAACGACAGACCCGCATTGTTGTTCAGGTAAATGGCATTGAACAGGATTATCCCTTCTCGTACCGGCGGCAATCCCAGCAACAAGATGTACCAGAAGATTAGTTGGACGAGTAGGGGCACATTGCGGAAGACTTCCACGTAGACCGTGGCAACCTTGCTGATTACCCAATTACCGGATAACTGCACCGCGCCCACAATGATGCCGAGCATGGTGGCAAGGATCACACCCACCACCGACACCATCAGCGTATTCGTCGCCGCCACGAGGAAGGCATAGGCGAAGGTATCGCTCTCTTCGTAAGGCAACAGATGTTCGCTGATGGGAGTGGAGTACTCCCGGTTCAGAAAGGAAAAACCAAAGGGAATATCACGCTGCACCATCGCGGACGAGACATTGGACAGGAAGAACGCCACCGCCGCCACCACGAGAATTCCCGACACGATCTGGGCAGTCCAGCTTAGGATGCGGGAGTGCCGCCAAATGGGAATACCTTGGTATGTTAGCGAAAGTCGCACTGGCTCAAATCCCTACGCGGTTGTGCTACGGGCATCAAATACTGAAAGCAGTATACACGAATCCGTCTGTCGAACAGCTACCGCAATGGCTGAGAGTAGATTTGTCCCCCTTTGGGGCAATCGGTACAGGGCGCATTCGACCACAGCGCGTTGCGGGAACCTTCGCGCGGTAGATCGATGCCAGTCTCGGGACCCAGGTTTCGCTCGTATATCTCGCCGTAGTTACCCACCAGCTTAATGACCGTTTGGCCGACAATCTGGTCCAGGCCCAGTTCTTCTTGACCGAATGAGCCTTCCGTTCCCAGTAAGCGCTTGGCCTTGACGTTGTCGCTGGCGGCAATCTCATCCACGTTTGTCGAGTTGATGCCGTACGCCTCGGCGTAGATCAGGATGCCCATCACGGTCTTCACAATGTCGAACCACTGTTCATCACCGTGCGGAACCATCGGCCCCAGCGGCTCTTCGGAGATCGTCTCCGGCAAGATGATGTGTTCGTCGGGGTTTTCCAGAGAACTCCGTAGCGCCGTCAATGCCGAGCGATCGGTAGTAAGCACCTCACAAGCGCCGCTCTTATACGCCTCGAAAGCAACCTGCCCCTCTTCGAATGTCTTGGGATTATACTCCATACGGTTCTGGCGGAAGAAGTCAGCCATGTTCAGTTCAGAAGTGGTGCCGGTATTCACGCACACAGCCGCGCCGGCCAACTCGTACGCGCTTGATACTCCCAAGCTCTTTGGCACCATGAAGCCTTGGCCGTCATAGAACATCGTCTGCACGGAATTGCCCCAACTGGCATCGCGGGATGTGGTCCACGTCGTAACGTACACGAGCAAGTCCACTTCGCCCGATTGCATGACAGGGCCGCGCTCCGCCGCGGTAATGACACGAATCTCTATAGCGTCCGGGTCGCCCAAGACCGCTGCAGCCACGGCCCGGCATAGGTCTATGTCAAAACCAACGTTGTTGCCGGCTTCGTCCAGATAGCCAAACCCCGGCGTGTCGGTAAGGCTCGCGCAGACGAGACGACCGCGCTCGCGGACTGTTTCAAGACGCGAACGCACAGCCGGGGCTGTCACGGTTTCGGCCTCCGCCTGTGTGGAGGACTCCTCGCTTGCCGGTTCAGCGGTGGTGGCGCACGCCGCGCCGAGCAGCATGATGACCGCCAGCGCCAATGCGGCCGTAAGTTCTCTCACCCGTCTCCCTTGCCCGCGCATGACATTCCTGCCTCCCCATTGATAGCAGTATGTTCCGTTGCATCAGGATGATATTGAGGCTGCGGCAGCCCAAGACTCTACTCTATCCGCAATGTATGCAGACCTACGGCAGCCGTCCCAATGCGGCCAAGCGGCAATACCAAAAGTCGCGCCGACCCGGATGGTCCAGGTCGACGCGACAGTATCAGCGACTACGAAACTAGCGCAATGGCTGAGAATAGATCTGGCCGCCCTTCGGGCAGTCAGTGCACGGCGCATTCGACCACAGGGCATTGCGGGAGCCTTCACGCGGCAACTGGACGCCGTCGGGATTGTCCAAGTTGCGCGCATAGATCTCACCGTAATTGCCTACTGCGTTGATGACGGTCTGACCCACGTTCTGATCGAGACCGAGCTCTTCTTGACCGAATGAACCCTCAGTACCGAGCAAACGCTTCGCCTTGACGTTTTCACCGGCAGCCATGTCGGCGACGTTGGTGGAGTTGATGCCATACGCCTCGGCGTAGATCAGGATGCCCATCACGGTTTTCACAATGTCGAACCACTGCTCGTCACCGTGCGGCACCACCGGTCCGAGCGGCTCCTCGGAAATCGTCTCAGGCAGAATCACGTGATCGTCCGGATTGGGCAGAGCCGTCCTCAGCGCGGCAAGCTGCGAGCGGTCGTTCGTAAAGACCTCGCACGCGCCGCTCTTGTAGGACTCCAGGACCACGTCCGTGTCTTCATAGACCTTCGGGTTGTATTCCAAGTTGTTCTGGCGGAAGAAGTCGGCCATGTTCAACTCGGTGGTCGTACCGCTGGTCACGCAGACCGCGGCGCCGGCCAACTCGTACGCGCTCGTCACGCCCAGGCTCTTGGGAACCATGAAGCCCTGGCCGTCGTAGAACATCGTCTGCGCATAGTTGCCCCAAGCGGCATCGCGCGAGGTTGTCCACGTGACGGTGCGGACTAGCAAGTCCACCTCACCCGACTGAATGGTAGGACCACGCTCGGCAGCCGTAATCAACCGGATTTCGAATGCATCCGGATCGCCGAGCACCGCCGCTGCCACGGCGCGGCAGAGGTCAATGTCAAAGCCCACGTTCGTGCCAGCTTCGTCGACAGATCCGTAGCCGGGCACGTCATTGCGGCTGGCGCAAATCAGGTGTCCCCGCTCACGTACCGTCTCCAGCCGAGAAGCCGCAGCCGGAGCCTCCATCATCTCAGTCTTGGCTTCCTCTGTCTTTGCCATCTCTCCCGTGTCCGCCTCTTGAGTGGCACACGCTGCGCTGAGGAACAGCGCAAGCATGACACCTAGAACGACCAGGAGCTTACACGCTTTTCTCATCTCTATACCTCCCAAATAGCACAGTACCCTGCACATTGTTGCAGTTCATTATATTGACTGCAACCTTACCTTGCAACTAAACCACTTGCCCCATAGACCCCATTGGCTTCCGGCACTCAACCGCGTCGTCAAGCGCAGCGCGACTTGCAGGCTCTTCGCAAGGCCAGCTTCAACTCCTTTCGTTCACAAGCGACAATACTACAGGTGGCAGAAAAAATGAACCTAGCGCTTAGCCGGTTACCATGGATTGTTGCGCCAGCACGCGTTCTGCTTCGCGGGCCGATCGCTCGTGGTACTCTACCCAATTCTCAAGGCCATACTCACTCTTGATGCGAGTCATAGGCCACGCGTCGTCGTTGGATTCAACCATGAAGACACCGTCGTCCCGCGTGCCGACAATGGTTACCTTGTGACCGAGGTCTGTCTGCATCTGCCGAATTTGCTGGAACTGCATGTCGTAGTGGAACACCTCGGCCTCGAGATCAACCGTGGCATGGGCCACGTGCACGCCCAAGCCACTGGCGGCAATCTCGTCGCCCAGCTTATCGATGATGCGGGAGCGGCCGCCGCTAACCGAGGAAACGATAACGTAACTATGCAACCAGGCATAGGCCCGCAGCCGCAGGCCTCCGTCGCACATGCTCGGAAAAACCACCAACTCAGCCCCCGACTCGCCGATGCGCGCCCACTCCTCGGGATAGTCAACGTCGAAGCAGATGAGCATGCCAACCTTGCCGAAGTCCGTTTCGAATACAGGCACATCGGTGTAGACACCGGGTACCGTTCCCGCTTCGAGCTCGCCGAGCGTCGGGTGGATCTTGTCGTATTGGCCGACAATCTCACCTTGGCGGCCGAAGAGAACGCTCGTGTTGATGCGCACGTCACCCCGGACCTCGCACATGCCCGCGGCGACGTACATGCCGTGCTGGCGGGCCTTTGCGGCGTAGATCTCAGAAGTGGGGCCGGGGATTGGCTCCCAGGCGTTTTCGCGCTCCGCTTGCGGCACGCCCAAGTACGTGAATTCTTCGGGCAGACAGGCGAGATCAGCGCCCAAGCCGCCCATCTGATCGAGCAGCTCAACCGCCAACTCGTGATTCGCGGCAATCGTGGGACGTCCGCTCATGTGGCCGACGCAGGCAGTAGCAACCAACGCTTTGCGCGGCATGTTCCTCGCTCCTCCTGAAGAAAAGTCACTCACTCAAAGGAAAGCGTGTTTCACACCCTAGAGTATACTCCAACGAGATTTGGGCGGCTAGCCTTTCCTCTCCCCCAAATCGAATTGCGCAAGTTAAAGCAGTCTCCTGTTGGTCTGCGCCAAGAACGCGAAGTGAAAAGAGCGTTGAGCATTCAACGGCGCATCAAGCAAGGAGCGCACGGCAGATGAACGAGTCAAACTGCCTTGCGATACGCCTATGCGGGCTTAAGGCCAGGTTCGGTCCCCGTGAGCTCCGCCGACAGGTCCCAGAGCCGCTGCGCCAGCGCCGGGTTCTTGCTCCGGTCTGTCGAATCGACTTGCTTAGCCGGGCCGCGCCACTCCATCCGGTTGCCCGGTCCGAAGTATTGGCCGCCCGCTACTTCGGGCGCGGTCGCGCCCAGCAACGTCGACCATGCCCCCTCCGGCGGCGCACTGAGCAGGAACATCAAAGGGAAGAGGATGACGTGAAATGCCTGCGGCATGTGCCGTCCGAGGTCGGTATTTGACACTCCCGGATGCACGCCAAGCGCGATCGTGCCTGAGCCTTGCGCCCTTAACCTCCGATCAAGCTCATACATGAACAGGAGGTTGGCGAGCTTGCTCATGTAGTAGCGCTCCATGGGATGGTAGCGCTGTGTCGCATCGATGTCATCGAACAGAATCTCACCCCGCCGATGACCGACGCTGCTGGTGATGACGATGCGCGATCCAGCGGTCCGTTCAAGGGTAGGCAAAAGGAGGCCGGTAAGCGCAAAGTGCCCGAGGTGATTAACGCCAAACTGCGTTTCAAAGCCGTCTTTGGTTAGTCCGTAGGGTGTGCGCATCACCCCGGCGTTGTTGAGAAGTCCGTCGAGGCGGGGCTCGGCGGCAACGACATCGGCAGCCCGCCGGACCGACGCCAGGTCTGCGAGATCTAACGCTACGTATTCAAGGTCGGCAGCAGAGTGATCAGCGCGGATCTTTTCGAGCGCTTCTTCCGCCTTTGCGGCTGAACGGCACCCCAGCAGCACCCGAGCGCCCCGTTCCGCAAGCACTTTCGCCGCCTCAAAGCCAATGCCGGTATTTGCTCCCGTGATGAAGAAGGTCTTCCCACGCTGATCGGGAACGTCAGCGGCGGTGAAATTGCTTGCCATGTGATGCTCCTCTGCTCGCTCAAGATTGACCATTGACGCATGCCCCTTTAGCCAATTGTACATGACGGCTCCGAACTCACTCTCGCAGCCACGAATAGCAACTCTGCAGAAGTGCATATTGTGAACCATGCTTGCCGTCTAGTATGGTAAGAACTGAGAGAGCACACTCTTTCGCCTAATGCAAACCCTACATCCAATGAGTTCCCGAACCATACGTGAGCATTAGAATTCTACATACCAACGACTTGCACGGATTTGTGCGCGCGACCCCGCGCCTGGCGCAGCACGTGCAAGCGGAACGCACGCAGCACGACAACGTGCTTTTCATAGACGTTGGCGACTTCTTCCGGCTCAAGCGCCACCGCCGCCCCCAAGACGATGATCGTATAACTGCCTGGACCCTCCGCTCGCTGGGATACGACATTGTGACGCCCGGCAACTCGGAACTCTCGCGCTTCGATCCCTGGCATCTGGACTTCTTGATTGCGCAAAACTGCGGCACGATGCTCTGCACCAGCGGGTTCAACGCGCGCTTGCCAGCCTCATGCCGACCGTACCGGGTGTTCACCATCGATGGCCTGCGCGTCTTGTTCATCGGCATCTGTACGGAAGACGACCACTGGGACCTTGCGTCGCCCGCCAACAACTTCTATTCTTCCGCCCGCCGCGCGGCGGCAAAGACCGCCAGCTTGGTGAATGCCTACCGCGACCGGGTGGATATGGTTATTGTGCTTTCCCACTCCGGTATGGCGCAGGACATTCTGCTGGCTGAAGAGATACCGGAGATTGACCTCATTCTCAGCGGCCACTGCCACCACCCGTCACTGCGGCCGATCTGCGTCGGCAAGACGAAGATAGTTCAAGCCGGCCTCAATGGCATGTTTCTAGGACAGGTGGACATTACACCAGCGGATGGCGGCCCGCTCATCGAGTACGCTTTGCACACTATCGACGCGGAGACGCCTGAGGATCCAGTGATGGAACGCCTGCTCCGCTTGCAAGGACGCCGCACCGATCCCGACAGGCTGCGCATCATCGGTGAAGCCGGCGAGAACGTCGGCACGGGCTATCTGTCGAGTAATGGGCTGGGCAATACCGTCACCGATATATGGCGTAAAGCAACAGGCGCAGACATAGCGTGGACGAAGGCGACCTTCATTACCCCCCTCTTTACCCCGGGCCATGCGCTCACAAGCTGGGACCTGCAGCTCTGCGTCAGAGGATTCCCGCTTTCAAAAGTGCTCTTGCTGACAGGCGATCAAGTGCAGCAGGCTATGGAACACAGTGTCGCGGACCAATCGTACGCCTTCCTGCCGCCCGACCGCCGCGATGAACTGGTGCAGCAGCTAGAATCCACCTCAGCCCTGCCGGGGTGCAACTTCCTCCACCAGTCCGGCATGCAGGTGCGGGTTGACCTAACGCAACCGACCGGCGAGCGGGTGCAGGAAATCCGCGTGGACGATAAGCCCCTGCAACCTGACGCAGCCTACCGTGTGGCGATGGATGCGTTCCACGCCCGCGGCGGCTCGGCATTTACCATGCTCCAAGAGCCCCGCCGCCGCGAGGACCTGACCTTGGACAACCCCGTAGAAGCCCTCGTGCGCGAGTTGGGTCTACTCGAGGGCACCCTGGACGAGCGCTACAGCATCACCGGGGCCACAGCCCTGGCTGCGCCGGTATAACCGCAGCATGAACGCCACGCGCCCGTGATTCGCGCGCTCCTGTCACTTACCGCCCTTGGAGTTGCGGCCGTGGGCGCTTACGGTGTCTTCATTGAACCGTATCGGTTGCGCGTGCGGCGCATGCGCTTGCCGGTTTCGTCCATCCGCGCGCCCGATACTGTTATTCGCATCCTCCACGTTACCGATCTGCACCTGCGCGCGGGGGACAGACGCCGTGTACGGATGCTCCAGCAGCTTGGCTCCCTGGAGCCCGATCTCCTGCTGCTGACTGGCGATCTCATTCACGGCGGCAGCGACCCCGACGCGGAGCTAGAGACCGTTCTCGCCGCGCTGGCGCCAATTAAAGCTCGTCACGGGACTTTCGCGGTGCTTGGCAACCACGACCACGTGCGCCGTCATCGCGTGAAGGGTTGGCTGGGACAACCGCTGCGCTTCAGCGACACAACCCCGCTCGTGAACACGCTTGAGGCCCACGGAGTCCGCGTGCTCACCAACGCCCATGCGAGTGTGACCGTACGCGGTCAGCCGCTCACGGTCGTCGGTGTGGACGACCCCTTCTATTGGCTGGATGACATCCGCCGCGCGACGGCCGGCGCGCCACGTGACACCACGAGACTGCTGCTCGCACACAGTCCCGATATTGTCCGCACTCTGGACGACGAGCGGTTCGATCTCATTCTTTGCGGCCACACCCACGGCGGGCAAGTCCGCTTGGCGGAAAGCATCGTCTGGCATACGAATACCCGCGTGCCGCTGCCGCGCAACGCTGGACTGATGCAGATCGGACCTCACCGCGTCTATTGCTCGGCCGGTGTTGGCGTATCCGTGCTGCCGCTCCGCCTCAACTGTCCGCCCGAGGTGGGATGGATCGAGCTCGTGGCGGCAAGAGATGAAGACTCGAACGATTGCAGCCGAGACTAGGTATGCGCATGTTCGGGCCGCTCATACCGCTCCTCTTCTCATTCGTCCTGCTGCCGCTGCTCGTGGTTCTCCTGCATGTGCAAGCAGTCTCGCTGGCCTTCGCCAATCTCGGCCTTACGCCTACGTCGGTTATCGTAATCTTCTATCTGTCCCTCTTGGGCGGTTTCGTCAACATTCCGGTATCGCGCCGCAGAATTCGCGTGGAGGGCAAACCGTGGCTGCCCTTGCCAATCCCCATTCCGCTCTTCTATTACCCGCCAAGGGTACGAGAGCAAGTGCTCGCCGTGAATGTCGGTGGCGCGGTGATCCCCATTCTGCTTTCTCTTTATGTCTTGCCAAATGCGCCGCTGGCCAAAGTGCTCCTAGCTACCGCGGCTGTGAGCGTCGTCTGTTTTGTAATCGCGCGTCCAAAGGAGGGGGTGGGCATCACGATTCCGGCGTTGATTCCGCCCATCGTCGCGGCGCTTCTCGCCTATCTGCTGGTTCCCGATCCGGCCGGACGCACGGCGCTGGCATATGTCTCGGGCGTCATGGGCACGCTGATCGGCGCCGATCTCCTCAATCTGCCGCGCATTCACCGCCTCGGCGCGCATGTCGTCAGCATTGGCGGGGCCGGGGTCTTTGATGGTATCTTCCTGGTAGGCATTCTGGCAGCACTATTGACGTGAGGAAGCAATGAGTACGGCAGAAGTACAAACGCGAGTCCGTGAATTAGAGCCGGAACTCGTGGCGATTCGCAGAGAAATCCATCAACACCCCGAACTGACGTTTGAATTGGATAGGACCCCCCGCATTGTCGCCGATCGCCTGGCAGCAGCGGGCTGGGAGGTTGAGACGGACATCGGCGGCCAAGGCGTGGTCGGCATTCTGCACGGTAGCCGTCCCGGCAAGGTGCTGGCTATCCGCCCGGACATGGACGCGCTGCCGTTTCCAGACTGGAAACAGGTTCCGTACGCATCGCAAACGCCCGATGTGATGCACGCCTGCGGGCACGACGCCCATACGGCCATTGGCATCGGTATCGCCGAGATTCTCGCGAACATGCGCGACCAGTTCCAAGGGACCGTCAAGCTGCTCTTTGATCCGGCAGAGGAAGCCGGCGGCGCGTCTGAGGCGCTGGGCTTGCCTCCTTGCGGTCCCAAAGCCCTGCGCGCAGACGGCGTGCTGGAGAATCCAAAGGTGGATGCCTTAATGGGTTTCCACAACCTGCCGGAGATTCCGGTCGGGCAGGTGTGGGTGCGTCCCGGGGTCATCTTCACTGGGTACGACATCATTTCAGTGGAAGTTACCGGCAAAGAGACGCATGCCGCGCGCCGCCACCAGGGCAAGGACGCGATCCTGGCGGCGAGCCAGGTCATCCAAACCCTTTACGGGGCCGGCTCCCGCGTGGCGCCAAACAACCAGGTGTTCTCACTCAACATCGGCCTCCTCGAAGGCGGCAAGGACTACAACCTGATCCCATCCACCGTAAAGATGAAGGGCTCCGTGCGCTGCGGCGATCTGCCGACCCGCGCGGGCCTCAGTGAACGCTTGGCAGCCCTGGTAGAGTCCGCCGCTGAGAGTGCGGATTGTACCGCGGAGTTTACGCTTACGCGGGGCAACCCGCCGGTGGTCAATGATCCCGCCCTGGCATCACTCGTGCATGCAACCGCGACTGGCGTGCTCGGCACTGACAACGCCGTGATGATGGACGCCCCGCTGCTCATCGGCGATACGTTTTGCTTCCTCGCCGAAGGTGTGCCGAGCGTCTACTGGCTCTTTGGCTCCGGCAACGCCGACCGCGGCATCACGTATCCGCTGCACCACAGCCTCTATGACCTGGACGAGGCGTGCATCGGACACGCGCTGCAGGTGGCAGTGGAAGCGACACTGGCATATCTCAACAACGGGTAGGACATGCTGGAACCTCGCGTTGCTTCTCGCATAGTCTCCCGCTTTCATTCCATTAGCGTCCTCATGTCATTCCGAGCGCAGCGAGGAATCTAAAACGTATAAAACCGAACACGCTGCGCAAGAGGAGACGAACCCCGCGTCGTGTGCCCCGAGTGCGACCGGTAGCGCAGGTTTATAACCTGCGCCCATCTGCAACCGGCGTGCGCAGTATGGTATGCTGGTGAAGCAAGTCTGCATGGAACCCCCTGCTTATTTTCCCGGCCCGTGTCGTCATTCCGGCCCGGAGAGCAAGTAGCTTCCTATCCTTCCTACCGCGGCAACCGCCCCGTTCTGATTAAAGGTGTTGCGCGCTCGCAGCATTAAGCCCACGCCTGTCCCCAACAAACCCCGCTGAAACACGCCAAAAGGGTGCTTTCGTGAAGCGTATCGTTCTCGTGCTCGTATTCGCAGTGGGTGTTGCCGCCTGCGGCGCAGAAGAGGAGGCAAGAATAGCACCGGCGCCGACGGCGCAGCCAACCGCTACGCCACTGCCAACGCCAAGACCCAAACCGACGGCGCGACCCAGTCCGACACGCGTAGCACAACCGACGCCCGCGCCGCTCCGCGAATACGTCGTCCAACACGGCGACACCCTCTACTCCCTCGCGCGCCGCTTCGGTGTTGGACTGCATGCGCTCGCTGAATTCAACCGGATTGCGGATCCGAGGAAAATCTACGTCGGCCAACGGTTGTTCATCCCATCCGACGCAATCGTGGCGACTACGCCGCCGGCAAGCCCCACGCCGCCGCGCGTCCACGGTGTCGATTGCGCCTTCCGGTTCGGCTTCAAGGAACTCTACGATCTCATCCCCGACACTGTTGGTCAATGCCTGGAAAATGAGGAGTATAACGTCAATGGCGATAGCTTTCAACGAACTACCGGCGGTCTCTTGGTTTGGCAAAAAGCTGACAATCTAACCACGTTCACAGATGGTAACTGGACCTGGATACACAGGTCGGACGGCCTCGAGAAAAAGCGTAATAGCGACCGCTTCGTTTGGGACCCGCTGCTGGCACAGGTGCTTGAGACGCTGCGAACTACGCCGACCGGCGAGAGAGTCTACACGCTTTTCATACAGTCGGGCGCCACGGCACAATTTGAGCCATCGGAGAAGTTTGTATCCCGCTATTTTCCCTTCCGCAATCTCATTGTCATTAATGAACAGTACCGTAACGAAAGCCCCGAGGCGCTCGCCCACACGCTCATCTGGCCGGCGCTAGGACTCTACTACGAGGCCGAGCGGTCGCGATCCTGGGGCGAGTGCATGGAGCGCGTGATCGACCAAGAGACCGCGCAAGCCCAGTGGTGGCGCGAACTGTTTGGTGAGGGCGGCAAGAGCTATCCCACGGATTTGGAGCGATGGGCAAACTACGAAGTGACCCTGCTTGTCAATGAGAGCCTGCGCCACTGGGTACAGCTAAGCCCTCATTTTCGAGAACAGTGCGCACGATACGGCGCGCCGCCGCAGCGCATCGACCCGACGCTCGCAAAGGCGTACCGTACGGCGTTGATGGGAGGCGAATCCGCGCTGGGTAAGGCGGCGGCCGCAATGGTCATTGCCGCCGAAACGGATGTCGTGTTCGGGCCGTCGGATGGATGGAATGGTCGCTATTCGCCGATTCGTAACCGTATCGAAGTTAACGAAGAACTTCGCGACGCAAGCGCTGACGTGCTCGCAGCCGTGCTCATACACGAGACCCTGCACGTGGCACAGTATCAGAAGTGGAGCGGACGGCGCTCGCCGGCCGAGTGTGTCGAAGATGAGATTGAAGCGTTCGCCGCTGAAGCCCAATGGTGGGCAGAACAGCACGGCGACGACGGCAAAGAGGAACAAAGTGAAGCCGAGCGGCACCTGAACGGCCTGTTACTCGCCTGGCAGCTCGGAATGCTGGAAGCGTTCGTACTGCTAAGTGACAATTATCAGGAACAATGCTTGGGCGGCGTGGTAAATTCATAAGAAACCCGTCGTTGCTATTTACATAGCCGGTCTAGGCTGACTTCATCCAAGACGTCGTTCCGCTCCGGTAGCGCAGGTTTGCAACCTGCGCCCGCAGGCCGTCATGCTTGCGAAGGCGAGTATCCGCATGGGCTCAAAACAGGCCCTACATGGGGAGAAACAGCGGCCGGTCTCCGGTGCGCGTGGGTGCGCCAACTGCCGCCGCCATGACCCGCCTCGTACTTTCCGGTCGGTCATCACGGTCCGGAGTCGAGCGGCAGGTACCCGAGCAACTCCGGCTCGATCTCTTCCAGCGGCAGCGCCTCATGGCAGATGGTGATGTCGGGAGAAGGCGCGGCAGGGTGCCAAACGGCTCGCCCCACCACCAAATTGTCGGCAACGAAGAATACCAGCACCTGGGCGCACGGGTAGCGGGCATGAAGAAATTCGGCAAAGGGCAAAATGCGCCCGCAGCGTCCCTCATCGTCGAGCCCATGCCAAAACGCTATTGACGGTTCGTCCAGCGGCATGACGATTACGTTGGCGACACTCACCGCACGCCGGTATGCCGCATCTTCACCCGCCTCATCCATGTTCTCAGGCGCTAGTGAAAGGTAGGCGTCGCAATTCCACTGCTCCCGCTTCTCCTGGCGAGAGATGAGATCCGCCGCCGCGCGCGCTTCTCGGTTATTGCCCGCCATCTAAATTCTGCCTGCCATGAGTGCATAACGCTGCCTTCTTCAATATTGTAGCGCATACTTTCTCTGTCAGTGCCGGTACGATGAGCCTCTCCCTGTTCCGCGCTTGGCACAAGCCCCAGTGCTGCAGTATTGCTCGCGAGGTAGCACGCTCGCCATCGCCTCAAGGCAAGCAGGCGCGCATCTCCCTTTCCCTAACTCTTGCCGCCACCTTCTCTTGACAGACCACTGTTTCTTATGCAAAATAGCCGTGCGGTGGTGTGGAAGGTATCTGCCGTTGGCGTTTCCTAGCCTTTGCCCGGCGAGAGGCTCAAGAAGACTCTGCAGTAGCAATTCAGCGCATTCTCGAATACCCCTTTCTCTGGGTGCCTGAGAGCACAGATGATGGGACATTCCCAGCACTTGCGGCCTGCTTCCCAATTGCGCTGCAACGCCGTATCGAGTTCAGCCTCGGATAGGCTGCCCGCCAGAGGCTGAAAGCGCTCGACCGCAACGCACTCCCATACCGCCTGGGGGGCAACAGGCTCCCAGCGCAAAAGCGATAAGGGCCGGAGCGGGAATCGCCGCCGCGCAATTAAGGAGATTGCCGAAGTGAGCGCATTCACCTCTCATATCCGTTGGTTGGCGGTCTTGGGAGTCCTGCTCCTGATTGTGATTCTAAGCGCCTGTGGTGAGATTCCGGCGCTCACTGCTACTCCCGTAGCTACGAGCACGCCGTCGCCGACGCCCATCCCCGTGACTCCAACGCCGGAGCCGACCCCCGCCCCTATTGCCGAGCTTGATATCAGCATCGATAGCGATACCGTTTGGCGGGAAGTGTTCGCTACGCTCACCCCCGCCGAGCAAGCGTGCATCCGCGATGCGTTGGGTGATGAGTTGGAATCGGCGCTGGGCCGGCCGGTCATGAGCGAGAGTGACGCGCCGGAGCAGTGGGAGGTTTCTCTCTTTTCCTGTCTCGCTCCGGAAACTGCCCGCGCCGTCTACCTCTCTGTTGTGGTCACTGAAATGCAGGATGAGGTGGAGCTGAGCGAGAGCGAGCTGGCCTGCTTGCGGGAGTCGATGGCCAGTACCGACGTGGCCGCCGTGGTTGCCGCCATGGTAGCCGACGCAGACGACCGCACGGCGGCTGCGGAGTTCTTTACGGACTTCATACGCTGCGTGCCGGACCTGCTCCTTACGACGATGATCGCGGAAATGGGGTTGGAGAGGGAAGATTTGAGCGCGGACGAAGTGTCCTGTTTGCGCGGGTTGCTGGCCGATGTCGACTGGGGCGCCTTGCTCTTCGCTGATGCCGAAGAAGACGTCGAGGCGTATGCCAGCTTCGGCATCGGCGTCATTTCTTGCATTCCGGCCCTGCTCCTGTCCAGCGCGCTGGGTGAAGAGGTGGAGTTGAGCGAGGCGGAAGCGTCCTGCCTGCGGGAGGCGTTCGCCGCTATCGACGTGACCGCCCTGCTCACGGCCGCTGACGACCTCGCCGGGTTTGCGGCGCTGGCGCCGGACCTGGTGGGATGTGTCCCGGACCTGTTCGTCTCCCTCTTCATCGCGGAAACGGGGGCGAGCGTAGAAGACTTGAGCGAGGAGGAGCGGGACTGCTTGCGAGAGTCAATCGTCGCTTTCGACTGGGCGGCCGTGGTTGCCGAAGATCCTACTGCCGTGTCCGCGGCGTCCTCTGCCTTCTTTTCTTGCGTTCCGGGCCTCCTCCTGTCCGCCGCGATCGGGGAGGACGTAGAACTGAGTGAGGAGGAAGCGTCCTGCCTACGGGAGGCGTTCGCCGCTATCGACGTGACCACCCTGATTGCCTCCCCGGACGACCCCGACGCGGCTGTGAAGTCGGCCGCGGCGCTGCTGAACTGCGCTCCGCGTCTGATCTTTGCCGGACTGACCGAGGATGGCGAGGCGTTGAGCGAGGAAGAAGTGTCCTGCCTCCAAGAACTGGTGGCGGCTACCGACATGGCCGCCCTGATCGCCTCCCCCGAAGACTCCGCAGCGTACGTGAAGTTCGGCGCCGGGCTGTTATTCTGCGTTCCAGACCTGTTCAGCGCTGAGGATGAGGAAGACCCAGCCTCAGTCTCCGACGGCGTCGACGACTACGCCGACTCCGTTGAGGAGGCCACCGCTGTGACGGTCGGGGAGGCTGTGCCAGGCGCGCTGGACTTCACGAACGACATCGACGTCTTCGTGTTCCAGGCAGAGGAGGGCGTGTTCTACTGGATAGACGTGTCATTGGGAACGCTCTCCGATTCGCTGGTGGGGCTGTATGACGCCGATGAGTTGTTGTTGGCTTTCAACGACGATCACGCAGATACGCTGGCCTCGCGCATCGTTTGGAGAGCGCCGCGCTCGGGTACGTACTACGTCGCGGTGGAAGGCTACGACACCGGTTCGTATACTCTAACATTGGCCGTAACCGACGTCACGGACGACCACGCAAGCGCAGTGGAAGGTGCAACGACCGTTGCGGTCGGGGAAGCCGTGCCGGGCGCGCTGGACTACACGGACGACATCGACGTCTTCGTGTTTCAGGCAGAGGAGGGCGTATTCTACCAGATAGACGTGGCGTTGGGAACGCTCTCAGACTCACTGGTGTATCTGTATGACGCCGACGAGTTGCTGCTGACCTTCAATGACGATCACAGTGACTCCCTGGCCTCGCGCATCGTTTGGGAAGCGCCGCGCTCGGGCGAATACTACGTCGCGGTGGAGGGCTACGACATCGGTTCGTATACTCTGACGGTGGCCGTAGCCACGCCTATACCCACGCCGCCTGAAGAGAACACCGAAGCGATCGAGGACGCCACGTCATTGACCATTGCCTCCGTCAGACCGGCCGGTGACGCTTCTGCGGAGTGAGGAGCGACGGCTCGGCATTTGCAGGCGCGACCACCTCACGGTCAAGGCGCCTAGCTCGCTGGCAGAAGCAGGCAGACCCGTCCCAGTCCCTGCTTCAAAGCCACCTGCGCCTCACCCCCCGGACTCCAGCCCTTTATTACGTTCGGGGCAAACGCTGTGGCAATTTGACAAAGCGCGCAGTCAAGCGCGCCCAAACTCCCGCGCCAGTTGGGCGTGGGTAAGCCGCACCATCGTGGGCCGCCCGTGGGGACATGTGCGCGCGAGATCGCACCGCTCCAATGTCCCCAGTAACGCCACAATCTGCTCGTGAGTGAGGGTATCCCCCGCCTTGACCGCGCCGTGGCAGGCAATGACCCAACGCAGCCGCTCCAGCGGATCGCCGCGATAGTCGGGATTGTCCTTCTGCTCGATGACGGTCTTTACAAACTGCCCCCAATCGTGGCCGCGCTCCGCCAGAAAGAGCGGAACCGCCCGCAAAAGCCAGGCTCCGGCTCCGAATGACTCCAAGGCAAATCCCATGCGTTGCAATTCCTCGACGTTTGCCTCCAGCCATTGCACATGTGTCGGTGACAGCGTGAGCGGTTGCGGCTCGAGCAACTGCTGGCTCTGTGCTTCCGGCAAGCGCTTGAGCACGGCTTCATAGAGAACACGCTCGTGCGCCGAGTGCTGGTCGATGAGGTACATGCCGTCTCTGCCCTCGGCGATGAGGTACATAGCGCCGATCTGCCCAAGCACGCGCAATTCCGAGGGAGTACTTGGCGCGGCATCCGGCGAGCCATTGCCAGACGTTCCCCCATTGGCGTCCGGCGGTCGGAATAGGTCAACCGCCCCGCGGGTCTGGTCTGCGCTTGGTTGTGTGCCGGGACTGCGCCACGAATCCAGCGACTGGAAGTGCTGGCGCATGGGCTGCACGGCTACGTGCCGCGCCAGTACCGAGCGCAGCACGTGCCGCAACTGGCGCGTGACGCGGGCAGCGTCCTTGAGCCGAATGTCCGACTTCTGCGGATGGACGTTTACGTCAACATCCTCTACAGGCAGTTTCAAGTTTAGGGCCGCCAGCGGGTAGCGTCCGTCCGGCATGAGTTCCGCGTATACGTCCGTCACGGTGTACACAAGCGCCCGCTGCTGCACCCAGCGGCTGTTTACAAAGAGGGAAACTCCCGTGCGGTTGCCCCGGTGCACTGTGGGCTGTACGAGAACCCCTTGCACCAGCGGGTCGTCCACCGGTATCAACTGTTCGGCAAGCTCATGGCCGTGCATGGCGATGAAGACATCTTCCATGCACCCGCTGCCTGCCGATGCAAAGACCTCTCGTCCATTGACGTTGAGAGTAAACCGTACCTCTGGGTGGCTCAGGGCCAGGTGCTGCACGCACTGCACGATGCGCTGCGTTTCCGCCTGCGGGCTCTTACAGAACGCGAGCCGCGCCGGCACGTTGAAGAAGAGGTGCCGCACGTCTACGGCGGTGCCAACCGGCCCAGCCGTCGATCTTATTTCTATGTGCTCGCCACCGACGGCCGCAAGCTGTTGCGCGGCGCGGTCTTGCGTGGTACGAGAACGGATGTCCAGGTGCGACACCGCCGCGATTGAAGCCAGCGCTTCTCCCCGAAACCCCAACGTGCGAATGGCCGCCAGGTCATCCACGCTACTGATCTTGCTGGTGGCATAGCGGCGCACCGTGAGGGGAAGGTCGTCCGCGGCGATACCGTCGCCATTATCCTCGACGACGATGCGCCTTAATCCGCCCTGCTCAATACCGACCGATATCGCTGAGGCATGGGCATCGAGCGCGTTCTCGCACAACTCCTTCACCACTGACGCCGGGCGTTCCACCACCTCTCCCGCCGCGATCTTCGCAGCGAGCGCAGCGGGCAAGACTTGGACGGACATGCTCTCGATCCCCTGGGTGCGTCTACTCGGTAGCAGGATAGCATACGAAAGGCAGCACAAACTCACCTGCAGGATCTGCAACGAGACAATAGAGATTATCTAATATATATTACTCATAATACTTGACAGATAGCGACGCATGTTTTAGAATACTGATAGAGGCTTGGTTCATCACAGGAAAGAATAACAGGAGGCAGAATAATGGCTGAACTCAAGCGCTACGAGCCCCACACGTTCGCGACGGTGCAGGACGTCTTTGATCGGTTGTTTGATCGCTCGCTCTTTGGTCCGGGTCTGTTCGCCAATGGAGCCACCCCGCATACGCCCCGGGGCTTCCCATCCAATCTCTGGGAGACCGACGAGGCGTACGTGCTCGAGCTGGCAATCCCGGGCGTCAAGCCCGATGACATCGAGATGACCCTGAGCAAGGGCAGTTTGATCATCAAGGGCCGGTACGATGGCGCGGAGGACACAAAGGGCACCCGCATCTGGCGCAACCTGCCGGAGGGCGAATTTGAACTGGCGTACACGCTGCCCAGCGCCGTCTACGCCGACGAGGCCGCAGTCTCTTGGGCAAATGGCATCTTCACGGTGCGCCTGCCCAAGGAGGAGAAGGCCAAGTCCAAGCGGCTCAAGATCAACACCGGGTAAGCAACGCCGCTAATACCGGCCGGTGAGAGTAGTAGAAGACACCCACGGGAGCTCTTCAGAGCCTTTGTGGGTGTCTTGTGGATTCTATAGTTAGGTCACCAAAACGTCGCACATGCCATTAAACGTGTCATTCCGAGCGAAGCGAGGAATCTAGTGTGGTGAGTTTATCAGACTCTGTGCAGCTTAGACCCTAGATTCCTCACTCCGCTGCGCTTCGTTCGGAATGACATTTCCCGTCAACGCTGTCCAGCGAACCAGTAGTTCTGCCAACGAAATACTCAACTCTTACAATCCCGCGAAGGCGGTAATCCGACTCTATTCCTGCCATGGAAGACCCACCGCAAGCAGGGAACAAGCACCAGCGCTGAAGTAACCACTCACGTCCCAACGACCTGGACACCAGCATCCCACACTCTCCGGCACTTCGCTCACCCAAGAGCGTAAGCTTCCCCGGCTACGCAACGTTCCCCAGCGCTAGACGAGGGCGCCCTCCTGCTGAACTTTCCACTGTTGCGCCCGGGCGAGCAGTTCCCGCATGCTGCGCTCGGCTGTGGCGCCGGAGGAGCCACTCATCGCCGCCAATTCATCCACCTGCTGCTCCACCGACAAGGTTTCGACGCGCGTGAGCGTGCGGCTGCCGTTCGTTGCCTTGTGGACAAAGTAGTGATGGTCGGCATAGGCGGCCACCTGGGGCAGGTGGGTCACGCAAATTACCTGATGGTTTTGCACAAGACTCCACATCTTCTCGCCCAATACGGCCCCGCTGCGGCCGCCGACGCCAATTTCGATCTCGTCGAAGACCAGCACCGGCGTCTCGTCGACGTGAGCCATTGCAGACTTCAGCGCAAGCAAGAGGCGGGAAGCCTCGCCGCCGGAGGCAATAGCCGCCAGGGGTTTCAGCGGCTCGCCGCGATTCGGGCTGATGAGGAAGGCAACCGTATCGATACCCGTCGGTCCGCATTGCAGCGCCCGCGGCCCTTCTTCGGTCTCAACGCGGAGCCCGTGCGGCACTTCTTCCTGCGTCACGGCCGCGTGGAACTGCATAGTTGGCATGCCTAGCAGCGTCAGTTCCTCGTGCACGGCAGCGGCCAGTTCCTTCACGGCAGCCTTTCGCCGCTCTGAAAGCTCGGCGGCAATCGCGCTTAGTTCGCTGCTTAGCCGCCGCTCTTCGTTCGCGAGATCGTCGGCGCGGTCTTCACCCGATTGCAGGCGCGATAGCTCCTCTGCCGCTGCATCGACATACTTCAGGATTTCCGCAACGGTATCGCCGTACTTGCGCTTCAAGTTGTCAATTATGTCCAGCCGTCCTTCCACCTCCAGCATGCGTCCTGGATCCTGCTCCAATGCGTTGGCGTAGCGCCGCACGTCGGCGGTCAATTCCTCCAACTGCGCTGCGATATCTTGGCCGGTCTGGAGGTAGTGCGCCGTTTCCGGATCGAGTTCGGTCAGGACTTGCAAGTCATTTACCGCCTCACCCAGCCACGCGCTGGCGGGCCGGGCGGGCTCGGCAGCGTCACTGAGTGCGTCGAGGATTCTGCCCGTGATGTCCACGAGCTCTGCGCCGTGACGCAAGCGCCGGAACTCGGTACGCAGCCCTTCCTCCTCACCGGCAGAGAGCCCCGCCTCGGCGATCTCTTGTATTTGGAAAGCCAGCAAGTCGGCACGCTGCGCCAGCTCGCGTTCATTCCGCTGGAGATGCTGCAACTCAGATTGTACGGACTGCAACGCGCGGTAACAGTGTGTTACCTGCCGACGCAGTTCGCTAAGAGCGGCAAAGCGGTCAAGGAAGTCCAACTGCACCTTAGAGCGAAGCAGCGAAAGATTCTCGCCCTGGCCGTGAATGTCAACCAGCAACCCCGCCACTTGCTGCAACACACCTACAGGCAACGCGCGGCCTTGAATGCGTGCCGTGGTGCGGCCGGAGGCGGCGATCTCCCGCGAGAGCATTAGCCGGCCCCCATCGTCCGGGGACACGCCGGCTTCCTGCAAAGTCTCTTCAAGCTCAGGGTGGCTGGCGGACAGCGTAAATGTACCCTCTATCCGGGCGGTCCTCGCGCCGCTGCGCACCTCGGCGGCGCCCACGCGGTTGCCGAGCAGCGCGCCGATGGCGTCGATGACGATCGACTTACCGGCGCCGGTTTCACCGGTAAGGACGTTGAATCCAGCGCCAAACTCGACCTGGACTTCGTCTATCAGGGCGAAGTCCTTAATTTCCAAGCGCTCCAGCATGGCGCATCCTAGGAGTTTTCGAGGGGAATCCGCAGCTTGTGCACCAGCGTCTCATAGAAGTAGGTGCGTTCTTGCACGCGAGCGAACTTGCAGCTCTGCTCCGCAGTTGTGAGGTGCATCATCCCTTCGTTGGCCAGGTCGCCGACCGGCAGCCCGTCAATGGTGACCACGGCCTCGTGTTGATGGAATACCTGCAAACGCAGGCGCGCGGACTGGCGCAAGACAAACGGTGTCGTCGGCCCGCGCAGGACACACATCGGGGTGATGAGCATGTTCCGCACCTCAGGGTGCAATATCGGCCCTCCCGCCACCATCGAGTAGGCCGTTGAGCCGGTGGCGGTAGAAATCATCAGACCGTCCGCCACGTAGTCGGCGAGAAAGGCATCGTCGATCCACACTTTTACGTCCAATACCCGCCGCACGTGCCCTTGCGTAATTACCGCCTCATTGAGTGCAATAGTATTCTGGGCCTCGCCTTCGATCTGACAGTCAAGCATCGAACGCTCTTCAATCCAATATTCTCCATTTAAGAATCGCGGCAACGTCTGAATCGCCTCTGTTGGTAGCAATTCTGAGAGAAAACCGAGCCTGCCAAACTTTACTCCGACGATGGGCACGTCATGCTGCGCACAGAGCGGAGCCGCCCGCAGAATGCTCCCATCGCCTCCGAGCGTAAAGAGGAGGTCGGCGGCGGGAATACGCTCGTGCCACTCCGCCTCCGCTTCCACGGGAACGTGCCAAGCCTCGTGCCCTTCCTTCTGGATGACGGAGTGCAGCACCGTAGCGAGCGCTTGGGCCTGCTCGCGACCGGGGTGATAGAGCAATCCAATGTTCACGTCTACTTGCCTATCTGCGACCACACATCGAGTTGATGCATCGCTTCCTGTACTCTCGCAGCTTTGATTTCCTTGGGAATCGGTGGGTGCAATGCAGCCATTGCTCCCGGCAATGACTGATACCACCTAACGAATTCGCAAGCGCGAAGATAGTGTTGCGGTTCGATTATACCTTAGCGGGCAGCAGGAAGAACCCCTGAAACGCACGAGCTAGCGGGCGTGTGCGACCCACTATCGCCGCCTGAACAGCAGACTTGCACATTACCACGAACAGCGGGCTCATCTCAGAGGTAACGCCTACGGTCTTGTCGAATCGGTCAAGAGGTTTCAGAGGGAAAACCTGCAGATCAATCCACGCATGAGAAACGGAGCGCTAGGGCCGGGTAGTCTCTTGCTGCGCGGTGTAGAGCAGACCGTGGGTCAACTGGCGATACATACGCACGGTCTTGGCCGCAATGCGCTCCTGCGTGAAGTCTCTGAGGACCCGCTCCCGGCCCTGTGCGCCATAGCCACAGCGCAGCGAGGGATCGCCATGCAGTTCCGTCAGTATCTCGGCAAGCGCTTCCACATCTCCTTCGGGGAACGTCCTGCCGCCCGGATCCTCATCGTCGCTGCCGACGATCTCCGGTATCTCACCCGAGTCCGAACCCACTACGGGCACGCCACATGCCATCGCTTCGATGAGTACGCGACCGAACTGCTCTTTCCAATTCGGCATGGTGAGCGAGGGCAAGACGCAGACATGCATAGTGCGGTAGTATGCCGGCATCTCACTACTCGGTACATGACCGACGAATTCTACGCGATCCTGGATGCCTAGGGATTCTACGCGCGATCGCAGGCTTGGTTCTGCCGATCCGGCGCCAATGAGCTGCACGCGGCAAGGAAAAGAGAGCCGCGCGGCAGCCGCAAGCAGCACGTGAATGCCTTTCGCCGGCACAAGCCGACCCACGTAGCCAATCCTAAAGACATCATCGTCGCCCAGATGGGAGTTCGGAGAAAAGAGGTCTGCATCCACGCCAAATTGAGGGAAAGCTACCGAAGGGCGGGAATAACGTTTGCGGCGCAGCACTTCCTGCGCCTGGCGGGTGCCTGCCTGAGCGGCATGGGACTTCACAAGGGAATACAGTTCAATGAGATAGAAAGGCGGAGGATACACGCGGTAGATATTTTGCCAGGCGAAGAAGATCGTCTTGGCGCCCACGCGCCGCGCCTGCCAGATCGCGTGCGCGGTGGCAAAGTTATACGGTTCCTCATCAACGTGCACCACGTCGGGCCGCCACTCAAGCAGTTGCCGCCGGAGGTTGGGGTAGTAGTGTAAGTGATAATGACCGTTGAAACGCATGTGCTCGGCTATCAATTCGTACCCAGACGTGTAGCGGGGTTCGAGTTCCTGGCGATACTCGCCCTCCCGCCAATAGGGAGGCACAACGGCCCGGAGTTCGACATCCGGAAACTTGGCGATCTCTTCCAGCTTGCGCTGGTACGTGCCCACCACGAGGGCCTTGGATATGTAAAGGACTCGCATCAGCGCACCTTTGCATAGACCGCAATCGTCTGTGCGGCGGTGTGGTCCCACGAGAACGACCGTGCCTGCGTCAACGCCCGTTCGGCATAGTGCGCCCGCTCCTGCGCGGAATCCCACACACGTCCGATGGCGGCCGACCAGGCGTCGGCGTCATCTGGGGCGACGAGAATGCCCCCGTCCCCCACCACCTCAGGCAGCGACGCAGCGTTGCTGCATACGACCGGCGTGCCGCAAGCCATGGCCTCAAGCGGGTCAAGGCCAAAGCCTTCGTAACGCGAAGGAAAGACGAAGGTCGTCGCGGCGCGGTACAAGAGCGGCTTGTCCGCTTCGGGAACGCCGCCCAGGAAGCGCACACGATGTCCAATGTCGGACGCAGTGGCCTGGCGTACCCAATCGGGAAAGAGTGCGGCCTTACCGTGGCGGGTGCGGCCGGCAATAACGAGCGGGACTTCTTCCGGCAACTTGCTGAGCGCAGAGAACAGTACTCCGAGGTTCTTGCGCACGTCCAGACCGCCCAGGTAGAAGAGAAAGCGCTCCGGCAGATCGTAACGCCGCCGCACAGCCTTCACATCCTCATCCGGAATGTCCGGCGTGAAGCGGCCGTCAGCGGCCAGAGGCACGACGTGCACCTCTTCTTCATCCAGTTTGAGATGCTCGATGACGTCACGCTTCGCAGCTTCAGAATCCGTGATGATGGCGTCCACCTTTTGCGCCGCTGCCATGACGAGACTTGTGTAGAGCCGCACAAGGAAGTTCCCCCGGTACTCGGGCAATACAACCGGAATGAGATCGTGAATCGTCGCAACCAGCGGGAAGCTGTGGTAGTGCGGCGGCGCAAAATAGGGCACGTGGCCGACTACGCCCTCGCCCACCTTGGCAGCCTGCCGCGGCCAGGTTGCCTGCTCCCACCAGAGTTTTGCCAGGTTGCCGGCACCCAGCAATCCAGCCATGGGCGCGTGTGCCCGGATGCCGCCAACCGGACGCATCGTGTTGCGCGAGAAGTAGGGCACGCGCACCGTCAGTCGCAAGTCGCCGCCGCGCTTCTCTAAAGCCCGCAGCAGATGGTATGTGTATTGCCCGCTGCCGGTGTGGTGTACGTTGAGGAAATACCCGTTAACGGCGACTTCCATGAGGGCCAGGCTATTTCTCAAGCGCTTGCAGCGCCAGGTAGGCCGGTCGCGGCTGGAGGTTCTTATCCAGAATGGAAAAGGAGACCGCACTGTCCGTTGGCGCGACGTGACCGGCCAAGACTTGATTGGCAAAGTTCAGGTTGAACACCACTAGTCCATCCACGTACCAATACCGTTCCTTGACCAGTTGATAGGCCTCGACGAGAAACCGTGCCTGATCCTCTTCGGAGATGTCGGCCCCGAAAGCAAACTCGGGGTGGAGGTTGCGCGTCGTCCATCCCATCTCAGTCATCCAAATCCTCTTCCCGGTGTCACTATGCCTTTGCAACACTTCCCAGTGTTGCTCGAAGCGCCGAAAGAAGAATGACCAGTGGTCCTTGTACGTAGTGCTCGAAGTTGTGTAGTTGTCCGGAGTGTCGTTTGGCGCGTTATTGTAGCCATAGGAGTGCACCCCGAGCGCGTCGAAGTAGTTGCGAATCATGCCGTCTCGGTACTGGTACATGGCCTCGAGGTAGCGCACGTCATCCATGGCCACTCCCTCGATGTTCACCCCCGTGGGACCCAAGCCGCCAACGATGACGGTGGCGTTAGGATTGCCCCGTTTCACGCCCCGGTAGCCCACGGCGACAAGCTCGACGAACTCTCCCGGGGCAACTCTACCGTCCCAATTGCCGGCTAAGTTCGGCTCGTTCCAAAGCTCATACGCCTGCACTCTGTCGCCGTAGCGGGCGGCAATGAGCTCCATGAAGTCCCCGTAATCCCCAAAGTTTGCCGGCGGGCCGTTGTGAAAGCTCCTATGCAGCTCCCACACTTCTTGTGCCGATATTCCTTCGGGAGATTCCGGCCCGTCAATCCGGTCGCCGGCGGGCTGCACCCGGCGCAACCAGAGAGGCGCCGCGTAGACACTCAACATGACCTCCAACCCGTGCCGATTTGCCGCCGCGACGATGCGGTCCACCTCCCCCCACGTATACCCGCCGGGCTTGATCTCTATCGCCTTCCATGGTACTTGCTGCTTGATGCCCGTAAACCCGGCGGCTTTTGCCAACGAGAGGACGTAGTCGAGATTGGGGTCATAGAAAAGCGCGACTTGTGTCATAAGCTTAGGCCCGGTAGAGCGGCCGGCCGGTTCAGGCTGAACCGGAACCTGCTGTGAAGGATCGCGTAAGACGAGAAACGCGCGTCCCAGCGGGGCAAGCTGAACCTCAGCGGGCGTGCCGGCTTTCGTCGGATCGTAGCGCAAGACAGCCCGCTCGAAATACTGGACCGCATGGCGCCAATCGTCGTCAGCAGGCAACGTACCGGAGATTGGCAATCCAAAAGTCTTAACACCACCGTGTTTTCGGAAGAACTCAAGGAACGCGAAGCGGACCGTATGCCCGGTCTCAGGAAAGTACTGTTGTGCAGACGTTTGCTCAACCGCTTCTTCCCCGGCAAAGAACCGCCAATGTGGGTAGAGCAAGCGACCTAGCGGGCTAAGCCGGACCTCATTGCGCTGCGGCCACCACTCCAACCGGGCGTTTTCAAAGTATTGGACGACGAGGCCGTCCTCTTGCCGCTCGTTCGTTAGCGGCGCCCCGAGCACGGCTTCGCCTCCCATCTGCTCGAAGTAGCGGAGGATAGCGCCATGCACGATGGGATCGGTAGTGGTGGAGCTTCTCGCCTGGGTACTCGCAAGCAGCGGCGTCGGAAAGAGCGTGAGACACCAGATAGCCAGCAGCAATCGAACATGCCAACGTCTGAGGCCAACGCTGCCCATCTTGTTTCAACTACCTCCTCTAGGCCCCCCCCCCGCAGCGGCGGTGTCAGGCGCACGCTAAGTCCAGTTGGATGCCTTGGTTGCGAGAGTGTTCTGGTTCAGTACGAACGCCGCAAGCAGAAGAAATGACAGGAGTACTGCGTGTGGAGTGAGCGAGAGATGAAATCTACCTCGACACATTATACCAGACGCGCGTACTCCCACTTGCCGCCTACTGCTAGTAATCCAACGCTCTTAGATCGACGGGTAACGTAGGTTCGCACGGGACGCGCGCGCAACCTGCGCCGTCTTCCCGTGATGTGGGGCACTCACGCTCATCCGAGGGGTCAAGCATCAGGTTGCAAACCTGTGCTACCGTTTACTCTACATATCGATCCACAATAGATGGACTGCTAGTCTCATTGCGCCCTCCCTATCTTCCTGTTGGCCACGCATAGCCCCAAAAGGCTCACCCTTCTTGGTCCAAATCTAGCTCTGTGCCACTCTCGCCAAGTGCGCGCGCATCTCCTCCGCCGCGCGCTGCCAGGTGAATTTCGCGGCGCGCGCTCTGCCTGCGGCGACAAGCTGTGCGCGCATGCTCTCGTTTGAAGCGAGTTCTACCAGCGCCTCGCCAATAGCGCTGACGTCGGTAGGGTCCACGAGAATCGCAGCCTCACCCGCAACCTCAGGCAGAGACGATACGTTTGCAGTAATCACCGGCGTCCCGCATGCCATGGCTTCGAGCACCGGGATGCCGAAACCCTCGTGGAGGCTGGGAAAGACAAACGCCGTGGCCCCGCAGTAGAGCGTCGCAAGGTCTTCATCAGAATCTACGCCGGTCAGGAAGTGCACCCGATCGGAGACGCGGTGCTCGCGGGGAGCAGCGAAGATTGGCTCGTAGAGCCAGCCCGGTTGCCCCACGTGCACCAGATGATGAGGGAGACCGCTTTCAGCTACCCCCTGCAGAGCCGCAATGATGCGCGCGATGTTCTTGCGCGGTTGGATCGTGCCCACCGAAAGAAAGTACGGCTTCTCAATACCGTATCGCTGGCGCACTGCCTGACGCGCAGCGCGCGAGTCTTGAGGCTGAAAGACCGGGTCAACGCCGCAATAGAGCACTTCGACTTTCGCCGGATCAACGTCATATGTCGCTATCAAATCCCGCTGGGTAGCCGCAGAATCCACAAGGATCAAGTCCGCGCGCGCAACGTTGCGTGGCACAACGGCTTCCAAGTACGAACGCAAGGAATCCGGGTATGAATCAGGAAAGAGGCGGTACGACACGTCGTGGACGGTTATGACGCCAGGCGCGCGCCACAGGGGAGGCAAGACAAAATCCGGCGCATAGAAGACATCAGATCCGCCCACGAGCAGGTCGGCAAACAGCGGTAGACGCAAGCGATGCCAAATACGCTTCAGCGTGCGCTCCGATAGCGGCAGATGCCTATACTTCGCGTTAGGCGCGTGGAGACGCTGCCAGTGGCCTGCGGGGTTTCGCGGCGTCAGGAGTGTGAATTCGTCGGCAGGACACTGCGCGATGAGTGCAGCGACAAGCGACCACGTATATCTGCCGATACCGGCCGCCTGCAGCGCTGCCGTGAAGTCGACCCCTACTCTCATGACGCAAAGAACTCCAGCCTGCTCGAATACTGCCCGTTTTTCTACGCCGCAATTCTACTGGACTGCACTGAGACCTGTTGCACGCAATACCGCACACATGCTGCATGCTACCGAGTGGATGGGTCGTTCTCAAGAGTCTGCGATAACCGGGTTCATAGCCTCAATCGGGCGTGTGTGAAATAGTAGCCCGCCCCGGGAATGAGCACCAGCCAGTAGCTGAAGAGCCGGTCGAGGAACGCCACCGCCGCGGCCGTCTCTACCGGCACGTCGAGCAGCAGCATGACTCCCACCATGCCACCCTCCACCGCGCCGAGGCCGCCCGGAGTCGGTGCCGCCAGCAAGAGCGCGCCGGCCGCAAATACAAAGAGCAATTGCGGTACGGCCAGCGACATTCCCAACGCATGTGCCACCAACAAGAACCGACCGGCTTCCGCGGCCCACACCAGCGCAGTCAACAGAAGCATGAGCCATAACGGTCGGACTGACGTAAAGATGCCGCGCTGCACGCGCTCAAACCGCTCTCCCAAATTGAGCGGAAAGCGTGCCAAAATCGTGCTATCCAGACGCCACAAGACAAACAGACCACCCACCATGATCACAACCAAGATGGTTGCGCCCAGGAGCATTCCCTGCATCTCGGTGAGCAGCCTCCCGCGCACGAAGAGCAGCGCAGTAATCGTAGCAACAGCGAAGAGCGCGAGAATATCCACCGCGCGCTCCGCAAGCACGCTGCCCGTCGCAAGCGCAAAGGAGATGTTCTCTCTCCGGCGTAGAATAAGCCCGCGATACAAGTCCCCCATCTTGGCGGGAATGAGATGATTGATAAACCAGGAGAGGAAGATGACCTCGCCAAGCAAGCGTGGCGACACCCGGTGGCCCAGATTGCGCAGCATGCGCCGCCAGCGCAGCGCGCGGGGAATAAGCGTGGTGTAGTACACCAGCAGCGCGAGGAGATAAAGCCGCGCGTCCACTTGCCGAATCTCGGACCAGACCCCGCGCCAATCCAATCCCGCCACGCGCCAGAGCGCGACCAGCAACGCGAGCGCAATGAGAAAGGAAAAGAGCGTCCTCGGACTTAGGAGCCGCTGCCAGAAAGAGGATGCCGCGCCTTCCGCTAGGTCGTTTGGTTCGGACGGGGAAGAAGCTGCGGGCGTGATAGTGCTATCTCTCGTCTCGTGCGATGTATCACCTCACTATCATACCGAATGCCTTGCGACTACGGCTAACCGCGGAACCGCAGGGCTTCCCCTAAGGACTAATTCGTCATTGTCATACAAAGTAGAAAGCCGACCTCCGTCATTCCCGCGCACGCGGGAATGACGGACGACGCGCCCCTCGCGTTACCCTCCCACCTTCGCTCATTTGTAGGCTTTCTTCAACATACAAATGACGGATCGGGAGCAATGCCCATAGATTTACACTCGCCTCTTGCTGACAGCCACTTCAGCGCCGTACGCTCCAATCTCCTCTAGCCGTTGGCTCACAACACGGGTACACTACAGAGAGAAAACGAACGGAACACGACACAATTCCGTGGTCAACGCAAGGAGTGCACTTGAATGGAACTCTTGAAGAGACTCTGTGAGACCCCAGGTATTGCCAGCCGGGAAGACCCGATTCGGGGTGTCATTCACGATGAGCTCAAGCCGCTGGTGACCGATCTCCGCGTTGACGCCTTGGGCAACTTGATTGCCTATCGCCAGGGGCAGGGCGGTCCCAGAGTCATGATCGCCGCCCACATGGACCAGATTGGCTTCATGGCCCGGCACATCGACGAAAACGGCTTTATTCGCTTGCAGCCCGTGGGGGGCTTCGACCCGCGTACCCTCGTGGCGCAGCGGGTCCGCGTGCACGGCCAAGAGGAACTCACCGGCGTGCTCATGCCCGCGACCAAGCCGACGCATCTGCTCGACGAGTCTGAAAGGGGCAAGGCGTTGCAACTGGATGCTCTCTTCGTTGACGTAGGGCTGTCGGGCGAACGGACGAAAGAGCTTGTTCCCCTCGGCACCCCAATCACTTTTGACCGCACGTGCAATGACTTGGGCGATGTGATGGTGTCGCCCGCCATGGACGACCGGGTGAGCGTCTATATCATGATCGAGGCAATTCGCGGCCTTGGGGAACACAATGCAGAGGTCTATGCCGTAGCCTCCTCGCAGGAGGAAGTCGGCCTGCGCGGGGCTACGGTCGCCGCATTTGGCGTAGAACCCGATATCGGCCTGGCGCTTGATGGTACCCTCGCCGTGGACATACCCGGCAGCACAGAAGCGGACCGCGTTTCGAAACTCGGGGATGGAACTGCAATCAAGATTATGGACTCGTCCCTAATTTGCGATCCCCGCCTCGTGGCGCACTGCCGCAATATCTGCGACAAAAACGACATCAAATATCAGATGGAGATTTTGCCGCGTGGCGGCACGGATGGCGGGGCAATCCAACGGACGCGCGACGGCGTACCCGCCATCACCATCTCCACCCCAACGCGCTACGTGCACACAGTGAATGAGATGGTGCACAAGCAAGACGTGGCGGCAACGGTGGATCTCGTGCGGCGCTTCATCGAGACCGCCCACGAGATCGATCTATCCTGGAAGTGACATTCCCCACGCATAACCGCTTTGGCTCTCCAACGGAACTATCCTAGAACCCCGTTTGAACTACGAGAGCCAGGGGCCCAAAACGCCCACACTTCGGCCTCCGGTTTGCGCCACATGACCGGGTAAATCGACACGTTTGCTTTGCCGAGCGAGGGCAAGGGTAGCAAAGAGGAAAGAGGCGGGGGGCAAGCCCCCGCGCTACGTTATGGCCGGCAGAGCGCTGGCAACTGAGGAGGACACCGACGTCGCCGCCATGCATCCGGTGGCACAGGCTTCTACCCTGTCAGCCGGTAGCACAGACTTGCACCTTGGCATCCGGTAGCACAGGTTTGCAACCTGTGCCGCAGCGTAGCGATGTCGGAGTGTCGCGCCAGTCCGGTCACTCCTCAAGACAACAATAGTGAGCCGCTCGTCGCTTGCGACTCTTAGTCGCCCGCGACTTCCGCGGGTTCTTTGGCAGGCGCTTCTTTTGCAGAATCCTGACGTGCGGCGGGAGGACGTGAGCTCGCATACTCGCAGTCAGGATAGCGGGAGCAGCTATAGAAGACGTTGCCGCGCCTGTTGCGTTTGCGCACCACGTCCCCTTGACCGCACTGCGGACACTCCACGCCGATGGTATCCAAGTACTGCTTGGTATTGCGGCATTGTGGAAAACCGCTGCACCCGATGAATTTGCCGAAGCGGCCTTCGCGCAGCAGCAACGGCTTGCCGCACTTCTCGCACATCTCGCCGGTCTCTACCACCGGGCGCTGGACGCGCTCCGCCTCCTGGTCGGCTTTCTCCAACGCGGCGCTAAAGCCGCCATAGAATTCCTTGAGAACGGGCGTCCACCGCTTCTCGCCCCGGGAAATAGCATCGAGGTCCTCTTCCATCGCCGCGGTAAACTCAGTCTTGATGATGTCGGGGAAGTGCTTGACCAACATGTCCCGCACCACCATCCCGAGCTCGGTGGGCTTGAGGCTGCGCCGTTCACGCTCGACGTACGTACGCTCCTGGATCACCGAGAGAATAGGCGCGTAGGTGCTCGGCCTGCCGATGCCCTCCTCTTCTAGCGCCCTAATCAGGCTCGCCTCGGAGTACCGAGGGGGCGGTTGGGTGAAGTGCTGCTCCGGCCAGAGCTTGCGGAGATCCAAAACCTCTCCTTCTGCCAGCGTGGGTAGCGTCTTCTTCTCGTCCTCCTGCTCCTCGTCCGCGCGATAGACCCGATAGAAGCCGGGACTCTTCACCTGAGTTGCCGAGGCTCTGAAGCGACACTTCAGATCGGAACCATCCTTCCGAGGCGCAATGTCCACGGACGTTGTCTGTAGCAAAGCCGGGCGCATCTGGCTGGCCACGAATCGCTGCCAAATGAGCGTATAGAGCTTGAGTTGGTTCGTATCCAGGAATTCGCGCATGTGCTCCGGCGTACGCATGGCACTGGTGGGCCGGATCGCCTCGTGGGCTTCTTGCGCATTCTTCACCCGCGACGTATAGCGATTCGGCTTGTCGGGAATCTCATCAGCGCCATAGGTCTGGCCGATGAAGTCGCGCACCTGCGCCACCGCCTCGTTGCTGACCTGCACGGAGTCCGTGCGCATGTAGGTGATGAGGCCTACCTGGCCTTCCCCGCCAATCTCGATGCCTTCATAGAGTTGCTGGGCCAGGCGCATGGTGCGCGCGGCGCCAAAGCTCAAACGGCCGGAAGCATCCTGCTGCATGGTGCTCGTGGTGTACGGCGCACTCGGCCGCCGCCGCCTTTCCCGCACGGTGATTTTCTGCACCGGCCAGGCAGCGCCGTCAAGCTCCTGCAGGATGCCCTGCGCCGTCTCCCCCTCGCGGATATCCGGTTTCTTGTCGTGCAGTTGCACGAGTTCGGCATCGAATTGGTCTTGCTTGCGCTTGGCCGGATTCTTGGCGAGTCTCGCGTGGAGCGACCAGTGTTCCTGCGGCACAAACGCCTCAATCTCGCGTTCGCGATCGACGATGAGCCGCAGCGCCACCGATTGCACCCTTCCCGCCGACAAGCCGCGCTGCACTTTGCGCCAGAGAAAGGGGCTCATCTTATAGCCGACCAGACGATCGAGCACGCGCCGCGCCTGCTGCGCGTCCACGAGGTCCGCGTTGATGTCGCGCGGTTCTTCCAAGGCGTGCTGGACCGCATCCTGCGTGATTTCGTGAAAAACCACACGCCTCGCGCTCAAATCTTGGTCCTTCATCTTGCGCTTGAGCGCCTCGAGCAGGTGCCAGGCTATGGCTTCCCCTTCCCGATCCGGGTCGGTGGCGAGCAAGATCTCACTCGACTTCCGCGCTTGCTCAGTCAACTTCTTGATGGTGGCGTTCTTGTCGCGGGGAATCACGTATGAAGGCGCAAAGTCGTTCTCGACTTCCACGCCCAGCTTGCTCTTAGGAAGGTCTCGCACATGCCCCATAGACGACTCGACGGCAAAATTGCGGCCGAGGAATTTCTTGATTGTGCGAGCCTTCGTGGGCGATTCAACGACGATGAGTTTGCGTTTTGGCAATTTCGTTCACCTATGTGGCTGCTTCAGAGCACACCTATACTACAGTATGCGCTACGGCAAGAGAATAGAAATCCGATCACAAGAGGGCCGGGCAACAGGCGCAACCCATGCCGCGTACCCGTCCAAGACCTACACACTACACCAAGCACCCGCGCTTTGTCACGCGGAAGTGCCGTTGGCGTGTGCTCGCTCCCAAGCATGGAGTTCGGCGACATTCTCCCGAATCTTGCGTACGGCGTCAAGAATTCGGTCCATGGACTCCCTTGGCCCTAAGAAGAGCGTGTGCGAGAACGCCAGCGCTTCCGTGGCCGCGATGCGCTCCGTTTCGGGGCACTTGAATCTCAGGTAGTCCATCGGCTGACCGTACGTCCGTGCGTTGAATGGATAGTTGGTACGGCCGCAATGCATCTCGGTCAGGGCCACATGTCTATAGAGCGGCGCAGTTTGGCCCGTACTAACTGGCACGCCTTCGGCCTTGAGCGCTGCCAGGAAGGTATCACGGTGGATGTCCTCAAATCCCGCGCTCACAAAGCGCCAGTGCCAGATGTAGAAACTCCACCGCGTCACTCGTGAATCCCACTTTAGACCCTCTACCCCAGAAATCTCAGCCAGTCCTTGGATCAGATAGCGCGCGTTCTCTTCGCGGGTTGCGACCTGCACGGGCAGACGTTCCAGCCCCACCAGTCCCAATGCTCCAATCCATTCCGACATGCGCAGATTGGTTGCCGGCAACGACTGTTCCGGCTTAGGCCGTCCCGCGATACCGTTGACGTGGTGAAAGCCGTAGAGCCGCGCCCGCAATTCATCGCTATCGGTGAGCGCCATGCCGCCCTCACCCAACGCGAGCACTTTGCTGCCCTGAAAGCTGAAAACGCCAACGTCCTCAATCGCGCCAACGCCCCTGCCCCGCCACTCGCTGCCGTGGGCATGGGCGCAGTCGCCTACCAGCGCAATACCATGTTTATCGGCGAGCGCGCGCAAGGCATCTAGATCGGCGGGCATGCCGCCGTTGTGTACGCACATCACCGCCCGGGTCTTGGGCGTAATCGCTTCCTCGACCTTGCCCGGGTCTATGTTGTACGTGGCGGGATCGATGTCAACGAACACCGGCGCCGCCCCAACCGCAATCACTGCCGTGGCTACAGTAATCCACGTGGCCGCCGGCATGATCACCTCATCGCCCGGTTCCACGCCAACCGCCTTCAACGCCAGCTCTATGCCAGTAGACCCTGTGGCAACCGCTACTCCGTAGCGCGCGTCTTGAAATGCCGCAAACACGTCCTCGAACCGCCAAACCCACGATTCCTCTTCTTGCGATCCCGTCCGCGTCCATGCGCGACTCTTCAAGACGTCTTCCAGCGCCCGCTCATCGCGTTCATCGTAGACCGGCCAAGGCGACGCCAACGGCGTTTCTATGATCGGCACTCCGCCGGTCAGGGCAAGTTTTCCCATGCGTGAATGGTCTCCTCGTCATTTTGGCCCTCGCTAGGAATTCCGGGCGTGCCAGTTGCTGAGCAAAACCGCGTTAGACTGGCGGCCAACAGACAAGAAACAAGATTCCGGCCCGATTGCCATTTGGAATAGCACAGAACTCTACGTTAGAGTAAACCACTTTGGGGCAGTCTTTCCACGTGGAATGGCGTGTCACCAAGCGAACACTGGGCAAAAGCAGGTGGTCGGTGACGTGTCAGGCATGCTATGAGCCACATGGCGGGAGCGGAAAAGCGAGAGCAAATGGTCTTCGTTAATCACGAACACAAACTACAGTGATCTCAAGAATGCGAGCAGCGCTTCCCGCTCTTTCAGGGAAAGCCCTTTAAAAACCTCCCGCGACGCTTCCGCCTCGCCACCATGCCAAAGAATGGCTTCCTCAAGGTTGCGGGCGCGACCGTCATGCATGAAGCGGGTATGCCCGTTGACGGCCTGCACCAGCCCGATGCCCCAGAGCGGAGGCGTGCGCCATTCCCGGCCGTTGGCTTGTCCGTCGGGTCGGTTGTCCGCGAGGTCGTCTCCCATGTCGTGCAGGAGCAAGTCCGTGTAAGGATAGATCACTTGGCTGCTGAGCGCACCTACCGAGAAATCCGGGGCGGTAACGTGCCGCGGCGTGTGGCACGCCGTGCATCCAATGTCATGGAAGATGCGCGCTCCCCTTTGAACGGTGGGGACATCTACGTTGCGCATCGCGGGTACGGCCAGCGTATGCACATAGAACACCACCTTCGCCAACCTTTCGTCCGGCACTTCGGGCATGCCGCCATTCGGCGCTCGTCGGCATGCTTCTTGAGCAGGAGGGCAATTCTCCTCAGGGAAAAGCGTGGAAGTAATGCCAATATCCCCGTGGAAAGCGCCGGCGCCTTGTTGTTCAATCGTTGGTTGGCTTGCCTTCCAGCCAAAGCGGCCTAGCGCATACGCCTGTCTCCGGATATCCCAGACCATGTTCGTCCGGCCGGATATACCGTCATTGTCCAGATCTTCAGGATCGGCTAAGGACAAGATCCTGGACTCCGGAATAGCTTCGAGCAAGCCCATGCCAAAAACCGCGGGGCCTATGCGGGGGGAGATCATCGTGTCCGGCCGCAGTGGGCCAAACGCCGGGTCCAGGATGTGGTAGATGGGCTTTTGCAGCGTGTAGGGCGTGCCATCCGCATATGTACCGGAAATCGGCTCATAGCGAATTACCAAGCGGCCTTCGGGGGGAACACCGTTGATGGCGCGATCTTGAAGCTGGTCACCGTAGATCGGGTCGTCTATCGGTCCGTCGGGGCCCGGAATACTTAACTTGAGCAAAAGACCCCGCACCGGGTCGGAGTCGTTCTCCGGCGGTCTCGCGCGACCGTCGTGGCTGTGACATGAAGAACACGCCTGGGCATTAAAGGTAGGCCCAAGCCCGTCGCGCGCCACTGTTGAAGCTGGCGCCGTGACCCAGTTTTGATTGAAAAAGCTATCGCCAACGTTGAACGTGCGGCGTTCTTCGTTATTGAGATTGCGGGCCGACAACTCGAAGGCATTGCGCCCGGCGCTGAACGCCGTAGTAGCACCGCCCAAACGTGCATCGAGCACGATACGATCACGGCCCGGCCCAGTAGTGTGGGCCAGGCCGGATACAATCACAAGTACCGTGGCCGCCGCAAAGCGAACTAGCTGGCGCCAATCATACGCCATTTAGCTCACGCTAATTGTTATGCCAATCAACTGGGCGGCTGATACGATGGTGTCCGTTTGATTCTCAAGCGACACGATTGTCTCGAGGACGGCCTTTCTGCCGGCAGCCTCATCGGAAACATCCGACAGCAAGTGTTGATCGAACGGACTTGGGATCGCCTTGGCAAGATCCACGCTCTGGCTGATCTCCGAGGCGAGCCGGTCCGCAAGTTCCTGGTCCAGCGCCGCGATCAGATCTTTGATACCCAGACCGGAAACGCCACCGAAGTTGCCGAGATAGACCATCTGAATGCCAAGCGCATTCGCGATGATGTCTGCGGTAGTGTTGTCGGAGAAGCAGGAGTGTTCGTCTTCCTGGGAGCGCTCCTCGTAAGCGACAGTCATACGCTCGCCAGCCAGCTCACCACGGCTCAACTCTCCAATGCCGGTGATGATCTTCTGCAGGGCTTCGTCGACCGCGAGCGATTCGAAATCAGCGCGATAGTTGTCGCTGCTATCCGGCGCCCACGCATCTACCATCGCCTGCAGGTGGGACACGAGCAAGTCCGATGCTACGGCAAGATAGGTCGAGCGGCGTTCGGCATTGGCATTGGTGGTGTAATCCTCAACCGGGCGCTGCCCTGGGCCGTCAACGCTGAGGTCCTGGCCCCACAAGAGGAATTCAATGGCGTGCCAGCCCGTGGAGACGTTCTCCTCGCCGCCCTCTTCATTGAGCGAGACCAAGAGATCGGCATCAATCGTCGGGAAGGCATCGGGGTTATTGATAATGCCCGCGTTCGGATTGCCTTCGACATAGTCAATGTACGCCTCGTCCAGCGGCCATGCGTTGATCAGTCCCTCCGGGCCGTCATCGGGGTTGTCGATTGGGCCGTCATAAAAGCGGAATGCTTCGGTTGGGCCGTAAAGGTCACGGGCACTGAGCCACGCCTGCTTGGCCGCTTCCAGATTCGCCGCGTTCGGCTCTGCGAGAAAAGCGTCAATTGCCTTGTCCAACTCAAGAGCGGACGCCAGGCTTTGCGCATAGAGATGGTGCACTCCGTTGGCGTAGTTCGCCACAACATCGCGTTTCATGTCCTCGCTTGGGCCGCTAACACCACACGGAATGATAAGAATATGACTTGACTACCTATAACCTGTTTGGTACAATAGGTT
>JAPPLM010000034.1 GCA_028874195.1 Chloroflexota bacterium
CAGGTGTTGCACTTGAAATGTGAATCCACCTTCCCGCTTTCGCGGGAATGACGGACGACGCGCCCCTCGCGTTACCCACTCACCTTCGCTCATTTGTAGGCTTCTTTCAACATACAAATGACGGACCAGAAGCTTCTCCGCTCTAAGGTCTACGTCTTACGCTACTACTCTCGTTGCCGAACTACCGCCTAAGTCCAATTAGGCTGCTTGCCCTGCTCATTCGGCGACGACCAGACTACGGATTTGCTCGATTACGGATTCGCGCACGCCCGCGCGGCGCAGATCGTCCACGGTCGCAAAGGCGCCGTCGGCTTCGCGGGAGGCGATGATGCGGCGGGCGGTCACCTCGCCGATGCCGGGCAGCGTTTCCAGCTCCTTCTGTGTCGCGGTGTTGATGTTGATGGGACGAAGCGCTGACGGAGCTGCACTAGACGTGCTCGCCTGTGCGGTATCTCCCTTAGACGGAACATGAATGTGCATCTCGTCGCGGGTGCGGCGGGCCAGATTGATCGCCACGGGATCGGCCTCAGACGTAAGGCCGCCCGCTCGCGCCACCACGTCGCCAACCCGCTCGCCGGACGTGGCGGCGTACACGCCCGGTTGCGCCACGGCGCCGGTGATGTACACCTTGATGTCGCGCAACTCCGTCTGCACCGGCGTGATGCTGATCGGCGCCGTGTTGCGCAGTTGCAGGGCGTAGAGCCCCAGCGCGACAGCAGCCAACACCACCAAAATGAGCACGATGCTCAAGCGGTGACGTTCAAGCCACTGCAGAGAACCGGCAGCCTCGCCCGTCTCCGTTCCCTTTAGCGGCTGTTGTTCTCCGTCTAACACCCCTTAAGCCTCCGGGACGTGGCGCTGTGCATATGCTGGGCCTGTCCGTCTCGTGCAAGAGTAGAACAGGTCAACTGCCGGACGCGCGCGTGGCTTTCGCCAACAGCCCGGCATGATAGTTGTCGTACCCATAATACTTCAGATGTAACACATATGTATTAGTTGAAAGACGATCATGCTGTCGCTTAGTGCAGAAACGCGCGGCGGTCCATCTGCGGGACTTAATGCGTGCCTTTTCCAAGCTAGGACTGATAGCTCCGACAAGAGGCGGAGCAGCGGGTGCGTGCTCGCTAGGGAACCGGCGCGCTGCGTTGCCTGTATTCTGATCCCTAGATGGCAAGGCAGCCGCAGGTGCAATGCATTGCCAAGGGAATCAACGGCGTGCTACCCTGAATCCCACTATTGCTATGGACAATCTTCCTGAATCACGCGACATTCGCATCACGCCTATGAGCTTCCTGCTCGGCGCGGGCGTGGTATTGCTTGCGGTCTTCATTGCCATCATTGCCTCACGCATCGTCAGCGTGCTGGTGCTCCTCTTCCTCGGCATCCTGCTGGCGGAGTCGATTCGACCCATCGCGAACAAGCTGCAAACCTGGAAGATACCCCGCGGCGCCGCCGTAATGATCGTCTATCTCCTGCTGGCACTGGTGCTCACGGGACTGGGCCTGATTCTCATCCCTCCTCTGGTCGTGCAGGTGCGCGCAGTTGATGACATTACCATGGAGATTACCGACTGGATCTCGGATACAGTCCCGCCACTCTACCAGCTAACGGTAGACTATGGGTTTGACGACCAAGTACGGGAGCTGGGCACCACTCTTACGAGCACGATCACCCAGCTTTTCGGTACGCTGGCCGCCGTACCGTTCCAGGTGCTGGGTGTCTTGTTTGGAATAGTCTCCGTGCTCGTCATCGGTTTCTTCTGGATGAGCGCGACCGAGAAGTTCGACCGTTCCGTCATAGCGCTCCTGCCGCCAAAACGCGCCGCCGAGGTGCGCAGCGTCGCGGCCGAACTCTCGCAACGCGCCGGCGGCTGGGTGCGCGGGCAAGTAATCCTGATGGTCTTCATCGGGATCGTAACGTTTGTCGGCCTCTTTGTGCTGGGCGTACCCTATCCGCTTGCCCTGGCGACATGGGCGAGCCTGATGGAAATCATCCCTATCATAGGGCCGTTTCTTGGGGCCATACCGGCGATCCTCGTGGCGCTCGCTCTCAAATCCCCTTGGATCGCGTTGGCCACGGCAATCCTGTACGTGATCGTGCAACAGTTGGAGAACAACATACTTGTGCCTAAGGTGATGGAGCGCGCCGTCGGCCTGCACCCCATCCTGGTAATGGTGGGGGTGCTGGCGGGGGGCGTACTCTACGGGATTCTCGGCATTGTCATTGCCGTGCCGCTCGTGGCGGCGATGCAGGTGCTGGCGATGCGCCTGGTCGTGCCGTGGCTTGTCGCCCAAATGGGAGACGAGCCGGAGCCGCCTGCAAGGCAGGCTGAAGCGATAACAGAGCAAAGTGAAGAGTCTGCGGAAACGAAGTCTGTTCTTATCGAAGACTCCGCTCAGCGCGATCCCGGGGCGACCGGTTCCTGACGGCCTTACGGAGACCCTTCGGCGTGAGGTAGCGCAACCCAATCATTGTCTGCCGCCGCCCGCTGTACCGCAGCGATCACGCGCTGTGCCGCCAACCCGTCGGCGAAGTCCGCCACGAAGTCCGTGCCGAGAATCGTGCCCACCAGCCGGCCGGCGTGATAGGCGGGAAACGCCTCATAGGCAACGGTGAATTCATCAGGAAGCGGCAACTGCGTGAAGCCAATCTCGCCGGGACTGGCAACCTGCACCGTCGGCTCCGCGCCGCGCTCCGTGGTAAAGATCAAACTGCCTGCTTCACCGTAGACCTCTACGCGCAGCGAGTTGGAACGTCCGGCGGCCGCCTGGCTGACGTGCAGCGTCACCGGCAGGCCGGACACGAGCCGGGCGAGAAAGATAGCGGTATCGTCGTTGCTCACCGCGCCGCCATCCCGCTGCGCGTTGTGCGTAAAGGTGTGGCTTGCTATACTAGCAAACTCGCCGCACCACCACCGCACCAGATCGATGGCATGGCTGCCCACGTCGCCCAGCGCCCCCGCGCCGGCCGTCTCAGCCTCCATGCGCCACACTTTGGGGCGGTCCGGCCCGTGCCGGATGTCCTGCAAGTACAGCAAAGAAACGTGCGTGATCCGGCCCACGCGCTCTTCATCCAAGAGGTGCTTGGCGTAGCGGGCGGCGCCAATGGAACGAAAGGTAAAGTTGACGGCGGTGCGAATAGCAGCACTTTCGGCGGCAGCCACCATCTGTTCGGCTGCGTGCAGCGTCGGCGCGAGGGGTTTTTCGCAGATGACGTCGCAGCCGCGTTGCGCCGCCGCGAGCGTCATGGGCACGTGGGAAGCATTTGGGGTGCCCACCAAGACGATGTCCGGCGTAGTGGCGTCGAGCATGCGCGCGTAGTCCGTATAGAGCGGTAACGCTGCGTACCGCGACCCCATCTCTGCGGCGCGCACTTGGCTGCGGGTAAAAGCGGCAACGACGTCAACTTGCTCACAGGCCAGCAGACCGGGCAAGAGCACGCGTTGCGTAAAGGAGCCGAGGCCGGCTACCGCAAGGCGATAGGTCTTCATGAGGGCACACTCCGCAGATTGTGTAGGTCATTGTGCCATGTTGCGCTGCGCCCCGCCACCGGGCATTCACATTGGTACAGCGTTTGAGCGTGAACCCGCCTGGTCAGAACAGGCTTTCTAAGTCCGCAAGTCTAGAGAGAACGGCGCGCCAAAGTGATACGCGAGTGCGACATTCCTTAAGCGTTCATCATCAAATGTGCAACCCTCTTAGCCGGAAACTAAGAGAATCAACCTGCAAAATGAGAACCAGCCAATACTATAAAGACTATAGCTAGTAGAATAGAAGCTTGTTTCTTAGAATATCCTTAATAATTGGCGATTTTCCTAAGAAGTTCCTTAGAATCGCTTCACAGTCTTGATATCCGGTGGTATGCTGGCAGAAACAATCTCAATGCGAACCGGTGGGCCGTTAGAAGATAACAACGAAGTTAGATCGCGACCCACCCAGCCCACATCGAGGCACGGCATCGAAGCCGCCCATGTGGCGGCCGGAATGCAGTGAAGGAGGTACGACCCATGGCCAGAGATCTGGAACAACGAGTCGACCGCGTGCAGCGGTTGCAAGAGGCGAGAGACGCCCTGGCAGCGCTCCTTGCAAATTCAATCGCAACCGATTTGCGGGAACGTGAGCGTGGGGGTGAGGCTTCGGCTGACGACGACGACTTCGTGGATCTGGCGCAGGAAGTCGCCATCCAAGAAGATCGTGAAGCGGTGCTGGATGTATTGCGCCGCGACATGAGAGCCTTCGATCAAGCCTGGAAGAAGGCCGAGGCCGGTACGTACGGCGTCTGCGAGGATTGCGGAGAGGGCATCTCGGCAGAGCGCTTGGAATTCATGCCGGAAGCCACGTTGTGCGTCCCGTGCCAGGCCCGCCGCGAGCGCGCTTGGTTCGGCGCTCGCTAGAGCGCACACTTAGCAGACTTCTACCTGCTGTCTCTTACCCTCTCACTCCATAAGGAGGAGGGTGATCAGAAGATCACTCTCCTCCTTGTTTTTTCTCTATCTCCCAATCGGATTCTGTTCTGAACTTACCTCGCAGGGCATGCCGGTCGAGCACGGTCTGCTGCCAGGGGTTAGAGAGGCTCGCTTGCCGCGAGAGTCAGGGAGTGTAAATGTCAGGTAATTCGCTGACGGATTTGGCAGAAAGAGCAGCGAACCTGGAGTCTCACATTCCGTTAGACATGTCATTCCGAACGGAGCGCAGCGCAGTGTCGCTAAGAGCGCGGAATCTCGTGTGGTGAAGCCACGAAACTACATGCGGCATGGCCCTAGATTCCTCGCTTTCGCTCGGAATGACATTTACCGTCAACTCTGTCTAGGCTGTGTGGGCATTTTGCCGTCATTCCCGCGCAAGCGGGAATCCATCTTCATGCGGCCCAGACCGCGTTGCTACACCAGGTAGTAAGAAACCAAATAAGCAAGTAGGCATCATTGTCAATCGATCTTACTGTCACTTTGCGGGGCAACGCGCGAGAGAATCCCGCACAAACGCTTGAGATTCCTCGCTTGCGCTCGGAATGATATTGAATGTCCACAGAACCTAGCGAGCAAGTGGTTCTGTCAAAGAATTACCTGACATCTACGGGAATGACAAGAACCGCTACATGTAAAGACTACAAGCCCAGGTCTACTGATCCCGCTCCTGCGTGCGGTTGACGAGGTAGATGCCGGCTGCCACCAGCACGGCGCCCGAGATTAGTTCGAGGCCGAGCGGCTCGTCTAACAGCAGGTTGCTTAGCACCACGCCAAAGAGCGGCGTCGCGAAGAAGAGCACCACCAGGCGACTGGCTTTATAGTGCCGCAGCACCGAGGTCCAGGCTACGAAGCAGAACCCCGCCACTACCAGCCCTTGGTAGAAAATGGCAGTGACGCTCGAGAACGACACCCGGTACTCCCAGCCTTGCTCGAATATGAGGCTCAAGATGAAGAACCACGGCAGGGTCAAGAGCATGGACCAGATCAGCAGCCGGTACGGGTGTATGCTCTGCACGAGCACCTTGGTTGTTACGACCCGCAGCCCCAATAGCAAGCCGCTGATCAGCACCACAATGTCGCCAACAAGGTATTCGTTTGAACCGAGATTGAGGCTTTCCCTAAACGTGACCGTCACGCCGACAAAAGCTAAGAGGATCCCCACTACTTTCGCGACTGTCAAACGATCACCTTGGACCATGAAGTGCGCCAAGAGGGTGGTGAAGAGCGGATACGTGCTGTTGAGCACGATGGAGCGGGATGAGGTGGTGTAGTGCGTGCCCACGTTCAGGGCAATGATCTGAAACAGGAAGATCACAGAAATGTAGATGAGTGGGACGAATTCGCCAGGTTCCATCCTGATCCGCACGCGCTGCCATAGCGCCCACCCGGTAACCGCAATCAATCCAATGATGAACCTGAAACCGGCCAGCGCGAGCGGGGGAATATCCTGCAAACCGATCTTGATGGCAACGGAGTTGCCGCCCCACAGCAGCGCCAGGAGCAGGACAAGCGCTATGATGCTGGCATCGGGGTTGCGGTTCGACTCTTGGGGTGATCCCATAGCGGCGCGCTAGCGTTGGGAACCACAGCGGGGACCACAAGGTTTGGGCAGTACCCGCGTACAGAACAAGACCACGCTCACGCGCTCCACTACGGTGCTTTCTAGAGCGCCGCCGCCCAGCCGGACGGCAGCACTAATGCGATTGCCAACTAAAGAAGCAGCGCCTCGCGACGAGACCGGCGAATGCGCTGCTTTGCATAAATGCTGTTCGTATCTAGGGAGCCGACGGCCGGATTTGAACCGGCGGCCTATGGTTTACGAAACCATTGCTCTACCACTGAGCTACGTCGGCAAGGGGATTTCCACTCCCCAATTGTAGCACACAGTCACGCTACTTCCGTTTGCAGTTCAGGCCCTATCCAACCCCTATGTCCGGGCACGGCCACAGCATATCTTGTCTGCGACCTCGCTCACGAGAAGGAACAAGCGCGCAATTAACGAGACGGTCTAGGCAAGGATGCTGCCATCGCCGATGCCCTGCAGGGCGCGAAAAGCAATGAGCGTTTCAATACTCGGCGCCAGACCGGAGAGTACTGATCCTGCCAGAAAGAAGCTCACCGCCGTCAGCAGCACACACTTGGCGGGGAAAACCTCAATCAGTCGTCCAAAGAGCGGCGGGCTAATGCCGATGTACGTCAACCGCTGCTCTTAGGTTATACGGCTCCTTCCTGGGCCTGGCGATTTGAGGTTGGGGGGACCTTTACAGCATACTGGTCTAGTGCGAGGTATTGCCCCTGCTAAGCAGAGCCTGTCCCATGGAGACTAGCATCTGGCCTTTTGCGTAGCAACGTGCTAACTCTGCGCTCACAATCCCACTGGCTATGCTTGCCTCAATTCGGATCAGCCACGTGTTGCGCTTTCCGATACTTAGTGAATGACCTTCCCTTGCTACGATCAATCATAAAAAAGGCGTTCTTGTTTAAGCGGGACTGAGAATCGAGTATGGTGAAGAACACACACGAGATTCGTGACGCTATTCACACGTTTATTCAATTCGATTCTCACGAACGCAAAATAATAGATTCACGGCCTTTTCAACGCCTTCGTCACATCAATCAATTGGCTTTGACCAACCTTGTCTATCCGGGTGCAACGCACAAGAGGTTCGAGCATTCGCTAGGCGTGATGCATTTGGCTGATCGAATCTTTGGGGTAGTTACCCTTCCAGAGCATGTAGGACCTGAAGTTAGAGAAGTCTTACCGGAACTGAGCCGTGAAGACGACCTGAGGTATTGGCGGAAAGTGTTGCGGGCAGCGGCTTTGTGCCACGACTTGGGACACCTACCGTTCTCTCATGCAGGTGAAAAAGAGGGGTTGCTCCCGAAAGGCTGGACCCATGAAAATCTCACTGTAGAGTTCATACGCAGTCAAGAGATGCGCGAGATTTGGGAAGCACTTACTCCACCGTTGCGACCGGATGATATTGCCAAACTTGCAGTCGGTGCAAAGGAAGGCGCAAAGATAATCGATTCAGAGTTTACGGATTGGCAAGCCATCTTGGCAGACATCATAGTCGGAGATGCCTTTGGCGCTGACAGGATGGACTACCTACTGCGCGACTCACATCACATTGGTGTTGCCTATGGCAAATTCGACCACTACCGATTAATAGACACGCTTCGTATTCTCCGCCCGCCACCTACGAAGAGCGGCGGTCAATCTCACGAGCCGACTTTGGGCATTGAGGAAGGAGGATTGCACTCAATAGAAGCGCTGCTGCTTGCCAGATATGCGATGTTTTCGCAGGTCTACTTTCACAGGGTAAGGCGAATCTATGACATCCATCTGAGAGATTTTCTCAAGGAATGGTTGTGTAACGGGCAGTTTTCCACCGCAATAGAAGACCTGTTCAAATTGACGGACGTGGAAGTGACGCAAGCCCTTCGTCAGGCGTCTCTGGAGAATGGCAAACTAGGTGCATTGGCGGACCGGATTATTCGCCGCCAGCACTTCAAGGCGATTTATGAGCGGAATCCCGATGACATAAAAGTGAATCCCGATGCAGCGCTAGCGATCTACACGGCAGCGTCGGAGGAATTCGGGGCCGAGAATGTCCGCAAAGATCAAGACAGGAAAGGTGGAGGCGATTCCGACTTTCCCGTATTGAGCAGAGACGGCAGCATTATCTCATCGTTGACACTTTCACAGATACTAGAAAACATCCCAGAAGCTGCTATTGACTACGTTTTTGTGGAGCCTCGATACCGAGACAACGCCACTAAGTGGCTTGAAAAGAATCGGAGGGATATTATAGAAAGTGCAAAGGAGGAGGTCAGTGAGTCAACTGAATAGACTACAAAGAAACGCCATAGTGCTGTCGCTTGCAGGTGAATTGAGAGCTGCCGAAAGCTGGTGTGGCGAGACCCACTTGCAGAAAGCCGTGTATCTTCTTCAAGAGCTTACGGAGGTGCCGCTTGGATTCGACTTTATCCTTTACAAGCACGGGCCTTTTTCCTTTGACTTGCGCGATGCTCTGATAGCGATGCGGGCAGATTATCAACTCAGGCATCTTATACACCCCATTCCCTACGGCCCCAGTCTTGTTGCCACCGATACGGGCAAGAAGCTTCAAGAGCGTTTTTCATCTGTGATCGGAAAGTATCGGAAGCAAGTCACGTTTGTTGCAAAGCAACTTGGTTCAAAGTCCGTGACGGAATTAGAGCGAATCGGAACGGCCCTATACGTTCAGAGAGAAAACGAGCCTATGACTGTAGACCAAAACGCTCGGCGAGTTAATGAGCTTAAGCCGCACGTTTCACTGGATCTTGCAAAAGCTGCCGCGGAGCAAGTAGATGAGATGGTGGCGGCGCACGGCTCTTCGGACTGACAGGATAACGGCTTTTCGAGGTTTCGGGGTCGCACCTACCTCAATACTGCGGCCCGGTCATGCATGGAGCGCATGATGACTGCGGCTTCCACAACACGGCGACAAATGTCTGGCAATCAATCGCTAATCTTGGTAGGTTAACGTTGTGCCAAGAGCCGCTATCACTGCTGGACTAATTCGGAACTGAGGTCTAGCGCTCCCTTCAACCACGACCGAAGAGAGAGTCATCACCACGACACCCACGCAGAAGCCATCGTCGCATCGACCGGGCATCGAGCGGCGCGATACCGTTGTAGAGGCCGCGCGCAAGACCCTCCGCTTTCACTTCTGCCGCATGCTGCGGCATGAAGCAGGCTCCATCGACGGCACGGACATCGAAGAGCTACATGATATGCGCGTCGCCGTGCGCCGGCTGCGGGCGGCGGTGCGGTTATTTCGCCCGTACCTCCCCAAGCAGCATGCCGCCTACTTGCGCAAGGACCTCCGGCACTTGGGACGCGCTCTCGGGCCTGCGCGGGACTACGATGTTATGCTCGTGAACCTAGCGAACTACCGCGCGGCATTACCGGCGCAGTCGCAAGAGTCGCTTGAACCCCTCGCGCGGCGCTGGCACAAGAAGAGAGGGCGCGCCCGCGGAGAAATGCTCGCATACTTGGAGAGCAAGCGCTACCGTGTTCTAAAGCAAAGGATGCAGGCGTTCCTGGATTCTGCAGGTGCGGCGGCTGCCGGCGTCGGAGGGAATGGCGCAGCGACCGCTAGCCCACCTGCCCTGCACGAGCCGCTCGTTTGCGCGGAAGTGCCGGGCCTTCTCACGAGTCGCTATGAGAAGGTGCTTGCCTATGGACCGTCGTTGCGTGGGACATCCATTGAGCGGCTACATGCGCTGCGCATCGACTGCAAGCGCCTGCGCTATGCGCTGGAGTTCCTGCGGGAAGCGCTCTGCGCGCAAGCGGAAGACGCAATTGACGACTTGAAGCAGGCCCAGGACCACCTCGGCGAGATGAACGATGCGTACGTCGCGAGTAAAGTCTTGCGCAATCTCTCGGAAAAGTGGCAACGCGCCGCAGACGAATCGCGTTTCCCTCCCGCAACGAGGACTGCGCTCGGCGCGTACTTGGCCTATTGCGAGGATCGCGCGCGGACGAAAGCCCAGTCGTTTCCGGTCATTTGGGAACACCTGACCGGGAATGAGTTTCGTCAGCGCTTGCAGGTGATCATGACAACGCCACCGTAATCCAGTCGCCTCAGTTCGTGCTTAAGCGTTCGGCTCTGGCCGGGGTTTCCGGCGAGAGCCGAAGTCTCCGCCACACGCCCAAGCCGCCAGCGGATGAATTTGATCGACGAGGAGTGTACATGACGGGGGAACGCGTCGCCGTAATTGACATTGGCTCCAATTCCGCGCGCCTGGCGCTCCTGGAAGTCTTCCCAGACCGCGCCTTCAAGCTCGTCGACGAACTGCGGGAAACGCTGCGGCTGGGCGAGCAGCTCGACGCGGACGGCAACCTCACCGGAGAAGCGATTGAGCGCACGTTGGAGATTTCGCGCGTGCTGGCGCGCTTTTGCACGGCACATCGCGTTACCCACGTAATTGGCGTCGCCACCAGCGCCTTGCGGCGCGCTCACAACGGCCCGGCAATCGTAGACCGCATCAAAGCCGAGACCGGCCTGCGGGTCAGTATCATCTCCGGCGATGAGGAAGCCTACTACGATTACGTAGCGGCGGTGAATAGTTCCGCCGTGGAAGACTGTGTCGCCGTGGACATTGGCGGCGGCAGCGTGCAGATCGTGCGCGCGCAGCAGCGTGCCGCCACGCACAAGACGAGCCTCCCACTCGGCTCCATCACACTTACGACGGCATTCTTGAATCGCGATAAGCCGGCAAACAAACAACTCCGTGCCTTGGAGAAGCACATCGACAAAAGCCTCCGGTCGCTTGACTGGCTCAACGGAAGCGGCGCGAGTGCCGCTCGCTCCCGCAACGGCAACCCTAAGAATCGCGATGCCCCGCAGGCCACGACGAGCTTCGCTCATTACCGCGCGCCGACGCTCATCGGCATCGGCGGCACCGTGCGCAATCTTGCCAAGATCTTCCGCCGGCAGACGGGGTATCCCCTGGACCTGCTCCACGGCATGATCCTGCCTATCGACGCCGTGGAAGACATCTACGCCATGCTGCGCAAGCTGAGCTTGGAGCAGCGGCGCAAAGTTCCGGGGCTCTCCACCAAGCGGGCAGACATCATCGTGGCGGGAACGGCGGTGCTGTGCAGTCTGGCGCGGACGATTGGCGCCAAGTCTCTTGCCATCAGCGGCAGAGGGTTGCGCGAAGGCTTGTTCTTCAACCATGTCTTGGGTGGAGAACTCGTGGAACCGCGCGTTCCCGATCCGGCGCTCTTTTCCACCACCAATCTCATGCGCTTCTATAACGTTGACGAGCCCCACGCAAACCACGTCGCGGACTTAGCGCTGTCGCTCTTCGATCAACTCACGTCGGTCCACGGACTGGATGCGGAGGCGCGCAGGCTGCTGCAGATAGCAGCGCTCCTCCACGACGTAGGGGTCGCTGTCAACTACTACAACCACGACGAGCATGGCTTCTACCTGCTCACGCGCACGGGCATCGATGGCTTGACCCACCGCGAGTTGCTGATCGTCGCCTGCCTCGTTGCCATGCACAACGGCAACGTCGGCCCTCTGAAACGCTGGCCAGAGTACCGCACGCTCTTGCGGAAAGGGGACATGGACGCCGTGACGAAACTGGGCGCAATCCTGCAACTGAGCGAGGCGCTCGACCGCAGCGAATCGGGCCTGGTAGAAAGCGCCAGTTGCACTATTTCACGCAATCGCCGCACCGTTGCGTTGCATCTCACTGCCGATCCCGACGCGGTGTGCGAACTCCGGGAGACCCACGCAATGCTTACTGACATTGCAGGCGCTCTTGGTGTACACTTTAAACTCGACTATACACGCGGCGAATTGCAGCGTGTTGAGACCAAGGCACTATCGTAGAAATCGAAGTTCTTGCTGGCCGTGCGCCGGCAGTAGAGAATCCCATTTGTCTACGTACACCGAGCAAGCAATCCAGTGAAGGGAGATACGCCAAGTGGCACAGAAGAAAATTCGCGGCCTAGGCCTCAATAAGCAGTATCCCGGTCGCTTGATTGTCGTGGAAGGCTGCGACGGATCCGGCAAGAGCACGCAACTCCACCTGCTGCGCGTCTGGCTGCAGTCACAGGGCTACCCGGTGGTCTTTACCGAGTGGAATTCGTCCGCCATCGTTAAGCAGGCGACGCGCCGCGCCAAGCGCAAGGAGTTGCTCACGCCCACGACGTTCAGCCTCATTCACGCGTGCGACTTTGCCGACCGCTACGAGAAAGTCATTCTGCCGCCGCTGCACGCCGGCTGCATCGTGCTGGCCGACCGCTACGTGTATACCGCCTACGCGCGGGACGTGGCGCGCGGTTGCGACCTGCAGTGGGTGCGCAATACCTACCGCTTTGCCGTGCAGCCGACCATTGCCTTCTATTTCCATGCGCCGCTGGAAGTGTCGATCTCCCGCATTCTTTTCGGTCGACCGTCGCTGAAGTATTACGAAGCGGGCATGGATACCGGCCTTTCGCTGGACCCGGTGGAGAGCTTCAAACTGTTCCAGGGCAGAATCAAAGACCAGTACGACCGGATGGCGCGCCAGGAGCAGTTCGAGGTCATTGACGCGACGCGCTCCATCCATGAGACCTGGGGTGAAGTGCAAAAAGTGGTGCAAGATAAACTTTCGGACTACGAGCCGCCCAAGCAGAACTAACGCGTTGGGAGGAGCCGTCGCTCCTCAGTGCCTCCAGGTGGGTGGTGGGTTTGCGTGTTGTCGCCGTTGAAACCGGCACCGCGCGGAACAACCTCTAGAGGCCGGACAAACGACAAGCCATAAACAAGGGGATGACCAAATTTCAACCACACTTCCAAGCCGCGCACGCTTCTATGGCTGCGGCTTACCCTCTTTTGAAGATCTCGAACTCGGCGGCCCTCTCATTGTGATCGAGGGCTCAGACTGTTCCGGGCGCTCCACGCAAGCGGAGATGCTCAAAGAGTCGCTAGAATCGGCAGGTCATGCCGTGCTTGAGATGGGCATTCGGCGGTCCGATCTGCTAGGCAAAGCCATTTCCTCGGCAAAGCAGGGCAATCTGCTGGGCAAGACCACGCTGAGCCTACTCTATGCGACCGATCTGGCCGATCAGTTGGAAAACCGCATCGTGCCCGCCATGCAGGCCGGCTTCGTGGTGCTCGCCGACCGCTACATCTACACGCTGATGGCGCGGGACCTGGCGCGCGGCGCCGACCTGAAGTGGCTGAAGCGTCTCTTCGGCATCGCGCTGGAGCCGGACTTGATTATCTATCTCGATGCGGAGCCGGAAGTACTCTTCTACCGCACGCTGGACAAGTACGGCGAGCTCAATTACTGGGAATCCGGGATGGACTTGCAAATGGGCAGCAGCATGTTCGAGAGCTTTCTCAAGTACCAGGCGTCGCTGCGCAAGCACTTTCACCGGCTCGCCAAGGAATACGGCTTTAGGATGGTAGACGCCACGCCCGGCCCGAAGAAGATTCACCGGGAGATCAGTGGGATTGTCTCCGAGTACTTGGAGAATCTGGTGCAGCAGTCACCGCGTCCCGAGCAGCCTGAAGCGCAACTCGGAAGCGCCGCTAACCGGCGAGTTCGCCTAGAAGAAGGCTAACCCGCGCTTCGATTTGGTCGCGGATGTCCCGCACCAGGGCCAGCGGCTGACCGCTGGGGTCAGGCAGGCCCCAGTCCTCCACCTCTGCGATCACCACCGGACTCGACTCGTCGATGCTGCAGCCCATGGTGATGACCCTGTCGGCCCAGTCCACGAGTTCTTGTGTCAGCAGCTTGGGCGCATGCGCAGCGAGACTGATGCCCCGCTCGTCCATAACCTGCGCGGCAATAGGATTCACCCGTTCACCCGGCACCGTGCCCGCCGATTGCGCCTCGGCCCTGCCGTCGGCAAGGTGGCGTAAAAACGCCTCGGCCATCTGGCTGCGGCCGGCATTGTGCACGCAGACGAAGAGTATACGGTTCATCGCGGTGAGTCCTCTTGTTGTGTGGGTGTTGCGAGGTTCGTTGACAGGATCTCCCGCCCACTAGGCAGCGTTGACCGTTGATTTCATTCCTGAAAGTATTGGCCGAATCCTTGACAGGTCTTTCTTCCACTCCGATCAGGGGAGATCGAGAGTACCCCTCTCTCCGTAATTCCCGCGAAAGCGGTAATCCATCTTCTCCGCGTGCCCTGGACTCCGGCTTTCGCCGGAGTGACGGCCCAAGAGCCGGGTACATGCCCAATACAAGGCTAGTGCAGTCACCTTGCGCACTAGCGCGACTTCTCTTCTTACTCTTGGTCCATTCTGTCAACGAATTACGTGACATCTACAATTCCGAGCGCAGCGTCGAACAATGTTCGCGAAATCAAAGGTCCACGTTCCTCGGAGTTGAATTAACTAAAGACTCTAGATTCCGCGCTCTTAGCGACACTCCGCTGCGCTCCGTTCGGAATGACACGTGTAACGGTCGCAGACGACGCTAGATCCACCGCTTTTTTTCCAAGACTGCCAACGAATTAGTCAACACTTTCAGGGGAATGCCAACTACTGCAAAGGCCGCCTAAAGGATGCTACGCGCCTTTCAACTGACCTGCTTTGAGAGGTTCAGGTCCAGCATCTTGCCGGTGACCAGGTAGATCACGCGCTCGGCGATATTCGTCGCGCGGTCCGCGGTGCGCTCCAGGTCGTGGGTTACCCAGAGCAAGTACGTGGCACGTTGGATGCTCCGCGGGTCCTTGATCATGAACAAGAGCAGTTCGTTATAAATTTGCTCATGGAGCGCGTCTACCTCATCGTCGGCGTCGCAGACCCGCCGCGCAAGGTCCACGTCACGGGTCACCAGCGCGTCGATGCTCTGGTGGAGCATGTTGATGGACATCTCCGCCATTCGCGGGATGTCGATGAGGGGTTTGAGCGGCGGCTCGTCGCCCATCATCAGGCTGATCTTGCCGATGCCTTCCGCGTAATCGCCCATGCGCTCTAATTCGACCGCAATGTGGAGCAGGGCAATGACCCAGCGCAAGTCGCGGGCCGCGGGCTGTTGGGTGGCGAGCAGGTCGACACAGCGCTCCTCGATGACAAAGCGCTTCTCGTCAATGACGTCGTCAAACGCCACGACAGCCTGGGATGCCTCTAAGTCACGCTCGCGCAAGGCGTCGATAGCATGGGTGATGGCCTTTTCCACCATACTTGCCAGCGCCAGGATGTCATCCTGGATCTCGTCCAGTTGATTCTCGATATTCGTGCGTACCATGGCGGTGCTCCCTTCCACGGTTGCTCGCAAGCCCCTTAGAATCCGCGCCTCGCTCTTGTCTGGTGTCAGTCGACCGGTGAATCTCTCATGCACAGAGCCTCTCAAGCACATAATACAACCTTGACACGCCTTTGCCCACCCCTGTAGTGCCGCGAGCCGTGCGCTGTCGGCGTTTACACGTTGCTCGAGATGTACTCGATCGGCTCGACGTGGTCGAAGGTCTCCTGGCCCGCTACCGCATTGCAGAGCGGACAGCGCCAGTAGAGCGTCTCCCGCAGAATTACTGCGGGATGCTCGATGAAGTGGTCCATGACGCGGTCCTGGGTGAGATTCACTTCCGTTTCGCAATGCGGACACAGCCACGTCTGCCGTTCGTCCGGCAGAATTGTGCGCAGGATTTCATCGTCAAACTGGACAAGCTCCGTGAGCGCTCCCTTTGCCATGGGGCGTATTTCCATTCTCTCTACTGCTCCGTGCGCCACACGCGCACATGTCGCTTCGTTTCATTGCTTCACTTTCGAGCATAGAGCCGCGGCATGTACAGAGCGTTAGCGCAGAGTGAACAGCATGTGAACGTGGGGAGAGTAGGGGCGATTCGCGAACCGCCCCTACACCCCCATAGGTCTTCTGGGCAATAAGTAAGGGCACGACATGTCTTGCCCCTACTTATGTAACGTGCGGCCCGCTCAATTGGCCGATTCTTCCATTACGGCGGGGAGGACCACCGTAAACGTCGTGCCTTGCCCTTCAGCGCTATCGGCGTGTATCTCGCCGCCGTGGGCCTGCACGATGTGCTTGACGATGGCCAAGCCTAGGCCAAACCCCTTGCTGTGGCGCGAGCGGTCCACCTTGTAGAAGCGCTCGAAGATGTGGGGCAGGTGCTTGCGGGGAATGCCGACGCCCGTATCGGCCACGCGCAGGCAGACCGTGCCGTTTTCCTGCTGGGCGGAGAGTGAAATCCGGCCGTCTTTGGGTGTGAATTTGACGGCGTTACTCAGCAGATTGTCGAATACCTGGCGCAGCTTCTCTTCGTCGCCGCGGACATACGGCAGGTCTGCCGGCAGCGCGATGTCGAACGCAATCTTGCGCTTCTCCGTACGCTCCTGGTGTTCTTCGTGCAGTTCGGCAATGAAAGGGTGCAGATCGAGCGGCGCAAGCTGGAGACTGGACTGCTCACTTTCAAGGCGGGAAAGCTCCATCAACTCGTTGACCATTAAGGTCATGCGGTCTATTTCGCCATTGATGCGGCGCAGAAAGTCCTTGGCCCGCTTCTTCTCCTTGAGGGCGCCGCTGGCAAGCGACTCCGCCAGGATCTTTACCGCCGCCAGTGGGCCGCGCAATTCGTGCGAGACGTTGCTCACGAACTCTTTCCTCGTTGTCTCCAACTGGCGAATGTGTGTAAGGTCGTGCATCGTCAACAATACGCTCGAATCGCCGTGCTCGGCTAACGGAGTGGTGATGACGCTCAAATAGCGCCGCCACTGGGGAATTTCCACCTCTCCGTGCTGCACCTCTTGGCGCTCCGTGCAGCGGGCGACGAGCTGTTGCAAATTGTGGTCGCGGATTATCTCCGTGAAGCGCCGGTCCAAGACATCGTCGCCCTCGACGTTGAGGAATTGCTCAGCGGCGTAATTCACCAAAACAACCGCTCCGTTCCCATCGATCACGACAACGCCGTCCGCCATGGTATTGAGCACGGCCGTCAGCTTGCCGCGCTCCAGCGAGAGATCCCGCACGAGATCGCGCAGAGAGGCCGCCATGCGGTTGAAAGCCTGGGCCAGCTCTTGAGTTTCGTCGCTGGCCTGGGCATTGACCCGGTAGTCGAGTTCACCGGCGGCAAGCTGCCGGGCGCCTTCGGTAAGCGCCGCGATGGACCGCGTTGTGCGCGCGGCCCCAATATAGCCTATCAACACGGCGAGCACTGTTCCGGCGATGCCTATCAAGACGATTGCGGCAAGGCTGCGGTTGACATTCGCTTGGACTTGCGCAGCCGGCGCCGCGACCCGCGCTACCCCCTGCACCGTGTCGTCGGCGATCACGGGAACCGCCAAGTAGATCAACTCTTCACCCGCCGCTCCGCCCCGGCGCGAATTGATGCCGACGCCAGCGTCCAGCGCGCGCGCTACTTCCGGCTGCGCAATCTGATTCGCCATGCTCGCGGGGTCTTCCCGATTGTCGGCGAGCACCGTGCCGTCGGGTCCAATGAGCGTTACGCGCGACTGGACATTCTCGCCCATGCGCTCGGTCAGCGCTTGAAGCGCGCCGCCGTTCCGTTGCGCGGAGAAATACGGAGCGCTGGCTGCGGCAACCAGGCGCACTTCGTGCTCCAACCGCGTTTCGAGGTTTGTCTGAAAGGAACTGCGAATGAACGTGAACAGATAGAAGCTCACCACACCCAGCACGAGTATGATTAGCGCCGTGTAGGCGAGCGTGATACGCCATTGTAGCGAGCGTGGAAATCTCATCCTTCAAACCGATAGCCAACGCCACGCACCGTAACGATTCGGGCGGGTTCGCTGGGATCTGACTCGATCTTCTCTCGCAGCCGCCGCACGTGGACGTCGACAGTGCGATTGTCGCCCACCCAATCGAAGCCCCAAATGCGTTCCAGGATCTGGTCGCGGGTAAAGACACGGTTACGGCCGGACATCAAGAGGGCTAACAAGCTGAATTCTTTGGGTTTGAGCGCAAGTGTTTGGTCGCCAAGATTTGCAGTGTGACGGGTAATGTTGACTACCAGGTCGCCGGCGCTGAGCACGGTCGCAGTATCGACGGCAGGAAGTCCGTCCCCACCCTTGCGCGAGCGGCGCCGCACAGCCTTGATGCGGGCCAGCAATTCACGCGTGCTGAAGGGCTTGACAACGTAGTCGTCCGCACCTAATTCCAGGCCCACGACACGGTCTACTTCTTCGCCCTTGGCTGTGAGGATGATGATCGGCGCGGCGGTTTCCTGGCGAATGATGCGGCAGACTTCAAGCCCGTCGAGGACCGGCAGCATGATATCGAGAATGATTAGATCTGGCTCTACTTCCCGCGCTAGGTCAATCCCTTCCTCGCCATCCATAGCGCTGTGCACCACATAGCCGTCCTGCTCCAGGCGGTAGCGCAAGGCCTCCTGCAGATTGTCGTCATCTTCGATGATAAGCACTTTTTCGCGTGGCAATAGCCGCTCCTCAATAATCACGACTTCCTACGTGCGCTGGTGGCTCGCACAGCCACCCTTGCATTTCCGTGCCCCCTCCGCCTCTATTATGTCACACGCTCACATCACGGAGCAGGCGCTATCTGCACTCTACTAGACCGCAGCACCGGTACCGTTTTGGGGTGGGAAGCACCTCGTGCCGGCGGACGCCAAGAACCTCCAAGCAGGCTTGAAAAGGACTCCGACAGGCTGAAAGCGTTGTGCCGTCTGCAGTGCGTAGCGCGCGTCCGGGGAGACGCGCGCTACGTGTCAGCGAGAGGGGGAATATCGTCATAGGGTGATTGTGATAAACCACCCTATGACGAGGGGCAACGCCATACAACGGCGGACCTTGGGTGGCGAGTTAGATGGTACGCAAGCCATGTTGGGAGCACGTTATGCCTGCGTGAACGCAAGATTTAACCTGCATTTCCGACCGAACGGTTAGTCGCGTGCGAGGGAAGGAATGGCGTGGTCGCCGGTCGCGGGCGCTTCTCCATCCGTTGGGGCCTGCGCTCCTTCGAGGGCCTTGATCACGGTCACTCTGGGAACCCCAAGTGCCGGATCCGGGTCTACTGTCGCTTCCACATTGAATACGTCGGCCAGATTCTGCGGTGTGAGCACGTCGTCCACGCACCCCCGCGCACGCACCGCGCCCCGGTCGAGCAGCACCAGCCGATCGCAATAGCGGGCGGCAAGGTTGAGGTCGTGTACGACGGCTATAGCGGTAAGCCCCTGGCCTACGAGGTCGCGAATGAGCGAAAACACCTGGAGTTGGTGTTGGACGTCCAGCCCCGCTGTCGGTTCATCGAGCAGGAGCAGCCGCGGTTGTTGGGTGAGCGCCCGCGCCAAGAGCACGCGCTGGCGCTCGCCGGCGGAAACTTCAGTGATGAGACGCGTGACAAACTCCGCGCTGCCCGTATCCGTCATGCTCTGCTGGGCAATGGCATGGTCTCGCGCGCCCTCCGCTTGAAAACGACCCAGATGGGGATTGCGCCCCATGAGAACGACTTCCAGGCACGTAAAGGCAAAGTTCAGCGTGGTGCTCTGCGGTAGGAGCGCAATGTGGCGGGCGATTTCCTGCGGCGGCTGGCCGCGTAGGTCTTCCCCATCCAGGCTCACCCGTCCGGTGGAGGGCGCGAGAAGCTGGCTGATGCACTTGAGCAGGGTCGATTTACCCGCGCCGTTGGGTCCGATGAGCCCGAGCAGCGTCCCGGGCCGCACTTCCAAAGAGACGGCTTCAAGCAACTGCGCCAGGCCCACCGCAAAGGAGACATCTTCAGCGCTAAGCGCGGCCCCGTCAACTCGGTCGGACTCTCGCGGGGTGCTCACAGAACGTTGCCTTGCCGTTTGTGGCGGTAGAGAAGATAGAGGAAGAACGGCGCCCCAAAGAAGGCGGTGATGAGTCCTACCCGCAACTCCTGCGGCCGCAATAACAGCCGCGACCCGAAGTCCGCCCACGTCAAGAGAATCGCTCCTGTGAGGAGGCTGGTAGGCAGCACAATGCGGTGGTCCGGGCCCACCACCAGGCGCACCATATGCGGCACCACCAGACCGATGAAGCCGATAATGCCGCTCACCGCCACCGCCACCGCCGTGACCAAAGCCGCCAGCGCCAGCATGATCAGCCGCACCCGCTTGACGTCGACGCCCATGCTCCGGGCGGAGTCTTCGCCCAATGCCATCAGGTTGAGGTCCCGCGCAAAGAAGAGCAACAGAAGGCTGCCGACCACGATGAAGGGCAAGATCAGTTGCACGTGGGTCCAACTCCGGGCGCCGAGACTGCCGGTGAGCCAGAACACGATCTCGCGCATGGAATTCAAATTAGCCGTAAGTGTGAGCACTGCCGAGATGATGGAGCCGATGAAGGCTTGCACCGCGACACCCGCGAGAATCATCGTCGTGAGCGGGTCCACGCCCCGTGTCGCGGCGAGCGCGTAGACCAGCATAACCGCGGCCAGCGCGCCTAGAAAGGCAAAAGCCGGGGTTACCAGATAGTGCAGGCTGCGAAAGCCAAAGTGGATGGCCACCACCGCGCCCAGCGCGCCGCCGGCCGAGACCCCGATGATGCCGGGATCGGCAAGGGGGTTGCGGAAGATGCCCTGCATGGTGGCGCCCGCCAGCGCCAGCGCGGCGCCCACCAGGGCCGCCGTCAACACGCGCGGCAGGCGCACGTGGCTGATGATGCTCCACTGCACGTCGGTGGCCGTCGCACCCAGGGGAATACCCATCTGCTGCAAGACAATCGAGGCAGTAACGCCCACCGGCACGTCCACCGCGCCAATCGCCATCGTTACCACAAAGGAGAGGAAGAGCAGCAGCGCCAGCATGCCCAACGCCAGCGCCAGCCGCAGGGCAAGCGGCGCCTTAACGTCCAGTGTTCTTTGCAGCATCTTTGACAAGGTCACCGTCTTTGACGAAATTCGGCGTAGGGGCAATCCTTGTGAGTGCCCCTACGCTGTCTTGCCGAAACCACGCTGGTCAATTGACTACGCTTCTCGCACCGGCGACGCTCTCTTACTTCACGAGATCCGGGTGGAGAATCCTTGCCATATCATATACGCCTTCCACGATATAGTGCGAAACCGTGGACAAATGGCGCGCGGGCACGGTGTAAATCCGCCCATTCTTCTTCGCGCTGACATTCGCCAGAGCGGGATGGTTGCTGAAATTCTTGCTCCACTCCGCGTTGTCTTCCGGCGCGTACTCGTCGGTGATGATCACGTCGGGATCGAGTTCCACGATCTTTTCCAAAGAGATTTCACCGAATGTGCTGTCCAGCGCTTCATCTCCCAGATTGATACCGCCGGCGCGGCGCACAATGTCACTAAAGGTCGAGCCCTTGCCCGCCGAGCTGCCAAAAGAGCTATAGAACAACACACGAGGCTTGGTCTCCGCATTGGCTACTTGCGCTTCTATGGACGCAAGCCGCTCTGCCATGGCGGTGATCAGTTCCTCGCCCCGCTCCTCATCACCTGTGAGCCGCGCGACGAAGCGGATATTCTCGGCAATCTGATCAATTGTGTCGAAGAGCGTCACGACGACGACCGGTATACCGGCGTCGCGGAGCAACTGGATGTGATCGGGATTGTTGTAGATTGCGGCCAAGACGAGGTCGGGCTGCAAGGCGATGATTTGCTCAGGATCGGATTCGACCGTGTGTTCGACTTGCTTTGCGGTGTCGCCCACGTTCGTCCACAGCGAGTCTACCGCCAGATGGGTCACCGCGAGCACGCGCTTGGGATCAACGAGTGAAAGCAGGATTTCGTCCGTGCCCAAGGTGAGCGAAACGATGCGCTCCGGCTTTTGCGGTATCGTCACCTCTTTGCCGGCGCCATCCGTGATGGTGCGCGGAAAGGCGGCTGCTTCCGCCGGCGCTGCCGCGGCGGCTGGCGCCTTCGTGTCGGTTTCCGGTGGGGCTGCCGGCTGCACGGCGCAACCGGCCAAGAGCATTGCCAAGGCAATGAGCAGGCTGAAAAATGAGCGTCGGGTACGACCTCGCGTGCGTGTATGTGGATCCATGGACTCCCTTCCTCCTCGGGGGGATTGCGGTGAAGCGGACCTGCCATCGCGCAGGAGAGAGCGAACGGCCGCGCGCGGCAAACGGAAAGAAGACCGTGAGGTCATTCTGAACGAAAGGGGCAATCGCGCCGGAGCGAGTCCGGCTCAAGTGGCCTCCCTGGGGCGACTCGAACGCCCGACACGCAGTTTAGGAAACTGCTGCTCTATCCAACTGAGCTACAGGGAGTTATGTTTATGCATACTGGTGTATCTATGTCCATTATGCCGTAGCCATCCAATCCCTGCATGACAGTAACCGCATACTATATATTGTGTAGAGGAGAGTCTAAAACACAAGATATTGCTCTGTCAAGGGGATTTGGCGCATTCTAGGCCCTTTTCGGAAAAGTTCCGGAGCGGAAATCCAGCTTGGTTGGCCGTCGCTTTATGACTAGCCCTTGAAGGTTCATGACTCTTGCCTTAGGCGTGGGATAACGGCCTGCCAACCGTAGCGCGGGGGCTTGTCCCCCGCTCCAGATGGTGCAGCCGAAGTGAAGGGCTGCTTTCTGTCACTCCGGCGAAAGCCGGAGTCCAGGGCGTTTGCAGATTGCCGACAAGAAATCGTTGCGAGGGATAACGGATAGGATGGGTTTCCGCCCCGTACTCGATATGAGGGGCAACGGTAGATTGGCTGTTTACATGGGAGTGACGCGGCAGGGTTGCGGCCGTTAATCAGGTAGGGGCACGATATATCGTGCCCTACAGTATCGTGACGCTGGCAGCAATTCGGTAGGATGACCGGCTCCGATAGCGGATTCTTCTTATGCACTCGTTGATTAAGTGTGATCACCAATACCGCATGGCGTCTTCGAACATACGCGCCAGATCGTCCGCCGTCGCTTGCCGTGGCGAGAGCTTGGTGACGCGGTGCTGGGGCAGCGTGCCTTCCACCAGAGCCGGGATGTCCTTAGACGTGTAGCCCACAGCGCTGAGTCCGTTGGGCACCTGAAGTACTTGCATGATTTCGATCAACCGATCGGCGAGGACTTTCCCGGCGTCTTTTGGCATCACGCCACTCACGTCTGCGCCGAGCAGTTCCGCAGCCCGCGTATGCCGCGTCGGCCCCGCCGCCGCCGTAAAGCGAAAGACCGCGGGTGCATTGAGCACGACCGCAAAGCCGTGCGGCACGATGGGCTGGTCGCCGGCGTAGCCGTCCGGATGGTAGTCGCGCACCATGCCGGCGACGGGATAGGACATGCCGTGGGGCAGGTGCACGCCTGCGTTGCCAAACCCGATACCGGCAAAGGACGCCGCCAGCAGCATTCTTTCACGAGCTTCCCGGTCTTCCGGGTCCGCCATCGCCCGTGGCAGATACTCCGCCACCATCTCGAGCGTCTGGCCCGACCACAGATCGCTCACGGGGTTCGACCCCTGGTACGCCGGTCGCAAGATGGGACGTTCCGGGTACGGCCGCAGGGTATAGGCAATCGCCGTGTACGACTCCAAAGCGTGGCTCAGCACGTCGCAGCCGGTTGACGCCACCGCCGTTGGCGAGAGTGTGGCCGTGTTTTCCGGGTCGATGATGCCGAGCATGGGCTTCAAGTTGCGGTGGGCGATGCCCGTCTTTGCGTGCATGGATACGAGATCGAAGATGACAGTGCCGGTGGTCTCGCTGCCGGTCCCGGCGGTGGTGGGAATCGCTATGAGGGGCTTCAGCGGCCCGGGCACCGGCAGACCCTTGCCGATGGGCGCGTTCACGTAGTCGAGGAAGTCAGCCGGGTACGTGGCGTAGAGATTGGCCGCTTTCGCCGTATCGATTGTCGAGCCGCCTCCTACCGCGACGAAGGCGTCCACCTCTTCGTCAACGGCAAACGCAATTGCTGCCTGAAACGAGGCATCCGTCGGCTCGATCTGCACTTGGTCGAAGAGCACGTACGGCACCCCGGCGTCTTCGAGTGCCGTGAGCACCGTTGCCACCGGCGGCAGCTCCCGCAAAACCGGGTCCGTGACCACCATCACGCGCTTCGCGCCGAGTTCCGCCAGGTCCAGGCCCACCTCCCGTGTGACGCCCCACCCGAAACGAATACTCGAAGCCGCCATTTCAAAGGCGATGTCTTGTTCCATTCCTTAGCTCCTTGGTATTCGATGATGAGCTGTTGCGCAGAACAATCCGTCCAGGCGCACACAGGCTCACTGCGAGCCAAACGTGGCGCTTAAGCGCCACGTTGCCGGCCCGACGTTGCATCGGCCATTTGTTGGTTCGATTTTGTCGGCAAACCTTTAGCGTCAGAATACTATGTTCGCGCAGGCGATGCTCACGACAATCCAAAAAGCCCAGTCTCAATGCAGTTTCACACTGTCGGTAGGGATTAAGCACAGGAAGCTTTGAATTTGGTGATGTTCGTCTATGGGAATCCGGGACTAACGTACTTGACTTGAATCCTTATGGAAAGCCAAACCCGCGCCGTTGTGGTGGGTGGCAGCATGGGACTTTTGGGAAGTAGGAGATGGGAAACGGCGACATTAGTTTAAGGATGGCTCAGCCTGTCAATCCTTTAATCCGGATCGTGCGAAGTACGCCAAAAGTGCACTCAAACCGTGCCAAAGCTTACACAAATGCTGCGCAATCCCCACACTAACCCCACACTTTGCGACTCACGGAAACTCCTTGCGCCGCTTAGAAGCTATGGTATGCTAGTGTTAGCGGAAGTGACGTAAAGGAGCAAACGCGAAAGGAAAGGATCGTGGCTGCCGCTGCACATCCTGCTGCTTCTTTAGAGGAGAACATCGCTGCGTACAATGAAATGCGCCAGGAGCTAGAGAACAATCACTTCGGAGAATGGGTAGTGTTCTATGACCGTCGACTGGTTGGTTTCTTCCCCACTTACTCCGATGCCGCCGACAGGGCGATGGAAGCCTTTGACGATGACCCCTATTTGATTCGGCAGGTTAGAAACTACCCGGAGCACCTTCCGGTTTCCGCCTTGATTGGAGGAGGCAAAGTTGCTCACCGCTGACATTGGGCCTATGGACAAAGACCTCCTAGTCCAAGACGGCCCACAGATCGAAGTAATGATTGGTTTTGACACCAAACTCAAAAACACTTGTCCAATGCCAGCACTTCTGGACACCGGCGCAACATACAGTTGCATTGACCTAGAACTTGCAAAGCGATTATGCCTCAAACAAACCGACTCTCGGGAGCTTGTTGGGGCGCATGAGAAGAGAGTTACGCCTTTCTATAGGGCAGACATTTACATACCACAGTTGAAGTGTGCTTGGCGCGATGAGTTCGGCGGATTGCCCCTCGAAGAAAACGGGTTCAGTTGCAAGGTTCTCATAGGCAGAAACCTGCTAAGCAACTTGCACCTGCGTTACGAGGGGTACACTGGAAAAGTGCTAATAGAATTCCCCATGCAGATTCTTAGCTAAGCCCCCCTCCCGTCAAGCCATGGATAGCAAGTCCCCCGCCTTCCGGCGGGGGACTGCCTTTTGCCGTCCCAAGAATCAAGTCAAGTACGTTAGTCCCGGAACCCGGCAAATGAGACACGCGCGAGGCGACGGCAACTGCACTATTCAAGAAGAGTTTTGCGGTATCGCAGATTGGCCCCAGGGGGCTGCAACGGTTGGAGAATGCCGGTACAGCGGCTATAATGCCCGTTGTATAAGCGGCGATGATCTACTCAAGTGATAAGAGGAGCACCCACCATGAAAAAAGAACCCCTACTCGGCGCGGGCATGTCGCAGCCTTCCGCGCCTTACTCCATGGCCCTGCGCGTACAAGCCAACGAGATGCTCTACATTGCCGGACAGGGCCCGACGGCCGGCGACGGCAGCATCGTCGGCGCGGGCGACATCGAGGCGCAGGTGCGCCAGGTCTTTGCCAACATCCAGTCGCTCCTGGAAGCCGCCGGCGCGGACTTCAACAACGTCGTTTTCATGAATATGTACGTCACCGATATTCGCTTCCGCGAGACCATTACCCTGGTGCGCAACGAGATCCTCGAGCCGCCCTTCCCCGCCGCCACCATGGTGCAAATCGGCTCCTTGGCGTCCACCGACTGGCTGGTGGAGATTGACGCCATCGCGGCGCTGGACTAGGCAGTTCACGCTTCTTCAAGATACAGTCTGCTAGCAGCGTTGGCGACGCCACACGTCTTTCCGCGACATGTAACTCGTGTTCCTACTCAGGCCCCGTGGGCATATGGGCAAAGATACTCAAACGATAGTGAGTGCCCTGTAAAGGGGACCCTCACTTAGTCCTTTCTTGCTCTTGCCCAGACCCTCGCACACCTGCGGTTGCGGGCGAGGAATATACCCTCTTATCTCCAACGAGACCTTTGCATAACCTGTCATTCCGGTGAAAACGCGCCCGCGCGCGGGGGCGAGGGAATCCAGAGGTGCTTGGTATTACCCGCAATCGCTAAACGCAAGTCCTTTTCACCCCCATCCCGGCCTTCCCCCATCGAGGGGGAAGGAGTTGCATAAGGTCTCCTTTGGAGAGGTGCCGGAGCCTGCCCCGAACTTGATACGGGAGTGCAGGACCGACCGCACGCAAGTCGTCGCGCGCCAGAGCGCAAGGTGCTGTAGCAGCGGCGTCGTGAATGAGGTGTTGCAACAATCTCGCACCTATCCCAAGGCGGCTGCCGCACTTTGGTCAATGCCGGCACAGGCACTATACTGCCCCTGGAGTAAACGGCCTTCGCACCACCATTCTTGGGAGAGGAGCACCCACCATGAAGAAAGAACTCGTCGTCGGCGCGGGCATGACGCAGCCGGACGTGCCGTACTCGGTCGCCATACGCGTGCAAGCCAGAGAGACGCTCTACATCGCCGGCCAGGTGCCAACGGACGCGGACGGCAACGTGATTGGCGCGGGCGACATCGAAGCGCAGACACGCCATGTCTTCGGCCTTATCGAAGCTGTCTTGGCGGCCGCCGGCGCGACGTTTAAAAACGTCGTTGCCCTGAACATATACGTCACCGACATCCGCTTCCGCGAGACCATCACCAAGGTACGCCGCGAAATCCTGGAGGCGCCCTACCCGGCCACCACCCTGGTGGAAGTCTCCTCGCTGGCCTCAGAAGACTGGCTGGTGGAAATCGACGGCGTAGCGGGGCTGGACTAGCGGCCTTATTGTTTCATAGACATAGAAACAGTAAGTGTCGCTGCTCTAGACCTAACCATCGCCGGGGCCGACAACACTACTCGTCTGCGTTCGAGGATCATGCTCGCTGCCTGACGCATCTCCGGTTTGTCTCGCGAGGGAGCATATGTGGGAACTCTCTCATTGAAGGCAGAACCGATTGCTGGCAAACCGAGCCTGAGTCCCCAGAACTGCGGCCATTGTCAGGCACTCGCAAATGTGTGTTGTAAGCCATCGGGCACGGATAGAGCCGCGCCATTCTTGAGTTATATTCCCTCTCCTTGACACTGAGGCTCATTCTGCCTAGTCTGATAACTAGTCAGTATGACTATTCTTGGGAGCAAGACATGAGCAAGAAATGGCCGGTGCAAGATGCCAAATCTAGGTTCAGCGAGTTCCTCGACACCGCACTCGCCGAAGGGCCGCAAATCGTAACCCGTCGAGGGGTGGAAACCGCCGTGCTCCTGCCCATTGAGCAGTGGCGCAGGTTGGAGACGCTGACGAGGCCGGACTTGAAGGAACTCCTGCTCGCGAGTGAGGCGCGGACCGAGGACCTCACGCCGCCGCGGCGCCAGCACCGCCGCCGGTCACCTTTGGTCATGGAGTAGGCCATGTACCTCCTCGATACCAATGTGGTTTCAGAGCTGCGGCGTCCGCGCCCCCACGGCGCGGTTTTGGACTGGATCGCTGCTGTGCCGGCGGAACAGCTCTTTCTATCTGCCGTGACCGTAGGGGAAATCCAGGCGGGGATCGAAATCACCCGCGAGCAGGATGAAGCCAAGGCCGAGGAGTTGGAAGTCTGGCTGGACAAGGTCCTCGCCTCTTATGCGGTGCTGCCGCTGGACGCCCACGCCTTCCGGGAGTGGGCCCGGATTATGCACCGCAGGTCGGATACGTTGGCTGAAGACGCCATGATCGCGGCAGTCGCCAGGGTACACCGGCTGACAGTGGTCACCCGGAATGTGGGCGATTTCGACCGGCTTGGGGTTGAATTGCAGAATCCCTTCGTCAAGTAGAAGGCTCCTCCTCACTCGAGCAGATTGCACCTATTCGGCTCTTGGCGTCACTGCTTGTAGCGCAACTTGAAGCCTAATCGGTAACGGGGCCGTGAATAATCCGGCGAGGCGACCCTGCCCGGGTCCGGCACTTTTCCGATCGCAAGCCACGCGTTTGCAGAAAAGATCGTCGACCACCGCCCTGCTGCAGCCACGCTCTCCCCGCGTGTATAGTTAGATTCTGAGAATTCTCACGGACGCCACTGTGTCACTCTCGCGTCCGTTGCCACACTTAGATGTCGTAGAGCAAGTTCACTTGAGCCAGGCCACTACAAGTCTCTCTCCCATGCGCCTGACCGTAATCGCGGTGATCGCGGCGGCGTGCTTGATCTCGCTCATCGGGTTCGGCATCCGGTCGAGCTTTGGGCTGTATCTGGAGCCGATAACGACCGAGCGCGGCTGGTCGCGGGAGACTTTTGCGCTGGCTTTGGCGATCCAGAATCTGTTGTGGGGCATGGGCGTGCCGGTGGCCGGCGCGATCGCGGACCGGTTTGGCACGGCCAAGGTCGTCGCGCTGGGGGCAGTGGTGTATGCGGCCGGCGTGGCCGGCATGGCGCTGGCCGAAACCGGCCCCACGCTCTACCTGGTCGGCGGGATTCTGGTCGGCGTGGGCGTCGCCTTCTGCTCGTTTTCCCTGGTGCTGGCGGCCATTGCCCGCATTATCGGGCCGGAACGGCGCTCCCTGGCGTTGGGACTGGGCACCGCCGCGGGCTCCATAGGCCAGGTGCTTTTTTCGCCCATAAACCAGACTTTGATTGCCACCTACGGCTGGTTCGATTCTTTGTTGGTGATGTCCGTTGTGGCGTTGGTGTTGGTGCCGCTGGCGTTCAGCCTGCCCCGCGGCACGGCGGCCAAAGGCGAACCGGCGACGAACCAGGGGCTGACCGAGGCTTTGGGCGAGGCACTGCACCAGCGGAGTTACTTGCTGCTGACGGCGGGTTTCTTCGTATGCGGGTTCCACGTGGCGTTTATCACCGCTCATTTTCCCACGTACGTCACCGATCTCGGCCTCTCGGCGCGCGCCGGCGCCTACGCGCTGTCTCTTGTCGGCCTTTTCAACATCATAGGTTCGTTGCTGTCGGGAGCGTTCGGACAACGGTACCCCAAGAAGCTCGGTCTTTCTGCCATCTACTCCGGCCGAGCGTTGATCATCCTCGGTCTGCTGCTCGCCCCGGCCAACGAGTTGACCGTCTACCTCTTCGCGGCGGCCATGGGGCTGCTCTGGCTCTCCACCGTGCCCTTGACCACCGGCATCGTGGCGCAGATTTTTGGGATTCGGTTCATGGCCACCTTGTTCGGCATCGTCTTCCTGAGCCATCAGGTCGGCAGCTTTCTCGGCGTGTGGTTGGGCGGGCTGCTCTACGACCAAACCGGCTCCTACGACGCCATGTGGTGGGCCGGCGTCGGCGTCGGCATTTTCGCGGCTCTCGTCCACCTGCCGATCAATGACGCCCCGCTGGCCCGGCTCCGCGTGGCCCAGGCCGAGGGGTAGCCGGCACAAGCGAGGTACTGGAATTGCTGAAGCAAACAACGAAGAAATCAAACCACCCTTCGCGAGCTTTGGCCGCTTTTCTGCGGATTCTCGGTATTTTGACGGCTGGCGTTCTGCTGGTCGTTATACATGTCGCCTGTGCCGGTGTGGTCGACGATGCCGCCAGAGAACAGCGTGTGCAAACACTGGAAGCTTCTATCCAGTCGCTCGCGGACGAGAACAGCGCACTGAGGGGCGAACTGGCAACCCTCCGCGACGAGAATGCAACCCTGCGCGAGCGCCTAGACGATCAGGACGCGCGGCTCCAAGAAATTGAAGAGGTCACCGCAAGTATGGAGATTTTCCTTCCTCTCTTGGAGCAGTGGACCAAGGGCAAGGATGACAAAGAGGGCAAGGAGCCGCAGCCGGAGGGCACCGTGCTGGAGCGGACGGTAGGGCTGGCGGAGGAAGCCGGCGGTGAGGTTTACCGCCTGGAACACCCCACGCGCAAAGACCCGGCGGTTTTGGTGTTACCGCTGGAGCACATCGACGGCACCACCCCGCTTATCGTGTCACTGCACGGCTTCGGCGGTAATGCCGCCGATCACAGCCGGTACTTCCCTCTGCACGAGCGCGTGAACTCCCACGGGTTCGCGCTGTTGCTGCCCAATGGAATCCCCAACAATGAAGGCAGCCGATTTTGGAATCCCACGGACGAGTGCTGCGACGGCGGCAAGTCCGGCGAGGATGATGTCGCCTATCTCACTGAGTTGGTGGCACGAGCAAGGGAAATCAAAGAATTCGGTCCGGTCTATGTCTTCGGTTACTCCAACGGCGGGTTCATGGCCCACCATCTGGGGTGCAAGGGTCTGCCCGGCCTGCGCGCGGTGGCGAGCCTGGCAGGCACGAGCTACGTCGCGGACTCAAGCTGTGCGGGCGCGCCACCCGTGTCGGCGTTGCACATCCATGGCACAGCGGACAGCGTGATCCTATATGCGGGTGACGCAAGTGAGGCGGAAGGGAACGGCAAAGGGGCGTTTTACCTCGGGGCGCAGGACATTGTGGCGCGCTACAGTCGGATCGCGGACTGCCCGTGGCCCACTGACCCCCAGCCCTACGCCACCCTGGATTTTGACCGGTCCGTGCCCGGGGCCGAGACACAGGCCTTCCGCCTACAGGAGGGCTGCGCTGAGGGCATCACTATAGAGCTATGGAGCGGCGAAGGCAGCGGCCACGCTCCCGCTTATGGCGACGACCCCGCCAACGGCGACGCTTTCGTGGACGCCCTGCTCGCCTGGCTGCTGGCGCAGGAGTGATCACCCCTCCTGCTGCTCGAACTTAGCGGTGCGAATGCACTTGCCGTCGAGCACATAGCTCGTGGCGGACGCGACCTTGTGCAGCGTGCCGTCAGCCGCAATGCGGTCTATGGCGAACATGCCCAATTGAATGTGCTTATCCATCTCGTCATCGAGGGGTCTTCCATAGGCGGCTTCCGCCTCCGCGACGTCGTACGACAGGACCTGCTCCACGGTATGGTCCGCCACCGTGACGGTAGCCAAGCGCACGATGACGCCGCGGATTTCCTTGAAACCTTCCGTTACTTCTGCCGGCACAACGACCTCCTAGCTTGGTAGGCCCATTAGGACATATCGGCGGACGTTTCCGTGGGAACTCCCAATAGAAAGGAGGTGCCCTTCCGGACCCGTTCCCAGAGAACCACCCCTCGTCCGTACCGGATTTCGGGCAGCGGACCAAAGACAGCCCCATGCGGGGATGGGATAATGTTAGAAGTAGAATAGCTTCTTCGGCAATAGGAGGGATTCCGATGGCAAGTCCCGAAAGCACCAGCAGGCCATGGCTGTGGATCGGTGGGGCGATCCTCGCCGCGGGACTGCTCGTGTTGGGCGGGTACTGGGTGTACGCAATCGTGCGGGCAGAGGATATACCGTTCCTGTTAAGGGTGGCCCTCCTCGCCATACCGGCTGGTCTGGTCGTCTTCCTGGCCGCCGCCTTGCGCGACAGAATCATCCAAAAGAAGCAAGAGAATTACCTGGAGGTCGACAATTGATCGTAGCCACAACTGACACAATTCCCGGAGCCGAAATCGTCGAGACGTTAGGCTTGGTGCGCGGCAGCACCGTGCGCTCCCGGCACATTGGGAAGGACATTATGGCGGCATTCCGCAACGTCGTCGGCGGCGAGGTGGTGGAGTACACGAAACTGCTGGCAGAGGCGCGCGAAGTGTCGCTGCAGCGCATGGTCGAGAGCGCGGAGGAAATGGGTGCCACCGCCATCGTGGGTACGCGATTCATCACTGCGGGTGTCGCGCAGGGATCGGCCGAAATCGTCGCCTACGGCACGGCGGTCAAGCTCGCCTAAACTTCGCGTTTCAAACGCGTCCCAATTGTCGCAATCTGACTGCAAGAGGTATCCGCTGTAGAGAACATAGCGTGGAACGGCCGGCCACAGGTGAGCGCTTCAACTTCACACGATTTACGTGTAGCACTATGGTCTCTCGGCTCGCCTTTTGCCTCCGGCGCGCCGGTTTCACTGACAGTCGCTACCCGCAGTGCGCGGCAAACGCAGCCACCGTGCGCCAATTGCAGCAGGTGAAAGGAAGACAGTCGCTGGCAGGCCGGAAACCTTCGGCGAAACCTTTTGATTTCCAATATTCTCGCCGAACCCTACTCAGGGAAAGTTTAGCGAATTGTTGCACGACCGCCGCACTCCGACGTTGATAAGCTAGCCACGAGTTGATTCAGCCGGCGGCTTTGGTGAGTTGTTCACCTTACCGAATAGATATCTAGGTCACGAGAAAACTACCCATTTGGAGAAGCCCAATGCGCGTCATCGTCCTCGTCAAAGCTACCGTCGCGAGTGAAGCGGGCATCATGCCCTCCCCCAAACTCTTCGAGGCCATGGGGAAATTCAACCAAGAGCTGGCCGAGGCCGGCATCATGCGCGACGGCGAGGGTCTCAAGCCCACATCGGCAGGCAAGCGCGTGGCCTTCGACGGCGATGACCGCACCGTGATAGACGGACCCTTCCCGGCCGTCAGCGAACTCGTGGCGGGCTACTGGCTCTGGGAGGTCAAGGACATGGACGAGGCGGTGGCGTGGGTGAAGCGCTGTCCCAACCCCATGCCGGGCCCCAGCGAAATCGAGATCCGACCCCTGTACGAGGCCGCCGACCTTGCCGAGGCCATGACGCCGGAGCAAACGGCGCAGGAAGAGCGCCTGCGGGAAGAGTTGGGGGGACAATAGACTGGCAGTGCCGCCTCCACGAAGAGTTAGGAGGACGGCACAATGGCTGCCCGCCTGCCTCTAGCTACCCCTTGCAACCGGATGCGAACCGGCGGCACGTCGCGATAGATCAAAAATGCCTAAAGTCACCGTTCAAGCCGCTACCGATTAGAAGATTAAGTCCATAATGTCATACGCAATTGAGTAACCGAACGGAGGCTAGGCCATGCAGAAGATCGTTACTAATCTATGGTTCGACGGGCGCGTTGAGGAAGCGCTTGAACTCTACACCTCGTGCTTTGCCGACGCGCGCGTTACCCGCATCACCCGCTACGCAGAAGCCGGCATGGGCGCGGTCGGCGACATCATGACCGCCGACTTTGCGTTGGCGGGGCAGGAGTTCCGCATCATCAACGGCGGGCCTCACTTCACCCATAGTCCGGCGATGTCGCTGGCGGTGAACTGCGTCGACCTGGACGAGGTGGACCGGCTCTGGGAGCGCTTGACGTCAGATGGCGGCGCGGAAAGCCAGTGCGGGTGGCTCACCGACCGCTTCGGCGTCTCGTGGCAGATTGTGCCGGTGCGGCTGGGCGAATTGCTGGCGAGCGACGACGCGGCGGCAGTTGAACGCGTGACCGCGGCGCTTCTGCAGATGAACAAACTGGATATCGCCGCGTTGGAGCAGGCGTATCGCAATGATTGACTTTCAGAAGGCGTTCCGCAATGAGTAGGCATAAGCCGCATCGTCACACGCCGCCAAGCGAACGCGTTGTGCCGAATCGAAATAGCCTAGCCATCTTTTTGATCTCACACTTCCGCCGTCCGCCAGGCTCCCTGCCGGTAGCGCCACCAGGATATGGCGGTACGCGCCGCGAAGAAGGCTACCCCTGCGACGTAGATGCCGGGGAGACCCCAACCGACTGGGCCGGCGAGCAGCCACGACAGCGGCACCATGACCAGGTAGCTGGAAGCCGTGGACGCGTAGAGGACCCACTTGGAGTCACCGGCGGCGCGCAGAACCGCAGCCAGCACCATGCTCGCAGCCATGAAGGGCACCTGCAGCGCCAAGAAGGGAAGGGTGCGGCTTGCCTCCGAAACGACACTACCATCGGGGGTTAAAAGGTGCAGCACTAAAGTCGGTGCGACAAGCATCGGCGCCAGGAAGATTGCCGGAAGGGCGACCATCAGCAGCAACCCGGCCCGCTGGGTCAGCGCCGCTGCGCGCTCGTCGCGGCTGCCAAGGCTCTGTCCAACGAGGATCGACACGCCGGAGGAAAGCGCCCAGATCACCGTCCAGAGGATATTTTGTACATTCGTAATGATCTGCATCCCGGCGATGACAGAGGTCCCAAGCGCAGCGACAATCCATACTACGAGCACGTTGTTGGCGTAGCCCAGGAAGAGCATGGCCGTCTCGGGCCAACCGATAGACCAGAGCCGCGGAAGCACCTCCCGGTAGCGGCGCAGGCGCCGGAAACCGAACAATGCGTAGGTGTCCCTGAGCCGTCTCCACCCAAATTGGACCATGTACGCGCAGCCGATGGCTACGGCGATTACTGTCCCCACGCCGGCGCCGAGGAGGCCCCAGCCAGCCACGAAGATCAGCACATAGTTCAGCGGGATGTTAATCACGTTAACGATTAACGTCATACGCATCGCCACGCTGGTTTCCCCTACGCCCGCGTAAACGGCGCGGAACATCGCCGTGGCGGCAGCGAACGGCGCGGCGAACGCGAGAATACGGAGATACGGCACGCCCTCGGCCCGCACTGCCTCGCTCAATCCGAACGCGGCGAGGAGAGGGCCAGCGCCAATGCTCAAGATGAGGAGCACCACGATGCCGGCGCCGGTGCCAACGAGCAAAGCAATGTCCAGCAACTGCCCTACGGCCGCCGGACGTCCCTCGCCGAACCGGCGGGCCGAAATCACCTGTGCCGCAGTCGCCCATCCGCCGAACAGCATGCCCGCGGCGATGTTGACGGACGAGGCGACGGCTGCCGCTGCGAGCGCCTCTGTGGAGACGCGGCTGATCATCGCGGTGTCGACGAGCCCAAGCACGATCTGCGAGAGATTCGCGACGATGAGCGGGTAGCTCAAGGCGAGGACCCGCTTCAGCGCGCCAACCTGGGTTGTTGTCTCCGTGTCCATAGCTTTCATGAGGGTGGTGCGAGCGCCGCCGGGATCAAGGAAGCATCGTCCCACCTGCTGCAACCGGCCCTCAGTCCGCTGCGGCGCCTCCCGGCAGCTTGTGCCGGTAGCGCTGGAAAATATGCTGGCGAGCGATGACGCGGCGGCGGTGGAACGCTCCACTATAGCACACTTGAGAGTGGATAAGCTGGATATCGCCCCATTTGAGAAGGCCTTTCGCGGAAATTAAGCCCAAGTTGTACCGTCACGCGCCGCAAGAGTTGGATTTTGCCCCATGCTCTAGGCATGTTCTAGCAGGCTGATGTGGACGGATGGCGGTGGGATCCTCAAGATGTGGATGGGGCAGTCCGAGCGTCCTGAACGGGCCTTCCTCCACCATTTTATGGAGGTCGCCTTACGAGGCTAGTGTCTGGTTTCCCCTTTAAAATTGCCGTATTTCTGCATTTACGCTATCCTGAATGGTGGCTGCCGTATTAAGGAATAGGACATTATGCAAGTAAAGAAGAAGAGACTAACACTGGATATCGACCCTCCGGTGCAGCGGCGTCTTAAGGCGGTGGCCGCTCTCAAGGGAATCAGCATGAGAAGGTATTGCCTAGCCGCCATCGACCGGGAGCTCGCGCGAGACGAGGCCAACGGCGCGTTTGCCGGCAGCTTCAATATTGAACGGCTCGTAGCGCTGCAAGAGGAGGCATTTGGAGACGAGGTATTACCGGGGGACGGTGCTGACTTCATCCGGGAGGCGCGCGAGTCCAGGAGCGGTTCTTGAACGATCACGTTGTCGTTGACGCGAGCCTCGCGTTCAAGTGGCTGGTAAGGGAGATTCACACCGTCGAAGCCAACGCACTTGGACGCTTGTGGAATATCCAGGGAACCCAAATCGCGGCGCCATACTTGATGCCTGTGGAAGTGACCAATGCCCTCCACCAAAAGGTGCGGCGGGGCGAGTTGACAGTGGAGGCCGCCAAACAGCGCCTGGAGAGCTTGCTTTCATCGGGACTGGAACTGCATCAGCCGCCGGGACTTTACGGCAAGGCCCTGGAGTTGGCAAGCAGGCTTGGACAAAGCGCTGCCTATGATGTTCACTACCTTGCTCTTGCAGAGGCGCTAGGCTGTCAACTGTGGACCGCCGACGAGAGGTTCTATCGGGCAGTAAGTCCTCTTGTCAGGAGAGTCCGTTGGGTTGGAGAGAGTACCGCCCGGGGTTAGCCGGACGCCCGTCCCGCTGGCCGTTGTATTTCAACCACTGTAACTTGCCGATGAACCGGCTCGCCGTGTGCCTGCTGCGCGCCGTCCGAGTTCACTGCCGAAGATTGCCGGAGCGCCGGGGTTTTCCTATTGCCATACCACAACTCAGGCGTAAAAGTGTATGCTAGTGGGGATTGAACCCAGTGGATCCTTCTCATGTCATCACATAAAGGAGATTCAGACATGGGCACAATATCCGTGAATCGGTTGGCGGGTCTCTCCCTCATATTCGGCCCGGTAGTCGCCTTCGTCTTCTTTCTCATAGAGCCGGGTGGACTGCTGATAGACAGCGCAACTGTGTCAGATGCCGTTGGCTCCATTACGGCCAAGAGTTCCAATGCCGCGCTGACCAACGTAACCAACATCGCCATTACCCTTGGCCTGGCGTTAATCCTCTCGGGCCTCTACGCGCTTATGCGCAACGTGACCTTGCAGGGCAACGGCAAGGCGCTGGTTCAGATGGGCTACTTCATGATCTTCGTGGGACTGACCGGCTGGATTCTACTGGGCGGCATTGACTTCATTCTGGCCGATGCCCAAACCAATGACGAGATCATGGCGAGCGTTCCCATCTACTACACCGGCACCGCTCTCTTCTACGCCGGTGGCATCACGCTTGGGTTTGGCGGCTTCATCTTTGCGTTGGGCCTCTCCACGAGAGACGACTTCAACCGGACTATTTCCCTGTTGGCTGCCCTCGCCAGCCTGGCCGTAATGGTCTTTTTCATGCTCGCCGTGCTCAGCAACGACGGCCGCGACACGTTTATCTCCATCGCCCGGGGCTGCTACGTGCTGCTGGTTATCTGGTATGCATACCTGGGCTTCGGACTGATGAAACGACCCGATCCCGACCTGTGGCAATAGACAGGGCTAGGACCTGCCGACAAGAAGCTGACACTCAGGGACGGAGTTCGGTAGCACCTACCGTAGTGCACTATGCCATGGGAAGGTCATGTAAGGGGCCGATGGTGAGGAAACCCAAGCCTTCATCCTACAAGCAGGCTGCGTCGAGGGAGTCACAATCGAAATGTGGGTGGGCGTAGGCAGCAGTTTTGTCCCTAACGAAGGTGACGCCTTCGTGAATACCCTGTTCGCCTGGCTGCTGTCACAAGATTGACATGTCCTGGCAACGTGGATTCTCTTGCAGGATGTAGACTGTCCCAGACCTCCAAAGTAGAATACAGTGTGGGTCTAGAGTAGCAGATTCATCACTTGACACCCTTTCGAAATGGGACAGGAGACTTGTGGCAGGCACTCAAGTAAAGTCGCAGTTCCACTCTCAGGCGACCCGGGAGATGACGGTTGCCTCAGTTACATGGAAAGGCCACATAAAGAGGGTCCGACTTAAACCAGGAACGAGTTGGCTAGATGTGCCTAGATCAGCTTGCCTCACTACCGGAGACCGAGTGCTGCAAGTGGACAACAAGGCTTGGGTGCCTTGCGACAATGGGATGTGCCAGGTGTTCCCAAGCTTTGCTTCCCCAGTTAGCCTTACTTTAGGTGGGTTGCGGCTGGATGTTCTCATTAAGGAGATCACGGACCCAGACGAGCACTCCGCCTATGAGCATTTGGCTGATCTCCACTATAGGGGCAAAGCAGTTCACGGGCGCACTGCTAGACTGATTGCCCGGACTCTTGACCCCGCTTACCCGATGGTGATCGGCTTTATCGAACTGGCGACACCATTCTTCATGAACAAGCCAAGAGCCAGAATACTTGATGCACCTTTTGAACTGGATAGGGTTAGCTGGAATACTTGGGACATCCATACACTCAGAGAGAACATCCATAGGTTGGTCAGAATTTCCAGAACTGTTGTCGCCTCCGAATTCAGAGGATTCGGCATTGGCAAACTCTTAGTGGAGCAAGCTGCCGTCTTTGCACGTCACCGATGGCAAGTGGCGGGTAAGATGCCGTACTTTCTCGAAATCTCGGCCGATATGTTGAAGTTTGTACCATTCGTACGAAAAGCAGGCATGCGATATGTGGGAGAAACAGATGGAAACCTGAGCCGTGTCGCAAGGGACATGCGCTACCTCATTCAGCGCTTTGGAGACGGAGAAGAGGACACAACTCAATTTGAGGAGACTTCGGGCATTCTAGACCAGCAAGTAGCTCGGATGAGAAAATCCTTGATCTTGATGCAGGAACAAAGCATCAAGGCAAGTGAACTTACTGACAGACTTAATCGTCTGTCAGTTCAATCCGTCCTTAAGGACTTCGACCTCTTTCGCGGAATCGTCTCGCTGCCAAAACCTACTTACATGATGGGCTTGAATGCCTACTCAAAACGGTTCCTGGAGAGGCGCCTAGCAACTCTGGCACCAGAAGAACCAGTCTACGCTCCAGAGACTCAGGCCACATCCATTGAGGGCCCCATACACATATCGGGACTTAGCATTACTTACCTGAGCCGTGTCCGGAGGACTGTGGCTACCCATGCTATACAGCAAGCATTCGACATTTCGCCCAGTGACATTCGCACCACTGCCTTGCAAGACTTGAATTGCGACATTCCCCCAGGTGAGGTGGTCTTGGTTGAAGGGCCATCGGGCTCTGGCAAGACGACATTGCTAGAATCCTTGGTGGGACAGGTGGACTCCGCCAAGGCTTTGGTCGACGGTCGTATAGTCTTTCCGGGCAAATTTCGACCATCCACCTTTAAGCCAATACGATCCCGAAAGTCACTTATAGAGCTGTTTGCCGCTAATGGAGTTCGAGAGGGACTACACTTTCTCGGTCTCGCCGGCCTTTCAGAGCCATTCCTCTACCTAAAGAGGTTTGAGGAACTAAGTAAGGGTCAACAGTACAGGGTACTGCTTGCACAAATGTTGGCATCGGGAAGCAATGTCTGGATTGTTGACGAGTTTTGTTCCAACCTGGACGAGATAACTGCCAACCTTGTCGCCTACAATATCCAGCGCATGGCCAGAAAGTACGGACTCACGGTTGTCGCAGCCGCCTCTAATCCCCGACCATTCATACACTCCCTACGGCCCGACTTGGTTATTAGGCTAAGCAGTTCATCACATAATTCAGTATTGACAGGAGCTGAGTACACTTGTCGATTGGGAGTTCCGAACCGTCGAGCGTCCAGATTGCAAGCCTCAGGTAGCTCTCTGCTTTCCACCCACGATGGCGCAAGACATACCGCGATATTCAAAGGTCGAAAGCGATTCAAGCAGGGCCTGATGCTCCTTTCAAACGGGGATGACCCAGAACTCGTACGAGTTACCCGAATTACCCAGAAGTATCTTCGCAACGTAAATGGCTGTGATGCAGTGCTAGACGGCTTCTCGGACGTAATTGATCTAAGAACGTACTTGAAGAGGACTGACCCTACTCTAAAGGATGACAGTTACGTTACCGTTGTTGACTTCGTGCGCCTTGATGGAGAATTAGCTAATGACATCTAGCCTGCCATCTCTCGGACACATAGCAAACGTCCGTAAGGTCGAAGTGTCTGAGCCTATCGAACGAGCAGCATTCGTCTCTAGCGGGCGACACCTTCTTATGGGCCAACGGCGTAATCGTGGTGATACTAGCGCCCTGATATTACTTGGAAAATGTATTGAGCAAGCCCGAGTCTCGAATAAATTTGATTCCAACGTCTGGCTGGATATCCATACGCCACACGTTGTCTTTGTGTGCGGCCGTCGCGGTACTGGTAAGAGTTACGATCTCGGTATTTTGGCAGAGGGCTTAACTCTGGGACATGACTCGAACATTGCTACCAAGGACACAGCAATAACGACGGTGTTCTTCGATACGCAAAACCAGTTTTGGGCACTCTTGAACGCCCCGGATGAAAGGCTTGAGGAAGATAGGGAACAGCTTAACCAGCTTGAGAAGTGGGGCATACCTGCCAACCAGATACCATCCGCAAAGCTGTTTGCTCCCAGCGGTGATCCTTCAATTCATCCCAATGTCGTCGAGTTTGCTATTGACCCCACGGAACTGGAACTTGAGGATTGGTGTGGCCTTTTCGGTTTAGAGGTCTATTCTCCGCAAGGTCAACTCATTAGGAATCTCTTGAACAAGGTCGCCAGAGATGGCTATAGCGTGTCAGAGGGAGTTGGCAGGCAGGGACATCGCATAGTCGCTGCCCAAGCCTTATATGATTTTCCCGATCTGATTGCATGTTTGAAACAAGACATAGAGCTTAGCGAACAGTCTCAAAGGCAAACGCGTGACGCCATACTTTGGAAACTCGAAGCGCTACGTGACAGCAAGGTATTCCAGAAGCGTGGGTGGGATGTCCTTGAGGTGCTCAAACCAGGCCAATTGAGTATTTTTCTCCTTCGCAATTTAGACGATTCTACTAAGTCATTGGTCGTAAGCATCATTGCCAAGAAGATCTTTCGCATAATGGGAAAGTACCACACTGAACGGAAGGTCGCTGAACGCGCAGGAAAACCGCTACCACAGGATTACGCTTCGTTGCCTCGTGGTGTATGGACGCTTATTGATGAAGCACACATTATCTGTCCATCCGATAGCCACACGGCAGCAAAGCCCATTTTGATAGAGTACGTCAAGCGTGGGCGTGACGCTGGGCTTTCGCTAGTCCTTGCTACACAGCAACCTTCGGCCGTAGACTCGCGCGTTGTTAGCCAAGTCGACCTGCTGATTGCTCATCGTTTGGTGGTAGATGCGGATATTTCGGCTGCCCTTGCACGAGTGCCTGCGGATTTCCCGAATGACGTCTCCTTTGGCGCAACGAGGATTTCTGATAGATTTGCGCTCGTCAGAGCGTTAGAAACTGGAGAAGCGTGGGTCGCTGATGCTGAGACGAATCGAGCCATTTTGTTGGTGATGAGACCGAGGGTTTCGGCTCATGGCGGCGATGAGCCAAAGGTAGTATAGGCCATGTCTATGCTTGGCTTGATTCGGCAACGTGCTCGAATAAGGGGTGAGCTTTCCCGCAGGATTGGATACACCAACGGCTTGCACGACATTTTTCGCTTCGCCAGGGTGGTGACCTACCTTCATGATATTGGACCTGCGTCCGTTACGATTCTTCGCTCTGCAATACTTGAGCAAGAAGAAGCCGTTCGAGGAACAAGATATGCCGACGGAGTCATTGATGTCGGTAGAGCTCTTGGCTTGCTTGACAAGGCAGGAACCAAGCTCACCCTATCGGACAAAGGGTACGCACTCCACGCCGTTCAGCAGATGAACGGCCCGAATGAATCTGTATCGGCAATGTTGTTACATTCGGTGCTCGAGTCGGATAGCGATGCAACCCTCAACCTCCTTGACATTCTTTCCACCGATACCAGTACCTCGACTGCACTCGGGCAACTGCTAGTAGACCGTTTGCTCCATGTTCTTAGGCTCCGTGAAACTTGGGCAGATCAGCATATTAAGTCAAAATTCGTTAGGGACATGGTCTTCCAGGAACTGACTGATTCGAAGCGCCGACTGGCCACCGCTGTGGACTTGGATCATAAGGAAGCCCAATCCTGGTCAACCTACAGAGAGGAACAAGGCCTTTCCCCAAAGAAGAAGGTAGAAAGATTCTACGCGCATACAGTAAATCCTCGGAGAGGCTGGCTCAAAGATCTGGGCTTCATCCAGCAGCAGGATCGGGAACAGTACTGCATTACGGAGAAAGGGTACCGTCTACTGTCCTTCCTTAAGCAGGCCCCTTGCTACTCGGAATCTGTTTTTGTCATGCCCTTTTCAGTTGAAGTGACCCAGCTACTTGGACTTCCCGCTTCGTCCAACTCAAGGGATTTATTCTGGCGGGCAACCGCTTCCTGTTCTGCGAATCCACCATCGCCAGCGCATGTATCGCCTGACGAGCATCTTCAATTCATCAAGGGCATTTATCCTCATGTGAAGTTCCATATCTTCAATGAAGCCGCCATCGAAGCCATTTATAATGCAATGGCCGCCCAACTGGCGATTGGTGGTGAATATATCGAGCGGGACTCATATGACGCTCTCCTAGAGTCCACATTCGTGGCGTTTCCCGATAAGATATACCAGTTGCGTCAACGACACGGAGGCAGCGGCTATATTTCAATGAGACGCAATGCCAATTAGGGAACACCATGCAGACCAACGACGACTCTCCAGCCGTCACTCCGGCCCTAGGAGACGACGTAGCCAAAGAGGTTCTTCAGTGGATTGGGGCGTTTAGACTCTTGAGCAAGGCCACTATCATCTCCTTCAACATGCAAGACTACGATTTCTGGGGACAAGGACGATTGTCTCATTTGCTTCTGAGACAAATCGCCTACGGGGCACAGATAACTGTCATGACAACACCTCCTCCAGGTAACGATGGGAAGAAGCAGGCCTTTAGAGATAAACTGCAATTGCTGGAGGTCTTGGTTGCGAAGGGAGCCGAAGTCTACCTCAATCCTGATCTTCATGCCAAAGCCTATTTGTTCCAAGATAGCCAGAAGTCTGAGATGGTGATCGTCGGATCGCCTAATCTCACTAGCAGAGGTTTTGGTACCAAAGGATCGACCACACCGGACCTTATTGAGTTGGCTCTGTTGACAGGGGATGAACTCGTGTACTCGTCTACAGCAAAACTCATAGAGACTGGCTTAATCGCCAACCCCCGGACCTTGACCTTTGCCAAATGGGCTTCAAACAATCGACCCACGATCGCGGCTGCGAGAGGAGCACCATAGATGAATGAGACGCTGGAAATAGCGAGGTTGAGGCGCAACCCGTTCACTCTGGTTCCTGGTGAAAGAGTCACCATTTGGGCAGGGTACAGCCAACTCAGATCGGAACTCATGGAAGTGGTGCAATCCTGTAGATCAGACCAAGTAGGTCTGTCGGAATTCGCGATACTGCACGGTGAATTGGGAACCGGCAAGTCCCATGCGCTCAGGTATCTAAGGCACATAATCACATCTGAGAACAAGGATGAGTTTGATTCCCCGTGTGTCTACCTAGAGACCCTAAAAGTTGCTGCGAGCATGAACTTTGTCGCGCTATACAGTAAGGTCATGGATTTGCTGGTGCCACACATAAAGGAAACCGCTGAGTGGCTACATCTTGAGGTTGAAGACACTGCTAAGCGAAAGAATCCGGACGGTAGTCTGAGCGAGCAAAGAGAGTCGATTGACGCCATTTACAGTGATCCTCGACTGACCCCAGGTTATCCTCCACTTGGCCACCTTCTTAGAGGTCTAAATGACAACTCTAGCGAAGCACTAACGCTCTTGCTAGGAGAAAAACTCTCCGGGGCGGGCGCAACGAGCAAGTACGCCAAGTACAATATGACGAGCGCAATAGACTCAGAGTACGATGCAACCAGATGTCTAGGCGCATACGTCAATTTATGTACAAGGGGTTCAGACGTACTTAGTGAAGGAGACGTTGTCGGACGCAACAAGGCATTCTACTTCTTCTTTGATGAGCTCGAGATTGCAACTGACTTTAGGCCGCAGGAAGTTCTGAGCTTGAACCAAGGCATCCGTGATCTCATCAATGCCTGCCCAGAGAATTGTTGTTTCCTATTTGGAATGACCGGAGACGTAAGGAGCATCTATGGTCTTCTAACCCAAGCCGTCATTAGGCGGATGTCTCGCGAACCAATGGAGATCGAACCTCTGACCTCCGAAGAGGCAGTGGACTTTTTAAAGCAGGTGCTAAAGGGTCACCGTTCCGATCCGAGTGACCCAGACGAGTATCCGTTTGAAGAGAATGCCTTGCTTGCCATCGCAGAGGCCACTCAGATCAAGACCTCATCAGACTTGTTTAGAGGATGCCGGCGTGTCCTGGAAAAGTCGGTGCTTTCGGGCGCGCTACAACCAGGCGGGACTATTGATGTCAACATGGTCCAAATGGCGATGTAGGTTGTGCTGCGAAGATGCGAACGTTCACTTACAGACGCTGTCTTTCGAAGATTTCTGCTACTTGCGTATCGCTCAACCCCCGGTTGTAGAGGCGCACTTCGGGCAGGCTGCCGCTGAAGGGGCCGGTTTGACCGTTGCCGATCTGTAGCGGTTCTTCCAGTTCCACCCTCAACTGATTCGAAGTCTTCACCCAATCCTGCAAATCCATTGGGATGTGATTCCCCCCCACAATGTCTGGGAATGTGGTCCCTGCCAGCCTGGAGAATCTTCCCTTGACATGCAACCTCATGGTTGCGTATAATTGGCGTGCATGCAAAAAGACTTAGTCTACAAGGCGCTCGCGGATCCAACGCGGAGGTTGATGCTCGACGAGCTCTGTGAGCGCAAGGAGCAGACGCTTTACGAGCTCACGGCGCGCTTGATCATGCGGCATGAAGTCGCCATCTCCCGACAGGCCATGGCCAAGCACATCGATGTGTTGGAGAAGGCAGGGCTGGTAAGCTCTGAGAAGCGTGGCAAGTTTCGGGTGCTTGTCTTCAACGATGAACCGATCAGGGGTGTCATGAATCGATGGCTCAAGTAACACTGTGCAAAGAAAGGGTAACCGGCCATGCGCATTGTACTCACCGGCATTTTTGTAAGTGACCAGGACGAAGCCCTGAAGTTTTATACAGAAACCCTCGGCTTTGTGAAAAAGCACGACGTGCCTGCAGGGGAACATAAGTGGCTAACCGTCGTCTCGCCTGAAGACCCGGACGGGACCGAGCTTCTGCTTGAACCCAATGTAAACCCGGTAGCGCAGGCCTATCAGAAAGGGCTGTTCGACCAAGGCATCCCAGCGAACTCCTTTGGCGTTACGGACATCCAAGCGGAGTATGAGAAACTGAAGTCACTGGGCGTGACTTTTACGATGGAGCCAACGGATATGGGCACCGTCACCATTGCGGTCTTTGACGACACCTGCGGCAACCTGATCCAGATAATGCAGACGTAACGACGACCGACCAAACTTCCCAGATCACGACGCGGGCGCAGCCTGGCGCGACTAGGCGCACTAGATGGGCCGTGTAAGACCGAATTGCAAACTTTCCGATGGGAAGTTCCTATCTGAGGAGTCGATCAGGCGACAAGACGATCCTATGCCGCGTCTGGGGTCGGCTTCGGGGAGACTCTGGGCGTTCATTCAGTCATTGCCTCCTTGATGGCGGCGACTTGGTCGTCGGTAATGCCGGTGTCTCGCAGGTAGCCCACGACGCCTCCGTACATCCTGTCGAGGTAGTCGAGGGTGATTTGCATGCTGTGAGGATGGCAGACGTCGTTCTGATATTCCCGCCAAGTGTATACGTCAGGATTCACGTCAGGATTGTTCTCGTAGTAGGCCCGCACCAGATACTGCGCGGTGAGGCCGTAGTCCTCGATGATGGTCTCGCGAGGAACGCCACATATATCCAGCACGAATGCGGCAGAGATTCCGGCCCTGTCCTTGCCCGCGTTACAGTGGACGAGAACGGGGAGACCGCCCGGGCTGGCAAGAACCGAGAATATCTGGTGGAGGATGTGCTTTCTCTGTTCGAGTATGTAGCAGTACGCCCTGCCCCGCCGCTCGGCAGAGTCCTCGACTCCGTCGATCACTTCCCTACCCTCGAGGTCCACGTCGCCTGCCATGTTCTGATGGTAGTAGGTGACGGCCTCATTGCCAATGAAGGGGCTCGGCTTGAATTGCAGGTCGCTGCTGCGGCGCAGGTCGATGATGTTTTGGATGCCGTATTCGAGGAGAGTGTTTACGCCCGCGGGGCTGAGATTCGCCAATGTGTCCGACCGTAGGTACTTACCCCAGCGGGTCATCCTGCCGTCTCGGGTCTCGTATCCTCCGAGGTCGCGGACGTTGTATGCGCCCTCGACGTCGAGGGCGCGCACGTGTTCAGTGAGCTTGTTCATGGATGGGTCACTCCCCGTGATCAGCGCGGTCTTTCCCGGCATACCTTCGACCTTGCGTTTGTTTGAGGTGGTCACTATTGGGCCTCCCCGGTTGGTGGTGCTCAATGATAGAGCACATTGTGCGCCAGCGTCCAATCAGAACACGCCACAACTAGTGCAATAGGCGCCAACAGGGGGAGGCAACGTCTGAGGGACCGCTAACGTACCAGCCTCTCCTAAGAGGGCGGAGCTCAGTCGCACACCATTGCTGAGGAAGTTCGAGCCTCGGCAGGTCGTAGCTATCAACATGTGGGCCTGTATAGTCTCGAACCCTCGCTTTACATGCGCTGTTTTTCAAAGATAGCTGCGACGTGCGTGTCGCTCAACGCCCGGTTGTAGAGCCGCACGTCGGACAGGCTGCCGCTGAAGGGGCCGATTTGGCCGTTGCCAATCTGGATTGGTTCATCTATCGAGAGGTCGTAGTCGGCGGCGTTGAATGGCGCGGACTCACCCACAATTGCGCCGTCCACATAGAGGCGCAGTGTACCGCCAGCGCGGACTGCGGCGACGTGGCGCCAGCCGCCGGGCAGCGCGTGGTCGTGGGTCACGTTCCTGCCGGCCTCCAGCGAGAGCACGTTCCCCGACGGCAGCGTGCCGCAGAAGAGACGGCCCTGGTAAACCGCCATCGTCCACGCGCGGCGGTAGCGCACGTCCGGCGTGGTATCGAGTTGCCCCGTATGCGCCCACTCGCCCTCATCGTCGTAGCGGTAGACGGAACCCGCGGGTAGGGTGCCGGCATAAAGCTTGCCGTTGTAGACCATCATGCCCATGACTTCCAGTTCTTCGCCCAGGCGTCCGCAATCAAGCCACGGCAGGCCGTCATCCTGGCGGTAGACGGAGCCGCTGGGCCACACGCCGGTATGCAGCCGGCCCTGGTACGACGTAAACGAATAGAGTTGCGTGGAATCCGCCGCATTCCCGCAGAAGGACCAACGCCGCTCGCCCTCGTAGCGAAAGACGCCGCCCATGTCGTAGCCGGTGGCATAGAGACCGCCTTGGAAGACGCCCAAAACCGCAACGCGCGTGCCGGGATCGCCGCACGGCAGCCAGGTCTTGCCGCCCGCGTACCGGAACATCCCCCGGGAGTACATGGCCGAGCCGTAGAGTTCGCCGTTGTAGACCGCCAGGCCGAACACATCCTCGGCGTCACCAAGCTGGCCGCAGTCCACCCATTCCGTGCCGCCGGCGTAGCGGTAGACGTTGCCGCCCGGCACGCGGTTCGGCGAATTCGGCAGACTGGAACCCTGTGCGCGATAGCAACTCACCGCCGCGTAGAGATCGCCACTGTATTCGGCCAGCGCGCTCACGGCGTTGCAACCGGCAGGCGCGCCGCAGTCTTCCCACGCCGTGCCGCCGGCATAGCGGTAGACGTGCCCGGTCTCGCCTGACTCACCCTCATACGTGCCGGCGTAGAGCGCGCTGTCGTGCACCGCCAGGGCCATAATGTGCTGCGCGTTGCCGGGCCGGCCGTGGTTGGTCCACTCCGCTTCCAGCTTGCCGTCGTCGATGCCGAAGAAGACGTTGCGCCAGTTGCTCTGGCACGAGCCCACGCCCGGAGCCGACTGGATACCGAAATTGAACCCGCGCCGCGTAGCGGGGCAGTACCGGCTCAGGATGTCACCGGGGACGTCTTTGGTTATGCGGTTGGCATTCACCCACGCCGCCAGAGAGAAATCCCCGGTGCCAAGCGACAGGGAATCGTCATGCGGAATCGTGATACGCGCACCGCGGCCGTCAAACAACGCGGCCCCGGGCCCGCCGCCCATACGCAGCGGCGCAGAAAACTCGAGTGCCCCCTGAACCCTGCCGTGATTGCCGTTGCCGGAGTGATCGTCGCAATCCCCGTCTAACGGCCAGTGTCCTCGTAAGCCGGCATCGACATTCACGTTCTGCAACCTCCCGCGGGCGCTAGCCCATGTTTGCGTCTATTCTCTACCGCGTTCCCTGCCATGCCTGTGCCTTGAAACGACGGCGCACTCTGCACTATACTGCCTGCGACACGTCAGGCAAACCTTTGCGCCAACACCAAGGAGGGCTAGGGTCAATGCGGTTTTCCGGCAAGCTCGTCATCATCGCCGCTCTGGCAGTCACTGTGCTGCTTATCAGCAACGTGATCGCCGCCAAGCCCATTTCGCTCTTCGACCTGCCTTTCGAGTTCCTGGGCAGCACAGGATTCGTCGTATCCGTTGCCGTCATTTGCTTCCCGTTGAGCTACATCATCAGCGACGTTCTGACTGAAGTGTACGGGTTTCGGGTGGCGCGGGGTGTGATTTGGCTGGGCTTTGCCTGCAACCTGCTCATGGTCATCTTCTTCTACCTCGGCGGCCTCATCCCCGGCGCCGTCTTCTGGGAAGACCAGAGCGCTTACGGGATCATCCTCGGCACCACCGGCTGGGTGTTGGCAGGCTCCTTTGTGGCGTACTTGATAGGTGAATTCTCCAATGCCATGGTGATGGTCGTCCTCAAGAATCGCACGGCGGGCCGCCATCTGTGGCTCCGCACCATATCGTCCACGGTGGTCGGTCAAGGCGTCGACTCGGTGATGTTCTACGGCATTGCCTTTGGCGTCTCCGGCATCTGGCCCATGATGGACGTGCTGCGGGCGATGGTTCTGGCGTGGGTCGCCAAGACGGTCTACGAGATCATTGCCACGCCGCTGACGTACCTGGTCGTAGGCTGGCTCAAGCGCACCGAGCGCATGGACGTCTACGACGCCCCCCACTCCCTGAATCCGTTCGGCATCTTCGGCGGCGATCCGGATACGATGGTGAATGCTGCGGAAACTACCGAGGCCTGATCCCTAAATTCACCGCTGTTGGACTACAAAGCGCTTGGACTCGGTGAGTGTCCTCTTGCCGTGTGCGCATCGATCCTCGTTAACACGCTGTAGTAGAGTGGGGGCTTGTCCCCCGCCAGGGTAAAGAGCGAAGAGCGTATTAGCCGACGATTTCGCGTGAGGAGAGCGTGCGAATAGACTGACCCTGCTGTGCCGCAGAGCCTGCCCCGTACGCCGATACAAAGTATCGGATGATACGGGGTTGCAAAACCTGTCCTGAGTACTTCGACAAGCTCAGTACAGGCTCTGTCGAAGGGCCTGCGCTACCGGGAATCAAGACGAGGGCCGTCCATCCGGCGGATACCGTACCGTCACCACCGTGTGCAGCCCGCCGCGCGGCGTGTAGTCCAAGCATACGGTCATTGTGCGGGGGGCGCACACCTGCACGAGATCTTCAAGAATGCGGCTGGCGGCGTGTTCCTGCACGATGCCCACCTGCCGGTATGAGAGCAGGTAGTACTTGAGCGACTTTAGTTCAATGCACTGCGCGCGCGGCACATAGGTAATTTGCAGTTCGCCGGTATCCGGCAGACCGGTCCACGGGCAGACCGCCGTAAACTCGTGCGTATCAATGACCACCTCGGCCGGATTGTCGGGGTAGTCATAGGGAAAGGTGAGCAGGAAATCGGGGTCTATAGCCTCCTCACCGGCGATGTCCAGTTTGATGTCTAAGGCTTCATAGCGTTCCTTGATGTCATCGAGCGATTCGGCCACTGGCAACTCCTTACTTGTGCATTCATGGGACGCAAATGGAAACGGCCTATTCTCTATTGTAATGCTACTGCTCATCTTGGCCCCAAAGGCCACCAGTACCCATTACCATGGACTGGGAACATAGAGCAGATATACCCAATTCTGCGTGTTCAAGAGTTCTCATGATTATAGACGTGCATGTGCATTACAGCGGTGACGCGCAACTCGCGCAGGCGCTGCGTCAGGCCGAGCGGCTTGAGATGGTGCTGTGCCTGAACTCCATCAACCTGGAGGGAACAGTTTCGCCGCATTCCCCGTCAAAGGAGTTTGTCGCTGCCTGCAACGACCGCACGGAGGCGGCAGCGCGGGAGCATCCCCAGCGTATCATTCCCTTCTGGTACCTCAATCCGGCGCACGGCGCAGCGGCCTGTGCGGAGCTGAGTCGCAGGGTGGCGCAGCACCAAGGCCCCCAAGGCGTAAAGCTCTGGATGGCGGTCAAGGGAAACGATCCACGCGTCGATCCCGTGCTCAAGCTCTGCGCAGAGTACCGTCTACCGGTACTGCAGCACACGAATATCGAGGCCGGCGGCACGCTGCCCACCGAAACGACGCCGCAGGAGATGCGGGAGATGGCGCTGCGGCATCCTGACGTTTCGTTTCTGTGGGGCCATGCCGGCAGTGACTACGAATACGGTGTGAAGTGCGCCCTCGGCCTGGACAACGTGCTCATGGACATTGGCGGCAATGAGGCCACCAACGGGTACACGGAATTGCTTGTCCGTCATTTGGGCGCGGAGCGCGTGGTGTACGGCAGCGATGCGACCGGCAGGTCGTTTACCTCACAACTGGCCAAGGTGTACGGCGCGGACATCACCGAAAGCGAGCGCGAGAAGATCCTCTGCAGGAATGCTGCTGCGCTATTTTCCCGGCAACGCTATGATTAGAGTGCACTCGGTGTATGTGAGGTAAGCGCAGCGTCCGCGCGTGGCACGTTACCCAAAAGGGTGTTGGACGTTGGCACGAAGAGGCGGGGGACAAGCCCCCGCGCTACGGCAAAACTGAATGAGGCCGAGAATTGGATCGAGTTCGGTTATGAAACCATGCCCATTAACCCGTCATTCCCGCGAAAGCGGGAATCCATCCTCTCTGCGGAGTGCGTCAGACCGACCCAGCGGGGGACTAGCCCCCGCGCTACGACGAGAACCGGCGAGTCGAGGGACAAGAGGCCGCGCCACGGCCCGATAAATTGTGACGGCATCCGTAAGGGCGGTTCGCGAACCGCCCTTACGGTGCGGGGCCGCTGCTAGGCGAAGTTCACGCGAGAGTGAATTGCGATGATCTACGACGTGCACGTGCATTTCCGCAGCGAGCACATGATGCAGCGCTTGCTGGCGCAAGCCGAGCGTCTCGACATGGTCATGTGCACGAACAGCCTCAACCTGGAAGGCAGCAGTTCGCCCAACTTTCCCTCCCGCGAATTCGTGACCGCCTGCAACGACCGCACCTTAGGGCTGGCGCAGCAGCATCCGGAGCGTGTGATCCCCTTCTGGTATCTTAATCCGGTTCACGGTCAATACGCTTGCGACGAATTGGAACGCCGTGTAGAAGGCTATCGCGGACGCCAAGGGGTCAAGCTCTGGGAAGCGGTCCGGGGTAATAGTCCCCAATTGGATGGCGTCATGCAGATCTGCGCCGAATACCGTCTGCCGGTCCTGCAGCACACGTTCGCGGAGGTCACGGGCAACCTGCCAACCGAGACCAGCGGCCCTGACATGCGCGAGATGGCGCTGCGGCACCCGGACGTCACCTTCTTCTTCGGCCACGCCGCCGGCGATATCGAGGTGGGTGCCAAGTGCGCGCTCGGTATTCCCAACGTCCTGATGGACGTGGGCGGCAACGAGGCGACCAATGGCTATACGGAGATTCTCGTCAAGCACGTTGGCGCCGAGCACGTCGTTTACGGCAGCGATGCCTCCGGACGGTCATTCGCGTCGCAGCTTGCCAAGGTGTTTGGCGCCGACCTCACTCCAGCGGAAAAGGAGCAGATTCTCTTTGGCAACGTACAGCGCCTCTTCGACCGGCAGCAAGAGCGAGATGGTGCAGCGAGGTAGCTTTGAAGGCAGGCTGAGTTGGATCGTCCCTTATCAACTGATTTTCGTCACTCCGGCGGAGGCCGGAGTCCAGGAGCGCAGTAATGATTAGTTTCTTCCCTAGACCAGATTCGATGCAGGGATTTCGTTTTTTACGACGGTCGTTGGTATTCCACTGTTTTTCCCAGTAGTATCTCAATTGCAGAAACTGTCAACGAATTGACCCAGTCGAACAATGCTGAGGAGCTACTCGACAAGCTTTGTGCAACCTCGCCTTGGCGAAACTTAGAATACCAGTCAACGGTCGAAAAGACTGGATTCCCTAGACTCACAAACGAAGTGCAACACTTTGCTAAGGTGTTG
>JAPPLM010000035.1:0-29891 GCA_028874195.1 Chloroflexota bacterium
TTCAAGCCCTGCAAAATCTGTCAACGAATTAGTCAACACTTACAGGAATGACGGAAAAATGTCCACACAGCCTAGCGTTCAACTGCCCGCAAACGTGAAACCGTACGCTGCATTTCAACTAGCTTTTGATAGATGCCGCGCTTCGCCAGGAGTTCCTCGTGCGTGCCGATCTCCGCGACTATGCCTTCTTCCATGACAATGAGCCGATCCGCATTGCGCAGCGTCGAGAGCCGATGGGCTATGGCGAAAGTCGTGCGGCCCTTGATCAAGCGGCTGATGGCCTGCTGAATGGCGAACTCCGTCTCGGTGTCTACGGATGCGGTTGCTTCGTCGAGGATGAGGATGCGTGGGTCTTTGAGTACCGCCCGCGCGATTGAGACGCGCTGTTTCTCGCCCACCGACAAGCGATTGCCCCGCTCGCCCACGAGCGTATCGTACCCCTCCGGTTTGGCGACAATGAAGTCATGGGCATTCGCCGCCCGCGCTGCCGCAATGACTTCCGGCAATTCCGCCTCAGGTTTAGCATAACGGATGTTCTCCAAGATCGTCCCGCTAAAGAGAAACGGCTCCTGGAGCACCACGCCAATCTGGTCGCGTAGACAGTTCAACTCGATGTCGCGAATGTCGTGACCGTCGATGAGCACCTCTCCGTGATCGGCCTCGTAGAAACGACACACCAGGTGCGCCGTCGTGCTCTTGCCCGCGCCCGACTTGCCCACCAACCCGACCATTTCGCCGGGTTGAACGTGAAGGTCTACTTTCTTGAGCACGGGTTTCGTCTTGTCGTAGCCAAACGTTACCTCGCGAAACTCCACATCTCCGCGCAGGGGATGGATTGTGAGCTTGCCAGGCACTGCGTAGGGTTCCGTCGGCGTGTCTATGACATCGAAGATGCGGTCGGCGCCCACCAAGGCCCGCGACATCCAGTTGTAGATTTGGTTAAACCACTGTAAAGGACCATAGAGCATCCAGAGATATTGAATGAAGGCAACGAGATCTCCCAGGGAGAGATCGCCGCCTATCACCGCGCGACCGCCGAAATACCAGGCGATGAATATCCCCGAGCCGGTGACGAAGTTCAATACAGCGAAAGAACTATCCCAAAAGCGCGCCTCGTGGACTGTTGCTCGCGTAACCGCTTCATTGCGCCGGTCAAAACGGTCGATCTCTGCTTCTTCCTGCGCAAAGGCCTTAGCGACGCGAATGCCTAGCAGCGATTCATTCAGTTGGCCGTGCAAGAGCGCCCAGTTCTGAGACACCCGCGACCAGAGCACGCGCATGCGCTTGACCAGGGCTGTGCCCCCCAGCACGACAAAGGGTACTGGCAGCAAGACGAAAATCGTAACCTGCCAGCTCATCAAGAGTAGGATGACGAGCACGCCCAGAAGCATCACGCTGTTTACTACCAAGTAAGGCGCGCCGTCGATGAGAAAGTAGTTTAAACTCTCCGTATCGCGTGTAACCAGCGAGAGCAAGTTGCCTTGCCCTTTGCGGTTATGAAACGTCAGCGACATGCGCTCCAGCACCTGATAGAGTTGGGCGCGCATGTTGGCAATGACGTGCGTGCTTAGCCAGGAGCCTACCCAACCACCTACGATCTCCAGTCCTCCGGTAGCGAGGCTGGCCGCGACAAGCGCCGCCACGAGCCAGGCAAGCAGGGCGTAGTTCTCTTTGGGCAACAGCCCATCGACCGCCAGAACATTTGCCAGTCCATCCGGCGCCAGTACATCGTCGATCATGGTTCTCGTAATGAGTGGCGGTAATAGCTGAACGAGGGCACGTCCCAGCGTGGCAATAACCAAGACCGCCGCCAAGGCCTTGTAGGGCTTGAGGTAGCTCGCGATGCGCAGCATCACCGCCATTTTGCGGACACAGCGGGGACAGTTGCGGTCTCTATCCGGCAGCAGTGCCTGACACTTCTGGCAGCGCGCGCGGGGAATGTCCGTCGTTACGGCGAAGGGCTCATCCTTGGCAAGCTGCTGGATGCCGCGGGCTATCTCCGTGAACTTGGCGCCAAGGGAGCTAGAGTACTCGATGACGGGAGTGAAGTAGCCGCTCCGCTTCACTTCGAGGCGGCCGCCGCCGACAAGCGGCTCCGCGCGCGCGTCCGAAATCTCAGAGAAGTCAATGCTTACCGCGCCATCGACACCCGGCGCTTGGTCGGAGAGTACAACGACGCGCTTATTGGTGAGCATTATCCAGCGCACGCCAAAGCGGCCGTCATGCCGAATATCCGACATGGCGACCAGCAGCGTCTCCTCACCGGGCAAGACTGACTCGCGCCACTGGGCCTCGATTTCGGGCGGCAATGTGTCGAAAACTACCATGCGTAATCTCGCTAGAGACGTAATCTCGCTAGAGGGTTAAACTCAGGAATAAGGGTGACCGCACCTATGCTTCGAAATACTTACGCTGGTAAGCGTCTCAAAATTACGGTCAACATCATACGGAATAGAGACCGCTACTTATAGAGTCCCCGCATCCTCATACCCCAAGCGCACTTTCACGTGCGAATGGGTGCTTTATAGCAGCATGTCACCATGCTGCTTCAGGAAGACTGGTACTTGCGTACATTGGCGTTGTGCTCCTCCAGCGTCCGGCTAAAGACGTGGGAACCGTCGCCTACCGCCACGAAATAGTAGTAGTCTGTCGTTGCGGGAGCCGCCACCGCTTGCAGCGCGGCCAGGCCGGGATTGCAAATCGGGCCGGGCGGCAAGCCGGCGTTGGCATAGGTGTTGTAGGGCGACTCGACCCTTAGATCGTCATAGGTCACGGTCTTCTTCCACCAGCGTCCCTCGGAGTCCTGATAGCCAAGGGCATACTGAACGGTGGGATCTGCCTGCAATGGCATCCCAATGCGCAGCCGGTTGTAGAAGACGCTGGCAATGACGGGCCGCTCCGCCGCAACTTGCGCTTCACGTTCAACGATGGCGGCCAAGGTTACCGCCTGGTGCACGTTGAGGCCGTTGGCTTGAAAGCCCTCGTTCACGGCGCCGCCTATCTTGCCGGCAAACTGGTCTAAGAGGCGGCTAACAAACTGGCCCGTGGTCGTCTCCGGCTCGATACGATACGTGTCCGGAAAAAGGTAGCCTTCCAGCGACGCCGCGGCCGGGAGATCCGCTAAGAAACCGTGTTCCGGTACCGGGCCCGCAGTCAGGATAAGGAACTCGCTCGCATTCAGCACATTCTGCGTCTGCAGGTATGCCGCCATTTGCTCCCGGCGCCAGCCTTCGATGAGCGTGAGAATCCTCTCGTGGGTTTCGGCCTTCTGGAGCGCTTGGATTGCCTCGTCTACCGTCATATTGCGCCGCAACACATGCTGTCCGGCCTGAAATGAACCATCCACGCCGGTTTGCCGGGCACGCAGGCGGAAAGCCAATGCGCTGCGGATAACGCCGGCCTCTCGCAGCAGATTCGCGATCTGTTCCGTCGTACTGCCGGGGGGAATTGTAAGTACTACTTCGCCACCGGCTTCCAGCGACGGGTCACGCACCGCATCGGCATCTCGATCCCGAGACCCACAGCCGGCAGCGAACGAAAGCGAAGCGGCGGCTCCAAGTGTGCGCAGTAGGGCCCGCCTCGTTAGATAATTGGTCATAAAACCATTGTACGACTCATTCGCGTTCTGCGCGACGCGAAGCGCACCCTACCTCCTGCTGTGCGGCGAAGTAGGTCTCAAGGATTACTGCGGCCGCCGCGGCATCGAGCGAAGCCTTGCGCCGCGCTCCCGTAGGACTGGCCTGCAAGCGTTCTTCTGCGATAACTGTCGAAAAGCGCTCGTCCCAAAAGACTACGGGCATGCCCAGCGACTTCCCAAGCCGCTCGCCCTCTTTCTTGATGCGTTCCCCCTGGTAGTGCAAGTCCCCGTCGAGACTGACCGGCAGGCCGACAACCAGTGTGTCCACTTGCTGCTCTGTGAGCAGTCGGCGCACAGCGGCGCTGTCCTGGCGCCACGAGCGTCGCTGAATCGTCGTCAACGGCGTAGCGATGCCAACGCGCGAGTCTCCGCAGGCCACGCCAATACGCCGTTCACCAATATCGAGACAGAGTATTCGCATCGTTCGCCACCGGAGGCGCTACGCAGCAACCTGAAGCGGTTCCGTTACCTCGATGTCGATACGAAACCAGAGCCGCGGCATGCGGTCATACCAGTCGGGCCCCATTTCGAGCGTAAAGTCACCGACTCCCGCCAGATTATCCAAGTATCTCTCCGCCTCTTCACGCGTCTTGTTCGCCAGGTCTCGTCGAATCTTGCCAAGGTTCCAGGTAGATACGAGGTCGCTCTGCGCCTCTAGCGTAAACCGAACCACACCCTCGGCTATCGCAGCATCCTCCGGTTTGCCTAAGCGGACAGTATCAGGAACCAGCGCGTACGCCTCGAACTGATTCTCCACAATGCGCGCCAGAATAGTCGGCGCTACGTCTGCAAGGTACACATAGGAGATTGCGGTTCCGCGTAGCTTCACTTTCATGCGCAACGTCACCTGGCCGCCCTCTTCACCAACCGTTCTATCGTAATCTGCCGTGTCGACGATTATGTCGTCATCCCAAGGCACGAAGTATTTCTCCGCCGGGTTGACTTCCCCTCCCAAACGGTTCCAGACACGTTGCTTGAGAACTTCGCGAAGTTGCTCGTAGAGTTGCAGCCGGTCCTGTTCCGTCACGAAAGTGACGACACGCTCCCCACCTCCCTGTATCGGCCATTCGTTGTTAACGATCAGGCGCTGGTTGAGTGACTGGTCCTCAATATGTGTAATCGCATTGGACTCCACGTTACCGATTGGGCCCGGCTCCTCCGCGACGACATCAACTCGTTTCGCCCCGAACTCACCGCTCGTGCCGGACGTAGGCGGTATATTCACCTCCGCCGCGGTCACATATCTTCGATTGTCATTGGTGAGGACAATGGTCCCTTTGGGTACAACCACTCGTTGCGAGATTCTGTTGCTGAAAACTACCGTACCCTCTGCCCGTCCGCTCGGCTCGTTCCGTTTCCCCGTGGCCGGAATAGTCAACTCATCCGTCTCTTCGAGTACCACCAACTGCGCCGGTATCTGACCGTTTGCGGCGTTAAGGCGACTCACCTGCGGATCGGCCAGCAACTGCAATACCGTGCTATAGCCTCGCTGCACCGGCGTGAGCTCTATCTTGGCGCTCGGCAGCGCCACATAAAACGCGCCCCACACAACGAACAACAGCACCACGATCAGCGTGGCTATGGCGAGAACACTAGAGAATGGGCGATCTAACGAGAGTGACCTCCTGCCCCTTCGCTCACTTGACCGTCCGGTGGCGACTTTGGCAGGGGGGCTAGCACGTATCGTTCTCTCGGCAACGTTAGACCCCGCAACGCCAGTTCCGACCGCCTTGGTCGCGGCAGCGCCAGCGGCAGGAGCTTCGGAGCCGCGTTCCCTTTGCTCAGGCACGTGCCGGGCGCCCAAAGAACTGACCGCTTTGATGCCCAAGCCGCTTGCGATGCTGCGCACGGCGCGATCGCCGCAGACTAAGGTAAGGTCAAGATCAAGTTCGTCCGCCCGGCGCCGCAAGAACTCGAGGTTGTCCCTCTCGTGCAATGCCGGACAGTTGTTCGCGACCAACACAACCGGAGAGCCGCGGCTGCGTTGGAGCTTTGCGATGATTGCCGGAATCTCATCGCCGGGGCCGGCATAGACGGTCCGGCTCTGTGGGTTAGAGCTTGCCATAGCCTCTAGCGGGCGCTAAATGGAAGAAGGCAGCCTTATCTGGGGGAGAGCTGTTTGGCTGCACATCTATACTATACCCGAATCGCAGGTTTGGATGGTACAAGCGGAGGAAGTTGGCACAGCAGAGATGCTACCAATCACCGGACAGGGGCCGTTTTGGAATTGACTATCGCAACCTACCATACTATAGTACATTCTGATGAGTGTCTTGAGCGCGTGGAGTCGTAGTACAACACAAGGAGGTTTTCCATGGAAACTATGGAAACTCGCAGAGGGCTCACTAGGCGCAGCCTGCTTGCAGGCATAGGCCTTGGCACCGCCGGTGCTTTCTTGGCCGCGGCCTGCGGCGGCGCGGCCGCGCCGGCAATGGAAGAGCAAGCCGAGGAAGCGGAAGCTCCCAAGGCCGAGGAAGAGATGAAGCAAGCCGAGGAAGCTCCTCCCGTGCAATTCTTGCACTGGTGGATTTCTCGCATCGACCCAGGCGGACTGGTACCGTGGGCCTTGGAAGAGTTCACGAACCGCACCGGCATTCCGGTGGAGGACGTGGGCAGGGATCCCATCGAGCCCGTACGCCAGCACTTCCGCACCACAATTGCGGCCGGTACGCCGGTGGACGTGGCCTTCAACTCCATCATTTGGGCCCGCGACCACTGGGATTTGGGCTTGCTGATGGACTACGAGCCATATCTGACGCAGTACCCCCACATTCAGGAAAACCAGTTCTTCGAGGCTTCCAACCAATTCCGACAAGCTGAAGGCGCCACCTTTGGCATACCGGTCATGGGTCCTGAGTCGCAGTCCATCGTCGTCAACGGCCAATTGCTTATCGACATTGGTCTCGATGAGAATGGCGGGGATATTCAGAACTGGGACGACCTAACTGCCGCTGCCCGCGCCATGACGAAGAGGGAAGGCGACAACATTTCCGTATCCGGTTTCCTCTTGCCGGACAACGTTGCGCTGGCACGTTGGGCGGCTTGGGTGCTGACAACGGGCACCGGCGCCTACGACGCGGAGCAATTCAAGGCGCAGTACGATACCGAAGAGGCGCGCGACACGATGGAGTTCCTGTTCAATCTCTGGAACAGGGAGGATGTCAGCGCCAAGTCGCCCGAAGGCGGCACGCTCACCGATCCCAGGCATCACGTACTGCTGCAAGCCAACCAGGCCGGCATGCACTACGACATTAGCTCGACCCCAACGCTGCGATACTTTGAAGTGCCCCGCGACTTCAAGTATTGGCAAATTGGGTACCCGGCGCATCCGGATAGCGGTCAGTTTGCTACGGCGTCCTGGATGAACCCGTGCGTCTCGCCGCTCGGCGCAGGCAATCCGGACGGCGCGGTTGAGTTCCTCAACTGGTTCTGCGGCCTCGAAGTAGCCTTGCATAAGATCGAAGTCAACAAGGCCGTCTCCCCGCGTCTCGACCTCTTTGCCCATGAAGCGTGGACCGCTGGCGTTGCGGATCTTCCGGTGCTCCAGACACGTGAAGATCTTGCTAAGCTGCCGGGTGTCTACCCGTTCCGCCGCTTCCTGAAGCAGAACGCCGAAGTACGGCCGATTCTCAACGATGCCTACCAGGGCAAGATTGAGATCGCTTCTGCGCTGGCGCAGGCCGACACGCTCGCCAACCAGATCCTCAACGAGCCGGCAGAGTAGGCACTTGCCGATACACTGCCAGCCAATTTGGCGATAAAGAGAGGAGGCGCACGATCGTGCGCCTCCTCTGCCTTTTGTCTTGTGTTCTTCCCGCCGAATTCTTTCAGTTAGTCAAGAGGCGCCTGGCAGGCCCGTCATTCCTGTAAGTGTCAGGTAATTCGTTGACAGAGTCAGACCAAGAACAAGAGTGAAGGGCACCAAAGTAGTCGCCTGGGAAGGTGCTAGACTGTACTGGCTTTGCTTTAGGATTGAAATCGCCCATTTGTCCGTCACTCCGGCGAACGCCGGAGTCCAGGGCACACGGAGAGGATGGATTCTGCGCCCCCGTGCGGGGGCGAGTTTACACGGGAATGACGGACGACGCGCCTCTCGCGTTGCCCTCTCACCTTCGCTCATTTGCCCGCCCTTTACAACATACAAGTGACGGACAAGAGGCGTACACTCGCACTTGTCGCACCGGATCGACCATAAATTCCATCAACGAATTACTCAACACTTTCAGGGAATGACTGTTGATTGATGTCTTGATACCCGGAGCGAACAGACTTCCCTATAGAGCAGTCTTGCTGAGACCCCTAGAGCTGTACCCACTCCCCCTCCTGCACCACCAGGCGGCCGCTGCGCATCACTGCCCGCACGTCGGTCAAGGACTCAATTCGGTCGGCAACGTCCCCATTCAGCAGCACCAGGTCCGCAAACTTACCGGTCTCTATCGTCCCGATCTCATCCTGCAGCCACATCCCCTCAGCCGCGCGGCCGGTGACACGGAAGATGACTTCCACCGGGTCCATTTTGAGCGTATGGCGCGCCTGCACGAGCCGCTGCGGCCAATTCGCGATATTCCGACCGCAGTGGTCGCTGGAGAAGTACGACTTGCACCCGCGCCGCTCCATATCGCGAATAAGATCGAACCGGTAGTTCACCTCGCCCGGCCCTTCCCAGCCCGATACGACCCCATCGCGCTCCGCGATGGGCACCAAGGTAGCAAAGACGTTGAGGTCGACGAAGATGCCCTTCTCACCGGCTTCCTGCGCTACCTCCGGCACGTATTCAACCGTTCCTTCTTCCGAGCCTAGCCAATTGCAGTGTGCGAGAGCGTCTACGCCCGCCCGCACCGAGTTGATGATGCCCTCCGTGGGATTGACGTGGGCGACAACGCGCTTGTTCAACCGGTGCGCGTCTTCCACCGCCACGCGCATTTCTTCTTCCGAGTACTGCGCGCGGTAGCGGTTCGTGGGCGGATCGGAGGCACCGCCTGTGGCCATGATCTTGATGAAGTCCACGCCGCGGTAGACCAGCTTCCGTATGGCTACCTTGAGTTCGTCGGCGTTGTCCGCGAGCTCCTCAATACCCAGATAGTGGCCGTGGCCCGCCGTCGTCGTGATGGCAGGACCGGCAGCCAGGATACGCGGTCCCACCACGGTGTCTTGATTGATCGCATCGCGCATGTAGAGCAAAGAATCGCCAACGCTGCCGGTATCACCCAAGGTCGTGATGCCTGCCGCCAAGGCCTCGCGGGCGGCCTGCAAAGTATAGAGCACAATCGCTTCTTGCGGCGGGCTAGAGCGCGGATATGACCCATATTCGAGGTTTTCAAGGGTGAGGTGGGCATGCCCGTCGATCATGCCCGGAATGAGAGAAGCGCCCGCGCCGTCAATTTCGTCCCAATCCGAGCGGTCAGGGTACGCCGCATCAAGCTCTTGCCGTGAACCGACAAAGGCAATCCGCTCATCTTCTATCACCACGCATGCATTGCGTCGAGCCTCGCCGCCGGTACCATCGACCAATACGTCCGGACACATCAGCGTCGGCATGGTGCTCTCTCCTCGTCCAGGCTAGCGCCAGTGTTTCGTCGCAACGTCGAATGCCACTCTAGTGTATGGTATCTCCAGGATTTGCACACCGGGCCCTCGGGTGGCTGCCAGCCTTCACAAGGTGCACGAATCTCTTAACCAAGAAGCAGCACACCCCTGAACGCGATCAAGCGCCGCGTCCGTAACTTTCGGAAGAGCGCATGACAGATTATCAGCACAAATAGAGAGGATTACACTGCAATGTCTGACACGATATTGACCGATCCCAAGTCTGTTGGCATGGACCCGAAACAGCTTGAGCGGGCCTATACGCTTATCGAAGGCTGGACGGAGAGCGGATTCATGCCCTTTGCCTCCTTGCACGTGGCCCGCCACGGCCAGACTGTTGCGCACCGCGCCTTTGGCCGGATAACGGTGGCGCCGGGCGGGCCGGCCGCCGCGCGCGACAGTATCTTCATCATTGCTTCCATCACGAAGCCGACGACGTATACTGCGTTGCTCCGGCTCGTCGACGAAGGCATAGTCAGCCTCAGCGACCCGGTCGCGCGGTTCATACCGGAGTTTGCAGCAGAGTCCTCAATGAATGGGCCAAATCGGAATGCGGTTCAGATTCGTCACATTATGACACACACTTCCGGGCTGCCGGACATGGTGCCGAACAACGTCTTGCTGCGCCGGCAGCACGCGCCATTCGCGACGTTCATCGAACACATCAGCCGGGTACCATTGCTCTTTGCGCCGGGCACGAACATCTCCTACCAGAGTGCGGGCACGGCGCTGACGGCTGAAGTCGTGCAGCGCGTGCGTGGCAAACCGCTGCGCGAGGTACTGGCCGCCGAGGTGTTTTCGCCCCTGGGAATGGACGATACAACCCTCGGCTGGAATCCAGAGAAAGAAGCGCGCATTGTAGAAGCGTCCCGGCCCTCGCACCTCGGCGGCTCCGACTACGACCACAATAGCCTCTACTGGCGCGAGTTCGGCGCGCCGTGGGGCGGCCTCTTCTCTACGGTTGGCGACATTAGCCGCTTCATAGAGATGTATCGCAACGGGGGCACTCTGGATGGCGCGCGGATTCTCAGCCCGGCGACCGCCGCCGCCATGCTGAGCGACCAGACTGACGCCATGCCTGGCATTCCCGCGCCGAAGAAACTCGAGGAAGGCTGGGGGCTCGGCTTTCGGCTATTTCGGCGCGCCAACCCGCACTATTTTGGTGATCTTCTCACGCCGGGGTCTTTTGGGCACACCGGCTCAACCGGCACGTTCACCTGGTGCGATCCCAGCAAAGATCTCACCGCAGTGTTCTTCTGCAACCAGCTTCACGAGCGGGTTCAGCACGAATTTCAGGTGCTCAGCAACACCATCGCCGCCGCCGTGCGCGACTAGGCATCCGAATTCGGGTGATTTCTTGAACCAGTGCGAGCGCAAGCCACGCTGACAACCTCTAGAGCGGGGGCTTGTCCCCTGCGTTCCAGTACCAAACTTCGGCACTAATTCGGTCAGGGCACTGAATCTCGTCGTTCAGTGCCCTCTACTTTTCACCGCTTTACACAACAAGGGTCACCAATTATAATACTTAAGCATATATGCAAGTGAATAAATAAAGGAACAAACTATGTCTCAAGTCCGCACCCACGATGCGTGCCTCGACGACACTCTGCATCCTGAAAGAGCTGCCGAAGTACTCGCCACACTGCTACGGGACGACCAATACGACGCGATGGCCGACTATTTCCGTGTGCTGGGCGAGCCGAGCCGTGTGCGGCTCCTGCATTGCCTGCTGGACTCCGAACTCTGTGTCTGTGACATCGCGGCACTGAGTAACCTCTCGGTGGCCGCGACCTCCCAACACTTACGTATTCTGCGCAATTTGGACCTGGTCAAGCGTCGTCGTGAGGGCAAAGTCATGTGGTATAGCCTGGCCGACGACCATATCCGCACCTTGCTCGACGTCACACGCGAGCATCTTGCGCATGTACAAGCAGAATCGATCTCAGATTCCGTTCCCGCAAAAGGCTAATTCGGTGACCTACACACCTGCCCTTCACCTACCGCAACTGCTTCAAGAAAATGAGATGCGGCTCACCTCCATAACCGGTGTCTTCTTTCTGGCCGGTGTCGTATCCAGTTTGGTGGCGGCCCCGCCGCTGGCACGCGCGAGCCTTTACCTTGCCGCCATCGTCTTAGGCGGCGTGCCAATTTTGCGTGAAGCGTGGGAGGCGATCACGGCAGAGCGGCGGCTTACCATCGACTGTTTAGTCGTTGTCGCCGTCGTCGGCGCAGTCGTGTTGGGAGAGTGGTGGGAAGCAGCCGCCGTTGTATTTCTCTTCTCTTTGAGCGAAATGCTGGAAGACTACACACTCGACCGGGCCCACCACGCCATTCATGCCCTGATGGAACTCTCGCCGGAGGAGGCGCGTGTCAAAGAGAACGGACGTGAAACAACCGTGCCGATTGAAAGCGTTGCCGTGGGCGCTATCGTCGCAGTGCGGCCCGGTGAACGCGTGCCGGTGGACGGCGACGTAATTGCCGGCAACTCCACAATCGACCAGTCTCCTATTACGGGTGAAAGCGCACCGGTGGTAAAGGTAGGCGGTGACAGCGTTTATGCCGGCACCATCAACCAACAGGGGTATCTGGAAGTCGAAGTTACGCGGCCTGCCGGCGAGAATGCCATCGCCCGCATCGTCCGCCTAGTCAAAGATGCGCAAGAGCAAAGCGCCCCGACGGCACAGTTTATCGATCGGTTCACCACATATTACACGCCGGGCATCGTGGTCTTGGCGGCCTTGGTTGCAATTGTGCCCTGGCTTGCCTTCGGTCAGTCTCTGCAAGAGTGGGTATATCGAGGGCTTGTTTTACTGCTCATCGGGTGTCCGTGCGCTCTCGTTATTTCGACACCAATCTCGATTGTGGCCGCCATTGCGCGCTCAGCTCGATCCGGCGTGCTCGTCAAAAGTGGCGCCGTCATGGAAGTGATCGGGCAGACGGTCGCAATGGCCTTCGACAAGACCGGCACGCTCACGCAAGGCCGGCCCGGAGTCACCGACGTAATTCCGTTTAATGGGCATAGCGAAGCGGAAGTCATTCAGATGGCGGACAGGCTGGAGCATCGCTCTGAACATCAACTCGCTACCGCAATCCTGCACAAAGCTGGCCACACCGATGCGGAAGATGATCCCAGCCAACTCCATACTGAGGAGATTGAAGAGTTCGAAGCCATCGCCGGGCGCGGCGTGCGCGCTAGGGTTGATGGCGCTTCGTACATCTGCGGGAGCCCGGACTATCTCTATGCGCTCGGCTATGACGTAGCGTCACACCAAAAGACAATCACTCAGGTGCAAAATGCCGGCAAGACGGCGCTGCTAGTGGCCAAGGACAGGCAGATTGCGGGACTCATCGCCACGATGGACTCTCTGCGGCCGGATGCGCAGCCTACGCTCACGGCAATTGGCGCCATGGGCATCGACCCGATAGTATTGCTCAGCGGTGACAGTAAACCCACGGCGGCGGCGATTGGTGCGCAACTACCCGTGAATGAAATCTACGGTGAACTCCTGCCGGAACAGAAGGTGGCTGTGGTGCAAGACTTGGTTGCAGCCCATGGCAAGGTGCTCATGGTTGGCGACGGAGTGAACGATGCGCCTGCGCTTGCCACCGCCACAGCCGGCATTGCGCTTGGCGGAGCCGGCACGGACGTGGCGATGGAAACCGCCGATGTAGTGCTGATGGGCGACGACCTCAGCAAGATTCCTGCCGCCTTGCAGCTAAGCCGGAAGACCATGACGGTGATAAAGCAGAATGTCACCATTGCGCTGGGTATCAAAGCCCTGGTCTTGCTGCTTACGCTCTTGGGTCTCGCCAGCCTTTGGATGGCGGTTCTGGCAGATGTCGGCGCAACACTCGTGGTGGCCGGAAACGGGCTGCGTCTGCTGCACCCCAACGGGTAGCACTAACTGGAGTCCTCGCACGCTACACGCCTGATTCTGGTGCGAATTTGTGCCCGGCATCGCCACGTCGTGCCGAGAGGAATCGGACTTGATATTATTGCTGAAGGCACGGGACAAGCGGACGACATATTGCCTCAATCTCTTAGCACAGTACCCAGCTAGAATCTATTGAGCAGAAAACAAAGCACATAATGACTTCACAGACAGAGGGACATATCGGTCAGGCTGATCAAGAGTTACGGCGTGCCAGTAAGGGACGTATTGAGGCAGTGCTCAGCTTGCTGGATACTGGAGAACAGCAGATTCATGTCCTCCACGTGCGCCTGCTGCCTCAGGCACGTACGTTGCGGCGGCGCTTTCGTGAAGTAGACGCCTTGCGCCTCATGGGCTTCACACCCCGGCCGGAGTGCCCCTACTTCCCCTACCAGTGCTTCTACGCCGGCTGCTACTACCGTGAGCTGGGCGAGGCTCACGACGAAGCCACGCGTGAGCGCTTTGTGGAGATCTTTGACAAGTCACTGGACTCGCTCGGTGAGGCCATTGAAAGCATCTTGGCCGGGGCATGGCTGGCTGAAGAGATTGGATTACCCCTGAAATAGGTATTCCTAGTCAGACTCGGGAGCCGCCTGCGTGCCAAGACCGAGTCAATTGTCGGTCGAAAGAACCACTACAGACAATCTCTCCTAGAATCGTCTCGGCAAGCGTCTCGCGTTTCAATGGGAGGTTCCTGAAGCCTCTGCTTCGCCCAGCCTCAGCACGAGCGGATTCTCACTTTTCCGTTCGCCCTGAGCCTGTCGAAGGGCAGGTCTGCAGACACGGTTTTCTTGTGAAGTGAGTTCTAATAGTCGAATTTTGGTTCCCAGTCGCCCGGGCCGTCTCGCAGGAGATCGAACAGGTGCCAGACCCCGCAGTAGAGATCGCCGGGGCCAAAGAAGTCACGGGCAACGCGCACGATTGCACCATCCGGATTCTTGTGGAAGGCGGAAACGCCGGGCATGGCGTGAGAATCGTAGTGCTCTTCCTCCGATCCGAACCCCATGTCCTCGATGAACGTGGTGCCTTCGGCCGAGACCATGCGGAATCGCCAACCCCGTTTTCCGGCAAGTCTTTGCTGGACTTCCGGGGCATCGGGTGAAACCACTACAAAGGCTGCGCGGCTCTCCAGGTGTGAGAGCACGCCGTTGAATCCATCGGCCCACAGCGTGCAGTAGGGGCAGCCGGATCCCATGTTGTGAACCACTATCAAGTCAGATTTGTCGCCAAACATCGCGGAGAGTTTCACGCTGCCATCAGGACCTGCAAGTTCATAGTCTGCCACAGGCTCCGCCGGCATACGGCGGCGCAACTCGACAAGCCGTTGCTTCGCTCTCTCCAGGTCAGCCATCGCTTCAGCAAGCTGAGCCTCTCCGACTGCATCGGCTGTCATGTGTCCCCTTCCTCGCTATGCTAAATCCAATTGACGTTAAGACGCTATATGGTGAAACTGCTCGTATGCCGGTCATCACTTGCAGACTCCCAAAACGATAGGGCTTCCGTCAGTTGACGGGCACTAGGCTCACTTCTTTCCCTTCTCGGCTTGCACCGTGTAGAGCCGAATGACCTCCTGCACTGAAGTCGCATCCTCCGGGCTCCGGTCTTCCCGCACGAAACCTACAACTCTAGGAAAGCGCAGGGCGTAGCCCATGTCGTCTCCGTTCTGCTTGCCGCAGGTATGGGTGGGGCTGCGGGTAATTTCGTCAGCCTGGATCTCAACCACGTGGGTGGGGTTGCTCCACACATCGGGGGCAATCTCTGCCTCCACCCGCGAAGGCGCTTCTTCCGCTCTATCCTTGTCGAGCAACTCGCGAATCTTTACCCACTCTTCTTCCGAGTAGCCGGTGCCAAGACGGGATATCGTGACAAACTGGTCACGGTCTTTGTCATAGACGCCAAGCAGGAGGGCGCCAATACCCAACTGCGAGCGGGCACCTTTGCCGTACCAATAGCCCAGGACAACGCAGTCCACCGTGTCGGACAGCTCGCCCTGATACGAGCGCTTCATCTTGATCCAATCGAAGCTGCGGCGACCGGCCTGGTAGACCGAGTCGAGCTTCTTGGCCATCACCCCTTCCAAACCGTGTTCTATCTTGTCGGCAAAGAATGCCTCGATAGCCGCTACACTGTCAGTCTCTATATTCTCCGTCACCTGCAAGACCGAGCCTTCCCGCAAGAAGCCAAGCATGTGCTCCCGCCGCTCGGTATAGGGTTGCCGTGTCAAATCAACCCCGTCGAGATAGAGCAGATCAAAGAGTACCAGACGGAGCGGTAGTTTCTCAGCCATTTCGTCCACGTTGTGCTTGCGCCGTCTTTGCGTTGTCATCTGAAAGGGGAGAAAGGCGCCGGTTTCCACGTCATAGGCCAGCGCCTCTGAGTCGGCGATGAAGGTGTGCCCCGCCGCCTGTTCGCGCACCGCCGCAACCACGTCCGGAAACATGCCGCTGAAGTTCTCCAAGTGTCGTGAATACATCGTCACATTCTCGCCGTCAAAGTGCACTTGACAACGAATGCCGTCGAATTTGGGTTCCACGGCACACCGGCCCAACCGCAGGACGAGGTCTTCCATCGTCTTCACGCGCTCCGATGCGGCCGGGATTACAGGTGTGCCGACGACGATGTGGATGTCCTGCAGCCCATCTATCCCGGCGCGCCAGTAGTCCTTGGCGACGGTAGCCAGGTCAGAGCAAATGCTGTAGGCGCGTTCAATTGCCGGTCTATGTTCCTTGGACCCGGTACGAGCGAACGAGAGCGCGTCCATGAACGTGGGGTCTCCCACGCCCAGCCGCAAGCGTCCGAGAGGAATGCGCAAGAGATACCGCACTTCTTGCTTGCCAACGTTGCGCACGAGATCGGCCAGCAGCGAAACTTTCTTCGCGACAGAGCCTTCACCTTCCGTCAAAGCGATTTCCGTAAGGCGCTCAAAGACGTGCGCGACCGTGACGGAGCCTTGCTCGCGCTCGATCAATTCTTCCGCCACCGCGCCATAGTCCCCAATCTCGCTGAAGCGGCGATGCACGTCGTCCAGGGCCGCTCCCGTACCCTCAGCCACTACTTCGGCAGTAAGCTGCTCCCCGACGCCAAACTCAATGGGCGCATAGAGAGGAGCGACCCGCCCCTGCAAGAGATAGATCACTTCGTCCATCTCCTCAGGACGCGTCTTCGTGAAGAGGTCTGCCAGCAACTCCATCATCTGGATGCGGCTCCGCGTCGCGTCAAGTTCGGCGAAGTACGCGGTGAGTTGATGAAAGTAAAGGGCGGATAGTTGCTCAGTTGGCTCGCAGCCGTTTGCGCTTGATGACATGAACTGGTGCCTCTCCTATGACGTCTCAATGAGAGTAAGTAATTCCGACGGCCTGTGACGTGTAGGCAAGAACACGGCTTCTTGGACTCAAGCAGAAGGATAGCAAAGTTGCCCGGTAGGGGCATCTCCTGTCGCCACTGCGAGAACGCTCTTGCCACCAAAATGCGCTCGGCCTCACTGTTCATTATCTCCGAATTGCACCCGGCTATACAGTTTCTTGGCGGCACATGCTAACTGCGGTATCGTAGGAGACACCGGCAGCGAGAACAAGCATCGCATTGGAGGCGGCATGGCCGGATCGGTTCGGCTGGGGCATCTCTTTGGCATACCGCTGGCGATTCACTACACGTGGCTCATTGCCGCCGGACTGGCTACCGGCACCCTCTCCCTGGCGGTATTTCCTTTCGACCGCCCGGGGTTGTCGCCTCCCGTGTACTGGCTGGTCGGCGCAACCGCAAGCGTCCTGTTCTTTAGCTCTGTCGTTGCCCACGAGCTTTGCCACGCGCTGGTAGCGCGGCATTTTGGCATCCCGGTGCGGGGAATAACGCTCTTTGTCTTTGGCGGGATCTCCACCCTTGCGCGCGAAGCGCGGAAGCCTACCCACGAACTGCTGATTGCCACTGCCGGTCCCGCTTGCAGCCTCACATTGTTCGTTACGCTATTCGCATTGCAGCGCTTCATGCTGCCGTACTGGACGCTTGGCAGTAGAGTTGTCCTTTACTTGAGCCTGGCAAATCTCTTCTTCACTCTCTTCAATCTCATTCCCGCGCTGCCGCTGGATGGCGGGAGAGCATTGCGCGCCGCCATCTGGTATGTCACCGGCAGCTTTAGGCTTGCCACGAAAGTTGCCGCCATTCTGGGTCATTTATTGGGATTCGGGTTGATTGGGCTGGCGCTGTTTACTATAGCGTCGTACGGAGAATGGGTGCTTGGGGGACTACTCATCGTGCTCGGCTGGTTCGTTCACAGCGCGGCCGAAATGGCACAGCAAAACGCCCTTAATCGCGAACTAACACAAGGGGTAACTCTGGGTGACGTGCCCAGAAGTGAAATTGCCTTTGTCGCACCAGACACCTTGCTTCAGACACTTGTCTATGAGCATTTCCTCGCGGAAGAAGGTGCGCCAGTCCTACTTGCCGTCATGCGTGAAAGCAGACTTCTGGGTATCATTACGGCAATTGAAGTCCGGCGGGTTCCCAGCGTCCATTGGTCCCACACGCAAGCGCAAGACGTCATGATAGAGAGCAACCCACAGGAGTTCTTGGCGCCGGCTACCCCGCTGGAAGACGCACTGGAACACATGGAAGTAGAGCATTTGAGCTTTGCGATCGTGGAGAACGGCGCTGAAGCGCAAGTTGAGGCGATCAGCTACAACGATATGATTCACTTCTTGCACCGCAGGCGGGAAGAGCCCTGAAAGCGTGTGGCGGTTGCGCATTCGTGTGACCTAAACCTAACAGAGACGGAAATATCACGGCACTTACCCGCCGGATGAACGAGAACAACAAGGATGCCTCTTACTGTCCTGCCGCATTACTGGGGTTCTCAATCACGCAACGAGGCGGCCCAACATTCCATGTATGCCGGACCGCCTCGTTTGTTCCTTCCAGAGACTTCCACTCGGCGCGGCGAGGGCAAGTCGCAGGCTACTGCTGTAATTGGCAAGCGCTAGGTGACTAGTGAACGGGAACGGAGCAGAACATTGGCTTCTGTTGTGTTCTCAGTTCTCAATCCTCCTCTAAGTAGCCGAACGGCAAGACATTGATTTTGACCTGGCCGAAAATTGTATCCAAATCCTCTTGAATCTGGCTGATGCCCGCAGTAATGGCATCTTTGTCACTCTCGCTCGCGTTATAGACCGTGAACCATGTGTACTCATAGCCGATCTCTTCCCAACCAGGGAGGATTACGTCAATGTACGTCTCTTCGGGAACTACGAGTGCCTCGCTAAAGTACTGCGGATCGTAGAACCAATACAACTCCTTGGGGTCTAGCGGGGCCCAACTTCCCACGATCTTCACTTCAATTGGTTCCGGATTTCCTCCGGGATGGCGGTAAACCAGGATGAGGTGGTCGCCGACTTTCGCGCCGATCTTATCCAGCTTCTCCGTCATCATGACGACTTCGATGAAAGGGTCTCCCAACTTGGCCGGGTTGGCAAAGCGCCCTTCCAAGATGCGAATGTGCCCTTCAAAGTCCGCCACAAAGGAGATGAAGCCCCAATCGTTGAAACTTCGTGCCGAGAGATTCGTGCCATCACCTTTCATGAGAATAGCCATGTGCTCAGTTTGCGCGTAGCGGGTGGAAAGGAGTACAGGAATGCCAACTTTGCTCGGCGCCCTCTCCCGCAAGTACTCGTCTGCCTGCCGGTATTGCAGGAGCGAGATGTTCGTCTCGTTTTTCCGCTCGAACTTGCGCACGAGCAAACTGGCGGGCGAATGCGCCTGGCGGGATTGCGCATCGTCCGCGGAGGGCTGCGTAGACGGGGCGCTCAATTCGTTGAGGTTGACGGTCCCACAGGAAACCAGCGCCGCCATCGCTATCAGTCCGATTACGGCAGCGAGAAATGCGTTGCCGCGGTTTTGCAGCCGCTTTCTGATAGGGGCGAGAATGGAGTAGATCATGAGATAGCTCCTCTCTTACTCGATTCCAGCGGTCATCTCGCAAACATCGAAGCAGGATGACAATGCCTTGAGTTAAACGAGGCCAAGGTGGCTTTTGGCAATGAGCCTTGAGCGCGTACACATGACCGGACCTCCTTGCAGCCTACAGCGAACACACCAACCCTTACCTTTCAAGCTAGCATAGACTGGCGCTTGTCTAACCGTTAAACGGCAGATTCTTAGGAGACGCTAAGGGACCTCTTAGCGAACTCTAAGGTTGTTCTGGCGTAAAGGTAAGGGAGGCCGGGAAGAGCGAACGCGTTGCATCCGGCGCGCGTCACTCACTCTGCTGCACGAGGGCCGCGCGCAGACGTTCTCGCTCCGACGCTAGCGCCGCGCTCACCTCGACCGGGTACGGTGGGTCGGCAGTCTTAAGAGCGTGCAAGCGCGGCGGCAGCGTCTGCCGTTGTTGCCAGGCTCGCTCCCGCGCCGTCGCAAGGTCACTGTGGTCGACAGGCAAGCGCTTTCCCTCACGCATGACGGGAACGAGAAGAGGCGTACCGCCTGGCACGTCCTCATCTGCCAGCGCGATTAAGTCTCGCATGTACGTTCCACCCTCTTGGAAGCGATAGACCTGCTTCCGGCCCGGCAGCGAAGACTTGCCGGCGGAAAGCTTCATGCGTCCCCGACCGCCATACGAAACGAGTTTGTAGGCACAATCGAGCGTGGGCGCATCGCTGGAAACGCTCATGCGCGTGCCCACGCCAAAGCCGTCGATCGGCGTCCCTCGGCTTATGAGGCGGGATATGGCGTACTCATCGAGGCTGTTGCTGGCAAAGATCTCCACATGATGGAGACCCGCGTCATCGAGGATGCACCGGGAAGTACGCGCAAATTCCTCTAAATCACCGGAATCCAGGCGGATTGCGCGCACGCGGAACGCATCACCCAGTTCTCGCGCGAGTGTGACTATCTTCTTCACACCCGCTAAGGTGTCATACGTGTCGACCAGCAAGACCGTATCCGGGTAGAGTGAGGCAAATTGCCGAAACGCCTCCAGTTCGTCAGCATGCGCCTGAATGTAACTGTGCGCCATGGTGCCCCGGACCGGAATGCCGTAGCGCTTCCCGGCAAGGACGTTGGAAGTTGCCGAAATGCCAGCCACGTGGAAGGCGCGAGCGCCCTTGACCGCGGAATCAATCCCGTGGGCGCGCCGCGAACCAAAGTCCACCACAGTCGCGCCCTGAGCTGCATGAACCACGCGCGCGGCTTTCGATGCCATAAGGGTCTGGAAGTGCACCTGGTTGATAAGCAGGGTCTCTATCAACTGCGCTTGCGGCAGTGGCGCTTCCACTTCCACCAGCGGCTCCAAGGGAAAGGCTACGGTTCCTTCCGGCAGCGCATACACATTGCCGGCAAAACGAAAATCTGCGAGGTAGTTCAGAAAATCCGGGGAAAAGCTTCCCAACTCTGCCAAGAAGCCAAGCGCCCCTATAGAAAAGGTCAGATTTTCCAAGTAGTCCAGCACATCGGCAACGCCGCACGCGACGAGGTAGTTCCATCCCTTCGGCAAACGCCGCACAAAGAAGTCGAATACTGCCACATCTTCCATGCCTTCGCGAAAATACGCTTGGAGCATGGTGAGAGCATACAGATCAGTAAAGAGGGCGGCGTCGGGGCTTTCTTCCCAGTCGCGCGGCAGCATAGCAACGCTCCCTAATAAATCGTGCTCGCGGCTGGGATGCTGGTGACGTGATGCGAGTCGTTCCAAAGAATGAGAGTTGGGACGGTCTCGTGCCAGTCAACGATAGACAGGCTGGCATGGGCCACATTCACCTGCCAGTAGTGTTCAAGAGAGAGTCCGAAGAGGTGACAGAAGTACATCCTGAGCCCCCCGCCATGCATCACGACCGCCACCGACTCTCCATCGTGGCGATGGACGATGCGGCGCAGGGCAGCCTGGGTTCGCTTGTAAAGAGCCGGGCCGTTTTCGGCGCCAGCCGGAGCCCAATCCGGATTGTGCCGATGTTGCTCCCAAGCGACCGTGTTTGCCATGAGGTCGGCCAGACGTTGCCCTTCCCAAGCCCCGTAGCCGCGCTCGCGCAAATCGCTATCTCTCACGGCCTCAAGATCGTGACACGCTCCGATCGCTTGCGCGGTGTCATAGCTGCGTGCAAGATCGCTGCAATAGACAGCGCCGAGCGACTCCGCGCGTAAGCGCTCTCCAATTGCTCTTGCCTGTGCCTCTCCTTCCGCGGAGAGTGGGGGATCCTGTTGGCCTTGAATGCGTCCCTGGCTGTTCCAGGTTGACTGGCAGTGGCGGACAAGCAACAGTCTTACCATCGCAGTTGTTTCTTACGTCTCCTTAGACTAGTCCTGCATTGGGCAAGTCGAGCGGGGGATCGAGTTCCTGAGCGAGATCAAAGTCTTCCCGTGCCTCCGCCGCCACGAACAAGGAACCCGTCACACACAAAACGTCTTCCGCGCCCATGGCGTTCATTCCTATGGCAAGTGCCTGCTCCACACTAGCGGCGACTGTTGCCGGCACTTTGTCCTTGGCGGTCTCTGCAATTGCACCAGGTTCTTGAGCACGCGGATGGCGCGACTTCGTCACCACAAGCTCATCGATTGACGGTAACAAAGCCTCCAGCAATCTGTCGGAACTCTTGTCTCTATTGGTTCCAAAAACGCAGAGAATCCTACGCCCAGAATAGTGCTCTGCCAGGGTTTCACGCAAACATGCCATGGCATCAGGCGTGTGCGCGCCATCGGCAATCACCAGCGGTCGCGCAGACAACTGTTCAAAGCGTCCCGGCCACCACACGTCCTCGATGCCCTTACAAACTGCGTCAACAGAGACTGGCAATCCCTGCGCCGCAAGCTCGTCGACAACGGCGAGGGCCACGCTGAGGTTTATCCGCTGGTGGCGTCCACGCAAGGGAAAGCGCACTTCTCGCCGCTCCCCCAAAGCCGTGACTGCGCACACCTGCGTTGGATACTCCACGTCGGGTAGCGCTCGAGCAGTTCTGGAAGCAGTCGAATTGTCACAGCTTGGTGGCACGTCCGTTCGTGGTTCGACAGGGACTTGGCGTGCCGCCTCGCCACGAGCGGACGGCTTTTCGATTGAATCAGAGCCAGACCCGTACTCGATACGGGGGCAATCGCCAGTGGAAGCGCTGGACGCTCTGCTGTGCGGGACAGCCTTGGTGATCGCTTCGCAGCGGCTATCGTCAGCCGCAATGATTCGCGCATTGCGTTGCATACAGGTTTCCCTGAAGACTCCCAACACATCTGCAGGATTTGGTGCATGCACCAGGACGCCGTCCTGCTTGACAATGCCGGCTTTCTCCTGAGCAATTGCAGCGAGTGTATCGCCAAGAATCGCGGTATGCTCCAAACTGATCGACGTGATTACAGAGACTCGCGGCGTGATGACGTTCGTCGCATCCAGTCTTCCACCCAGACCCACCTCGACGACGGCCATATCCACCGCTGCTTCTGCAAAGCAAAGGAACCCCAGGGCGGTTGCCAACTCGTACGTAGTCGGATTGCCCAGATCAGGATGCTCGGCCTTGAGCGTCTCCACGGCATCAGTTATCCGGCCAACCAAGCAGGCAAACGTCTCCGTACTAATCGGCCCGTTGTTGATACGCACGCGCTCCCGAAACGTGTGCAGGTGGGGCTGCGTATAGAGGCCTGTGCGCAGGCCGGCGGCGCGTAAGACGGATTCCAGGATCGCTGCCGTAGACCCCTTGCCCTTGCTGCCGGCAAGGTGAATGCTGGCAAAGCGCTGGTGGGGATTGTCGAGGATGCGCAGCAATGCGCTGATCCGGTCCAGCGTGAAGCGTGGAGGAGAATCTACGCCATACCCGATGCCGCGCTCCCAATCGATAAAGGAGTAGAGGTACCGGAGCGATTCGGCGTAATTCATGGGGAATCAGCGTTGGCCGGTGGCAATAGCCATGAACTCGTTGCGGGTGCGCGGATCCGAGAGAAAGAGGCCGCGCATGGCACTCGTAATCATGCGGGATCCCGGCTTCTGGATGCCGCGCATCGCTATGCACATGTGCTCCGCCTCAACCACCACGGCTACACCCTGCGGCTTGATTACCTTGGCAATGGTCGCGGCCGCGTCATCGGTGAGGCGTTCCTGCAGTTGCGGCCTTTTCGCTAAAGTCTCAATAACGCGGGCGAGTTTGCTAGCGCCCACGATTTCGCCGCTGGGTATGTACCCCACGTGCGCCATCCCCCAAAAAGGCAGCAGGTGATGCTCGCACATTGAGAAGAATTGAATATCCTTCAGCACCACCATGCCTGCGTAATCTTCGTGGAAGCTGGCATCAATGGCCGCGGCCGGATCACGGGAGAGCCCAGAGAACAGAAACTCGTAGGCTTGCGCGATGCGGCGGGGCGTTTCGGTCAACCCTTCGCGTGTGGGATCCTCTCCTATCGCGAGCAAAATCTCCTTGATGGCCCGCTCGATACGGTGGGTGTCGACCGATGACACTGTGGATTCATTGTCCGCCACTTCCGGGGCGCTTAGCTCTCTTCTCTGCATGCAATTCTCGACCTTAACTTTCTTGATCGGTCATTGAGCGTGCCGCGCTTGCAGTGCGCGGCTCAATCCCTCGTGTATCGCTTTGCCAACCAGATGGCCGAATTGCGTCGCAGGGCCCGCCTGCCGAATGCGTTCGCCTCTGCTCAGGCAAGCGACAACAACGCGATCAGCCGGGGCTCCGGTAGCGATATATCCTTCGCTCGTCGTAGCGCCGTTCTCGACCAAGGCGCTTACTTTCGCCTCGGTAGTAGTTATCATTGCACTCACCATCGCACCCATAGTGAGGCTCGCGTCAGTGAGAATAATTATGTCAATACTCCCATCAGCCTTACCGTCCCCATGCATGGTCTTGCCTGCCGAGCACAGCATTGCTGAGTCCGCGAAGAGCAACGCAGTTAACTTCCACTTTGCCGTTTCCTCGGTTACCTGTATGCAGTTTTCAGCGGTAGCGGTAGTGAGCACACCCACGAAAGGCTCTTGAATGCCCGCTTGCATAGCCCAATCCAATAGGTGCTGCTCTGGCTCCGCAGACTGCCGTGCCTCTCTCATGGACATCAGAACAAGGTTGCGGGTCAGCGCCAGATCATCCCCAACATTCGGGCAGCCGAGGACCCGTAAGGGTGTAGCGCTGGAGACGCGAAGCACATTGGCTGAGCGTGTAAGCGTCACACCTTCGAGCAAGCACTCACGATCTGAGGTAGCGTTCATCGCCATTCGCTTGCCCTGTTTCTGCACACCAAGAAAGCGGAAATTACGATACGTCGCAGTTTTGCGGGGGGCATTGCACCGACCTCAGTATTCTATGGGCCACCCGCCTTGTCAACTTGCGCTAAGCCTCCATCCTAGAGACGTACCAGCCAAGCTAGTCCTGCAATCCTCGTTCTGCCAGAGCTTAGGAGCGAAGCCAATCAGACCAAGCCGAATAGCTAACGTGGATTTTTGGAAGAAAGTGGCTGATCATCTTCCTTTCCTGGCAGCGGCGCTAAGAAGCGCAATAGCATAAAATCTGCTGACGACGTATCATTGTGGGCATGAAGTAGATTCCCTTTATTCCGGGAGCACCTAGTCTAATGCAACGCTCGCTACTGACCGCAGCCGACTTGCGCCAAGCCATAGACCAGCTTCCCCGCGTGCATCTCGCCGTGCTGCCCACGCCCTTGGAAGAAGCCCCGCGCCTCGCGGACGCGCTGGGCGGCCCGCCCATCTTCTTCAAGCGCGATGACCTCACCGGACTTGCGCTCGGCGGCAATAAGACCCGGCATCTCGAGTTCATTCTAGGCGAGGCTCTGCAGCAGGGGGCAGACACGATTGTCACGGGAGCTTCGATTCAGTCGAACTTTTGCCGCCAAACCGCTGCCGCCTGCGCCAAGCTCGGCTTGCGCTGTGTCCTTTATTTGAACGGTGAAGAGCCTATTGCGCCCCAGGGTAATCTGTTACTCGACCATCTTGCTGGCGCGGACGTGCGTGTAGTCCAGGTACGGCAGCTTCCCGATCTCATCGCTCTCTGCGAAGAAGCGGCGGTTGCGGAACGCCAGGCGGGCCGTAACCCCATCGTCGTGGACTTGTGGCACGGCATTGCCAGCTTGGGTTCGGTGTCATATGTCGATTGCGCTCTCGAGTTGAAGCAACAGTTAGAAGAACTCGGCCTGTTGCGGGCTTCGATCTATCTCTCTTCCGCCACCGCCACCCAAGGAGGACTTGAGTTGGCAGTGCAAGCGCTTGGTCTCGATTGGCAGATCATTGGCATTAGCCCTATCCGGACGGACCTCGTACCGGCAGAGGTCGTCGCAGACCTCGCAAATGAAGCCGCTCAGCGCCTCAAGCTCGAACTGCGGGTATCTGCAAACGACGTTGAAAACCAGGAAGACTATATCGGGCCTGGGTATGCGCTTCCGACGGATGAAGCTCGCGAGGCACTGGAGTTAGTTGCCGAAACGGAAGGCCTATTCTTGGATCCCGTCTATACCGCAAAGGCTATGGCCGGCCTCATCGACCATATCCGTTCGGGAACGCTTGACCCCTCCCAGCCCGTTATCTTCCTGCATACTGGCGGCACACCGGCCTTGTTCGCCTTCAACGACTGGTACGCACCGTCAAAGTAAGCCCAATCCAAGGGACGAAAGGCAAGCCCTGTGTCAACACCAAATGGAGAGACGATTCCCGGGAAGAAGATTGCCGGTCTACCGCTGGCGCCTATGGAGAAGCGGATCAAGGCGGCACTTTGGGATTTTCTTTTCTTCATTTTCGGGCTGGCCGCGGCAGCCATGCTTGCCGTGACGGCGGTCATTACCGGCGTTCTGATCCTCGGGGTCTCCGTTGGAGAGGTAACCGAAGATACGGTCTATCCCGATGCCGCTATCATCGTGCCGTTTGGCCTGGCCATCCTCATCATCGCCCTCGCGCCGTACATCTACTTTATTCAAGTGCCTGCCGAGTACAGCGGGACCGCCGGCATGCGCTTGGTGGGCGTTCGCGCCGTCACCATCGATGGTGAGCAAATGAACTGGAGACAGGCCGCAACGCGTGCGCTCGCCATGCTCGTCTCGATTGGGGCACTCTGCGCAGGCGCGCTCTGGATGTTCAGGGAGCCGAACCGGCGCACATGGCATGATCTGGCCGCCGGAACTTTCGTCATAGAGGATGTGTACATACCCAGGAGACTGAACCTTGACCCTTGGGATCCGATTGAAGAGGAAGAAGAGGAAGAGCGATCTTCATCGGGAACATCCTAGTTCCGCCTTGGCGCTCATACTTACCCGCCTTGAGCACAGAGACCTGGTTCCTGCGAAAAGAGGAATGAACCATGTACGACGTTATCTTTGATGGATGCACGGTTGTTGACGGCAGCGGAGACCGGAGCTTTGTAGCGGACGTGGCTGTTCAGGGAGGGAAAATAGCCGCCGTCGGCGGCCTTGCACACGCGGAGGCCCAGCGACGAGTCTCTGGTAGCGGCAAGGTATTGGCGCCAGGCTTCATAGACATGCACACGCACTCGGACCTGCCATTACTCGTGAACAACAAGGCCGAAAGCAAGATTCGCCAAGGCGTTACCACAGAGGTCATTGGGAACTGCGGCTTCGGCCCGGCGCCCCTGACTGCAGAGACTAAACCGGAGATTCGCGGCATGAGCACGTTTCTCGCAAAGGGGAGCGAGGCTCTGAATTGGGAGTGGCTGACCTTCGGCGAATACTTGGACGCGTTGGATGGGAACGGAGCAGCCTTGAACGTCGTGCCGCTCGCCGGTCACGTGCCGATACGCATGGCGGCGATGGGAGTCCAACGGCGTCACGCGGAGCCGGAGGAAATCAAGACGCAACAACAACACCTCCGCCAGTCGCTGGAAGACGGCGCCTTTGGCATGTCCAGTGGTCTCATCTTTCCGCCCAGCTCCTATGCGGATACGGAAGAACTCGTCAGCCTTGCCAAGGTCTTGAACGAGTTTGACGCACACTACTTCAGCCACATTCGCGGCGAAGGCGACACGCTCTTGCGCGCCGTCGCGGAAGCCATCGAGATTGGCGAACGCGCGGACGTATCCGTAGAGATTGCCCATCACAAAGCAACCGGCAAGAACAACTGGGGCAAGGTGCACGATGCGACCATGCAGAGCGAACGCGCCCAAGCTCGCAACGTGAACGTCAACTTCGACGTCTATCCCTACACTGCCGGCAGCGGCGGGCTGGACCAGGTGGTACCCAATTGGGCCAAGGAAGGCGGAACGGCGGCCATGCTCGCACGCCTCAAAGACCCGGAGACATACGCCCAATTGCGCGAGGAGGCCGCTGAATCATTCGGCACGTGGGAGAAATTCTATCTGGTTTGGATTGGCAGCGACGCCTACCGGCAGTATGAAGGGCAGGAGTTTACCGAGATTGGTAAGAGCCTCCAAATGGATCCCATCGACGCCGCCTTTCACCTCATCGTCGAAAGCCGGAACCAAGCTTCCATGTTGGCATTCTCAACGAGTGAGGAAGACGTGGAATTCATGCTGAAGCACCCGCTCGGCATGGTGGGATCCGATGGTTCTAGCCTGGCCCCGTACGGCCCCCTTAGCCAGGGAGTGCCGCATCCCCGCAACTACGGCACGTATCCCCGGATATTGCAGGTCTACGTGCGCGAGCGCGGCGTTTTGACGCTGGAACAGGCAATACGCAAGATGTCCGGCGCATGCGCGGACAAACTTGGACTGAAGGCAAAAGGCTTTGTCCGCAGTGGCCTCGATGCCGACCTCGTCCTCTTTGACCCGGAGAACATCACGGACAACGCTACCTTTGGCGACCCGCACCAGTATCCTTCCGGAATTGACCTGGTCATGGTGAATGGCGAGATTGTAGTCGAAAACGGCGAGCACACCGGCAAGCTGCCCGGCAAGGTTCTGCGCAGGAATTAGCGGTTCATTTGTGAGCCGTCATACACCGAAGGCCAGACGCTTGATCAAGGACTCCGGCAAGTCTGCGGCGCGCATATTTTCCTGAGTAGCCGCCACGTCGTAGGCCACGCGGTGCAGTTGGAACTCGCGACTGCCGGTATCATATATGCCGTACGCCGCTTGCGGGTTGTAGTCGCGCGGCTGGCCGACGCTGCCGGGGTTAACTATCATCCGCATGCGTCCGTCCAAGGGCAGCGGTTCGCCCGATCGCAATGCTACCCCATATACGTCACTCGGTGAATCGCGCCCGGCCTCGATAAAGGCACACGGCACGTGGGTGTGACCAACGAAGCAGTATGTAGTAGAGAAGTGCGGGAAGCACTTCTCTGCCTCGGCAGCACGAAAGAGGTACTCCTGCGTAGGCGCTCGCGGGCTGCCGTGGACGAGAAGGAAGTCTTCTTTCGTAACTGTCTCAGGCAAATCGAACAAGAACCGGCGCGCTTCCGCGTTCAGTTGCGTTGCCGTCCACTGCGCGGCATAGGCAGCGTTGGGATTGAAGCCCGCGGCCGTGCGTTTGCCGCAAGCCACCCAGTCGTGATTGCCGGCCACGGCAACGTGATCGTAGCGCCTGATTAATTCAATACACTCGTTGGGGTTCGGCCCATAGCCGACCAAGTCACCCAGGCACCAGAGCTGCTCGAACGGCGCCGCGGCTGCGATCACCGCATTGAGCGCTTCCAGATTTGCGTGCACGTCCGCAATGATGAGATAGCGCGAAATAGCGTGCTCCTGTAACGAGTGAGTCTCCGGCAACATTGGCTGAAGAAGATTCTAACTGACCTGTGTCTCAAGAACACGTCATTCCCGCGAAAGCGGGAATCCATCTTCTCTTTTGCCAATCAAGAGCAATCGCCTGATGCAGCCATCACCCGCTTGCCACAGACTGTTTTCTCAACCGGTCCGGCCGCATGAGGATTCACCATCGCGTGCTCTTCACCCTGGCAATAATGGGCAAAGATGGCAGGGAAGAAACAGTCCGCTTGCAGACTAGGGGCAACTATCCAACCGTCTCTGGATTCCGGCTTGCGCCGGAATGACGGTGACCTATGGAGTTCTTCGAGTAACGGGGTATGTGTACGGCTGCTCCGCTTGGCCATCGCTACGCGAACGGTATGAACTCCATCTCCCGGTCGATGATGTCCATTTCAAGCCTCAGGCCGGTGATGTAATTCGTCACCTTGTCGAGTACAGCATTGGCGTGGCGGGTGTCGTTGCTCACGCACGTGATGCCGATGACGCACGTTGCCCATACATCCTGATCGGCAACTTCCGCGATAGCCACGTTGAACCGAGACCGCGTACGGTCAACGATTGCACGCACGACGCGTCGCTTCTCCTTGAGGGAGTCGCTTGCGTAAAGCTGAAAGGTGAGTTGACAGACGCCGATAATCATTCGTTGCAGAAGTCAATTGAAGGCTCAACCGCACAAAGCGAAGAGAGCCAAGCTAGCATCGAAGTCGGGGGTCGGGGTGCCCGGATTTGAACCGGGGGCCTCATGGACCCAAACCATGCGCGCTGCCAGACTGCGCCACACCCCGAGAAGTCGTCTCAAGAGTGATTCTATCGAGCCAAACTACCGCCGGTCAACCTGCCGCTGTGAAAAAAGCCGCCCAGGTGAAGCCCCATCGCCTCCATCCACTGTGGCAGATGTCTGAAGAGACGCTCATAGCGCAAGCCGTAAGAGTACAGTCCACTAGTACTCACGCACAGTGCGATTAGACCGCAAGAACCGGCAAACAAAGAAGAGGCGCCCGCGCGGGGGCCGCGCCCCCCGGCCGCCGGAGGGGGTTTTTTTTACAAGAATTTGTGTTTTTTGGGGGGCGGGGGTGGGTGGACGCGGGT
>JAPPLM010000035.1:29901-49082 GCA_028874195.1 Chloroflexota bacterium
ATATTAACATGCCCAGTTTGTTCTTATTTAACGCGTATTTTCCAATTTTCCTTATCTTTTCGGTGTTGCGGTACGCCTGCGCCTCTCTGCCCCTTAGGGAGTTTCTTAGCCCTTCATTGTGCTTTCGAGGTGCGCCTGCTGGGTCTCCGCGAGTGTCTTCATTGCCTCTTCGGCAGTGATCGCCTCTTCGAGAACCAGATTGGAAGCCTCAAAGAACGCACCACGATAGTCACTCGCCGTCGCGATCGGCGGCCAGTACGTCTCGCCGTACTGCGCCAACTGCAGGAAGACGTCAACATACGGCACGATGCGGTTGTCCGCGCCGACCTTTGCGATATAGCCTTCTTTGAATTCGCCCAACTGAGCAATCACGCACGGCCCATTGAGGGTCTCGTAGCCCATCTTGCCGGAGTTGTCGATGAACATCCACTTGTCGAATGCCCAGGCTTCATCCGGATTGGCAGCGTTCACTGGGATGGCATACATCCAGCCCTGCACTGAGTTGAAGCGAATGCCCGCTTCTGCGCCCTCAATCGTGGGAGGCAAGCCGATGCCGTAGGGCAGGCCTGGAGCATTGTCGTCAATACGCCTCTGGGCCCAAAAACCGGAAGCAAAGTACGCCAGGTTACCCGTGTACCACGGGAAACCGGTGGCGCCATAGCCGCCGCGATCCTTGAAGAACTCATCGACGACTACTTTACCGCCCTGCTTCTTGGTCAGGCTGACCAGCCAGTTGAGCGACTCGATAATCGCGGGATCATCCGGCGTCACTTTGCCGGCATCGTAATCGTAGAACTCGCCGCCAAATAGGAAGCCGAGCCGCTCGCGGCCAAAGCTCCGGTAGTTCCAGCCTAAGTCCGTGATGGTTTCACCGCTGGTCTGATGGAACTTGAGCGAAATCTCCTCGGTGTTATTGAAGTCAGTCAGCGGGACTTCCGGATCTTCACCGAAATTGACGTACATGTCTTTATTCCAGAAGTAGACGATCCAGTCCGCGCCGCCCGGCACCGCGTAGAGCCGGCCGTTGAGGGAGCTATCGTCCCACATAGCCTTGGTAAACTCTTCACGGGTATGACCCGCCGCCGACATGTACTCATCCAGCGGGCGGATCAGCTCGTTGAACATGAATGGGCCTTGGAATACCCAGTTGGTGTAGTGGGTGTCCGGCGGCGTGCCAGCCGCGATGGAAGCGATGAGTTTCGCCTCAATGTCCGAGACAAATTGCCAATCCAGCGCAATTCCGGTATCGGCCTCAAAGGCCGGCCCGTAAGCGCCCATGATGGTGGAATAGGGCTCGCCCCACGCCGCGTTCCAAGCCACAACCGTGACTTGCTCTTTCTTCATCTCTTCAGCCGCAGGCTTGGCCTCTTCCTTGGGAGCCTCCATCTCCTCCTCGGCAGCCGGCATCGCAGCCGTACCGCAGGCGGCCAGGACAACCGCCGCAGTGCCACCGGCAGCCATAGCGAGGAAGCTGCGACGAGTGACGTCAACATCTAGTTTCGGCATTTGGCTCTCTCCTTCTCGAGATGCAATGCTCCAAATACACGTTCCGCCGGCAAGCCCCTTGTGAAGACTTGCTCTGCTAGCGGTACATTAGCACTAGTACTACAATCTGTCAACCTGTGTCTACCAGTCTCCGCTCTCTGTCGCGGAACGACAAGTGTACCATCAGACAGAGAGGTAATTCCAAGGGTGTAGAGGCGTGGTCGCAAGCGGCTTGCTGTCCTGAAGTCACCCTTGCACATACGTCTCGGCTACGCGCACCGCCTTGGCAAACTGCGCAAGCGACTCGTGCCTCTCCTCATCTGCTGCGCGACTGCTATGATATAACAATGCCACGGACACTACGCTGGGAGGTAAAGACGTGCCCCGTGCCTTGACTATCGGCAACGGCAGCATGCTCGTCAATTTCGATGAGCACTATCGCATACGCGATCTCTACTACCCCAACGTCGGCGCAGACAATCACCTATCGACGAGACCTTCACGCGTCGGCGTTTGGGTTGCCGACCAGTTCTCTTGGCTCGGCGATACCGGCTGGGAGTTAGCGCCCGCCTTTCAAGAGTGTTCTCTGGTGACCCGGGCGCGGGCGTTTCACCCGCAATTGAACGTTGAAATCCAGTTCACGGACTGCCTCGACTTCGTACGGAACCTGCTCATACGAAAGCTCCACGTCAAGAATACCGGGGACATTGCGCGGGAGATTCGACTCTACTTCCACTATGAATGGGAGCTTTGGGGGCCCGATATTGGCGATACCGTTTTCTATCATCCGCCTACGCAGGCGCTCATTGCCTATAAGGGGCAGCGTTTCTTCCTCATGAACGCCATGGCCGGAGACAAACCCGGGCTCAACGATTGGGCGACAGGGGTCTACACGGCAGAGGGAGCGCAGGGGTCGTGGCAGGACGCCGAAGACGGCTGGCTTTCGCGCAACGCCGTCTCCCGCGGCGATGTGGATTGCGTGGGCATGCTCTCGCTAGGAGACGTGCAAGCGGGAGAAACCCGCATATGCTACCACTGGTTGGCAGCGAACACGAGCCTGGAAGCCGTATTGGATGACAATCGTCTTGTCCGGTTTCGCACGCCGGAAACCTTCATTCACCGCACCCAAGAGTACTGGTCGTTTTGGGTGCGCAAGCACCGGAGCCCAACACCGGACATTCCGCAAGAGTTTTGGGGCCTGTACAACCGCAGCTTGCTCACTCTCCGCACGCAAGTGGACAACTCCGGCGCAATCATCGCCGGCAACGACCCCGACATCGCCCGGGAGACCGGAGACACGTATAGCTACCTTTTCCCACGAGTCGGGGCGATTGCCGCCGTGGCGCTTGACCGCGCCGGGTACACGGACCTTACCCGCCAGTTCTACACGTTCTGTCGCCAGCTTCCCTCACCGGAGGGATTCCTGTTCTCCAAGTACACGCCGCACGGCGCGGTAGGCAGTCTCAACCATCCCTGGGTGGACCCCGACGGCAGGGAGACCCTGCCGGTGGCGGCCGACAATACGGCGATCCTGCTGTGGGCGCTGGGCGAGCACTTTGGCTTGGATCGCGACTTCGACTTCGTGCGCTTGCTCTATACCGATCTCGTGCAACCCGCCCTCGACTTCCTGCTTAGCCACCGCAATGCCGAAACCGGACTGCCGCTGCCCAGCTTCGATCTGTGGGAAGAGACATACGGCCTGCATGCCTATACGCTGGCTGCCACGTGGGCGGGATTGCGGGCCGCCTGCACCTTCACCGCAGCCTTCGGACAGCCTGAACTCACCGCCGCTGCGCAAGAAGCCGCTACGCAGATTCGCCGCCAGTTCGATACGCTCTTCTTTGACGAAGAAACGGGGCGCTACGTCACCCGCCTCCGAATATTCGGCACGCGTGAGCCAATCCCCGATCCCACTATAGATGCGAGTATCGCCGGTCTCTTTCTGTTCGGCATGATACCGCCCGCAGACGAGCGCATGCAGCGTACCATGTCTGCCGTACGCCAACAGCTATGGTGTCATACGGAAGTTGGTGGTCTTGCGCGATCGGAAAACGATCGCTTTCACCAGGTGAGCACGGACGTGGGGAATGTGCCGGGCAATCCCTGGGCCGTTACGACCATGTGGCTCTGCCGCTGGCACATCGCGCGCGCACAATCCCTCGAAGACTTGAAGCCTGCTGAAGAACTCCTCCGGTGGGCGCATCGCCATGCCCTCTCTACCGGCATGCTCGCTGAGCAATTCCACCCGTATACGCACGCGCCTCTGTCCGTTAACCCATGCACCTGGAGTCATGCCGAGTTTCTGCTGGCGGTGCAAGCGTATATCCAGCGTCATGGAGAATTGGCCGGTCGCGTCTAGAGGCAATGTGCCGAAGGACTTGCCCTCTAATGGGCGGCAAGCCTTATTCGTCAGCCACCGGCACGAGGCGCACGTTGAAGTGGGCGACTTCGGTAGTCACGGGCGTCACTCCACTCACGATAAGGGCGGCATGCTGCAATTCCTGACCGAAGTCAGCCAACAGGAAAGAGACATCCATGCTGTCTTGCGCCCGCAGCATGACACGCTCCACTGACGGCAGGCCGTCCACATAGCGTACAAGCTGTACGATGAAGTACTGCGGCAAGACGCCGTCCGTACGGAAGAAGCCCCGCGCCTCCCAATCGCCGTCCGATTCCGCATCGTTGCTAAACTCGATGCCGCTAATGGAAAAGTCATCCACCAAGAAGCCCACGCCGTTCACGGCATCATCGGTGACGTACTCGAAGCGGAGGAGTATCCGCTTGCCGACGTAGTCGTCGAGGTTTACCTCTTCATCGATCCATAACGCAACGTCCCCGCCACCGCTCTTGCCCGTAAACCCGTGGCCGAGATTATTACCATTTGGGTTATCCGTCGTTGTACTCGTGCCCGGTAGGGTCTGCCATGTCTTGCCGCCATCAGTTGATACCGAAACGTAGGCGTAGTCGAACTTGTCTTCGATGTCATACCACGTCTTGAAACGGAACACAGCAGTCACGGCATCGCGTAGATCAACCTCGCGCGTGAGGGAAGTGGCTGCCATGTCGGAGCGATTGCCCCACCACGCATGCGTGCCGCTGGGAGCAGTGGTAGGAAAGATACGTACCTGCGGCACTCCCCGAAAGTCCAATGTGTAGTTGCCCTGCGGTATGCGAAGATCAATGTATTTGGCTCCGAACTGCTTAACCGTGAGATTCTTATCCAGGGTTCGCCCGCGCGCTATCTCCTGTGGACGCATGCGCGGCAAGCGAACGTCGTAGTAATAAGCGCCGGCTTCCGGCCGTTCATCGTCAATGTAGTTCGCCGCGGTCCAGTCTGCGAAAACGTCATTGAAGTCGACGGCGTACCCCTCATCCTCCAGGTACGCATCCACCGTTGCCTGGCCGCGCAGAGGCAAAGCTATCAGTGTCCGCAGCTTTTCGTAGCCACCGTAGTGCTGTGCGAAGTACTCCATGAAAAGATAGGCTGCCGCATAGTGCCGGAATACACCTCTTGGATCCCTTGGATCATCGCTCCAATGCGTGAGTTGAACGTCCGGGTTTGCCGCATACCATGAGGCGATGCCGCCAAGGCTATAGCCGCACAGCACCGAGGCGACCATCGAGGCCCCTTCGTTCAGCCAGGTCTCCTGGGATGCATTCTGGTTCCAATGCACCATGTGCTGGAATTCGTGACAAAGCGTGGAGAGGTAGAATTCGGTCCCAGGGCCGAATTCCTGCCCATCCACGTTTATGTAGAACATCTCGCGTTCATTGCTGAAGGGGTTGACAGCGCTCGGAAACTCGTCGGCTGAAGAATAGTAGCCCCCAACTCCAGGAATGCGGGCGTTGAGCACCGTAATCCTTGGATCGTTGTCCACACCGGGGCTCCACTCTTCTCCGTAGTATCGCCGCACAGTGGGGTAGATCGTCTCCTCAAAGACCCGGACGGTCTTGTCGATGCCGGATTGAGGAAGATCCAGACCCTCTTCCACATACATGTAGAGGTGTTCTGACTTGCCGCGCAACTCCGCTCTTATCTGGTAATACGTACTGTTGGCGTCGTCGGCCACCCAAAACGTTTGCACCGTTCCCACTGCGTAATCCGGCTGCTCTGCGTTTACAATGCGGTCTACGTTTTGCGCGATGCCTTTATAGCGTCTGCCCAGGTCAAAGAGGTCGCGAGCCGGTTTCTCCGTGGCGAGAAGCCGCTGGAGGGTTTGCTCCGCTTGAGCGGCGGGGGCAAGCGGTTGGAAGGATTCAACAGGAGGCGCGCTGCCGGTTGTCTGCTCACCCTCAGGATAGAGATCGTCCAGACCGGGTACGACCTGCGAGCACGCGGCCATAAGGAATGAGGCCGCTAGCAAGAGAACAACGAACAAGGCCGCCGTCTCCCGGCGGCCTTTGCACTTCAGCTTCACTTTAGTCCTGGGCGTTCTCATCATTCTCAGGCTCAGCGGCGCTTCGCGCTTCCGCGAGTTGAGCATATCGCTGCGTGGTGCTCATGCTCGTGTGGCCGAGCATCGAGCGCACCCGCTGTAAGGGCACACTCTCCTCAAGCGCGTGCGCGGCAAACGTATGGCGCAGCGTCTGGGGCGTAACCTCAGGCAACCGCGCCGCGCGGGCATAGCCTTTCAGGATAAGCCAAAACCCCTGGCGCGTGAGCCGCTGGCCGCGATGATTGAGAAAGAGCGCTTCGCCGGAGCGCGATGTTTGCAATTGCGGGCGGCTCTCGGTGAGATAGCGCTCTATAGCAGCCACGCAGGCATCATCGATTGGCACTGCGGATTGCTTGTTACGCGTGCGCAGAACAACATGCTGACTCTCTCTGACCACGTCGCCTAAGTCGATGCCAAGCGCTTCCGTGATGCGCAGGCCGGTGCTGTAGAGGAGTTGCAGGATGCTCAGATCGCGGAGTGCCTCCGGTGAGGATTTTTCTTCCGCAGCGGCAAACAGCGCCCTTACCTGAGCATGGGTAAGTACTGTTGGCACCATGCGCTCCACGTGGGTACTGCCGAGCTCCTTGGTCGGATCCTCAGCGACGATACCCTGCTCGCAGAGATAGCGGTAAAAGGAACGCACAGCCGCGACCTTCCGCGCTCGCGTCGATGCGCTATAGCCCCGATCCAAGAGGTCTTGCGCAAATGCTCCTACCCGGGCGCGGTCTATCCGCCAGGTATCCACACCCTTTGCACGCAGGAATTTCGTCAACTGAGACAAGTCATTTTGATATGCGGCCCGTGTATTCGCTGACAGCTCTCGCTGCTGCGTAATGTGATCGAGAAACGCAGAAACGGACTCTTCCATCGTTGCCCTCTGGTCGGCCAATACTACTGCTGGCTTCACTGTTACTGCATCTGGTAGGCTGGATGCCACTTTGCATAGCCCACGCCTCTTTTCCGCTATTCCTTGTGTGTGCTACACACGCTGTAGACAACACGTCTTCAGGGAATTTGTGCACGCGGTATTTGGACTCCATGCTTTGCAGCATTATACATGCAGCTAAACCGCGAGGCTACTCCATGTCCTCAGGCCAGCCATGTTTGCCCACCAGCGGCACGAAGCGCACAGCGCCAAGATCACGTTGCTCGGTCTTGTCGTTCTTACGCTGCAAGAAGAGGAGCGACTGACTTTCACGACTGCCTACGGGAATAACGCACCGACCCCCTTTCGCGAGTTGACCAAGGAGAGGCTTAGGGGTACGTGGCGCCGCCGCGGACACAATGATGGCGTCATAGGGCGCCTTACTCGGCCATCCTTTCGTGCCATCCGAAACGTAAATCGAGTAGTTCCTACATCCTAAAGCGCAAAGGCGGCGCTCCGCATCGTCGGCGAGTTCCGCAAAGCGCTCGATGGATACAACATCTCGCGCCAAGCAGCAGAGAATCGCCGTCTGGTAGCCGGAACCGGTGCCAATCTCAAGCACGTGTTCCTTGCCCGTCAGTGCTAGCGCTTCCGTCATCAGGGCTACCACATACGGTTGGGAAATCGTCTGACCCTCTCCAATTGGCAAGGGGTTATCCCGGTACGCCTCGGAGCGCAAACTGTCGTCTACGAACTGCTCGCGGGGAACTTCCCCAATTGCATTGAGAATGCGCGTATCGCGAATCCCTTTTCTACGCAGTGAGGAGGTCAACCGGATCCGTTGCAGCGTGGAAGAGTCTGCCGCTCGTTCGCGCTCATCCACGATTAACCCTTCTTGTACGTCACCTCTTCGCCCGACCCAATGGGCACGAGGACGCTCACACAGTTTGGATGGTTTCGCGCCTTGTCAAAGTAGTCGGTCATGTACTCACCATGGGAGACGGCGTTATCGGCCACGATGACGCCACCCGGGGAGAGTCTGGGGTAGATCAGATCGAAATAGGCCGAATAGTCTTCTTTAGCCGCATCGAGAAAGACAAGATCATACGGACCCGCGAGTGTAGCCAAAGTCTGCTTCCCGTCACCTTGGATCACGGTGATGATGTCCGACAAGCCGGCTTTGGCAAAATTCGCTTCGGCCACGGCAACTTTCTCGGCTTCGAGCTCCAGAGTAGTGATGGTGGCGCCAACTTCACGGGCAGCAAGTCCCATCCAGACTGTCGAAAACCCATGAAACATGCCGATCTCGAGAATGCGCTTGGGCTTGGTGATGTGCACCAGCACGTGGAGAAACTTGCCTGTTTCCGGCGGTACGCTAATCCGCACTTGGCCCCATTCTGCCGGCTGTTCTTCCAACGCCCGCAAGAGATCGGCATCTGCACTTGAGCCCACGGCACCCTCCTCAGAAGTATCAAATAACGTCATTGCGAATCTGCTATCTATCCGCAGCACCCTGTTTCTCTAGCGTAACTTGCGCCGCGGCGATGCGCGCCACCGGCACGCGGTAGGGTGAACAGGATACATAGTCCAGGCCGACGCCATGGCAGAAGTAGATCGAACTGGGATCGCCGCCGTGCTCTCCGCAAATGCCTACTTCAAGGTCAGAGCGTGTCTTTCTGCCTTCTGCGACCGCAATTGAAACCAAGCGGCCCACGCCGTCCCGGTCAAGCACCTGAAACGGGTTCTCCGGCAGGATAGCGTTCTCGACATAGTTCAACAGGAACTTTCCTTCCGCGTCGTCACGCGAATACCCATACGTGGTCTGGGTCAGGTCATTCGTGCCAAAGCTGAAGAACTCCGCGTGCTCCGCTATCTCTGAAGCCGTCAGCGCAGCCCGTGGCACCTCGATCATGGTGCCAAACTTGTACGCGACACTGTCGCCTTGCTCCTCTTCCACCTTCTTTGCAACGCGCTCCAAGTCTTCTTGCAGCACGCCGAGTTCATTGGCGTGGCTGACCAGAGGGATCATGATCTCCGGATGAGGATCGCCGCCTTCCTTCTTAATGGTGAGCGCCGCCTCCAGGATTGCCCGCACCTGCATTTCGTAGATTTCGGGATATTCAAGCCCCAGCCGACAGCCGCGCAAGCCGAGCATTGGATTCGCTTCCCGCAGGGAGGCGACATTTTCCAGAAGCTTCTGTCGCTCCGCAAGCCGCTGCGGGTCTTCGCCAGTGGCACGCAAGGTGACCACTTCCTCCAGCAACTCCGCGTAATCGGGCAAGAACTCATGCAGCGGAGGATCCAGCAGGCGAATCACGACCGGCAGACCGTCCATGGCCCGCAGAATACCTGCGAAGTCATCGCGCTGGATGGGCAAGAGCTTATCTAGTGCCGCCTGGCGTTCACTGGAACTGCTTGCCAAGATCATCTGCTGCACGATGGGAAGCCGCTCTTCTTCGAAGAACATGTGCTCCGTACGGCAAAGGCCAATTCCCTGTGCCCCATAGCTCCGAGCCAAGGCAGCATCACGCGGGTAGTCCGCGTTGGCCCAGACCTCGAGGCGACGGATCGCATCCGCCCAGCGCAGCAACTCGCTCATTTCCGCCGTGATTTCGGGCTGGATGAGCGGTACCTCACCCAGAATCACTTCTCCCGTGCTGCCGTTGAGCGAGATGTGATCTCGTTTCTCGATCGTCACGTCACCGGCCGTGAAGCGTTCGTGCTCCATATCGATGCGAATCTCGTCGCATCCCGCCACGCAGGGCTTGCCCAAACCGCGCGCAACCACCGCCGCGTGACTGGTAGCGCCGCCCCGCGCCGTCAAGATGCCTTGTGACGCAATCATGCCGTGCACGTCGTCGGGGCTGGTCTCCGGGCGCACCAGGATCACGTTGTGCCCTTGCCGGGCGACGGCTTCCGCTTCATCAGGATCAAAGAATGCCATCCCGACGGCAGCCCCGGGCGAGGCATTCAGACCCTTGGCAATGACGCTCACCTCGGCTTCGGGGTCGATACGCGGGTGGAGCAGTTGGTCGATCTGCTCCGGCTCAACGCGGGAGATTGCTTCTTCCTTAGTAATGAGACCCTCATTGAACATGTCCACCGCAATTCTCACCGCCGCGCTTGCCGTACGCTTGCCCGTGCGCGTTTGCAGCATGTAGAGTGTGCCCTTCTCGATAGTGAACTCCATATCCTGCATTTCGCGATAGTGCGTTTCGAGCCGCTGGGCGATCTCGGCAAATTCCGTATAGATGTCCGGCCACACTTCCCGCAGCTTGGCGATGGGCAGTGGCGTACGCACACCGGCGACAACGTCCTCGCCCTGGGCATCCTCGAGAAACTCGCCAAAAAGCTCCGGTTCACCGGTAGAGGGATTGCGGGTGAAGGCGACCCCGGTCCCGGAGTCGCTCCCCATGTTGCCAAAGACCATCGCCTGCACATTGACGGCAGTACCGAGAGAATGAGGAATCTTATGAAAGTTGCGATAGTCTATGGCGCGTCGGTTGTTCCAGGATGCAAAGACCGCTTCGATCGCGCCGCGCAACTGGTCCAAGGGATCGGTGGGAAAATCTCGACTCGTCTCACTCTCCACAATGCCTTTGAAACGGCGGACCGCCTCTTGGAGGTGGGCAACAGTGAGGTCTACGTCTTCCTCTATCCCCGCCTCTGCCTTAATCGCCTCTAACGCGTGCTCAAATTGGTCTTTGTCCACTTCAAGGACGACGTTGCCGTACATCTGCACAAAGCGCCGATAAGAGTCCCATGCGAATCGCTCATTCTGCGTCTGTGCAATTACACCTTCAATCGTTTCATCATTGAGACCCAGGTTGAGGATGGTGTCCATCATGCCTGGCATGCTGAACTTTGCGCCGGAGCGCACAGACACGAGCAATGGGTTCGCGAGGTCGCCAAGCCGTTTTCCGGTCTTGCCTTCCAGTTCTTTGAGCGCATCCAACGCCTGTTCCCACATGCCTGTTGGAAACTGTTCGTCCGCTTCGTAGAATGCGTTGCAAGCCTCTGTGGTAACGACAAACCCGGGCGGTACGGGCAAGCCGGCCCGCATCATCTCAGCGCAGTTTGCGCCCTTGCCGCCGAGCAAGTCGCGCATGGTCGCGTCACCGTCCTCAAAGCGGTACACCCATTTGTGTCGTGCCTCCACATGCTTTGCTGCAACTGCCTCTTTTGCCATGCTTGCGCATACCTCCACATTGCCGTAATCGGATGGCGCCCAATTGCGCCTACTGTAATCGAAGGGAAATTCCAGGGGCATTATAGCATGCTTCTTAGTTGCCTCTCGTGAATGGGCCCGTCACAGGCCAATACCGTTACCAACCTCACTGTTGATACGGCCCCCTCGTAGACGCGGCTATGGTACGATAGGTGCGTCGGAGGACCGCAAAACGTGCTCAGGATCGATACCAACACCGGACAAAAGACCTCATTCTACACCCCGGCGTGCGACCAACCAACGGAATCCGCCTGTGACTGCATTCTTGCTGCAAATTAAGAGCAAACAAATAATCTGGCCGCTGCTTGTTGTAGCATCTATCATCGTCAGCGATCAGATCACAAAAGCTTTCATCGTGGAGTGGCTAAAGCCACAAGGCACTGTTTCTATCATCGGCGACCTTCTGCGTCTCACGTTTGTTACAAACACCGGCGTTGCCTTTGGCATGCTCACAGGCATCCCGTATGTGCTTACAATCCCCATCGTCATCTTGATTGGGGTTATCATCTACTATCTGGTCAAGACCTTGGGCCAGTCCTTCTTGCTTACGTTGGCCCTTTCCTTAGAACTCGGGGGCGCGCTTGGGAATCTCATCGACCGCATTCGCTTGGGGTACGTGGTCGATTTTGTGAAGTTCCCCTACTGGCCGGCCTTCAACGTTGCCGACAGTTGCGTCGTCATTGGCGCCATAGGCCTCGCCTTCGTCCTCCTCTGGCAAGACCGCCAACCCCGCGAAGCAAACTCTGAATCGTCGCCCTCGTGACACGCCAGCAGGTGCGTGCAACGCAATGCCCACGCTTCTTCTGACGCCGACCTGCGGTGATGAGGGCAAACGTCTCGACGTCTATATTGCCAACACTGAGCCGGAACTCAGCCGGGCGCAAGTGAAGCGGCTCATCGCGGCAAACCGCGTAGACTGTGCCGGACAACCGGCTGAACCGTCTACGAGAGTTCATGCCGGCGCCGTAATCACGGTTACTTTGCCTGACGCCACGCAGCCAAGCCTCAAGGCCGAACCGCTCACGGCGCCACTGCTACACAGCGACCCGGACATTCTTGTGGTCGATAAGCCGGCGGGATTGGTGGTGCATCCCGGCGCCGGACAGCCTGCCGGCACGCTCGTCAACCAACTCATCAGCCGGTTTCCCGAACTCTTGACCGTCGGCGATTCCCTGCGTCCGGGCATCGTGCATCGGCTGGACAAAGACACCTCCGGCGTGATGGTGGTCGCGCGCACTCCTGCCGCCCACGCATACCTGGTGGAGCAATTTGCCGCGCGCGCCGTAGCGAAGACGTACCTTGCGCTCGTGGAGGGCAGTCCCACGGTCGAACGCGGCGTCATCGACGCGCCGGTGGGACGCCATCCAAAGCGGCGGACGGCGATGAGTGTTGTGCGGGATGGCAAGCCCGCCGTTACTCGCTTTGCCGTACTCGAAGCGTTGGGCCGTTACACGCTCCTGCAGGTAACCCCCGATACGGGGCGCACGCATCAGATCCGTGTGCATCTGGCCGCCGCCGGTTTCCCCATCGTCGGGGACCCGCAGTATGGGCGCAAGACTGCGTTGCCTGGACTAGACCGTACGTTCTTGCACGCGCATGCCCTTGGTTTCGTACACCCAACAATGCGGGAGCGCGTGCTTTACCGGGCGCCGCTTGCCCTTGATTTGGTTGCAGTGCTGCAGCAATGCGGGAGCGCATGGAGCGAGCCCGCTCAGTTGACCCCTCACGTCAAAGACCCTACGATAAGAAATCGCTGAACCCGGACTTTGCAAACCACCAGCAAGCAGCCAACTATGTACGCACACATCACAGGGTGGGGCAAGGCGCTGCCCGAACAGCGTCTGACAAATGCAGACCTTGAAAAGATGGTTAAGACTGCGGACGAGTGGATCGTGAGCCGCACGGGCATCCGCGAGCGCCGCATTGTTTCCGACTGCGACACAACGGATTCGCTCGGCGCGGACGCAGCCCAAAGGGCGCTCGCGCGAGCTGGCGTGACGGCCGAGGCAGTAGACATGGTGATCGCCGCCAGTTGCACGCCGGAAGCGCTCTTTCCCAGCATCGCCAACCGCATTCAGGAACGGCTAGGGCTTGGAAATGCCGCTGCCCTCGATCTCAATCAGGCCTGCGCAGGCTTCATTCACGGGCTCGCCGTTGCGCAGGGATTTGTCGCTTCACGCCAGTACAAGACGATCCTCGTCGTCGGCTCGGAGGTGCTTACCCGCCACGTCGATTGGACGGATCGCTCGACATGCGTGCTTTTTGGCGATGCCGCCGGCGCCGTGGTGATACAGGCGTCGAGTGATCCAGGGGGGCCTTTGGCAATTGATCTCGGGTCTGACGGTACCGGTGGTGATCTGCTTATGTTGCCGACCGATGGCAAGCTGTACATGAACGGACGCGAAGTCTACCGCTTTGCCGTCACTGCTATGACGTCCTCACTGGAAGCCGCCGTTGAGAAAGCCGGAATCACACTCGATCAAGTCGATCTCCTGATTCCGCATCAAGCGAACATCCGCATCATCCACTCTGCCGCCCAGACCCTCGGCCTTCCCCTTGAGAAGGTCTTCACGAACGTAGAAAAGTACGGCAATACCTCAGCCGCGTCGATTCCGGTGGCGCTCTGCGAGGCAATCGAAGAAGGGCGCGTCAAACCGGGGGACACCGTTGCCATGGTCGCGTTTGGGGCCGGCCTCGCCTGGGGTGCGACCATTATACGGTGGACCAGCCAGGTCTGATACCCGGCGCGCGCGGAAAATAAGAGCAGCCACAAGACCGGCGCAAATGCTTCCCACGAGCCCTCAGCCGGTTCTCGCCTCATTCCTCAAGGTTATCCGGGGCGGATTTCCCAGAAGTCTTTGCCCAAAGCGTCGTATGGCAAACGGCGCTCGTCGGGGTCTTGGGCATCGAACTGCTGGTTTACAAAGTAGAAGAGGAACGTGTCGTTGGCCCCAAGGTTGGCCGCCCCGTGGGCGACACCACGCGGAATATACAGGAGTTGACTGCGCCCCCGCCCTAAGACGAACCGCATCGTGTTGCCCGTTGTCGGCGAGTCTTCCCGCACATCCCAAAGACCAACCACAAGCGCTTGCGAAGGCGGCACAAACCAAACATCCTCTTGGTTGAAGTGAAAATGCCAGGCCTTGATGGCGCCCGCCGCCATCAAGGAGCAGTTGACCTGCCGCACCTCAAATCCGGCGAGCCCCGCCAGTGCCCCTTTCGCTAAGCGGCCAAGTTCCGTAAACGTCCCACCATCTTCTACGAAGGTCTGGAGGGGCAGAAACTGCACGCCTTCGATGTGGGACTGGCCACCGTACTCTTGACGGGAGACATTTCCCCGAACGTCTTCCCGGATGTCGCCCGGACCCAACGGAGTCTCTTCCATCCGATTTGCCGCTCACGATCTTAGTAGGACAGTACGTCCTGCTGGTCTTAGGGATTCCTTGGAATGCCCTGTTCTCGTACAACTGTTAGCATCAGAGACAGCTTAGCTGTGCCAATGCCAATATAAGGCGCATTCGCCGGCCCTATCCATGCACACTGTGTAATGGTATTATGCCCGGCGCGCTTCTCGCAACGACAAGGGCAACTGTTCAAACGCGTGCCGGAGTTGCTTTCGGGTGTGCGCCTTCAGAATTCTGCAACTGTTTTTTGTTGACACAGGTAGTTGGGAATGTTAGACTTTATCTTTGCGTGCATTGTGGCTTGAGAAGTCAAGAAATAGTAGGTTTGAACCGTGCCGACGACCAATCAACTAGTACGACGCGGGCGAAAGTCCAAGACCGTCAAGGGCAAGTCTCCGGACTTGCATTGGAACTTCAACGCCCTCAAGAACCGGTCGGTTCGCACCGATGGCTCGCCACAGAAGCGGGGTGTCTGCATCTCGGTGCGCACACTGACGCCCAGGAAGCCGAATTCCGCTTTGCGGAAGGTGGCGCGCGTGCGGTTGACCAACGGCAGGGAAGTAACGGCCTATATTCCCGGTGAGGGCCACAACTTGCAAGAACACTCGGTGGTCCTTATCCGCGGCGGTCGCGTGAAAGACGTTCCGGGCGTTCGTTACCATATAGTACGAGGTACCTTAGACGCCGAGGGCGTGTACACGCACGCGGGAGCCCCCCAGGAGCGTAACAAGAGTCGCTCCAAGTACGGTACCAGACGTTCACGACCGGTTGCGGGTGCCGTTGCCTCGTAAGAGGCGCAAATCCGTCGCACGAGATACACGACCATTAGTTGCTAACAGCAGTTGTTGGCCTCGACATCGAAGCTGACAACGCTGTTGTGTGTAAAGGGCAGTTGAGAATGCCACGGCGAGAAAGAGTGACAAAGCGGAGAATTCCGCCGGATCCGAAGTTTCGCAGTGTCACGTTGCAGCAGTTTATAAACAAACTCATGCAATGCGGCAAGAAGAGCACGACGGAACGGTTCGTGTATGGCGCCTTCGACATCATTGAGTCGCGCACCGGACGCTCCGGCTTGGACGTCTTCGATCAGGCAGTGCGCAACGTCACGCCACTTGTGGAAGTACGACCGCGCCGTGTCGGTGGCGCCACGTATCAGGTACCGATGGAAATACCCAGCGGCCGCCGCCTTTCTTTGGCGCTCCGGTGGCTGGTGCGCTTTTCGCGCGAGCGTCGGGGGCCGAGCATGGCGGTGAAGTTGGCAGAGGAACTTATCGACGCTGCCGACGGCCAGGGCGCGTCGATTCGACGCAGAGATGAAACCCACCGTATGGCTGAGGCCAACAAGGCCTTCTCTCATTACCGGTGGTAAGAGAGAAAACTGGCACACAAGAATTTAACTCAGTAAGAACAGAAGCCAAAACGAAGCACTAAGTATCTAGCACATGGAACGTCAATTCCCGATAGAAAAATACCGCAATATCGGCATCATTGCCCACATTGACGCCGGTAAGACCACCACGACCGAACGGGTGCTCTTCTACTCCGGGCGCATTCACCGTATGGGCGAGGTGCATGAAGGCACCACCGCCATGGACTTCATGGTCCAGGAGCGCGAGCGCGGCATCACGATAACGGCGGCCGCCACCACTTCGATGTGGCGGGATCACCGCATCAATATTATCGATACACCCGGACACGTTGACTTTACGGCGGAAGTGGAGCGCTCACTGCGCGTCCTCGACGGCGGTGTCGTAGTGTTTGACGCGGTGTCGGGTGTCGAGGCGCAATCGGAGACCGTCTGGCGTCAGGCGGATCGATATCGGGTGCCCCGCATCTGCTTTGTAAACAAGATGGACCGCGTCGGCGCCGACTTTTGGAACTGCATTGAAATGATCCGCGACCGCTTGCAGGCGCGGCCGGTGCCGATCCAGATACCCATCGGCGCGGAAGACACTTTCGTGGGCATGATCGACCTCTTCACCATGCAGGCGGTCACGTTTACTGACGAGCTTGGCGCGAATCCAACCATTACGGATATCCCTGAAGAACTGCGCAGCGAAGCGGAGCAACGCCGCCACGAGTTGATCGAGGCCATCGCCGAACACGATGAGGACCTCCTGCTGAAGTATCTGAATGATGATGAGCTATCTATCGAGGAACTGAAGGCCGCGCTCCGTCGGGCAACGTGCCGTGTAGCGCTCGTGCCTGTCTTGTGTGGCGCGGCGCTGCGCAACAAGGGAGTACAGCCCCTGCTCGACGCGGTGGTTGATTTCTTGCCATCGCCAACCGAGGTGCCGGCAATAGAAGGTATTGTGCCTATTTCCGGTTTGGAGGAGGCGCGCCCATCGGATGACAGCGCGCCCTTTGCCGCACTCGCCTTTAAAGTCGTGACCGATCCATTCAGCGGTCGTTTGGTCTATCTGCGGGTCTACTCCGGCACAGCGGATGCCGGTATGCAGATGCTCAATGCCAGCCACGACCGTCGCGAGCGGCTTGGCCGTCTGTTGTTCATGCATGCGGATAAAAGAGAAGAGGTTTCGAGCATTTACGCCGGTGAAATCGTGGCTGCTGTTGGGCTCAAGAATACCTTTACCGGTGATACCCTGTGTCAGGTCAATCACCCGATTACGTTCGAGTCGATTAGCTTTCCCGATCCCGTCCTGCACATGGCGATTGAACCCAAGAGCCGCCTGGATGAAGATAAACTGTCAACGGCGCTCCGTCGTCTTTCCGAAGAGGACCCGACATTCCGCGCCGGCCAAGACCCGCAGACCGGCGAGACGATCATCGGAGGCATGGGCGAGTTGCACTTGGAAGTGATTGCCGACCGGTTGCTGCGGGAGTTCAACGTCGAAGCATCGCTCGGCGCTCCTCAAGTTGCGTACAAAGAAACAATCCAAAGTTCTGTCGAGCAGGAAGGTCGCTTCATTCGACAGACCGGCGGTAGAGGCCAATACGGTCACGTCTGGCTGCGGATCGAACCGCTCGAAAGCGGCACCGGCATTCAAATCGAGAATGGGATTGTTGGCGGTACTATTCCAAAAGAGTTTGTTCCGGCGGTGCAATCCGGCATTAGGGATAGTTTTCTGGCCGGACCTCTCGGCTATCCGGTAGTTGACGTGCGGGTTACTATATTTGATGGGTCGTACCACCCCGTGGATTCGTCCGAGTTGGCGTTCCATAACGCCGCCGTCATTGCGATGCGCGAAGGTCTGGAAAAGGCTCGCCCGGTGACGCTGGAGCCGATAATGCAGGTAGAAGTGATGATCCCCGAGGAGTTCCTGGGCGAGATTTCGGGGGCCTTGAACGCCCGACGCGGCAGCATCGACGAAATCCAGACGCGGCTCGGCACCAAGGTCATCCAGGCCAAGGTGCCTCTGGCCACGATGTTTGGGTACGTAAACACCTTGCGTTCCAGCACGCAGGGACGCGGCACCTATTCGATGCAATTCTCGCACTATCAGGAAGTGTTTCATAGCGCACGGGAATTGATTGCGAAAGCTGGCAGGAACTAGCTCATTTTCGGATTGAAGAGATTGAAGAGTAAGGAGAGATAAGAGGATGGCGAAGGAGCGCTTTGAGCGAACGAAGCCGCATGTGAACATCGGCACGATTGGGCATATCGATCACGGCAAGACGACGCTGACCGCAGCGATTACCAAGGTGCTCGCCCTCCAGGGCGGCGCGGACTTTACCCCCTTTGACAGCATCGACAACGCTCCGGAAGAGCGCGAGCGCGGTATCACGATTGCCATCGCTCACGTGGAGTACCAGACCGAGAACCGGCACTATGCCCACGTGGACTGTCCCGGCCACGCCGACTACATCAAGAACATGATCACCGGCGCGGCGCAGATGGACGGCGCCATCCTCGTGGTCTCCGCTCCCGACGGCCCCATGCCCCAGACCCGCGAGCACGTGCTGCTCGCCCGCCAGGTCGAAGTACCGGCCATGGTCGTCTACCTGAACAAGTGCGACATGCTCGACGATGAGGAGTTGCTGGAGTTGGTGGAACTCGAAGTCCGTGAACTCCTCGACAAGTACGAATTCCCCGGTGACGATATCCCCATCATCCGCGGCAGCGCGCTCCAGGCTCTCGAATCCGACAGCGACGATGCCAGCGATGAGGCGTATGCCTCCATCCTGGAACTGATGGCGGCGGTGGACGACTACATTCCCACGCCCACCCGCGCCATCGACCAACCGTTCCTGATGCCGATTGAGGACGTCTTCAACATCAAGGGGCGCGGCACGGTGGTGACGGGGCGCATCGAGCGCGGCCAGGTGAACACCGGCGAGGAGATCGAAATCGTCGGCATCCAGCGCGATACGCAGACCTCGGTGGTGACGGGTGTGGAGATGTTCCGCAAGATCCTGGACTCGGGAGAGGCGGGGGACAACGTAGGGTGCCTGCTCAGAGGCATCGAGAAAGACAACGTGGAGCGCGGCCAGGTGCTCGCAGCCGCCGGCTCCATCACGCCGCACACGAAGTTCGAGGCGGAGGTGTATGTGCTGAGCCGGGACGAGGGTGGGCGGCATACGCCGTTCTTCCCCGGGTACCGGCCGCAGTTCTACGTACGGACGACGGACGTGACGGGAGCCATTGCCTTGCCGGAGAGGGTGGAGATGGTGATGCCGGGCGACAACATCACCATGACCATCCACCTGATCAATCCGGTAGCCTTGGAAGAAGGCGTGCGCTTCGCCATCCGCGAAGGCGGCCGCACCGTCGGCGCCGGCGTCGTTACCAAGATCCTGGAGTA
>JAPPLM010000047.1:0-31799 GCA_028874195.1 Chloroflexota bacterium
TATCGCAGTATAGCAAGGGTGTAATCACTGTCTAAGTCACGAACTTATCATTCCGTTCCAAGACGTGTTTGACCGAGTGGTATTCCTGTGGGATACTTGATTCAGTGTCAAGTACGGTTAGAGGAGACCCAAGCGGCCACCGAACCGGAGGAGTGTGAATGGGTGTCTTTTCGCGGATGGGCGCTGTGCTCAGCGCCAAGATAAATGCGCTGCTCGACCGGTCTGAAGATCCGGCCGAGACCCTTGACTACGCCTATGAACGTCAGCTAGAGCAATTGCACAAAGTCAAGCGCGGCATCGTTGAGGTAGTCACTTCCAAGCGACGTCTCGAGATGCAGGCCGCAAAGTTGGAGAGTAATGAGGCCAAGCTGGTGGACCAAGCCCAGCGCGCGGTTGAGGCCGGTCGGGAAGACCTTGCCCGCATCGCGCTGCAGCGCAAGCAACTGGTCGTCACACAGGCGGATGGGCTGCGGCAGCAGATCCAAGCCTTGGAGCAGGACCAGGAGCGTCTCGCGCTCACCGAGCAGAAGCTCGTGGCAAAGGTTGAGAACTTTCGTACGCGGAAAGAAGTAATCAAGGCGCAGTATAGCGCGGCAGAGGCGCAGACGCGCATTAGTGAGACCGTATCCGGCCTGTCTGAAGAAATGGCCGACGTCTCGTTGCTCGTCGAGCGGGCGGAAGAGCGCACGGAATCGCTACAGGCGCGGGCGCTGGCCATCGATGAGCTTGTAGACACCGGTGTCCTTGAAGACTCGACCGGATCTCGATCCGATTTTGTAGATAGAGAGTTGAATAAGCTCAGCGCCGAAAGCGGTGTGGAGGAAGAGCTGGAAACGCTCAAACTACAGCTTGCGGGGAAGGATAAGAAGCAGTTGGAGGACCGCGCATGATAGTCCGCATCGCCACCGTGGGTCAATACCGCCTTGACGACGCTATCGCTTCCGATTTGCAGCGGTTTGATGATGCAATGGAACAAGCCGTTTCAGGGTCCGACAACGAAGCTTTTCAAGAGTTACTTCAGCAGATGCACGACTTGGTCACCGAGAGAGGTACCGCCTTAACGGATGATGAAATCGTGCCGTCAGACGTTATTCTGCCGCCGCCGGATGAGACGCTGGAAGAGGCTCAGAAGCTTCTCGGCGCGGAGGGCTTTGTTCCCGGCCGTTCAGACTAGGCCCTACGAAATAACCGACACCAACATCTAGACTGGAAGTGTGAGCCTGCCGTATTTGCGGCAGGCTCTCTTTATGTCTGCTTCTGTCGGAAAGGTCGTTCGCGCTTACCGCCGTACAGAACTCCTGAGGTGTCATCACTCTTCTCGTGTGCAGTGCAATGAGAGCTTCACTCCGGCCTCTGAACGGTCACGGTTTCAATGCTCGCTCCCACGCCAAGAGACTCTAGCTTGAGCCAATCGAAGCTAGTCGGTTTTGCCTGGACAGAATTAGAACAATCGTCCCTCAACTCTCATTTTGGCTGCTCACAAAAGACGTAGGAGAAGACACAGGCGAAGGTTACGCGTTGACATAGTTCTGCAACCAGTTCTTTGCTTGCTCAATAGCCTGCTCGATTCCCACCTCGCCCCGCGCCAGTCGATACGTGACGATGTTGAAAAGACCTTGTGACAGTCCCGGACTGCTGGCAATGTGGGAGGCTTTAGCATTGTGCAGTGCATCGAGCAGCACATCCTGCGTTGACTCGGGGAAGATCAGGTTGAAGTGGTCTCGATCCGGCCGCTTGATGAACTGCCAGCCGGCGGTAGTAGCGGGCATGACGCGGCGCTCCCCAATCCAATGGGCCAATGGCACTAGCGCCTCGTAGGCAAGGTCTCCCTGCGCTGCATCGGGCACGGCCAACGCCTCCGTTAGAGCAAGGGGAGTAGTACTCCGCACCCCGGTGGGCAGTGGTGTAACGAGCCTCCATTGCGCGGGCAGGTAGTTGAAGAAGAAGGTGAAGAGCATCCCTCTTCGCAAAATGTCGTACAAACCCTGCAGTTTTGCCGCCGTAATGTCTGGTCCATAGGGCAGGATGCCATGCACTCTGCCTAGCTCGTCCCAAGCAGTGAGCGCACGCATGGTCGCCGGATCATCCATGCCGACTTGACCGGTGTCGAGGTCTGCGACCGTAACGCCTTCTTGTTGCAGGAAAACTAGCCACTCCGGGAAATGTCCGGGCGCCATGAATCCCCAGCGGTCCGGCGCGCCGTCGCCGTTGATGTCCTCCGTTAAGTTCTTGCCCGCCTCGATGAAGTCAAGCCATTTCCACTCGCCCGTGGGCGCAGCCACGTTGGCGCGCTCGAAACGGGAAGAATTGTGTGCCAGCACGACGGGCGTGATTGCCAGCGGTAAAGCGAGGGTCTGCGCGCGAAAGCGCACCAGCCGGCGGGCTTCTGGGGCAAAGGCATCTAACGGCTGCGACTGGTCCACTTCCAACCAGCGGTCCAGCGGCGCCAGCAGCCCGGCCTTGAACAAATCGGGAATGTCCTCCCTATGGGCAAGCCAAATGAAGTCCACCGCGATCCCGCCAGCCGCCTGCGATGTCAGGAAGTCTCTGGCGCCACCCTGCATGGGGACTTTGACGAGCTCTAATGCATTGCCCTGAGGTGCGCCGGGTACATGGCCTTCTTTCCAGGCTTGAATGGCTTTCTGACCGGGAGTGAGGGCGAGGGGGGTATCGAGAACGGCAAGTACAAGACGCTGAGGCTCCTTGACCGGTTCTGCCGCACTTCCCGCACGGGATTCGGGTTCACTGCGCGGCGCAGGCTCTTCATCGTCGTCTCCGCCGCAACTCAACACCAGGGCAGGAGCGCCAACCAGCATAGAGCTAAGCAACCAACGACGCGTAATCGGCTTGACATGCTTCATAGGTTTCGAGTTTCCAAATCTAGTAGTGGTGTCCGCCAGAGCGGCCATCAACCCGTCGTTCCGCTCGGCAAGCGCTCTGCCTGCGCCTGAGACTCTCTGATAACCTCGACGTCGGTTACGCCGACTACGCGCAGGCCGACCTCGCGTACCCTGCGCAAGTGGCCGGGCGAGCGGAAGTCACCGTGCACTTGCGCCACGCCAGTCTCCGCACTGATACGCACCGCGTTTATGCGGCAGTCGAAGAGGTAGGAATCATCTTTCAATAAACGAAAGAGCGCAGCCTCGCGCACGAGCCATTTCAACGGCTCGGCCGCGGTAAATTGTAGCATGGGAAAGATGAGTGCTTCCCATGCCGATTCAAACATCAATCCGGCCAGGATCCAAGCGGGCGGAAATATCAAGAAGAACAGAGGTGCGAAACTTACGGTGTAACCAGCGGCCATGCTCACTGCATGCAAGAAGCCCGCAGCCAAAACTGGCACCACGGCAAGGGCAATCACCGACTGGGGACCAGGATGCGATGAGAAGTAAGAGCCGACCAGCAATCCCCAAGCAATTCCTCGGCGCACGCTCCAGCGCCGTACCATACCCATGACCGCTCCCAATATTCCACTGCTTAGGAATACTAGCGAGAGCATGAATACAACCCATGGCGTCACGCCGCCCGCAGACGTGGAGCCGGCGGCGAAATCTATCGTGCCGCGGTTCAAGAGAAGAGTAGCGACAATGCCAACGGCACCCAAAAGCACAAGAGGAATACAAGGCACCAGCGCTCCCGCCGCAAAACCGGCTACAACGACGGCGCGTATATCGACAACGGTAAGCACGGCGTCTTCCTCGACCCCAGCGGGCAGATTCGTCGGCATATTCTGCACTGGCGGCCTATCTGGCGGGACCATCGGATGTTGACTTAACATAGTCTATCGCTCCGTTGAATTGTGACTCCCGTTGCGGCTGGCACGGGGAACAATGCCGACCAAGATCTGCCACAGCATGCGCAACGTCTGCAGCATCCTTTAGTGCGGCAGCCTTCTTGCACTTTTCTCTTCTTGCTTCTGGTCAAGCCTAGTGAAGTGGTGTCTTCTACTGACTGTCAGTCGATCCGGCATGGCGGCGTGTTTCGCGTTCTCGATCTCAAGGCTTGTCAGACCTTCTGCCTCCACAGCGCATACACCAACGATACGTTGACCGATCTCTCGTACCCGGCGGTAGTGATCGGGCGTGCGGAAGTCACCGCGGACATATGCCACGCCGATTTCCGCATCAATTCGAACGGAGACAAGGCGGCAGGCAACGAGCTCTGAATCATCTTTCAGCAAATGGACCAAGGCCGCCTCTCGCCTCAGCCATGTCATGGGTTCACCTACGGCAATTCGCAATATCAAGAAGACAATTGGTTCCCATGTCGTCTCGTAAACGAAACCGGATAGCGACCAGAAAGGGAACATGAAGAAGAGCACTGGGGCAATGCTGACAAGGTAGCCGACCTCGAGGCTCATCATATGGAGTGCACCTGCAATGAGCGACGGCACAACGATGAGGGCGAGCACCGTTTGCGGGCCGGGATGGGTTGAGAAGTGAAAGCCGACGAACAAACTCCACGTGACATTGCGCTGCACGCACCAGCGACGCACCGCCCCCATCAGCGCTCCCAGAATACTGCTACACAGCAAGAACAGTATAAGAACTCGCGCCGCCGCTTCGCCGCTGCCAGGCGCAATTGCATATGACGTGGTCAAGTCGATCGTGCCGCGGTTCAGAAGAAACGTGCCGAAGAGGCCGGCAAAGATGAGGATAGCGAAGGGAATGCACGGTACAATCGCCCCGGCGACGAAGCCGGTCAGAATCGCTGTGCGCAACGTAACAACGGTGAACACTGCGTCCGCATAGCTGGCGTCCGGCAAGTCGTCGCGTATAGGCGGCATCCGCATTGCAGCGCCTCCGGAGTGAACGACGGGAGTGCCTCTCCAGACATCGTATCCCGGCAGCAGCAAGCGGTCAAGCGGTTAAGCTTGACCGCTGGGCAGCTATAGCCCTGCAGATGCAACGGATATCTTACTCAGTTATTCGGCCAGGCGCCGAGCGTTGCCGTGAACTCCAAGGTCTCACCGCTTCGGTAGACCGTAATCGTGATCGTGTCGCCAACGTCTTTCGTCTGTATGTAGGCGATGAGGTCGTCGGAAGTCTTGATCGCCACGCCGTCAAGCGCCGTGATGATATCGGCGCTTTGCAAGCGTTGCGAGCCACGAATACCGGCCTTTGCCGCGGCGCTACCCGGCGTGACTCGTCTCACCCATACTCCCTGCTGGATTTCGAGATTCCGTGCGCGGGCTTGTTGCGGTGTAAGTGTGTCCATGCTCACACCCAAGAACGCGCGTCGGATTTGCTCGCCCTTTATAAGTTGCGGCAAGAGTTGCTGCACCAAGTTGGAGGGAATGCTCAGACCAACTCCCATGAATCGCTGGTTGTTCGTCAGGATGGCCGTCGTAATGCCGACCACTTCGCCATTGACGTTGAGCAGCGGCCCGCCGGAGTTGCCGGGGTTGATTTCTGCATCGCTCTGAATGAGGCCGCTGATGCGGCGTTCTTCACCGGTATAGGCCCTCCCCACCGCACTCACGATGCCCGCGGTGATGCTATGGCTATAGCCATACGGCGCGCCGATGGCGAAGACCGGGTCGCCCGGCCTTACCATCCTAGAGTCTCCAAACCTTGCAATCTGAAGCGGTCCGGGAGGAAACTCAGCCCGAATGATGGCAAGGTCGGTCCCCGGATCACCGCCAACGACTTCCGCGAACAGTCTGCTCCCATCGAGCAACTGCACCTGCACCCTGTCAACATTGCTAACAACGTGATTGTTCGTCAGAATGTGGCCTTGACCGTCCACGATGATACCGGTGCCGGCGCCGAATCTGCGGGGTCCGTCATCATTCTCATCCAAGACGAGGACCGTAACAACGCTGGGTGCCACGGCCTGGTAAACGGCAGCGGCGCTTGCTTCTGCCTCTTGCACGTAGGTAATTTGCGGCGTCTGCGTAGCCACCACAGGCTCTGTTTGCGCTTGACGCAAGATCAGCCACGCGGTAAGGCTGCCGGCAACAATGCCCGCGACCAATGCGACCACGATACTGAGTACGATGACGAATCCGAGCCCTTTCCGGCCGGGATAGTCACCCTGGATACCTCTGTTATCTGATTGAGCGGGAACTGAAGACATAGCCACTGCCGTGCCTCCTTGGTAATGAATGTCCTCTAGTCTCAGTGTACACCCGCTAGCTAAGGGTTGCCTGAAAAACGGTGTGGTTTAGGCGCACGCGGCGTGCTAAGAGATTACGTCATCATTTTGCTGTCGGGAAGAGTGGTCGAGGAGCGTGGCATTGGCATTATCGCCACTGGTTTCCCGCACTGCTCTCTTTGGCGCGTCGATGTCCTCCTCCAGGTCGGCTAGATTGCGGGGCAGCTTGACCGTTACGGTGGTTCCTTGGTCGGTGTTGCTTTTTATGTCAAGAGCTGCACCGTGCGCTTCCACAATCCATTTTGCGATGGAAAGACCCAGTCCAAACCCACCGGAGTGGCGGGCCCCATCGGCCTGGTAGAAGCGGTCGAAGGCGCTGGCAATATCAGCCTCGCGCATACCGATACCGGTGTCCTGCACCGTGAGATGGACCGCGCGCATTTTGCTTACGGTGCTCACGGTAACCGAGCCGCCCGCCGGCGTGTATTTGAGCGCATTGTCAAGCAAAATCAGGACAAGTTGGCGGAGAAGATCGGGGTCGCCAAGCACACAGACATCGTCAGTCGCCGCGCGCAAGTGGACGCCTACCATTGGATTGAAGTATGGCGCTTGGCGCACAACATCCGCGGCAATCCCGTTCAGATCGACGCGTTCACGCCGCACGGTCTGTCCCGCATCGGCACGCGCCAAGGCCAGCATGTCCGAGACCAAGCGACTCATGCGTTCCGATTCTACGGCAATGTCGTTGAGCGCGGCTTTGCGTTCCTCCTCCGACAGGTCCGGTATATCCCGCAGCAGCGCCACGTTGCCGCGGATGACCGTTAACGGGGTGCGGAGTTCATGCGAGGCATCGGCCACAAGGCGCCGCTGGGCCGCCAGCGCTTCAGCTATGCGGGCATAGCTGCTCTGAAGGCGGTCCAACATGATGTTGAACGTCTCAGCCAGACGGTTCACTTCATCGCGAGCGCCGGCCTGCGGCACGCGCTTACTGAGGTCTTGGGTCTGGCCGATCACCTGTGCCGCCTGAGCCAAGCGTTCGAGCGGAAGCAGGCCGGCGTGCGCAATAAGGTATGCCAAGCCCATCGCCGCAACGATGCTCACACCCCCGCCGACAAGTATGATCGCGCGCAGTTGGCGCAAGCTCGTCTCCACGTCAGCAAGTGAGCGGGCGACTTGCAACATGCTATGCAGCCGCCCCTGGACGACATAGGGGTGGTGGTAAACGCGCAATTGAGTCCCGCGTATCGCTACCGTCTCTATGAAAGGCTCACCAAGGCGCGCCCGGTCAAGTACATCGTTGCCGCTCGGCAGCTTTTCGTCACTGAGACTTGGCGACCGAGAATAGACCGAGCCGTCTCTGCCGACAACTTGAACGAAGATGCCGGAGTGGGCAAATGCGTCGCTGAACTCGGGACTTGGAACGAGGTGCAGCCCATGCGGCGTGGGTCGAACTTGCGTAAAGACCAGTACCTCGCGCACCTGGGTCTCCAGGACCTGATCGATCTCGGCGTAGATGGCACGAGAAATGAGAATGTACGTGAGCACATAGTAGACAACGAGCGTAATTGCAAGTACGCTCCCTGCCAGGAACGTAAGGCGGAGACGCAGAGACATGGGTTAGCTCTCGCGTAGTACGTATCCGACGCCGCGCACGGTATAGATGATGCGGGAATCACCGTCTGCTTCTAGCTTCTGCCGCAGATAGCCGACGTAGACTTCGAGAACGTTTGATTCGCCCTCGAAATCGTACCCCCACACCTTTTCCATAATGTAGTGGCGAGGCAGCACCCGCCGTGGACTCTGCATGAAGAGGAGAAGGAGTTCATACTCCGTAGCAGTGAGGTCGAACATCCTATTGTTGCGCTGCGCGCGCCTCGCGGAGGTATCAAGGGTCAGATCGGCAAAGTGGAGCACCTCGTCTTCCGGCGACATGCTCCGGCGCAACAGAGCGCGAATACGGGCGAAGAGTTCCTCAAGCTCGAACGGCTTGACCAAATAGTCATCCGCGCCGGTGTCGAGGCCCACCACACGGTCGGAGATCTCATCTTTGGCAGTGAGCATGAGGATAGGCACGGTACTCTCCTGGCGGATGCGTTTGCACACGCGCAAGCCGTCAAGACCCGGCATGAGGATGTCAAGCACGATCAGGTCGGGCCGGTTCTGCGACACGAGCGAGAGGGCCTGAAAGCCATCGTGCGCCACTTCCACCTCGTAGCCTTGATGGGAAAGTGCTCTGTGAAGGAGCGCGGTGATCTTCTGGTCGTCGTCTACGACTAGGATCTGCATGCCACCCTCTCCCAGGTTGTTGATCCTGCTTACGCTCCCGGAGTGCCGGACACTGCCGCGTGAACCGTCCGGCCTCCGCACCCCTGTCGTGCATTCAACTATCAATTGTACCGTAGGCAGATCGCTACAGTTGCACACGCTGACCATCAGACACCGAATCTGTTTTCCGCGACGCAGAAGAGTTCAGATCCATGACCCGACAATGCACGAGCCGCGATGAATAGCTTCTTTCCCAGCTTCGGACTGCCGGAGTCATTGCAACCGGAAATGCGTCAGCGCGCCGGTACCGCATGCGTGGCGCTATACGTGCGCGGCTTTCTCAGCAACTCGAGTAAGTCATCCGCAGCGGCGCGGGCCGTGCGAGACGGCGTGCCGTTCTCCGGACGCGACACGCTCACGAGCTCGTAGGGCGGTTCCAGCCAGAACGGCTTGATCTCATGCCGCTTGGCAAGCGCGCGCTGCACGCCTTCTTTGATGAGTTTGCGGGCTTTGGTCGGGTGCAAGTGAATCGCGGCGCCGTTGAACTTTCTATTCTCGTCACCGGATATGCCTGCCGCGGGTCCGCGCGGAAGCCCTGCCTTGACGGCCGCCGTTTCGATATTGGGCACTAGGGCTTTGGCTTCGTCAGCGGCCGCTTGATCTCCGCTGAGGAATATCGACGGCACGCCAAAATACGACGCAAAGAGAAAATTGCATCCCATCTCGCCGACTGAAACGCCGTTGATGGAGAGATCTTCGCAGTTGAACGAGCCGGTATGCGCCAGATGACCGCCATCGGCATTCGACTTGGCATGCTGTCCAATGCTCAGTGCCGCATCGAAACTGTCATCACACCCAAAGGGATAGCCAATGGGCCGTCCCGCCAACAGCTTGGCTTCCGGGTGCAGGAGAATCGGGTCAATGGCTTCTTGGCCGTGGCCGTCCACGACCAAGATTTCCGTGGCGCCTGCCTCCAGGCACGCCTCTATGGCGGCGTTAGTCTCCAGGGTTGTCAGTTCCCGGCCACGCTCGTAGTAACGTGATGTCTTGGCACAGTAGTTATCTGAATCGACAACACCGGCAACCGCCTCCATGTCCGTCATTATGTAAATTTTCACCTGCATGCCTCCTTACGCTTACGCTAATTGCTTTGAGAGCGCTGCGTCTGTTCTTAGAACCCACGCTTTGGCAGTAAGCCTATCAAAGAAACCTCGGAGAATCCAGACACATGACCCCTCGTTCACGCACAAGTGAAGCACGCCTCTGCACGTGGAAGCGCAGAGGCGTGCTTTCGAGTCGCACATGACGGAGTGACAGCTATTCCTTGTCATTGCGTAGGGCCAAGTGGACCTCTTCCAATTGCGCATCGGACACAGGCGACGGCGCCTGCGTCATTATGTCGATAGCCTGTTGGTTCTTGGGAAAGGCGATGGTCTCGCGGATGCTTTCGACATCCGCGAATATGGCGATAGTACGATCAAGCCCCATGGCAATGCCGCCGTGCGGCGGTACACCATAGGAAAACGCCTCAAGCATATGCCCGATCTGTTCGTCAATTTGCTCCTTGGTAAAGCCCATCGTTAACCAGATCTGTTCGAGCAGTTCCCGCTTGTGCGCGCGGACGCTGCCCCCGCCGATCTCCCAGCCGTTGCACACCAAGTCATACTGCAACGAGCGGGCGCTGCCCGGATCCGACGTGATCAAGTGCTCGTCCTCTGGGAATGGCCCACAGAAGGGATTGTGGACAAAGCTCCAACGACCTTCTTCCTCATCCCATTCGAACAGGGGAAAGTCCACGAGCCAGCAGAAGGCCAGAGTATTCGGATCACGCAGACCGAGCCGATCGCCAATCTCCAGGCGCAGGCGGGAGAGCACCGCGTTGGTTACGTCCGGTTGATCGGCCACGATGAGCACCAGGTCGCCGGCTTCCGCTGAAAGCGCTCTAGCAATGCGCGCTGCTGCCTCCTCGCCCAGGTGTTGCAGCACCGGCGAGCGCACCTGACCATCGTCAAGAGCTATGGAAACGAGTCCCTTTCCACCCAACGAGCGGGCCAGGTCAGTGAACTCGTCGATCTGCTTGCGCGAGTAGTGCGCGCACCCCGGCACACGGACGCCTTTGACGATGCCGCCCTTGGCAACCACGTCTTTGAAAACGCGAAAATCCGTCTCTTGCGCGAGACCGGAGACATCAACGAGTTCCAGGCCAAATCGCAGGTCCGGGGTATCGCAGCCATATTTCTCCATCGCCTCCGCAAAGGGGATGCGCGGAATGGGTCGGGATTGGACGGTCTTGTCGCTGAGCGTATCGGCAAGCTCCAAGTAGAGGCGCTCGATCACGCCCATGACATCGTCACGCTCGACGAACGCCATCTCTACGTCAAGCTGCGTGAATTCAGGCTGGCGGTCGGCCCGTGGGTCTTCATCGCGGAAGCAGCGCGCGATCTGAAAGTAGCGGTCCATACCGGATACCATGAGCAACTGCTTGAGCTGCTGCGGCGACTGCGGCAGAGCGTAGAACCTGCCCGGATGTACGCGACTGGGTACCAAGTAGTCGCGCGCGCCTTCCGGCGTGCTCTTGAGCAAGATCGGCGTCTCGATTTCCCAAAAGCCTTCTGCATCCATAAAGTCGCGGACAGCCTTTATCAGACGATGCCGCAACTCCATCTTTCGTTGCATGTCTTCACGGCGCAAATCGAGGTACCGGTAGCGCAGCCGGATCGCCTCGTCCACCTCCAAAGCCGGGTTGTTCAAGTCAAATGGCGGAGTCTGCGTCGCGGAGAGTATCTGAAGGTCAGCGGCATGCACCTCGATGTCGCCGGTAGGCAAGTTCGGGTTGCGCGTGCCGTCGGGCCGCATTTGCACCGTGCCGGAGAGACTCAGCACGAATTCGTTGCGGACCTGCGTCACAGCTGTCTGCACGTCTGTCGAGGCCTGTGGGTCTATCACCACCTGTGTCAAGCCGTAGCGATCACGGACATCGATAAAGACGACACCGCCATGATCCCGGCGCCGATGCACCCAGCCGTTCAATGTAACTTCCTGCGCGACGTGTTCTTTCCGTAACTCGCCGCACGTATGGGTGCGCTTCCATTGTCTACTCACGTAAATGTGCTCCTTGGGATGGTTGAGCGGTCGCCTGCATAAGAGGCAACCGTCGAGGTTAACAGAGATAGTTATCTCGCAAGAGCGAACTGCAATAGGATTGAAGGCTTGCAGTCACGGCCACTGCTCATGACCTCGTTGCGTGCAAGGTTATGCACAACGAGATAAGCCTGCCCCGCATGTGGCGCAAGTCAAGCGAGATTGTCCGGCGGAACGACCGGAAGCGCATTACTGCCGCTGCCCCGGTAGCGGGAGCTACAGGGCAATGTGGTATCAACCTTTCTCTTACGTCTCATCTGTGCACCATGTGAAGGTATAGCAAGGTGATTCACTATAGTACGGCAGCTTCCACAGGCACATTCTCAGTTGAAAAGCGTTGTCCCGCGGCAAAATGCAGCGTATCTTCTTGCAATTCTACCGTTACGCGGTAGCCTTCGGCAAGCGTCCCATCTAGGAGCATCTTGGCAAGCCTGTTTTCGATTTCTCGTTGTACCAGCCTGCGCATGGGACGCGCCCCGTAGTCATGGTCGTACCCGTTCTTGACCAGCCACTCCTTCGCCGCGGGACTCACGTCGAGCGTAACGTCACGCTCTTCCAAACGCTCCCGCACCTCGAAGAGCATGCGTTCGACTACATCTTGCAGTTGCAGTTTATTCAAGTAGTGGAACACGACAATTTCATCGATGCGGTTGAGAAACTCGGGCCGAAACGTATGCCGCAGTTCTCTGTGCAACTTTGCTTTGGTTAACTCGAAATCTTCCCTCTCTTCGTCCGTACGACCGGGCTGGAATCCCAGCACACCGTTGGAACTGAGCAGGTTTGCACCGACATTGGAGGTCATGATGATGACGGTATTGCGGAAGTCAACCACATGCCCGTGGCCGTCGGTCAGGCGCCCATCCTCCATGACCTGAAGCAACGTGTTGAACACGTCGGTGTGCGCCTTCTCGACTTCATCGAAGAGGACCACACGATACGGGCGCCGCCGCACGGCTTCCGTTAACTGTCCACCCTCTTCAAAGCCAACGTACCCTGGCGGCGCGCCAATCAGGCGGCTCACGCTGTGGCGCTCCCGATACTCGGACATATCGATGCGCACCAACGCGTCTTCATCGTCGAACATGAACTCGGCCAGCGCCCGCGCCAGTTCGGTTTTGCCGACACCGGTGGGCCCGACGAAGAGGAAACTGCCAATGGGCCGCTTTGGGTTGGCCAGGCCGGAGCGCGAACGGCGTATCGCTTCGGAAACTGCCACGATGGCGTCTTCCTGGCTTACGATGCGCTTGTGGAGTTCCGCTTCCATCTGCAAGAGCTTTTCGGTCTCTTCCTGGAAGAGTTGCGCCACCGGAATGCCGGTCCACTTAGCGAGCACTTCGGCAACATCCTTGGCGTCAACCACATCGCGTATCTCTTGACTGCCAAGCCACTCTCGGCGGGCAGACTCATACTCTTCCTGCAAGCGCAGGTGTTCAGTGCGATAGTTGGCGGCCCTTTCGTAGTCCCGTTCCTGCCAGGCTGCCTCCTCTCCTCGTTTGCATTCCTTGAGCCGGCTTTCAAGCGCCTTGATCTCTTCCGGCATGCTGAAGATCTCCATGCGCACCTTTGCCGCCGCCTCATCGACGAGATCGATTGCTTTGTCCGGCAAGTAGCGCTCCGTAAGGTAGCGGTGCGATAGTTTCGCTGCCGCGGTGAGGGCGCTATCGTCAATACTCAGCTTATGATGTTCCTCGTACTTGTCGCGCAGCCCTTGCAAGATGGCTATCGCGTCCTCTAGGGAGGGTTCATCCACATACACTGGCTGAAAGCGTCGTTCCAGGGCAGAGTCTCTCTCGATATGGCGGCGATACTCATCAAGTGTCGTGGCGCCGATGACTTGCAACTCCCCACGCGCCAACGCCGGCTTGAGGATGTTTGCCGCGTCGATAGCGCCTTCGGCCCCTCCCGCGCCTACGACCGTATGGAGTTCGTCGATAAAGAGGATGACCTCGCGCTTGGCCTTCTGCACCTCTTCCACAACGCCTTTGAGACGTTCTTCGAATTCCCCGCGAAACTTGGCGCCCGCCAGCAGCGCGGCCATATCCAAGGCTATGACGCGTTTTTCGCGAACTTGCTCCGGGACATCTCCACTTACGATGCGTTGCGCCAGTCCTTCGACAATGGCTGTCTTGCCGACGCCGGGTTCGCCCATAAGAACAGGGTTATTCTTCGTACGGCGCGAGAGTATCTGTATGACCCTGCGGATCTCCTCGTCCCGTCCTATGACCGGATCGAGCTGCTCATTGCGCGCGAATTGCGTGAGATCAAGCCCGAAGCGCTCTAGCATGCGGTACTTGGACTCCGCTTCCGGATCGGTTACGCGATGTGACCCGCGTACTTTTTCCAGTGCCTGATAGACCTTCTCACGATCAACGCCGGCTTCTTGCAGGATTTGGTGCGCATCGCCATCCTCGGCAGCGGATATTGCGATCAAGAGATGCTCGGTGCCTACATACTCATCCTTGAGGCGTGCCGCCTCTCTTTCAGCCAGCTCAAGCACACGCTTGGCGCGCGGCGTCAGATAATACTGCGCTTGCCCGCTCTGACCGAACGACACGTGCGGCCGGGGCCGCAGTGAACTCTCAAGTTGCTGTTCCAACTGCGAGGGTTCGATGTTCAGTGCGCCCAACATCTGCGGCACCAAGCCGTCATTCTGTTGGAGAAGCGCTAAGAGTATGTGTTCAGTGTCCAGTTGGTTGTGATTGTGTTGGAGCATGAGCTCTTGCGCTTTGGCAAGAGCTTCTTGCGCCTTTGTCGTGAAACGGTTATTCCACGCCATGATCCATCGTCCTTATCGACTCGCCTCCCCTACATGTATGGGAGCGACAGTTCTTACTTCTTCCTGCAACAGCCCTCAGAACAAGACCGTTGACTCTCAATCTGGTAAACTCTTGGTTTTCCTACGACTAATAGTTCCTAGTCACACGCTGTAATAGGCCCTTGAGCCGAGCAATCTCAGCTTCGTACTGTTCTTGCTGTGCGGTGAGTTTCTGTTCCATTTCTTCTTGGAGCCGCTCCATGCGCTCGGTGAGATTGAGGATTACTTCCACCCCGGCAAGATTGACGCCAAGGTCGTTTACCAACCGCTGGATCTGCTCCATTCGCTCCAAATCGGCGTGTGAGTAAAGGCGCACGTTGCCTTTTGAACGGCGGGGCTTGACCAAGCCGAGACGTTCGTAGTGCCGCAGCGTTTGGGGATGAACGCGCAGTCTCTCGGCCACTACGCCAATTGCAAAGAATAGCCCCTCGCCCTCGAAGCGAATACTCATGACACTCCTCAATCTCCCCGGTAAGGCTTTGCGCTATCCTTTATCCATGCACTTTACGCCGTGACAGGGCTTCCTTTGCGCAGTTGGGCTAACTCGGCAAAGAGCTCCTTCTCACGGGGCGTCAGTCCTTTCGGCAGGCGCACCCGCACACGCACGAACAAACCGCCGCGTGCGCTGCCCCTCAATCTGGGCATGCCCTGGCCGGCAAGTCGAAACACCTGTCCGTTCTGCGTCTCCACCGGAATGCGCATCATCACGCTCTTACCGTCCGGCGTCGGCACGGGAATCTCAGCGCCCAAGACCGCGTCCACCAGGTCTACCGGCACGGTCACGTGCAAATCGTCCGACTGCAACTCGAAGCGCGAATCCGGCGCGATCCTCACGATCAGATAGAGATTGCCGCGTTCTCCGTTTCTCCCAGGATGCCCTTCCCCCGCGACACGAATGCGGGATCCTTCACGCACCCCGGCGGGAATCTTCACGTCGAGCCGGCGCTGCCGTGTCCGGGAACCACTGCCCCGACATACGGTGCACACCATGTTCTCTAGGCGTCCCGATCCAGCGCAGGCCGGGCATTGGCAGGGGACTTGCAGAGTGAACGTCCGGCGGGTGCCCGCATACGCCTCGGCCAGCGTAACCTTGATCTCTTGCTCCAGGTCTCGGCCCTGTTGGTCGCCCGCCTGCTGCGCGCGACCGAAGAGTGTTTCGAAGAAGTCAGAGAAGCCGCCGGAGCCCTTATTGCCGCGTCCGAGGTTCTCAAAGTCAATACCACCCAATCCCTCTAAGTCAAACGGGAAACCGCCGCCGGCGCCGGTGCGGGCGTGGGTTTGCCAGGAGCGCCCGGATTGGTGAGCAACGCGCACCTGGTCATAGCGTGCCCGCTTCTTCTCATCCCGGAGCGCCTCATACGCCTCGTTGATTTCCTTGAAGCGTTCTTCCGCGCTGGCGTCACCGGGGTTCACGTCCGGATGATACTTGCGGGCAAGCCGCCGATAGGTCTCCTTGATCTCTTTTGACGAAGACTTCGGTGTTACGCCCAATACCTTGTAGTAGTCCTTGAACTCCATTGCACTCTCTCTACAGCTCAAGGTATAGCTCTAGATCATGAGACCTAGTGCCGCTCAGGTGGCCTCCGTTGGCTCTTCATCGGTAGCGGCCGTTTGACGCGGTTGAGCCACGCGCACTTTGGCGGGTCGGAGGACCACATCGCCGAAGAGGTAGCCGGTCTGGATTTCCCCAACCACAGTGTCGGCTTCCACGTCACCCTCGGCGGGCTGTACCTCTACCGCCTCGTGGTAGCGCGGATCGAAGGGCTCGCCCAAGGCCTCGATGCGCTTTACCTCCTGGCGCTCCAGCACTTCGCGGAGTTGCCACAAGGTCATGCGGACGCCGGTGAGCAGGTCTTCTACGGAGTCAGTCTTGTGCTGCTCCTGATAGTCCACGGCCCGTTCGAGGTTGTCGATAACAGGCAAGATAGCCTCGAACGTTTGCCTCTGACCGTCGCGGACACCCTCCGTGATGAATTGCGCCGACCGTTTGCGGTAGTTCTCCAGATCCGCCCGGGCGCGCAGGAATCTATCCTTGTACGTCTCGGCTTCCTGCGCGGCTGTAGCAAGTTGCTCTTCCACCGATGCCTCAGGGGCTTCCTGTTCTGCTGAAATATCTCCATCGCCGCCATTGACTGCAGAGTCCTGGCTTTCCTCAGTACGCCCCGATTCCGCAGCATGGATGTGCGAGTCTTCGCCTGTTGGCTGTTCGGCTTTCTTAGATCGTGCCACGAGTTTCATTCCTCCCACAGAGGCCGACTCAATGAACCGGCTCCGCTCTAGCGCTTCTCACTCTCTGACGCATCAGCTTTTTCCTCAGCGTCGGACTCATCTGTGGCACGAAACTCAGCGTCAACGACCGTGTCGTCGTTGGCGTCGCCATTGCTTGCCTGCGGGCCTGGCGCAGCGCCAACCGGATCGCCGTCTTCACCCTGCGCTGCGCCGGACTTGGCATACATGGCCTCACCGATCTTCATAGAGGCTTGCTGCACCTCTTCCACCGCCGCGCTGATGCTCGCGGTATCTTCTCCCTTGAGCGCCTCGCGCAGATTTTCGAGAGCACTCTCGACGGCCGCGCGGTCTTCCTCAGGGATGTCATCCTCCCCAAGGTCCTTGAGCGTACGCTCCGTCTGGTACAGGAGCGTGTCAGCGCGATTGCGCAACTCAACTTCCTCGGCCCGGGCGCGGTCATCGTCAGCGTGCTCTTCGGCCTCCTTGACCATCTGGTCCACCTGCTCCTTGCTGAGGGTCGTGGAGGCGTGGATGGTAACGTTCTGCTCTTTGCCGCTGCCCAGGTCTTTTGCCGTCACGTTGAGGATGCCGTTGGCGTCAATGTCAAACGTTACATCAACCTGCGGCACACCGCGCGGCGCGGGCGGGATACCCTCAAGCCGGAACTGGCCTAAGAGCATGTTGTCCTTGGCCATCGGGCGCTCGCCCTGGAAGACCATGATGTCCACCGCGCTCTGCCCGTCTTGCGCGGTTGAGAAGATCTCGCTCTTGCGCGTGGGGACAGTCGTGTTGCGCTCGATCATCTTCGTGAAGACGCCGCCGAGCGTCTCAACGCCCAAGCTAAGCGGCGTGACGTCGAGCAAGACCACATCCTGAACCTCGCCGCCGAGCACGCCGGCCTGGATGGCCGCGCCTACAGCCACGACCTCGTCCGGATTTACACCCTGGTGCGGGTCTTTGCCGATGAGTTTCGTGACCAGTTCCTGAATCACCGGCATGCGCGTCGCGCCGCCCACGAGGACCACTTCATCGATGTCGTTGGGACTCAGCCCGGCGTCATTCAAAGCCTGTTGGAACGGTCTCTTAGTTCGCTCGGTCAGGGTTGCGGTCAAGTCTTCAAAGCGCGCACGCGACAGCGTGTTGGAGAGATGCTTGGGGCCATTCTGATCGGCAGTAATGTAGGGCAAGTTGATTTCCGTCTGGACCATTGTGGAGAGCTCGATCTTGGCCTTTTCCGAAGCTTCAATCAAGCGTTGCAACGCCTGGCGGTCTTTGCGCAGATCGATGCCTTCATCGCTTTGGAACTGCTCGGCGAGATGGCTCACGATCCTATCGTCATAGTCGTCTCCGCCCAGATGTGTGTCGCCGGCCGTGGACTTTACTTCGAAAACACCGTCACCGACTTCAAGTATCGAGACGTCAAATGTGCCGCCGCCCAGGTCCCAGACCAAGATGGTCTCGGTGGTCTTCTTGTCGAGGCCATAGGCCAAGGAGGCCGCAGTCGGCTCATTGATGATGCGCAGCACCTCGAGCCCGGCAATCTGACCGGCATTCTTCGTTGCCTGACGTTGGCTGTCGTTGAAGTACGCCGGCACGGTGATAACAGCCTGCGTGACCTCCTCGCCCAAGTATTTCTCCGCGTCGCCCTTGAGCTTCTGCAGGATCATCGCGGAGATCTCTTCCGGCGTGAAGTCCTTACCCAGAGCTGGCACGGCTACCCGCGCTTCACCTTTGGGGCCCTTGGAAATCGAATACGCTACCCGGCGGCCCTCGTCTTGCACTTCATCTTCACGATGGCCCATGAAGCGCTTGATGGACGACACCGTGTTCTCCGGATTGAGTACGGCTTGCCGCCGCGCCAACTGGCCTACCAAACGCTCTTCGCTCTTGGTGAAACCGACCACAGATGGGCAGAGGTCTCCACCCTCCGACGTTGGAATGACGACAGGATCGCCACCTTCCATTACCGCGACCACGGAGTTGGTCGTACCGAGGTCAATGCCAATAATCTTTCCCATCTCTGTCATACCTCCTCAGCTATCGTTGGACTAATAGGTGTAACCACAGGGTGACTCTCCGGCGGTGGCGTGGAAAGTCGTCGCTTTCTCGTTGGGTATTTTTTCTTGCGTTTCTCAGTGGGGGCGGCCTCCAGCAGTGCGGCGTCGAGCACGTCATCCATGGTTTCGGCCCAAATGATGCGCAACTCGTCGAGCGCTTCTTTCGGCACATCCTCCAGGCTGTGCCTGTTCTTGCTGGGAAGAACCACAGATTGCACTCCGGCGCGGTGCGCGGCAAGCAGCTTTTCCTTAAGCCCGCTCACCGGCAGCACACGACCGCGCAACGTGACCTCGCCGGTCATGGCGACATCCTTGCTTACAGGGCGCTGGGTAAAGATGGAGACAATCGAGGTCGCCAGCGCTACCCCGGCAGACGGCCCTTCCTTGGGCACGGCGCCGGCCGGCACGTGCACGTGGAGGTCATTGCCCTCGATTACGTCTGACGCAATGTTGAACGAACGGGCTTTCGCGCGGGCGAAGGAGAGCGCCGTCATGGCGGACTCCTGCATTACTTCGCCAAGTTGCCCGGTCAAGATGAGATTGCCTTTGCCTTTCATGAGGGCAGCTTCTATCGTGCTGATCTCCCCACCAGCGGCGGTCCAGGCCAAACCCGTGACCACGCCTACTTCATGCTGACGCTTGTCAAGTTTTGTGTTGACCTTTTCCGGGCCCAACAATTCCTGCACACGGCGTGGGCCGACGCGTACCGATTTCTGTTCACCCGCAGCTACCATGCGCGCAACTTTCCGATCAATGGTGGCAATCTGCCGCTCTAAGTTCCGCACGCCGGCCTCGGCAGTGTAACCGCGGACAACCTTGCGCAGGCCGTCATCCGTCATCTTGCACTGCGACCGCGTCAGTCCGTGCTGCTTGAGTTGTCGTGGGACCAAATAGCCCCGCGCAATGTGGAGCTTCTCTTCCTCCGTATAGCCCGAGATGTTGATCACTTCCATGCGGTCGAGAAGGGCAGGCGGGATGGTTTCCATTAAGTTGCCCGTCGCAATGAACAGGACATTCGAGAGGTCATAAGGAACTTCGAGATAGTGATCGGAGAAGCTAAAGTTCTGTTCGGGATCGAGCACTTCAAGCATGGCGCTGGAAGGATCGCCGCGGAAGTCGTAGCCGAGTTTATCGATCTCATCGAGCACGAATACCGGATTGACCACACCACCCTGGCGCATGCCCTGGATGATCCTGCCGGGCAGCGCGCCAATATAGGTACGGCGATGTCCCCTGATCTCTCCCTCGTCGCGCACACCGCCCAAACTGATGCGGACGAACTTGCGATCCAAGGCGCGCGCAATGGAACGGCCCAGTGAGGTCTTGCCAACTCCCGGCGGGCCGATGAGACAGAGGATGGGAGTGCGCGCATGTTTTGCGAGGCTACGCACCGCCAGGTATTCGAGTATCCGGTCCTTGACTTTGTTTAGTCCGTAGTGGTCCTGGTCGAGAACAGTCTTGACACTATTTATGTCAATATCCTTATCGGACCCGTTTTCCCACGGCAAGCCAAGAAGCCACTCCAAATACGTGCGCACGATGCCGACTTCAGGTGAAGCCGACGGCATGTTGCCGAGCCGACCCGCTTCGTGACGCGCTTTGTCCTTGACCTCATCCGGCATATCCGAGTCTTCGATCGCCTTCTTGATTTCTTCGATTTCTGCCAGTTGCGGATTGGTCTCTCCCAGTTCGCGGTGAATTGCTTTGAGTTGCTCCCGCAGGTAGTACTCTCGCTGGGCTTTTTCCATGCCTTGCTGGATCTCACCCTGGATGCGCGCCTTGACCTCAGAGATTTGCAATTGCCGGGCCATGATGCGGTAGACGCGCTGCAAGCGTTCCACCGGATCGGTAATGCTGAGCAGTGTGCGCCGTTCATCGAGGGTCAATTCCGGCGCGTAGCCAAAAAGGTCGGCGAGGCGTCCGGGATCGTCCATGCCCCGCGCTACTGCCACTGCGTCGCGCGGTACTTGGGGTTCTTTCTCCACATATGCTTCGATCTGGTTGATGACGCTCCGCACAAGCGCTTCGGTTTCCAAGCTGGTCTCGACGACCTCTTCTACAACCTCCACCTCCGCGATCAAGTGCTTCTTCTTCCAAATGCTATGCAGACGGCCCCTTTGTTGCCCCTGGAAGAGCGCCTGATGTTTGCCGTCAGGCAGGCGCATGAGTTGTCCCACGCCGGCGATGGTGCCGACTGTGCCGGCATGCTCCCGCTTTGGGCGCTGCAGGTTGAATTCCTTGTCCGGTGTAAGAAGCAAGACCTTATGGTCTCCCTCCGTTGCCGCCGAAACGGCCCGGAATGCCGCTTCGTCTTCTAACCGCAAGGGCACCGTCATGTACGGAAAGACTACGGAATCTGTGAGAACCACCACCGGCAGGCGCAACAGGTCTGCGTCAGTCGCGGTTTCGTCAGTTCTAGATCTCTTTTGCGGCTGTTCTGCCATGCGAAAGCGTCCTCATGCATTCCCGTAGGAAGACTTCACTACGAACATACTACAAGTTGAGTGTCCACGTGTCAACTAAACTACAGTAAGTGACATAGTATTATTCTACATAGATGTATGAGATATGGCAAGCGCGCGGTAGTTGCAGCTCAGACGAGAAACGCAATGGGATCCGGAAAGCTGCAATCAACTCACGGAATCATGCCCAATGAACAGAATCGAGATGAATGAGAGCCCGGCATTCTAGCAGCGCGTACCGCGTGCCCCCATGAGGCTAACGCATTAAATGACAAGCCGCCCGGGCGTACGAGCGGCTTGTCATCAGGAAAAATGGAGGAAGGATCGGTGCGTATATGTGTGGGTAACATATACGTACATTCAGTTTTGGGAGAGCACCTCCGTTGGTGCTTCAGTCGAAAAGCAATGCCCTTTGACGCAGAACTGCGTCGCCTAAGAGTCCGAGTTGCACTTCGTAACGGGTACCGGCGTGTTGTGGGTGATATTCGAAACGGGCACGTTGGAAATACTGTACGATCTTGCCATCTTCAACGACCTCCTGCGTGATGGGGTAGCCAAAGATATAGATGCCACCGTTCTCGCGGAAGAACTTCAGGAACGCGAAGTGAACGGAATGTCCGGTTTCGGGAAAATACTGCTGAGTCTCAGTTGTCGGTACTGGCGCTACCCTTGCGGCCGGCGGCTCGCCATTGCGAATCTGGTAGCCGAGCAGCGTAAGCTGGACTTCGTAGGGCGTGCCAGCGTATTCCGGGTGATACTCGAAACGCGCCCGCTGGAAGTATTGCACGGTCTTGCCGTCTTCAATAAGCTCTTCAGTGCGCGGATAGCCGAAGATATCGACGCCGCCGTTTGCCTCGAAGAACGTGCGAAATCCGCCAAAGATGTTATGCCCCGTCTGAGCATAGTAAATCGAGCCAGGGCTATTGATTCGCGGCGCCGGATCGGTCGGCAGCTTGTCACGCAACCCAATGCTCACCCACAAATCGTCGCCAAGATTCAGGCCGCCCGGCCCTCGCATGCTCCAGACCCCCATACATTCTCCGCATACGGTTGGAGCGCGCAGTCTCACACTCACGCTGCCGGTCTGTCCGGGCATGAGGTAGGGCAAGGGCACGCTCACAGGCCCGCCCAACTGATTTCTGCCTTTGAAGACCAATCGATAGTCTCCATTCCAAGGAACTCCGCCGGTGTTCATAACTTTCCAGGTCTTTGTAAAGTTGCCGCCTGCCAGCACTGGGGTGCCGTCCGGTATCGTTAGGTCTGCGACAAAGCGCCCGTCCGGCTCCGTGAAGTACGTGTAAATGCCCCGATAGAGTGAAGCCGCGACTTTTTGTTGGTAGCTAGGGTCATTGAGCTTGAGTGCTTCCGCGTAATTGGACAATGTGCCGATTTCTGCGAGTACCGCCGGGAGGTTTATCTTGCCAAGGATGTAATACGGTGCAGACTGTACGCCGCGATCGTCGGCTCTGGTGATTTCCTTGAGTTGATCACGAAGCGAGTCTGCCAGGTTCCTGCTCTGGGCTATGAGTTCCGGTGGCCGTGTGTGCGCGTAAAGGTAACCACTCGCAGGCCCATAGAAGACAACCACTCCCGTGCGTGAAGCATCCGCCAATGAGTCTGCATGAATTGAAACGAAAATATCCCCATTCGATTGGTTTGCTATCTGCAGGCGGGTTTCCAAGTCTGATCTGCGATGGTTGGCGCTGGTCCCCAAGGTCGAGTCGTCAACTCGTGTGTAAACAGTGGTGGCACCAGCACTTTCCAACAACGCTTTGAGCTTGAGCGCTATCTGGATATTGACGTCTTTTTCTTTGAAGCCGTTCACTACGGCTCCCGGGTCTTCTCCGCCGTGCCCGGGGTCTATCACTATGACCCTACCGGCAAGCGGACCCACCGCTTGTACAACACTGCTAGGTAGTACTAACGCGGTAAAGACAAAGACAAAAAGGGTGGAAACAATCGAGACGCGAATAGACCGCATACGTATTTCGCCAAATATTATTCAGCGAAGACAAGGTTGGAAGAAAAACGGACGTAGAGAGGTCCTACACGGATAGTATAGCACGGGTGAAAAAAGCGTGCAAGTATCTTGGCAGCAATCTAAACAATCGATGAGGGATGCAGTCGTTGGCATTTAAGGCTGGGTGTAGGATCAACTCACGCGGGCCAAAGAATGTGGGTTCTAGTTTGGGACTTCCAGCGTCCGTGCCCTGCTGGAGAGCGTGATGGCATCAACTTGTTGATAGTTGGTTGTGTCGATGACGTGCAGCGTAGGGTCACTTTCTTCTGCAATGTAGAGATAGTGACCGTCGCTGGAGAGTGCCATGGTGCGGGGTCGCTGCCCGACCGGGAAGGTATCCTTTACCTCTAGGGTTTCCGGGTCAAGCACCTGACAGTAGCCAAACACGCCATTCAGCACATACAGGTACTTAGAGTTCGGATGTAACGCCAGAGCAATTGAGCCGCTGCCCGTGGTTGTGCCCTGCACCACAGTGCCCTCGCGAATGTCGACAATAGCCAGGACTCCGGAATCTATCAGTGTGGTGAACAAGCGCGTGCCATCCGGGGCCAAGACGCTCCGCCCCGGATTCTCCTTGACTTCAATCGTGCGCAGCACTGCGAGCGGATTCGTGCTCAACACCGTAATCGTCTTGCTCCAGTGTCCCACGTGAATAAGGCGCGAACCATCCGGCGTCAGGATGAGTTGCCCAAACGAAGGGATATTCGTCACGCTAGCGGTGACGCGTCGGGACTCCAGGTCGATTGTCACAATACGGTAGATCCGCTCATCACTATCACTCTGGAACCTCATGAGACCGTAGAGAGTCTTTTCATCCGCAGGTCGAAGCGACAGGAAAGTAGGTTGGCTATAGTCGCTCTCGATCTCCATTCGTTCGTCTTCTTCGCCTGTGGCAGCGTCGAAGCGCACAATCGCACCGCCGTAACGGCCGCTGTAGAGATACCGTCCATCCACGCTGCGGACGAGACTGTATGTACGTGAGACATCCTCATAGCGCGTAATGGATAGATTGCTGGCCGTATCGATGAGGGTGAGTGAGTTATCGATGCCGCCCACAAACAAGCGCCCGCCAGCGCGTGGGGACAAGGCAACCGGCACTTCAGTCTCGCGCCGCTTGATTTCAACCTCGCCGCGGAAGAGCGCAAAGTCAACCTTGCGCACGCCAACGATGTAAGCGCCCAGCGGCACCTCCGGAATGGTCGCCTTGCCATCATCCTGGGTAAAGACTTCAGCCAAGCGTTGACCAACCGCGTCATAGAGAGTCACGTGCGCCCCGGCGAGGGGTTTTTCATCACCGGCAGTCACCGCCACTACCAGCGGCCAGCCTGTGCGCGTCACCTGCAAGGGTAGCGTATGCAGGTGCTCATTTCCGCGGGGAGTTTCACCCCGCCCTTCGAGTACTAAGGAATTCTCGCCGAGAAGCGGCAGGTCTACGGGAAGAACGAAGGGGACCCGAAAGGTGCCGTATGCGTCCGCCCAAATGTGTCCGACCGTGACGGCCGAATCCCCATTTGGATAGGTGAGTTGGAGCCTAATGAGTGCGCCTTCCGGCCAATGCGCTCCCGTGATGAAGACAGTCCCGCCAAGCTCGGCCCGACTAGGCAAGACACTCACCACCGGGCTTCCATCTTCGCTCATCTCAAGCACCGGAGGCGGATACTCCGGCACACCGCGCAAGCGGTTCACCAGCGCGCCCGCAAAGCCCAATACCAGAACCAATCCCACGACGGAGAGCAGGCTTATAACGAGGGCGCGCGTGCGACTTGCGGAGAGGGCCATTAGCGCTCCTAGGCTACTTTCTTGATGAACTCAATGGTACTCTGCGGTACCGTCTGTGAGCAATCCCCTTTGATTGGGTTGCGTAACTTCACTTAAGGATCAGATTCGCTGTTAACGCTATTGAGGAGTCGAGTATCCGAATGTTGCCGAAATAGGCTCAGTAGCAAAGGATCGTTTGCCGGGCAAAAGATCCTCGAGCATTGCGTGTGATGCGCTCGATTCTTTGTATTGCCATGTGTAAGTAGCGTATAGTCACACTGTGTGCCGGAACTTCCAGCACACGAACCGTTGTTGTACCTTGCTGTTCGCGATACCTGGATTCAGATGAACGTCTGGCTCTGCGCAGATGCTAAGTGGTCAAGAGAATGAAGTTTCTGCTCTTTACCAAACGCCTGGAACATCTTTCCCTAGAGGAATTGGCTGCGACTGTGGCCGGGCTGGGCTTGGACGGCGTTGACCTGACGGTGCGCGGCGCCGGTCACAACTTGCCGGAAGCGGCAGCCGGCACGGCCGGGCACGTCACGCCGGACCGGGTACAGACCGATCTCCCGCGGGCCGTGGAGATCTGCCGAGCCCATGGGCTTGAGATCGGCTGGATTACGACGGACATTACCAGCGCCGCTTCACCGTACGCCCGCGAGGTTATTGCCACGTTGAGCGCGTGTGGCATCCGGCAGTTCAAGCTCGGCTACCATCACTACGACGGTTTCGGCCACCTGCGGCGGCAACTCGACGACATGCGGCGCGACCTGGAAGGACTGGAAAAGCTCTGCCAAGAGTACGGTATCCAGGCAGGCGTTCACGTCCACGCCGGCTACTGTCTATCCGCCGAGGCGATGCAAGTAGAGCGCATGGTGGCCGACTTCGATCCTGCCGCAATTGGGATTTATGCCGATCTCGGCCACATGGGTCTGGAAGGCGCCTATGGGGGTTGGGTGCAGAGTCTCGATCTGATCTCGGAGCGCCTCATCATGCTTTCGCTTAAGAATGTAGGCCTCTTTCCCTATACTGCTCAAGACGATTCGAGCCGCCGCTCGCATGTCCGGCCAGACCAGTTGGAAGTGGCGTCAAGTGCATCAGATGCTGTTATCTCATGGGAAAGCAAGTTCGTTCCCTTAAAGGAAGGCATCACGCCCTATCGCGAGGCGTTCCAATACCTGAAGCAAATCGGTTATGACAATTACGCCTGCTTTCACACCGAATATCAGGGCGCGTGGAGTTGGCGCGAGCTTTCATACCCCGAGCTTATCGCGCAGCTCAAGGAGGACTTGGCATATGTGCGTGAGATCACGGCTGAACTCAACATGTGAGGTGCACACTCAAGCAGGCCTACCAGTATCTCTTTTCCACCAGAACCGATCCTTGTTTGCTAGCGTTATGTAAACAATCCGTCACTCAGCACATCCGCCTTGCAGACGATGGAACAGGAGTCGATCATGACGTACCGCGTAGGTCTAATCGGTGTAGAGCAGCATGTTGAGCGCGTATTCGGAGCCGTGGACAACGACCCCGAGATCGAACTCGTGGCCGTTGCCAACGCGGGCGACCGGTCTGCGGAAATTGCCGACACGTATCAGGCCGCCACCTATGACGACTACCACGATCTGCTGGCACGCGATGACATAGACGTCATTGCCAGCTTTCAGTTGCCGGTTCACCAAGGCGAGACTGTCATCGCGGCGCTGGAAGCCAGCTACCCGGTGCTGTCAGAGAAGCCGATGGTGACAAGCCAGAGTGAGCTCGAACGCATCATTGGGATTCTCCAGCAGAATGCCTCGCTCCACGTGGGACAACTCTTTAGCCGGCGGGGTAATCCGGTGTATCGCGCGATTCGTGACGTTGTGCAAAGCGGCAGAATTGGTGAAGTCGCCTTGGCCTACGCGCTCATCGCCGCCACCGAGCGGCGCGGCGTGCGGCCGGAATGGTTCTTCGACCGGCGGCTTTCAGCGGGACCGGTGCTTGACCTGCTCATTCACGATATTGATATCGTGCGCTGGATCACCGGCCTCGCGTATCAGAGTGTGATCGGCACAGAGAGCAATATTGGCCGCCCGGACGATGCTCATTATCACAACGTCGGGCAAATGCTCTTCCGCATGGAGGGGAGCGTGAGTGCGGTTCTGGAGCACCACCGCCTGGTGCCGCCGAGCCTGGGCCGCATGGACAACCGCCTCAAGATTGTCGGCACCGAGGGGCAGGCGGAGCTTACCCACGATGGTAGAGTCTGGCTGTACCAGTGGGAAAATGCCCAAGAGCTTACCGAACTCCCCGAGCAACAGGACATCTTCTCCAATTTTGTGCGCACTGCCTGCGCGGGCCACGAACCAATCGTCAGCACCCAGGACGCAGTAGAGAGCATGCAGGCTACCCTTTGCGCCACAGAAGCAGGGTTCAGCGGCATGTTGCTGCAGGTACCGCCCGTGCCGACCCTCCCGCAACGAACTGCCCCATAGCCCGATTGCATCCGCCACGCTAGTTCTTTTATTTTGCAGTATCCCCTTTATGCAAATGGCCACCATGCCCAAGGTGTGGAGAGACTGTGTACGAACAACAATGTGACTGCCGGCTGTAAAGTATGCAAAGGAGAGATTGATGAAGGTTAAGGTAGATGCTAGCCCCGCCATGCCACACCAAGGAACGACCCTGGCGTCCTGCCTCTGTGCTTTGATGCTGTCGGACGGCCGGAGTGGACCATGGCCCGGTTGCAAGGCGTCCTGGGTCATGCCTTCCAATTTGACATGAAAGAGGGAGGCAAGCACGTCAACCATGACCACTTTGATTGGGGGCCTGCCTTGGACTTACTCCCAGAGATCGTGCAGTTCCGCACGTTCATGTCCAGCGAACAGGATGGGGAAGTCGAGTTGGCTGCACTGAAACAAGACGCGAGAGACGTCGTTCTCGCCGGTTTGCAGCAGGGCATTCCCGCGCTGGCGTGGTCCCCCATGAGCCGGGAGATTGCGGCGAGCCATCATCATGGCGTGTGTTGGGGCCTCATCATCGGCTATGACGAGGCGGACGAGACGTACACAATCCGCCACCCGTTTGTGGACGGCCCCTACGACGTGCGGTATGACGAAATCGGACACGCCGAACCGGAGGAGTCGATTTGGGTCATAGTCTATGACCGCCCGAGCACTGCAGACGAGCGGGAAACACATCTGACGGCGCTACGTAACGCGGTAGCCTACGCGCACGCAAAGCGATATGCGGAAGACGACGAGCGCAATGCCAATAGGCGGGCAACGCCGCACGGCTTCGCAGCCTACGACGTCTGGCAGCAGGCCTTCACGTCGGCGGACGTGCCGGTCAATGGTACCCACCACCATCTCGAGATGCTCATGTACAGGCGGGTTGCCGCCGCTGCCTACGTGCGAGAAATTGCCGGTATTTTCCCTGAAGCGGCGGCGGTACATTACGACCTTGAAATGGAGTCCCTGCATCCGCTGCACGATCTTAGTGACGCAGCCTGTGACAGACAAGCGTGGCTGGCGGAGGAACGAGCCAAGGCGCGTCATTTCATCGGTGCCGCCATGAAGTCTGAACGCGAGGCAATCGCCAGCATCGAGGCGGCGCTCGCCAATCTAAGCAGTTTGCGAGTTTTAAATTGACTATGCATGCCAAATAGGTATAAGCTAACCGCGTCGAGTATGTGTGATTGGGTTGGTTTAGGGGGAGGATGCCCGCGTGATCATCGACGTACATTCCCACGTCAAGAACGACCACGAGATCACGGTCTCGTTGCGCAAGGCGCGGCGGCTGGGCGTCATCCTCTGCATCAACGTGCTCAATTCCAACAACAACTATCCTCCCACGCTGCCTACCCCGGATTACGTTACCGCCTGCAACGACCTTACATTTAAGGTGGCCTCGGCTAACACCGATTGCGTAATACCCATGTGGTATGTCAATCCTTACCATCCGCAGGATATGGAATCCGAGCTTAGGAGTCGCGTCGCAGCCTGGGACGGCCACCAGGGCGCGAAGCTTTGGACCGGTGTGAAAGCCAACGACTCGCGTTTAGAAGGCATCTATCACATTCTCGCTGAACACAAACTGCCGGTGCTCCAACACACCTATATGGCGGTGACCGGCAATATGCCCGGCGAGACCAACCCCTTCGAAATGCGTGAAGCCGGGCTGCGCCATCCGGACGTCCCCTTCTTCTTCGGCCACTCCGGCAGCGACATGGAGTACGGCGCCAAGGCCGCCCAAGGCGTGCCGAACCTCTTCATGGACATCGGCGGCGGCGACGCCACCAACGGCTATACCGAGACCCTCGTGGAGCACGCGGGCGCGGAGCGCGTGGTGTACGGCAGCGACCTCAACGCGCCGCGCTCGTTCATGTCGCAGCTGGCAAAAGTCTACGGGGCGGCAATTACCGAGGAAGAGAAAGAGTTGATTCTCTGGCGGAACGCGCACGGCATTTTCTCGTGCCAGGATGTTGCTTGGAGCCAGTTCGACCGGAATCAGGAGGCGGCTGGGCAGTAAGAGTCAGGAGCGCGGGCATCCGTCACTCCGGCGGAAGCCGGAGTCCAGTGGACTAAAGAATTAAGATAGATTCCCGCTTTCGCGGGAATGACGGCCAGTTTCCCCGTTCAGTCTTAGAGTTTACAGTCCACCAAAGCAGTAAGAACAACGTCAATGATAGACGCAAATGCCTACATAGGTGAGTGGCCTTTCCGGCGTCTCAACCACGCGACGCCGGACGCGTTGCTGCGCAAGATGGACGCGCTCGGCATTGAGAAGGCGGTGGTCTCGCGGCTGGAGAACGTCCTTTACAAAGACGTGATGGTCGGCAATCGGGAATTGCACCAGATCGTGCAAGAGCACCCAGACCGGTTTGTGCCTGCATATACCATCAATTCCGCCATGCCGTGCTGGGAGCTGGACTTCAAGCGCTGCATTGAAGAGTTCGGCATGCGCAACCTGCGCATACATCCCAACTATCACCAGTTCACACTGCTGGAACCCCACACCACGCGCGTGATGGACGCCAGCCTGGAAGCCTACGCCCAGTACCACATGCTCACCGGTAACGCACTGGCGCTCATGGCATGCGCCAAGACCCACGATCTCGTCGTACTTCTCACCCTAGTCCTGGAGGACTCCCGCTGGCACCACTGGCACGTCAAGGTGCCGCCGGTGACCACGACAGACGCCGTGGAAGCAATCTGCACCTTTCCCGACGTGCGCTTTCTCGTATGCACCGGTCGCTATACGCACATCGCGGACATCTGGCGGCGGGCGTACAAGAATGACAATCTCTATTTCGATGTTTCCCGCGTGCAGGGACCGGTAGACGACATCGAGCAGCTTTGCGCCCAAGTGGGGGCAGACCACCTGCTCCTGGGCACGAATTGCCCGATCTTCTATCCGGAATCCGCCAAACTCAGCATCGAGCACGCCGAAATCACCGACCGCGAGAGAGAACTGATGTTGTCAGGTAACGCGAAACGACTCTTCGCACTGTAAAGGAAGTGCCTCATGGCGAGCACGACGAAGCTTGATGTTTCTCGTTCGGTTGAACTCTATGAGGAGGCCGTGCGGCTCATGCCGGGTGGTTCGCAAACCAAAGGCAAACGCCCTAACCCTGCATCCTATGGCGCCATGCCCATATTTATGTCACATGGTAGGGGCTCACGGCTGTGGGACGTGAACGGCAACAGTTACATAGACTACTACGGCGCTTCCGGCGGCGTCTTGCTGGGATACTGCCATCCGGATGTTGACCGTGCAGTCGCAGAACAGCTTGAAAAGGGCATGCTTTTCAGCACCCCCTCCGAGCCGGAGATCGAGTGCGCCAAGCTCGTCAACGAAGTCGTGCCGTGCTCCGAAATGGTGCGTTTCTTGAAAGGCGGGGTGGACGTAAACCTCTGCGCCACGCGGATTGCCCGCGCGTACACCAAGCGTGAGATCATCCTGAACAACGGCTATCGCGGCTGGGCCGACGAATGGAATTACTGGCGCAACGACGGCGGCATGCCAGCTGCCTTTCACCACTTAAACCAGCAATTCCGCTTCAACGATCTTAACCATCTGGAAGAACTCTTCGCGCTCAACGACGGCAAGGTCGCCGCCGTCTCCTTTGATTGCGCGGAACCGCTCAAGGAGCCGGAGCCGGGATTCTTAAACGACTTAAAGGATCTCGCGCACCGCAACGGAGCGCTGGTCATCTACGACGAGTGCATGACGGGCTTCCGCTTTGCCCTGGGCGGCGCGCAGGAGTACTACGGCGTGGAGCCGGACATCGCCACCTACGCCAAGGGCATGGCCAACGGCATGTCGCTGGGCGCGGTGACCAGCAGCCGCGACATCATGGAAAAGACCGCCGACTGCTTGATCAGCCTGACGTTTGGCGGGGAAACCCTCTCGCTCGTCGCGAGCATTGCCACGCTGCAGATCTGCCGCGATGAGGACGTGGCGGGGCACATCAACCGCATTTCGCAAGCTGTTATGGACGGCGTGGAAGAGGTCTCGCAGCGCGTGGGCATCCCCATGGAGTCGTTCGGACCACCGGCGCTGTTCGGTATCCGTTTCATTGCCGGCGATGAGCCGCTGCCTGCAGATGCCGGTACGTTCTTCTACACGGGTCTCGCCAAACGCGGCGTGATGCTCAAGGGCAGTTGGAACAACGTGCTCTACGCCCACAGCGACGAGGATGTGGCGGAGACGCTGGAAGCGGTGGAGGATACCCTGTTGGAACTGCGCCGCGCGCGGGACGCGGGACGGGTTTCTGAGGAAGTGGCCGAGGCAACGGTACCGTTTAATCGGCCGTACTAACGCCAATAAGGCATGGCAAGACTAACGAAGCACGAAAACCTAACCTGTGCTTCGACAAGGGCTTCGCGCAGCCCTCAGCACGAACGGTTCTCAATGTCAGCAGTAATGGGTTCTTGATTTACCGCTGGGCGCGTTACTCCGTTCGCACTGAGGGC
>JAPPLM010000047.1:31809-94878 GCA_028874195.1 Chloroflexota bacterium
CCCAGCCCCCACCCCTCTGGCAACACATTCTCCCTATTTTCCTTCTTTTATTTCCCCGCGGGGGGTTATTCCCCTTCCCCCGCGTGGCCGCCCCGAAGCCCCTGTCGAAGTGTGAACGGTTGATTTATTCTCGCTTGTATCAGTGTAGCGGCAGGCTTAGGCCCAATTCCCCCGCAACCTGCTGCATGGGTTCCCACACAATCCTCGGCAGCGTATGGGTGCCGCGGGCGCGCGCCTCCCGCTCTAGGCGTCCCGCACGTTCACCGGGATAGAAAATCTCATCTACGCCGGACCGACGCGGCGACGCCTTGATTTGCGTCACGTATTCGGTCATACGTTGCGCAAAGTCGGGATGCGCCATAAACAGGCTGGGGTCCATGACCAGGAGAAAGTGCCCAACTTTCCCTTCGTGCCCTCTATCGGGTCCAAAGTCCCCGCCGGTGAGCACGCTGCCCAGGATATCGGAGACCATTGCTAGCCCGTAGCCTTTGTGATCGCCGAGCGGGATCAGTGTGCCTATCAAAGCGGCATGCGGGTCAGTCGTCGGATTTCCGTCTTTGTCCAAGGCCCAGCCGTCGGGCAGGAGGGAATTCTCCGCCGCGTGCATGCGGACCTTGGCAAACGACGCGGAGGGCGCAATGTCGAGCACCAGCGGGTCCATATCTCCCACGGGAATGCCGAACGCCCAGGGATTGTTGCCCAGCACGCGGCCCAGTCCACCGGTAGGTGACATGATCGCCTGCGCCACCGAAGTGCAAACGGCGATGTATCCCTGCCGGGCGGCGCGGAGCACGTAGTGCGCGGGAATGAAGAGATGGCTGGAATTATACACGCAGGCCACGCCAATGCCGCTCGTGCCTGCCTTGATGAGACAGCGCTCTAACGCCCGCGTCGCGGCAATGCCGCCAAAGCCGTAATCAGCGTCCACCAACACACTGACGGGAGACTCCCGCAGCATGCGGACCTTGGGTTTCGGGTTGATCGTACCCGCTTCTACTCTTGGCGCGTAATAGGCAACGAGCCGCACCCCATGACTGGCGTGACCGCGCAATTCGGCTTCCACCAGAATGCCCGCCAGCAATCCCGCGTTGCCGCGCGTCAAACCGAGTGCCGCAAAGGCTGCGGCGCAAAAGGCCTCCAGGTCTTCAATTGCGATCATGCGTTCGTCACTCATGGTTCAGTCCTCGCTCTCTCGTTTTCTTGATCTTTCAAGGTTGCTGTTCTCGAATAATGCGCCGCAGATAGATTTCGTTCATTACAAAACCGAAGTCCTTCTGCGCGTGCGTGCCACATCGGTTCCCAATCAAGAATGCGCAATACAACGCTATCGACGCCGCTAAGGCGAGGCATAGCTTGAGGCGATTTCAGCTTTGTCACGCACATACTCCGATACCAGGCAGCCCCAAGGTCAACTGCAACCAATCACGAGTTCACTGAGACCATGCCGGCTTCACGGCATCAGAACACCGCCGTCCACGTTGATGACCTGTCCGGTCATGTACGCGCTTTGGTTAGAGCACAAGAAGACTGCCGCCTCCGCAATATCCTCCACAGAGCCGATGCGGTCTAACGGGATGTGCGGCAGTTTCCTCCTCTTCCAGGTTTCGGGCAATGCCTTCTTGCCCGAGTCGATGATGCCGGGAGCGATACAATTCACACGAATGTCCGGCGCCCACTCTTGGGCCAAGCGCTTTGTGAGCATCACCAATGCCGCCTTGGCAGTCGCGTAATGGGCTCCGGTCTCGTATGCCGGATGGGGGCTGAGGCCGCCGCCGGAAGCGATGTTGAGCATTACGCCACCCTGCCGTTCCAGCATTACGCGGGCGGCTGCCTGGCAGAGCAAGAACGGGCTTTGCAGGTTGATCGCATGGACACGCTGCCAGTCCGAGGGAGTAATCTTCAATGTCGGCTTTGCAGAGAACACGCCGGCATTGTTGACGAGGATGTCTACCGTCTCATGCGCCTCAAGCGCGGCGGCTACGATCTCTTGGGCAGCCGACGTTTGCTGTAAGTCAGCCTGCACCGGCGTTGCGCGCACCCCATGCGACTCGATTAGTCCGCGCACCTCATCCGCGTCGTGTGCCGATGCATTGTAGTGCAGCACAACGTGGCAGCCATTGCGGGCGAGCGCCAAGGCAATGGCTCGGCCAATCCCGCGTGCGGCGCCGGTGACAATTGCCACTCTTCCCGCTAAACTCTCCGTCATTTTTTTAATTGCTCCGTGCCACCCGACCTGCTACACTACGTGCGCTAAGCTGCCGCTGTTCAGTCTACGGCTGTTCCCCAACGTGAGGAGAAAAACTCGTGTTGCTCGCTGTCTCGGAAAACATGATACCTGGCGCAGGCTATGGGGAGAAACTCCGCTTCTTGCGGGACCACGGGTATGACGGCATTGAGCTATTTCCTGATGTCGCCGCTCAGGAGACCGCTGAACTCAAGCAGTCCATGTCAGAAACAGGCATATCTGCGCCCAGTATGCGCGGCCGGACGCGTGACTTACTCGCAGCCGACCCGGCGGCGCGCCAGGCCCAAATCGAAAGCTTGAAGAGTGTGTGTGCCCTGGCCGAGGATTGCGGAGTAGGCGCTGTCATAATCGTCCCGGTCTTTGGCGGGCCAAACGTGCCCGATCTGACGCCCTGGCGTTCGGCAATCGAGCTGGAAGAAGCCCTGTTAGACACGATATTGCCCACAATCGGGGATATTGCCGCAAATCATGGCGTGACGCTCGTAATGGAGCCGCTCAACCGGTACGAGACCCACTTCCTGAATACCTTGGCGCACGGCGCGGCAATCTGCCAACGCGTAGGCCATCCAAATGTGCGGGTTATGGCGGACTTCTTCCACATGCACATCGAAGAGGCGGACATCGCCGCCAGCCTTGCCGACAATTTATCCTACGTCAGCCACGTACATCTGGCAGATAGCAATCGTGACCTGCCCGGCTGTGGGCATACGGACTTTGCTCCCGCTTTCCGAGTGCTAAAGCAAAGTGGGTTCAGTGGCGCATTCGCCTTAGAGTGCCCGCGCCAGGGAACTGCGGATTTCGGCTTCAAAGAGTGCGCCGCGTATCTGCGCAAGACGTGGCAAGAGGCCTAGAACTCGTCTCATAAATACACCGCACTGTGCAGACCTGCCCTTCGACAGGCTCAGAGCCTGCCCCGTACGTGATACGGGGGCGAACGGAAGTGCCAATAATCCGTTCGTGCTGAGTGCTGCGCGAAGCCCTTGTCGAAGCACGCAACGACATGGCGAGCCGATTTATGAAATAGATTCTAGACGCATAGCGGCTGAGGGGCCGCGCTGCTCCAAAAGAGCCTCGGCAGCAGCTCAATTCGATTGCGACAGGAGTGTGAATGCCAGCGGGCGTACCGCAAGCGGCACCACATTGCGTACGTGGAACGTCCGCGAGTCCAAAACGAGAATGGCGTTCGCTTGCGGCGCCAGGGCGTACAGGATATTGCGCTCCGCATCGAGCGCCAACTGCGTAACGCCGCCCTCCTGCCACAGTTGGTGTTCCACATTGCCGTCTGCCGTGTTTATGAAGGTCAGTGCAGGCTGCGTCTCCTCTTCGCTAGTCTCTTCACTTGCGGCATCGGCATCGGACGTCTCCTTGCTGGTGGTTCTGACTGGAGGAACCGTACTCTTAACGTCCGCGCTCGATGAGGGACTATCTCCAGTAATCGTCTCGGCGGGTGAGTCTCCCTCTGTACTCAGGTAGAGGGCAGCGCCATCGGCGCTGAGCGTGCCGTGGGTGGCGCGCGTGCCGGGTATCTTGGCAAGAAGCGTGGCTTGTCCGGAACTTGCCGCGACGCGCCACAGTTCCTCAGTTTCCGGGGTGGTTACGTATACCACGCTCCCGTCTTGATTAGGCACCACCGCGCCAATCACCAAACCGGTTCCAATTGCGATGGCTTCACTAACACTTGCGGAATCCAACGCCACCAGCGCCATGCTGGTGCGGTCGCTTGCCACGGCTAAGAGAGATTGTTCGTTTAGGCGCACGAGCCGCTCTACAGGCCATGGCAGAGAAATCTCGGCCGCCGTTTCGCCATTCTCATCCAGCACTAGGACCAGGGGGCTGGACTGCGAGCCCACGACCACGTGCTCGCCTGCGACGACTAGGCTACTCCACTCTTGCTCAGGCAACTGAAAGAGACGACCCACGCGCTGGGACTCTGCTTCAACCGTGAGCAGTCCCTCACTCTGCAAGATGTAGAGCATTTTGCCGTCGGCTGAGAGTTCCAGCGCGCGCGGTTCGTTGCCTATGCCAATGATGTTCGCGGGCTTGAGATCCTTGGCATTGAATGCGACGAGGGTACCAGAGTCGGCTTGGCCAAGGAGGATAATCTGCTTTGGCTGGGCCGGGGCCTGTTCAGCGTCGACCTCCGCTTCCTCTTCATCGCGTAAGAGCGAGAAAGCCACAGATGCGACAAGTGCAAGCACCACCAGCCCAATGCCGGCCTGCATGATGCGCGTGCACAGTGTGGCATCGCCGGTGCCAAGCGCAGCGGCGACCTCACCTCTCAGCGTCGCGCTCGGGCGCGGTGCGCTGAGTTGGCGCATAGCCCGCTCGATCATAGCGCGATCAGCATCGGAATCCGGCGCGCGAAATTCCGCACGTGCCCGCTCCAGCAAAGATTCTACACGATCGAGAGACGTGCTCAGCGCCTCCGCAGTCTGGCTTTGGGGCATACCCTCGGCTAGAGCAAGCAGCCAGACGACCCGCAAGCGGGGCGATAGAGCAAGCGTGGCCTCCCGCCACGCAGTCGTGCGGTCCTCGATCTCGACAGGACCGGGAGTGCGGCGCGTAAGCCGCTGCCACCGGTTCGCTGCCAGAAACGTCCGCACCGCCATCCGATAGAACCAGGTGTCCAATACAATGTCGCGGGGGCGCTTGTGCAATGCGCGAAAGGCGCGGTGAAACGTGGCAACGACAAGCTCGCGCGTCTCACTCTCGTTCCCGGTGAGCCAAAAGGAGAAACGGTAGAGCATTGGAGCAAACTGATCGTAGAGCGCAAGGAATGCGTCGCGATCGCCGCGTTCGGCTGCCGTGAGAACTCTGCCCCTATGTGCCAGCATCTGCGAGATTCATCCTGACCGAAACCTGAAATTTGCTGCCTGCATAGTAGCACATAGCATGGACGACCCTAGACGGTGGAGCGCCCGGAGCCGTGCAAGGAAAATGCCGGGAACACTAAACCCCGTCGACCAATTGCAGGAACCCGTCAAAAGATGTACCGTACTAATATCCGGTATTCGTTGTGCTGGAACCCTCTGGGGCCCCTCCTGCCCACATGCGAGGTCAGTGGTCGCTGTATGCAATGAGGATCAAGGGGATTGAAGAGTCCTCACTAGATGGACTTTATGTAAACTATTTCAGGAAGCTGGACTGCGTTGTGCACTTGCTGTAGCAAAGATGCCCCTCTTGCTCAATTGGGCAGCATGTATAGAGACCCAAGGACCTAGCGTGGCAAGCAGAAGAAACGTTCTAATGTCTCACCAGAGCATCCGTGTCGCCGGCCGGATGTTTGAGTCATTGCGCGTGCCCGCCTTCCGCGATTTGTGGATCGGCATGCTCGCTTCGTACATCGGCATGTACATGGGCATGGTATCCCGCGGCTATCTTGCTTATGAGATTACGGGCTCTGCGACCGTGCTTGGTATCGTCACCGTTGCGTCGGGAATCCCAATGCTGCTCCTGTCGCCGGTGGGTGGCGTTTTGGCGGATATGATGAATCGCCGCCTCATCCTCATTCACAGCCAGATCTTCATGGTGGTCTCATCCTTCTTCATCGCCGCCCTTATCCATTTGGACTTGATCGCAATCTGGCACCTTGCCTTCTTCGGCCTGCTGCAAGGGATACTCTTCACCATAAACATGCCGGCGCGTTCTTCCGCGCTCCCACATCTGGTAGGGAGGCCGTTGCTTGCCAGTGCAATCGGCCTCACGAACTCCGGTCGCAATTTGATGTCAGTTATTGCCCCCGCTATCGCAGGGGCCGTCATTGCCATTCCGTGGTTGGGAACCGCCGGGGCCTTTGACATCTCTGCATTCACATATGTGTGTGCGACCTTTCTGATGCTGCGCTTGCCCAAGAGCTTGGCGGAAAGTCGTGAACACGCTCAAGTAGCGTTTGGCCAACAGATGATAGACGGGTTCAATTACATCTTGACGCGGCGTTCGCTTCTCGTGTTGCTCTTGCTGGGGCTCATTCCCATCCTATTTGGTATGCCTTTGCAGTCCTTCTTGCCGGTCTTTCAGGCGGATGTGCTTCACGTTGGCGCGGTGGAACTCGGTCTCCTCTATTCGGCAATTGGTATTGGCGGCACGCTCGGATCGCTGATAATAGCGCCGCTTGCTGAGAGCAAGCACAGCCACATTATGCAACTCGGTACCGGCGTTTTCTTCGGTTTCACGCTCATCGCGTTTGCCTACAGTACATCCTTCACTCTCAGCCTGATTTTCATTGGGTTGGTCGGTTTTGCGGGAAATGCATGTACAGGCTTGAACAGCGCATTGCTCATGCTGCGCACGGAAGAGGCGTACTACGGACGGGTAATGAGCATTTACATGATGAATTGGTCGCTTATGACACTCTTCACGCTACCCTTAGGTATGCTTGTCGACAATTGGGGCGCACCTCTAATCACTAGCGCGGCTGCGATGGGCATAGTAGTCTTCATGGGCGCTGCGTTTGTCTTCTTCCGTGACATCCGTGAGGGTCAGCACCACAGAGAAGAATTAAGTGTGGAAACCGGAACTGCGACCGCGGAAGAAGGCGTGTAAGCGGAGACATTGAGAATACGGTCACACCCAATGAAGGCCAAGGGCTGATTCATGGTTGCATCACGGGATAAGATAGTTGATTTCCTGGACGAATATTTGGACGTACAGGGAATTCGCGATTACGGCCCCATGGGCATGCAAGTGGTCGGCAAAGAGGAGGTCAGACGCGTGGCCGTGGCGGTCAGCGCTTCCCACGCCTGCTTTTCACTGGCGGCCGGACTTGAAGCTGACATGCTTATCGTCCACCACGGTCTCTTTTGGGATAACGATAGCCGTGTGGTAGGCAAGGCCATGCGCGGCCGGCTGGAAACCCTATTCCGCCAGGATATGACCCTCTTGGCGTACCACCTCTGTCTCGATAAACACCCGGAGATCGGCAATAACGTGCTCGCCCTCCGGGCCCTGGGCGCTACTCCCGTCGCACTCGAGACGCCGCTCGTTGAGGTAGGGTACGTGGGCGAGTTCCCAAACCCCGTGTCATGGGAAGAGCTTACGGAACGCGCGAAGAACACCTTTGGCGGTGAGCCATATCTCTTTCCGTCGGGACCCGTCGAAACCACGCAGCTAGGACTTGTGACCGGCGGCGCGGGCAACAGTGTACACGTCATCGAGGCAGCCGAGCGAGGCTGCGATACCTATCTCACCGGAGACCTCAGCGAACCTACACCGGCCTTGGCCACAGAGCTCGGCATGAATCTGATAGGCGCCGGTCACTATAATACGGAAAAGCTCGGCGTACAGGCCATCGGCCGCCTTTTGGAAGAGAGATTCGGCGTGAGTTCGGTCTTCATCGACGTGCCGAATCCGCTGTAGGGAACCGAACGTCAACTGTAAGACCTGTCTGACTCCTGGCTGAGTCAGATTGCGAGACTGTGCCCGCCTTAGACGCACCATATTCCGCAGCGGACGTGCCCCAGCTTGTTTGCATGAGGCATGCGCCTAGTCGCAATCGGGACTGGAGTCCAGGATCTTTCGCGCAGCGGACAACACAGCCTCGAGTTCATCAGTTGTACCCTCTTTGTCTTTGCCTACCACGAAACGCACGACATCGCTCTGCACGCCAAGAGGCCCGAAGCGTTGCGGTGACGTGGGTCCGAACAAGGCAATGACCGGTGTGCTCACCGCTGCGGCAAGATGCATTGGCGCCGAATCATTGCCGATGAACAAGTGGCAGCGCTGAATCAAGGCCCCAAGTTGCGCAAACGTCAATTTGCCCGTTACGTCCACCATAGACGCGGTTGCCCCATTTTGGATCACCTCAGCTATAGGCGCATCATCAGGCCCCCCGACGAGTAGGATGCCGGCCCCCAGCGTGCTCCCAAGACTCTCGGTGAGAGCCTGGAAATTGCTGCTGGACCAGCGTTTGCTTAAGAGCTCATCACCGGGGTTCCTGCCGCCGCCAGGGTGAATCGCGATCAGGGGCCTCCTTTCTGCCAGGCCCTCTTCGGTGAGCAGATTACTTGCTTCAGAGACATCAGAGGATTGAGGCCGAAAGTGCAAATGCGGCTTCGTTACGTCAAAGCCTGCTTTCCGCAGGACATCCAGGTATAGCTCTGCCTCATGACGATCGTCCCCGCAAGGCACGCCAACGTGCAACGCGATACCACGCCCGGCACTATCGAGACCTGCCCGCCAGGGAATGCCTGCGAGCCGAGGCAGTAAAGACATGAGCGAAGAGCGGTCCAGCACAAAGCAGTGGGTAAAGCTGCGCTCTCGCACGCGGGAGACGCAATTGCGATACATGCTAAAGCCGTAGAGCCCAGGAAATCCGACGGTGCCGGAATCAATGACTTCGTCGCAGTGTGGATTGCCGACCAAGGCCTCCTTGGCCCAGGTCGTCACCAATACGGTGACATGGGCGCGCGGCAGATTTGCGCGCAGAGCGGCAAGGAAGGCAGTGCTCATGAGCACGTCGCCCAAACTGGCGGGCTTGATCACCAGAATATTTGGACGCTCGGATGCAAGGGGTGGCGCTGTCGGCTCAGTGTATAGAAGCGGATGCAGGATTCGGGACAACTGCTCAATCAAGAACGACTTCATGAAGTTGTGCCCTTATGCAAGCCTCGTGAGAGCGCCTGAGCGGTACTATCTTAAGCCTAATCAAGCTGGTGCGCGCTGTCTATTTAGATGCGCGGCGCCCTCAGTTGCGCCTCATCGCGCCTTGCCAGTAGCATGGCAAGTATGCAATCCACCGCACAACCCGGCAATTGGCAGACAACGGTCCGCATCCTCTGGATTACACAGTTTGCCACCATGGCGGCCTTCAGTTGCAGTCTGCCTTTCGTACCATTGTATATCCTGGAATTGGGCATTCCGGATCCACGCCAAGCGGCTCTTTGGGCCGGATTCGTTGCCGGCGGATCCGGCATCAGCATGGCGATCTTCTCTCCCATTTGGGGCTCCCTTGCCGACCGCTTCGGCAAGAAACTCATGTTGGAGCGCGCGCTCTTCGGCGCTACCATCACGCTGCTACTCATGGGATTCGCACAGTCCGCCGTGCAGCTCTTGATCTTTCGCGTCATTCAGGGCTCGCTCTCCGGCACCACTGCAGCCGTAAGCGCCCTCGCCGCGTCCATTGCACCGCGCGAGGAGCTTGGGCGCGTGCTGGGGACCATGCAAATGTCCATCTTTGCCGGGTCGACCGTTGGTCCTTTCATAGGCGGTGTACTGGCTGACACGCTGGGATTTCGTGTTGCATTCATTGCCACGAGCGCTGTCATGGTTCTCATAGGTCTTGTGGTATTCGTGCTCGTGCATGAACCTCGCCATGCAGAGCAACCTCCGCCGCCTTTTCGTCTGCCTCAATTGCGCAACCCGCTTGGCGATGGCGTTTTACGCACGGTCTTCATGTTGGCGCCCGTCATATTCTTGGTGCAATTCGCTTTTATGGCGGCGCGGCCAATCTTTCCGCTCTTCGTCGCTGAACTTGCCGCCACGGATCCGTCAGCAACGTTCGCCGGCTTCTCTCCGGAGGACTTTGTCGCTACCATTTCAGGCATTCTCGTCGCCACAACCGGCATCGTGGGAGCGATCTGCTCTCCCATAACCGGGCGTTTCATCAACACCTATCGTGTACGCTTGTTGCTGCTTATCGCGGTGCTGGGCGTCGCTGCCGTCAACGTGGGCCAAGCATTCGCAGCTTCCTTCCTGCAACTCTGGGTCGTGCGCATTCTGTTGGGCGCGTTCGGCGGAATCTGGGCGCCGACCTATAGCTCAACCATCGGGTTGAGCGTGCCGTCAGAGCGCCGGGGCTTAGCCTTTGGCATTGCTAACAGCGCTTCCTCCTTGGGTAACGCGATCGGGCCAATGGTGGGCGGCTACGTTGGCGCCATGCTGGGCATTCGCGCGGTATTTGTAGGCGCGGCAGGGGTGCTCGTGCTGGCGGCGCTCTGGCTGGTGGTACGGGTCAATCTCTCCGCCCCAGCAGAACAGGACGAGTGACAGACCAGTACCGGCGCAACTCCAATCCTGACTGACTCAAGAGATTATCGTACTCCAGCGAAATAGGCTTAGACAGTCTCTCCCGATTCAAGAATGCGCGAGCGTCTCGCGGGCCAGGGCCAGCTCTTCCGGTGTATTGATGTTGCTGAAGGACGCCAGGTCAGGATCAAACAAGCGCACTTCATCGACGGAGACCTGCCGCACATGCAGCCGCTCCAGGAGCCGCGTGAGTTTGTAATCGCCAGCCTGCAGCATTTGCGTGGCAGTGGTGAGGCATCGCCGATGGTAGACCGTGTGCAGGGTTTCGGGTTCACCTCTTAGCAGCGGCGCTACAGCATCCCATTCATCAGAAGCCAGATCGATGAGTGCCCGCAGCAATTGAACGTTCAGAAACGGCATGTCACACGCAACCGCAATCACCAGCCGGGTGCGCGCCGCTTGCAGTCCGCTTACCAAGCCGGTTAGGCTCGAACCCACGGCTGACACGTCCGAAACGACGGTGAAGCCGGTGATGTCTGCACGATTCCCTACGACGATTACCTCAGCGCATACCGACGCTAAGGCCGTGTGGACGTGCTGCAGCAAGGTTGTCTCACTGTTCTCGCGCGGCCATGGCAGGAGCGCCTTGTCACGACCAAGCCGCTTGCTCTTGCCACCCGCCAAGATCAGCCCTGTAACGGACGCCCCCACAGCCATCCACTCCTAGACCGCTCTAAAACTCAAATGCTCTATTGGCGTTTCGCCAAACATCGTATCATCGCAGTCTCTTGCGCGTACAAGCCCGCCATCAAACCCACTCGTTGCCTTGTTATTTCAAAGCCGTTCCATCCTGCTATACTAGGAAAACTGAAACCCTTGTGAAGATTGCATGTAGGTTTACAGCCCATGAGCAAACGCAATGCGGTGCGGTTGACCGAGCCGCTGGTGCGGGAGAACGGGGCCCTTCGTCCGGCTGATTGGGATGAAGCGCTTGACCGCGTAGCCTCAGGCTTGCAGAGCGCAATCCAAAAACAAGGACCCAGCACCTTTGGTCTCTTCAGTTGCTCAAAAGCCACCAACGAGGTCAACTACCTCGCGCAGAAGTTCACGCGCTCCGTCATCGGCAGTAACAACATCGATAGCTGTAACCGCACCTGACACGCTCCCAGCGTCGTCGGTCTGGCGACAGTGTTTGGACTAGGCGGCGGGACAAGCTCGTATCGGGAGATTGAAGAGACCGACGTAATCCTGCTCTGGGGATCGAACGCGCGGGACACGCATCCCATCTTCTTTCACCACGTGCTCAAGGGTGTGCACAACGGCGCCAGGCTCTTCGTCATTGATCCGCGCCGCACGAGTTCGGCCCAATGGGCAGATGTCTGGTTAGGCGTTGACGTTGGTGCAGACATCGCACTGGCGAACGCCATGGCGCGCGAGATCCTCGATGCCGGACTCGCAAATTTTGACTTTATCGACAATGCAACGACTGAATTTGGTGCATACGTAGAGTCCATAGAGCGATATACGCTCGTCTATGCTGAGGAAGTCACAGGCGTGCCGGCGTCGGTAATCCGCGAGACCGCACATGCGTATGCCAAAGCGGATCGTGCGCAGATTTGCTGGACCCTGGGCATCACAGAACATCACAACGCCGTCGACAATGTGCTCGCAATCATCAATCTCGCCCTCCTGACCGGGCACGTAGGACGGTACGGCTCGGGCCTCAACCCGTTGCGGGGGCAGAACAACGTGCAGGGCAGCGGGGATATGGGTGCTTTGCCGGATCGGCTTCCAGGCTTCCAGCACGTTGAGAATGCTCCGCTGCGAGAGAAGTTTGAGCAAACGTGGGGTGTCTCGCTTCCGGCTCAGAAAGGCTTGAATCTGACTGAGATGTTCGAGGCGATGGAACACGGCGACTTGACCGCCCTCTATGTCCTCGGCGAGAATCCAGCGCAGTCGGAGGCGGACCAGCACCGGGCCATAAAGCTGCTGAAGGGACTCGACATTCTCATCGTGCAGGATATGCTCATGAATGCCACTGCGGAATTGGCCGACGTGGTCTTACCGGCAGCAGCAAGCTGGTGCGAGTCTGAGGGAACGGTCACCAACAGCGAGCGGCGGGTGCAACGGGTACGCAAGGCCATGGATCCACCACCTGGCGTCAGGGACGACCTTACCATTCTGTGCAACGTCGCGCGCAGTCTGGGGGGAGACTTGGGAGCGCCGGTGGCGGAGCGCATTTGGAACGAACTGCGCAGTCTCAGCCCCTTTCACGCCGGCATGAGCTACGAACGCATTGAGCGGTCAGGCGGCTTGCAGTGGCCCTGTTACGATGAATCCCATCCCGGAGAGATGTATCTTCACGGCAGGTTGTGGGAACGGCCCGTGATCGGGCCGCGCGCGCCGTTTTCACCGGTTGAATATGTACCGCCGTTTGAGCGGCTTGACGAACAGTATCCCCTTCGTCTGACGACCGGGCGGCGGCTTGACTCGTTCAATACTGGAGTGCAGACCGCAAGCTACACGTCGCCACTGCGCCGGGGAGAGACCATCGACCTGGCGCCCGAAGACGGCCAAAACCTTGGTGTTGCGGAAGGCGAGACGGTGCGGGTGTGTTCGCGCCGGGGAGCGGTGCGGGCGCCGGTCCGCTTCGATTCCTCGCTGCGTCCCGGACTCGCGTTCATGACCCCGCACTTTCCCAACGAAGTCGCCACGAACGAACTGACAATTGACGCGACCGATCCCAAATCGGGCACGGCTGAGTTCAAAGCAACCGCGATTCGCGTAGAGAAGATCGCGGCCGGAGTGGCGCAGGACTAGCACATACTCTTGCCGTCGAGCCTCCACAGGTAACCCCATGGACCTCCACCTCACCAGCGACACGCCTAACGCAGCAGAGCAATTGGCGGTGGATAGCGTCTTAGATGCGCCAGAGTCGGGGTTTATAAGCGATGCTCATTTTATCTCGGGCGAAGCGTATGCGCCTGCTGCGGGTCATGCGGCCAGGGCAAACCGGCACCTTTTGTTGCCAGTGCTGCATGCCATTCAGGAACGCATTGGCTGGATCAGTCCCGGCGCGCTCAACTACGCCTGTCAGCGCCTGACGGTCCCGCCCACGGAAGCGTATGGTGTCGCTACGTTCTACGCGTTGTTCTCGGTTCAGCCGAAGCCGCCGGTGGTGGCGCACGTCTGCGACGACATCGCGTGTATGGCAAACGGCGCGGAGACACTCTGCGCCGAGATGGCGGAACGCTTCGGCGCGCCGGGCAGCGCAGAACAGGATAGCAATCTCACCTGGCATCATAGTCCGTGCTTGGGCATGTGTGAGCGCCCGCCCGCGGCCATGGTAACCGCGGCGGGCGTAACGCCATCCACTACTGCGCTGGCGCCAGTGGGCATTGACGAGATAGCACAGACCCTCGCTGATCGCGGGCACACGAACAAGGCAAGCGAGGCATCCACCAGTGTACGTTCGGTGCCGCAGGCGGGAAGTGAAGAACTCAGACTATTGCGCCGCGTGGATCGGATAGACCCGGATGACCTGGCCAGTTACTGCGGCGCGGGCGGATACCGGGCACTTGAACGTGCTTTGGACATGGGCCCGGCTCAGGTAGTGCGTGAGGTCGTTGCATCCAAGCTGCTTGGGCGCGGCGGCGCCGCCTTTCCGGCAGGCGTCAAGTGGCAGGCGGTGGCCTCAGCCGAGACCCAGCCTCGTTACATGATTTGCAATGCCGACGAATCCGAGCCCGGCACCTTCAAGGACCGCGTTGTAATGGAGGAAGACCCGTTCGCCGTAGTCGAGGCCATGACGATTGCCGGCGCCGCTACCGGCTGCGGAAAGGGATACATCTACCTGCGCGGTGAGTATCCCCTGGCTTTGGAGCGCATGACGAATGCCATTGCGCAGGCACGAGGCGCCGGGCTGCTTGGCTCCTCTGTTTTGGGCCATGAGGTTCCATTTGACATAGAGATTCGGCGTGGCGCAGGCGCGTATATCTGCGGTGAAGAGACTGCGCTCTTCAACTCCATTGAGGGCTTTCGCGGCGAGCCGCGCAACAAGCCGCCATTCCCCACCGAGGTTGGCCTCTTCGGCAAACCGACGCTGGTCAACAATGTCGAGACGCTGATCAATGTGCTCGATATTGCCCTCGAAGGCGGCGATGCCTTTGCGGCGATCGGTACGGAGCAGTCCACCGGCACCAAGCTCTTCTGCTTGTCCGGGCACGTGGCGCGCCCTGGCGTCTATGAAGTGCCGTTTGGCACGACACTCGAAGAACTTATCAGCCTTGCAGGCGGTGTGGCTGGCAATGGCAGGTTGCAGGCAGTCTTGCTGGGTGGCGCCGCAGGGACATTCCTCACCCCGCAGGAATTAGCTCTGCCGCTGACGTTCGAGGCGACGCGCACCGTAGGGGCGACGCTCGGTTCCGGTGTCGTCATGCTCTTCGATGACTCAGTGAACATGCAGAATGTACTCCTCCGCATCGCCGCCTTTTTCCGGGACGAGTCGTGCGGTCAGTGTGTTCCCTGCCGGGTTGGTACAGTACGACAAGAAGAGTTGCTGCACCGTCTGGTGGCTGACAAGACTATTGGTTCGGTTGCAAACGAAATTCACCTCCTTAACGAAGTGGGACAAGCCATGCGGGACGCGTCAATTTGCGGCCTTGGGCAAACGGCATCGAGCGCCATCGAATCCGCCGTGGCTCGCATGGAACTCTTCAACGGGAAAAGTCATTGATGCCTCCAGAAGCCGAACAATCTGATTTCACGCCAACCTGGCAGTTTCTCAATCCGGTGCCGCGTGGGCCCGTACCTAAGGCCCCGGAAGAATCCGCACAGCCGGAGATTGAGCTTACTATCGACGGCCGGGAGACATCAGTCCCCGAAGGCACAACGCTCTTGCACGCCGCTCGCGGCCTGGGCATAGATACACCGACGCTTTGCTATTTGGAGAGTCTCACACCGGTCAACGTCTGCCGCGTCTGTGTGGTTGAGCTCGAAGGCTCACGCACTCTCGTTCCCGCGTGCTCACGCAAAGTTGAGCCGGGCATGCAGGTGCGCACCGATTCCCCGCGCGTTCGCCTCAGCCGACGCATGGTCCTTGAGTTTCTCGCGTCTTCCGTGGATGTTTCTACCGCGCCGGAACTGCAAGCGTATATGGATGAGTACGAGGCGGAGCCGGAACGGTACGGGCCGCCGGGACCGGCTGCCTCAGATTCCGTGCGTGATAATGCCGTCCCCGGTCACCACGACTCTCCTGTGCTGGATGCCGCGGAAACAGTGGAACAACCGGTAAAGATCGACAACGAACTCTACATTCGCGATTACAGTAAGTGCATTCTGTGCTACAAGTGCGTCGAAGCCTGCGGCGAAGATGCCCAGAACACCTTCGCTATCGCTGTGGCGGGACGGGGATTCGACGCGCGCATTTCCACGGAATTTGCGGTGCCTCTACCGGATTCCGCGTGTGTCTACTGCGGTAACTGCATTGGCGTCTGCCCGACCGGCGCGCTCATGTTCCGCAGTGAGTTCGACATGCGCGCCGCCGGTACGTGGGATGAGGCGGCGCAGAGCGAGACCGATACGATTTGTTCGTATTGCGGCGTAGGCTGCTCCCTGAGCTTGCACATTCAGGACAATGAAATCGTCAAGGTCATGTCGCCGCTGGAAAGTGAAGTCACGAAGGGGAATCTCTGCATCAAAGGACGGTTCGGCTGGCAGTTTATGCAGCAGCCGAAAAAGGAAGCAGATGAGGCCCAGGAAGATGCGCAAGCTTCAGAGTAGCCCCGGCGCTGCTTAGCGCATCCCGCAATTAGGACTTTATGCGCTCCGCGCCGGTGTAGACATTCATCGAGCTGTCACGCAGAAACCCGATGAGCGTCATGCCTGATTCGGCGGCGAGTTCAACCGCCAGGCTCGAAGGCGCCCCTACCGCGGCTACAATCGGCACGCCCGCCAGCAAGCACTTTTGCACAATCTCGAAGCCTGCCCGACCGCTTACCAGCACCAAGGAGTTTTCCAAGGGCAGCATTTTGCGAAAGAGCGCGGCCCCTACCACCTTGTCCACCGCGTTGTGGCGCCCCACGTCTTCCCGCAACAGAATTAGCTCACCCTCACGGTCAAATAGCCCGGCGGCATGCAACGCTCCGGTCCGATCAAAAGTTTCCTGTGCCTCCCGGAGGGTTTTTGGTAAGCCGTGCAAGACGTCTGCCGCAACACGAATGTCACTTTGAATTGGTTCCGCCGCCTGCCGCACCGCCGCGATGCTCGCTTTACCGCAAATGCCGCAACTCGATGTGGCCGTGAAATTCCGCTGCCAGCCCACGTCCAACGCTTCGCTAACGCCGTCAACGTACGCGAGTACGATGTTATCGCGCTCTTCCTCGGTTTTGCCGGGGCAATGCCCGATGGAAATCAACGACTCGGGTTTCTCGATGAGCCGCTCCGTCCAAAGGAAACCGGCGGCAAGTTCCTCGTCTTGACCGGGCGTGCGCATGGTTACCGCGATGCTCTGACCGTTCAACCGAATCTCCAACGGCTCCTCGCGTGCCAGCACATCAGGGCTGTTCACGACGCCCTCAGAAGAAATTTTCGTCACCTGCCACGGCGACGTGGGCGCTTGCTTTTCGATGTCTGCTTGTGCCATTGCCCTTTCCTAACGCGGCGCAACTCCATTACCCGTTCCAAGACGATCAGGCAGAGATGCATACGAAAGCACGACTCCCCTATACATTACTCCAAGGTTCAGGAGCAGGCTAGTGCATTATGCTATGCTGCTACCTGACCTACCTCTCACGAATTGTGCACTCTGGCACTAGTTGTAGCGAGCGAAATCGATATGTCATCTTCAAGAGTTAGCGGCCGGGTCTACGAAGCAACATCTAATCGAGGCATTGGAAGAGTCTCGGTTTCTAACGGCGATGCCATCGTCCAAACGGACAGAGACGGCCACTATTCCCTCTCCATCGATCCGCAGCAGGACCGCTACGTTTTTACCACTGTGCCTGCGGGCTACCGTCCACAAGAGAGCTTCTATGCGCTCTTGGATGGCGAATCAAGGTCTGAGCCGATTGACTTTCCTCTGGTTGTCGCGCCGGAGCGGTCGCAAGACTGCTTCAAGCTGCTGCATCTCTCGGACACCCACGTGGTCTTGGATGACAGCGGGGCCGTCTCTCAAACTGTCTTGGCACAGGATCTCAGCGACTATGTTGGCGAGTTGGCTCCCGATCTAGCCATTGTGACGGGTGATCTCACGAACATGGGCACCGTCCCCGAATTGGAGAGCTATCGGGCAGCAATAGACTCCGTACCAATCCCCGTGTACTCGGTCTTTGGTGGGCATGACGGCAACATAGAACGCCGGTCTAGTGACGGCGATACACCGTGCACGCTCAATTTCGAAGCGACTCTGGGCCCACCTTACTATAGCTTTGACTGGGGTGGATATCACTTTGTGGTTTACGCTACCGAGGACAACTACTTTACCGCTGCCGGTCGTGCCCGCAAGGAGCGGTGGCTGTGGGCGGATCTTGCCCTGCAGCCAAGTCATCGCAAGTCTGTGCTGATGCACCATACGTCCCCCGAGAGGGCACTATTAGAGCGATTTCAGCAACAGAACGGAGCGCTCATTCTCCACGGTCACTGGCACTCCAGTAGAGTTTTCACGCTTGGAGAGACTACAGTCGCCTCGGCGGCATCGGCCTGCTTCGGCGGCATCGATACCAGGCCGCGCGGGTGCCGGGCCGTCTCCTTCTCTCCCCAAGGGATACAGACAGAATTGCACGCTGGCAGCACTACGACTAAGCACAGCAGCGGGCCGCATGAGCACGCTTCAAACCAACCGGATGGTTCTGTCCCAGAGGGCATTGCGATTGGAAACGACACCTTCTCGCTCGCCTGGCAGCATGCTCTCAACAGCCCGTTGCACCGAGCAGCACCGGTCGGCTTCAATGGCAGCGTGTTGGTTAGCCTGCAAAGCGAAGAGCTGCCCAGTCGCAACGGCGTGACGAGCCTTGACGCACATAGCGGTGAAGAACAGTGGCACTACCCCACGGAGTCTTCGATCAAGAACCGGGTAGACGTCGTTAGCAGCCGCCACAATTCAGACGATTGCGGTGGCAATGATTGGTGCGTGGCCCTAACGGTCACCGGAGAGCTTCATCTCATTGCAATGGCAACCGGAAAGCGTGAGTGGAAGGTAGACCTGCAATCCCATCCTCTACGTTGGGTGTATTCGGCCCCCGCCCACAATGGCGAATACGTCATCGGGGGTTCGAAGGCAGGGTATGGAGCCTACGCCTTGGCAACTGGAGAGCAGAAGTGGCACTTTGCGCCTGCGGACGGCGACGAGTGGCCGTCCTACATTTGTCCGCAGGTGTACAACGAAGAGCTCTGCATCGTGCCCGTGCAGCGTCGCGGTTTTCTCGCGCTCAGCATGGAAGACGGAAGAGTCGTCTGGGAACAAGACCTGCCGGTGGAATATTTCTGCGCCTCGCCGGTGCTTTGCGGCGACGTGGTCGTTGTAAGTTCCGCGTCTCCGCATACAGGCGCAAGCCTGACTGGTGGTCTGCAAGGGGATCTCGTCGTACTTGAAGCGCGTACCGGCAAAGTTGTGGCCCATTACGCCCAGGCGCTGCCGGGATACGCCACAGGTATCGCTGTCGCGAATGATCGCATCTACGCTGCCACAGCGGCAGGGACCGTGCACTGCTTTGACGTGAATTCCGGCGGGCCAATTTGGCAGTTTCAGTCTGGAGAGGACCTGCTCGACATGACCCCGTACAAGCGAGGCATACGGTCGCTCCTGGCTGCGCCCGTACCCTTCAACGGACACGTATTGGTTGGGGGCTGCGATGGTTGGCTCTCGGTGCTGGACAGCAACACCGGCACGTGCACGGACCGCGCCTATTTTGGCGCGCCAATCACAGCGTCACCCGGTCTCACACAAGACGGCTTTTGCGTTGGCACGTACGGCGGATCACTCAGCGCTTATCGAATTGAGCGCTAAGCTCAACCCAGACTAGTAGCGCGGGGGCTAGTCCCCCGCCGGAGTAAGCAGCACAGAGCACATCTCCAACGTCGCCGCATGAAAGAGAAAGCACACAAGGATTGACCATCCAGCAAACGCAGGTTACAAACCTGCGCTACCGGGGACGAGCGGCGCCGTGAGCCTGTCCTGAGCTTGTCGAAGGGCGCCATGTTCCTCCCCACAATGGTTAATGCGACAACATTGGGGATTGTCCCCTGCTACTTGTCTGGTCAATATGCACGTGCACGGCAAGGTGCCTAGAGTTGACTGGGCAACAAGCGCATGTCAGGCACATAGGCGCGCGACGGCAGAGAGGCAACAAGCAGCGCCGCTTTAGCCACGTCCTCAGGCTCCAGCGCTTTCGCCAGGACTTCCGGCGGCGTCGGGGTCGGCCGCTTCTCTACCAGCGGCGTGTTGCAGAGACCGGGAAAGATCACGGTCACGCGGATGCCGTTCTCTTTCTCCTCTTCCATGGTGCCGTAGGCCAGTCCGGCCACACCGTGCTTCGAGGCTTGGTAGGCCACGCCGGAGACGTCGGGCCGCTGCACCGCGCCGGAGGAATAGTGCACGATAAGCCCTTCACCCTGCTGGCGCATTTGCGGGAGAATCGCGCGGGTCAAGTTGAACGCCGCCGATAGGTTCGTCGCCAACATCATGTCCCAATCGACCGGGTCAAGCACGGTGAGCGCACGCTGTTTAAGGTTAGTGCCCACACTATTCACGAGGACATCAATCTTGCCAAATTCCCCTACCGCTGCGTCCACGAGCGCTTGCGCCGCCGCGCCGTCGGTGGCATCCGTAGGGACAGCGAGGGTATCCCCGCCTGCGGCATTTAACTCGTCCGCAAGGCCGGTAAGCACATCGGCGCTGCGGGCGCCCAGCACAACCTTTGCCCCTTGAGCGGCAAAGAGTCGTGCGGTAGCCGCGCCCATTCCGCTACTCGCACCGGCAATGATTGCTACTTTACCGTCAAGCAACTGCATACAGCATCTCCCTGTTCTCTTCGACAGTTCGTTTCCTGTCCTTCCACATTCGCGGTCATGCTCTTGTGTGACTTGCCAAGCCGTCAGACCGGAAGTCATGCATTTGGAGTCCGCACTAGAGACTATACCGCATTTGTTTCGCAGGCTCCCGTGCGGATGGGAATAATATCAGGGGTGGTGAAATCCTAGAATTGTTGATTGGCTTCAATTGCTTCATGGGTTTGAAGCAATGGCACCCTGAGATCGAATATTGCACCTGTAAGTGTTGAGTAATTCGTTGACAGAATCTCCTGACCACTAGACAGTGTTGACTGTCTATGTCATTCCGAGCGGAGCGAGGAATCTAGGGTGCTGCGCCATTAGACTACGTGCTGCATGGCCCTAGATTCCTCACTCCGCTGCGCTGCGTTCGGAATGACATGTGTAATGGCATATTCGACGCTAGAGTCACCACTCTCTCTACCAAAACTGTCAACGAATTACCTGACATCTACAGCACCTAATCAAAGCGACACGGTGCGCCAGTGTGTAACCACGCAGGCAACGAGGCGAGTATGGTACCTTGAACACTGAAGCGCACGATGCACTGCGTCAGTACACAAAGTTGGTAAGGTAGACGGGGATGAAACGAGGGCCGCTCCGTACACTTGTAGTGATTCTAGCCATTTTGGTCGCCACCATTGCGGTATCATTCCTGCTGCAATTGCGGGATTCGTTGCTCGACCGCCTGCCCGGTCTGCCGGAGGCAGTGCCAACCCAGGGTGAAGCGGCACCGGACTTTACGCTGCAAACGCTGGAAGGCGAACCCGTCTCCCTCAGTGACTACCGCGGCCAGCCGGTGGTGCTCAACTTCTGGGCCACTTGGTGCGGGCCGTGTCGCGAGGAGATGCCCCTCTTGCAAGAGACGTATGAGGCACACCAAGCAGACGGTCTTGTGATTCTTGGGGTGAATGTGCGCGAGAACCCTGAGACCGTAAGACGGTTCTTGGACGAAGTAGGCGTAGATTTCCCGGTCCTACTTGATCCCGACGTGGCCGCCGTAAATCGCTATCTTGTTACCAGTCTGCCCATGACATTTTTCATTGACCGAGACGGTCAACTGCGAACTCTTGTCGTCGGCGGCATGAACAAGGAAGTCCTGGATGAGCGCCTGGCGACGATCCTCTGACCCTGCCAATCCCGGTTGAGACCGCTCTGCACACTCAGCTTATCTTTCTCTTTTCTAGTTTTCTCTTGTCACTCTACCTAAGCAACTCCATAGGAGTTGCTGTCTTCTGAACCTTCCTGGTCTTTTGAAGGAGCTAGCCATGCAGGGCTGCCATACTCCATAATATGGGAGACCATTTTCAATGCGATGTAGAGTGGAGGGAACCTCATGAACAACGGCAAGTTGCAGGTTGGCATCATCGGCGCGGGCGGCGCTGCAAGAGGCGCCCATGTCCCAGGCTATCGCAGTACCGGGAGGGCTGACGTTCTCGCTGTCTGCGACGTGAATGCGGATGCGGCGCGGTCGTTCGCCGAAACTCTGGAACTATCCAATCATTACGGCAGCGTGGAAGACATGCTGGCGCAGGAAGATCTGGACGTGGTGAGCATCTGCACCTCGAATGACGCCCATCATCCCGCCGCGATGGCAGCCATCGCTCGCGGTCTCCATGTTTTCTGTGAAAAACCGCTGGCGATGAACTTTGCGCAAGCGGTAGAAATGCATGATGCCGCGGAAGCCAAAGGGGTAGTAACCGGCATAAACTTCACCTACCGCACGACTCCCGCCGCCCGCTACATAAAGGAACTCGCGGATCAAGCAATCTTTGGTGATGTCAATCAATTCAACATTGAGTACTATCAAAGCTACTCTATGCAGCCGGGCCGCGGTCTGGAGTGGCGCTTCCAAAAGAAGCTAACCGGTACGGGCGCGCTGGCTGATTTAGGTTCCCATGCTACCGACCTGGCAATGTGGCTGAATGGCGGCATTTCCGGCGCGCGGGGCCAGATGGCGACCTTTATCCATGAACGCCCGCTGTTGGATGGGTCCGGCATGGGCACCGTGGATGTGGACGACGTCACGACGTTTCTCGCTAGGTACGAGAACGGTGCAACCGGAGTCGTCGATGCGACTCGCCTCGCCACCGGACGCTCAAATCACCAACGCATAACGATCTACGGAGACAAGGGTTCCTTGGTTTTTCAAAACGGCCCCGAGGGCCGCATTGAGGTAGCCGTGGAGCCATTTAGCAAAGACGGCTCCGCTGTACCCGTGCCCGTACCTTCACGCCTTGCAGCGAGCTCGCCCTCGCACGTACCCGCCTTCGTAAACACGATCCTCGACGGAGCGCCCGTAGACTTCCCCACGTTTGCAGACGGGCTCCGCGTGCAGGAAGTGCTCGAAGCCGCCGAAGTCTCACACAATGAGGATCGCTGGGTGTCCTTACCGCTCCCTAGGTAAGTGCCTGATCGAATGGACGACGAATCTCTGCTCGCCACCTATTTTGAGCGCACGACGCCGGCGGCGGCTGCCGCCGGTAGGGCGATCATGGCGTTTATCCTCGAACTAGACCCACAGATCGCTTGGAAGCTGAACAAAACGACGATTGAGTTCCGCGCCGAGCGCTACTTCTGCGCTCTCTGGCCCGTCAAGCGCCACATCACTTTTTGGATCTTCAATAATGGCGGCTTGAAAGACCCTCAAGAACGACTACAGGGTAAGGGCCGCGCTTCCTACGTGAAACTGTGCTCGCTCGCTGACGTGGATGAAGTGCTCAGAGACTTAGTTGCCCAAGCATTTCGCACGGAGGGACTGCGCCCGCTCAAACGCCCTCGCCGCGCCTCCCGTTCCTAAGCCGCTCGCCTGGCGGCTCTGTCACGTCGCTGCTACTCCTATGTAGTCCGCGCCGGCACTTCAGCGTCGTTTTCAGACCGCACGTACACAGTTCGTTGCGGATACGGGACCTTAATGCCCTTTTCCTGGAAAGTCGCACAGACCGTGTGGTGGAGATCGCTCACGGTCTGGAAGCGGTCGCTCAGATCAGCCACCCACGCAATTACCCAAAAATCGAGCGCGGAATCGCCAAATGTGCGCAAGAACACGCGGGGTTCCGGGTCGTCGAGAATCGCTGGATGATTCTGCACAATGTCAAAAAGGGTTTCCTCAACCAGCTTGGTATCGGATGCGTAGGAAACGTGTACGCTGAAGTCGAGCCGGATGCGCCGGTCGTCCAGCGACCAGTTGATCACAAGGGAAGAAAGTAAGTCGGCATTCGGCACCACCGCCTGGGTGTGATCGAACTTGCGCAGGGTCGTTGCCCGCGCCCCCAGGTGTTCGACGGTGCCGAGTTGGCCGTTCACTTCGATGACATCTCCAATTCCAACCTTGATTGGACGTTCCGCCAGCAAGATGAGGCCTGAAACGAAGTTGTTGACGATGCTCTGCAACCCAAACCCGATGCCGATGCCCAGCGCGCCCAGGACGACCAATACGGCATCAAGATCGAACCCGAGCGTCCGAAACCCAATATACGACCCAATGATCACAATCAGATAGTGGACCATTGCACCCGCCGCGTACTTGGCGGGAGCATCCGGCTGATCGTCTTCCGAGGCGCGGGCCTGAAAGGCGCCCCGGACGCGCCGGGCGACTACCCACGTGACGCCTAGGATTACGATCAGGACGACTATGTTCTTTATGTCAACATTTGTAGTGTCTATGGTGAAAAGCGTCACATCGAGCACGCGCCACAATGTGTCTAGTGCCTCCACGCCCGTCTCCTTATACTCGTTCGATGAATAAGCTAGGGCTGTTGACGTAGACCGGAAACCTGGCTGAATTTGGCCGCATGAACTGCAACGGTCGCTAGATCATGGATTAGACGAGGACTCGTACATTACTGCCACTGGTTCGGGAGAGTCTGGCGCTCCAAGATAAAGCTGAGGAGCGTATGCAGTTCGCCTAAAGTCTCTGCGACTGGGGCATGTTCCCCATTCATCATCCTGTGGTAGTAGTGCGCAATTACCGGGCTATAGAGTGGGAACGTGGCAGCAATTGGCAGCGAGCGTTGCGCATCCAGGCCGCGTAGCAGCGTATCGCTGTAGTGGGACTCGACTTGGCCGGACGCGATAACGCTGGCCAACACCGGCAGCGCGTTCTCGCTTGCAAGCACGTGTGCCTGTGCCTCTGGGTGCAGGGCCCAGGTCACGAATTCCCACGCGGCATCGATCTGCTGCGAGCCGGTAATGATCGCCAAACCCTCATACGTCGCCAACGTTTGGCTTTCACCCCCTGCTATAGGATAGAGAGGTCTTGCCTGCCACGTGACATCCGCCGTGCGCAAGCGAAACATGTCTCTCGCATTGCCGATGAACATCGCCAGTCTGTACGTGGCGAATTGTTGCGCGTAGGTGTCGGCGCCGCTCTTCCCTGCTTGCGGCGCAACATCCGACGAACGCCGCCAGTCTTGCAGCACTTGGTACGTGCCTGCCACCTCAGGTGAAGCAAGAGCGCTGACATTGCTCTCTACGTCGAGCACGTCGCCTCCACCACTCCGCAGCCACGGCAACGACTGAAACCACGAGTCCGGAAAGCCAATTCCCGTCTCAACCGAGCGATTGTCCGAGCCACCCTGCGTTAGCGCTAGTGCGGCCTGATGCGCAGTCTCAAGAGTCCAGCGTTTGCGGGCAAGGAGCGCATCGTGCCCGTGTTTCCGCAGCATCCCCACATTGATAAAGAGAAGCCTTGGGTTTAAGCGCCAAGGGAGGCCATAGTAGTCCCCTATGCCGAGGCGTTTCGCTTCCGGATAGTAGCGAAAGGCCTTGAGCGCAGCTTCCGGCTTGTCGCTGGCAACTTCCTCACCGAGTGAGTTGCTCACGAAGGCTTGAATGTTGACGAAGAGGTTGCGTTCCAGCCAGTGCGGAAAGTACATGTCCTGAGTCAAGGCGACTTCAGGCGGCAAGCCCGCCGCAGCCGCTACGGCGACCGCCTCTTCCACGGGGCGTTGATAGAACTCCTGGCGCAGGCGAATGTGCGGCAGATCGCTCTCAAGTTGCTGCCGAACTGTGAACCAGAGCCGGCGCTCTATCGGGTCGTCCCATGCAAATAGCCACAGGTCTACGGGGCCCTTAACTGCCGGCGTTGCGACCGGCGCGGGTACGCTGCGAATGACGTCTTCAAAAGACGGAGGGTGGCCAAAGGCCTGCGGCGGCGGAACCGGCTTAACGGAAGTCTCTTCCGGCGGACCGCACGTTAGCAGGAGGGCCGGCAAGCCCAGAGAAGCAGCGAGAAAGTGACGACGGGTAATGCGCGGCATGATTCTCTAGAAGACCGGACGTAGTCCGGCGAATCAACACGGAGTGAACGGAAGTGGGGAGGTATCTCCCTACTAGCTTACCACGAATGAGGCAGCTTGTGTTCTCGCTGCACGCCAGCACCGGAGCGTTAGCATTCGCTGCGAAGCCCGTTTTCCGCCGTCTATTGAGATCCGAACCAGGTACGAATCGATTTTCTGCCGCTTAAGGGCGGGTCTTTGAATAGTGAACGCAACCCGCCCAAAGGCGCTACTGACGCTGCGCCCAAGAGACGAGAGCAGCGATAGCTTCCGAACGCGTCGCCCGTGTCCGTACTTCCAGAGATTCGCGCCCATCGAGTTGCGAGAACATGCGGTTCGCGATAGCAAAGGTGGCTTCAGCATCGTTCTCCGCAATTGCCTCACCCATCGCGTCCACCGGACTGAGTATGGCAATCGGACGCGGCGCTAACGCGCCGACCAGGCTGGGCAAGTCGTAGTGTAAGAGCACACCGGGCAGGAAGCTGCTTGCGGGCACGGTGTAGTCGCCGGCGCGTGTAATGTGTCGATAGGAGGCGAGTGTCTCGTACGTTGACACAGCTTGGATGCGCTCGTCGAGCGCGGCGGCGTGCAGCGCGACCAGGCCGCCGCCTCGCTGACCGAGCACTGCTATCCGGTCCTTGTCCACGTCGGCACGCTCCACTATCTGATCAACACAGCGAATCGCGTCGGCTACGCGCAGGGCCAAGGGCCATTCGCCTAAGAAGTACCCCATGTATGCCAGGCGGGAGTCCGCCCCAAGCAGAGCGACATCATCAGGACGATATACGGTTTCTGGCTTCCAGCGTGTCTCGCCCCAGCCGCGTACGTCCATGGCGAAGACCATGCTACCGGCCCGTGCCAACGCGGCGGGTATGCCGTTCTCACCGGCTTCCACGTCTTTCCCACGATCGTGGATATAGATAACTGCGGAATGCGGGCCCTCGGACGGCGGATGGAAAACCAACCCGGGCACCGGCAGATCGACTTCACTTTCGAAGTACACTTCCTCGACGTGCAGCCCGCCAACTTCGCCGGTTCCCACTGACTGCATGGCACTGGCAGCGGGTTTCTCGTCGTACGCGAGGACTGCTCGCGCTGCATCGCGAATACTCTTCCTGAATTGCTCCGCATCTTCCTGGGTATCCAGCTCTGGGACTGCAGGCGCGAGTTCCTGGACGCGCTTCTCATTCAAAGAAACGACAGTCTCATTCTGATCTGTCAAAAGCACTTGCCCTGCCAGCGTGCACCAGAGAGTTTCAGGCGACTCGATCGAAAAGGGTGCCTCTGTGACCGGTCCGGGCTCATCCTTCAGCCAGCGATTGAACCATGCGTACATCGCCTCGCGCATGGGCTGGTTGTAGTCGTGGTGGGCCGGCGCCTCAAACAGATTTGCCCGCTCCGGCACGCCGAGCGCCGTATAGCAATCGAGCACGTCAGCGTAAACATCGCGCACACCGATGAGGGGGAAGAAGTCGTAGGTCGTACATGTTATCTGCATTGGCAGCGGCGCTCGGCACATCAAGAGGTCTGCCATCTCCATGTCGTTCGGGTAGCTGCCGACGGGGTCCTGGCACGGGTCGCCAATCTGCCCCTTCGAGTGCATGCGCTCGTAGGTGGCGGTCGAGCACACCGGCACTGCCGCCTTGATGCGATCGTCAAACGCAGTAAGAAACATCGTGAATGTGCCGCCGCCGGACGCGCCGGTGCAGCCAATGCGGCTCACATCCACGTCGGTGCGCGTCTCCAAGTAGTCGAGCATGCGCACGCCGTCCCAGACCATGTGATTGATGACCGTCTGGCCTGTCAGCCAGCAGGGAAGGCAGGCACCGGCGTGCTGCTCCGTGCTGCTTGGTACCGGATCGGTATGAGTGGCCGCATCCCAGTGTTGGCTGCGTTCGCCCTGTCCGATAGGATCGTAGACAAGCGCAACATAGCCGTGCCGCGCGAGGCCGATGCCGCGCGCTTGCACCACATCTTGCGCTTTGCCGTCGGCCCAGTGTCCCAAGGGATTGAGGACGGCCGGCAGCGGCTCCGTGATTTCAGGCGGGCGATAGAGATTGACCGTCACAGGGAAGCCTGGCTGGCTCTCGATGAGCAGCTTCTCAACGATGTAGCCGTCACGCTCGAGAACGCCCATCAACTGCGGATTGAGGGGCGTCTTGTCAGGAAACGCACCGAGCGAATCGCGAAAGTGCTCGCGCACCGCCTGCATATGCGCTTGCCAGTCCTCCGCCGATCCGAAGGAGCGCAGCTTGCGCTTGCGCCGCCAATTGTGCTCACGCGCCTGTCGCAAGAGATAGCCGAAATAGGCCTGATCGGCCCCGTTCACGCGTCCGCTCAAAACCGCCATGGGGAAGCTCCTTCTCTAGGCTGCGACCAAGTATCAGATTGATCGGCCAGGGGCCGGATTGGCTGAAAGGATTAGTAACCTAATGTCAGTTCGCAAACCTTTCAACATTGTCGTGTCATGAGAATACAACGGCTTGGTCGCTCTGAGCAAAGTGTGATACCATGCGTCCCGTCATGACCAGACCTCGCCCCGATGACATTCGCGCTTTCGTTGAAACTGAAGTCTCTGCGGTTGCGGACTGGCTCTTTGCGCTTTGTGCCCTCGAGAGCAAACTCGGTTTCGAAGCTGCAACGATCTCAGAGGTAATGAAGGCCTTTCAGGGCCTTGACCTCACGGTTGAGAAAGTGCCCTACCCGCACGACATTGATCAGAATCCGCATCACATTCCGGTGCCGGATCTGGACCAGTACCCAGACCACGTACGCGCCAATGTGCTCGCCACACGGCCCGGCAGCGGCGGCGGACGCAGCCTCATCCTGCAGACCCATCTTGACGTCGTACCGGAAAGCGAAGGCCAGCGTTACGAGCGCGTACAAGACCCTGAACGTGGGGAAATCCTCTACGCGCGCGGCAGCAACGATGCGAAAGGACAAGCAGCGGCGCTCCTGCTCGTTATGCGTGCCTTGGCGCACTTCGACATTTCACTGCAGGGAGACCTGGAACTCCAGCTTGTTACCGAAGAAGAGGTGGGCGGCAACGGCGCCCTCGCCTTTATTCATGCCGGACATCGTGCCGATGGCGTATTGGTCATGGAGCCTTCACTCGGACAGATTCATCCCGCCAATCGCGGCGCGCTCTGGTTCCAAATCGGCATAGAAGGCGTCAGCATGCACATGGGGCGCATGCATGAAGGAGTCAGCGCAATCGACAAGGGTATCGCCCTTATTGCCAGCTTCAAAGAATACGAGAAAGAACTCGTCGCGATGAGTAAGGGGTATCGCGGCTTCGAGCGCTACGATCATCCCGTGCAACTGAATGTTGGCATTTTTCAGGGCGGCCACTGGCCCAGCGCCGTAGCGGGCGAGGCCGTCATAGAAGGCGGCGTCGGTTTCTTACCGAACAAAGCCATGGATGACGTACGCGCCGACTTGGAGCGCATCATCGCGACTCATCCCGACGAGTGGATTCGTAACCACACTACCATCCAATTTAACAAGCTGCGCAACGATTCTTTTGAGATACCCTACGATCACCCGCTACCCACCACGCTCCATGCTGCCGTGCACGATGCGGGATTGGAGAGCGAGGTATTCGGCTGGAACGTCTCCTGCGATGCTCGGCTCTATGCCCGCGTTGGCGGGCTGCCAGTCGTTGTGTTCGGGCCTGGCGACCTCGCCACCGCACATGGACCGCATGAACACTTCGCGGTAGCGGACATGGTCGACGCTGCCTGCGCACTCACGCAGTTCGTGCAGGACTGGTGCGACGTGCGCTAGCGAGCGAAACCAGCGCTAGGTAGCGAAGCCTACGCTAGGTAGCGAAGCCAGCGCAAGAACTCGGAGGTTTCCCGGAATAGGCTAATGTCATCCACAGTACAGCACACAGGGGATAGCCGCAGGATCTGGGAAGCGCTGGCCTTTATCCTCCATCGCGTCTATGAACCGCTGGAAGATGCCAATGCTGAGTGGGCGATCATTGGCAGCGCTGCCTCTGCGCTGCAGGACATTGCGGTTAGTCCCAACGAATTGCGCATTCTCACAGCGCCCGATGCGTTCGATATATGGTCCACGCACCTATGGGACTGGCTGGACGAAGAACCGGACAACCAGAATCCCAACCATGCCAAGCTCACGCTCACCGTAGAACACGCGCCGGCCACCATTTTTGTGCGCGAACCCCAAGAAAATGAACAGGGTATACTGCTAGAGGGCGTGGGCGGGACGCTATGGGGCGTGGTTGGTAGGGTGCGCTTTCAGAATTGGCTCGTACCGGTAGTGCCGCTTGAGGTGCAATTTGCATCCACGGTGGGACGGATGACACGCAATCCGTCTCAGCGTTCGTGGCGACAGTTAGCCGACAAAATGGCAAAGGCGCTGTATGCCAATGGATACTACCGCGAACTCATCGAGGAAGCGCTTAGCCCCTACGGAGCGCAAGCCGGCAATGTAGCACTCGACTTGATTCGCGGACAAGCGCTGCCTCGTCCGTCACGGCCACTACGCTAAGACGATGAATTGAGAACCGTTATATGCGGATCTCGTGGAAGACTCTCAAAGGGACAGCGAAAGAGACAACACTAAGGCCAAGTCTACCTGAAGATAGCTGGCCAAAGACCCAGCAGCGGGCACAGACAATCAGGAGGAATCTCTCTCATGGCAGACCCAGTACGAATTGGCGTAATCGGCACCGGCGTATTTGGCATCAGTCACCTGCGTGTTTTCCAGCAGGCAGAGAAAGCCGGCCGCACCGTCCTTGTAGCCGCCTGCTCGTCCGGCCGTGACCCGGCCAGGGACGCGGAGCGCAAGGAGGAATTCGGTATTCCCATCTATACCGATTGGAAAGCAATGCTCGATAAGGAGTCGCTGGACGCCGTCACCATCGTGACGCCCGACCACCTGCATCGTGAAATGACCGTTGAAGCCGCCAACCGGGGCCTGCACGTTCTCGTCGAAAAACCGCTGGATGTTACCACCGCCGGTTGTCGTGAAATGGTGGACGCCTGTAAGTCCAACGGCGTGTTTCTCCAAGTCGACTTCCACAAACGCTACGATCCCTACCACTTGGCGCTGGAACGGCAATGCAACGACGGCACGCTGGGCGAAGTGCTCTACGGCTATGTGCACATGGAAGACAAGATCGTCGTGCCGCGCGACTGGTTCCCTCACTGGGCCGGATCGACCAGCCCGGCATGGTTTCTAGGCGTGCACTTCTACGACCTGGTGCGCTGGTGCATCAAGAAAGAAGCCACCAGGGTCTACGCTACGGGCATCAAGAAGAAGCTCGTGTCACACGGAATTGACACTTATGACGCCATCCAGGCCAAAGTTGAGTTTGAGGGTGGGGCCAGTGTTTTCTTCGATACCGGCTGGGTATTGCCTGACACCTTCGAAGCAATCGTGAATCAGTCCATCCGCCTTGTCGGTACAGACGGTTTTGCCGAGGTCGACAGCCAGAATCGCGGCATGGAAGCAGCCAGCTACAAGGACGGCATGCGCACGTACAATGAAGCCTTCATGCGCGAGGAAGAGGACAAGAACGGGAATGTCGTGTACCGCGGCTATGGGTACGAGAGTATTCTCGACTTTGTCGACAATCTGGAGTTTCTGCAGGAGGGCGGCACCATCGAGCAGTTGGAGGACCGCTACCCCAGTGGCGAAGACGCATTGGAAGTAACCCGAATTGCCGAGGCTGTCCACCAAAGCATCGATAGCGGCGCGATAGTCAACCTAAGGTGAGCGTAGCAGGGCATGGAGCAACTCTTCCCCGGATTCTACTGTTGGCACGCGCCGTATCGTCCTGGACGGGAGGCCTATAGCGTCTGGGTGGAAGGTGAGAACGAAAATGTGCTCATCGACCCCCATACGCCGGAGGAAGGTTTGAGCCGCTTCAGCCATCCCAGCAAAGCGATCATCGTATTGCTGACCTCGGCAAACCATGAGCGCGATGCGTATTCCATCAAGTTGGGGCTGCGCGCGGAGATTTGGGCGCCGGAAGCGGCGTTGAACGACATGGACATGGTGCCTGATCGGGTGTACAGCAGCGACGATGAGCTCCCTTGCGGCATGCAGGCATATCACCTCGAGGGTTCGCATTCTGAGGGGGAAACTGCCCTGCTCGTGCCGTGCGGCCCCGGTGTTCTCGTAATAGGCGATGGGTTGGTTGCACACCCGGATGCCGATTGGCGCGTGTTCGTGCCGGAAGAGCGCCGTGCCCTGCTGCCCTTGAAAGACTTGGCGTTCGATGCAATCGTCACGTCCCACGGTACGCCGGTGCTCTCGGGTGGAGCGGCTGGACTGCGGACGTTCTTGGAGGCGTAGCGGCTATAGATGAGGGAGTGTGCTAAAGAGGGATAAACTTACTTAACATTGCTAATTCGGTTAATTTCGCTAAATTTGCTATAATAGGCGTATGGATCCTATTCAGAACCCATACGCGCCTGGAGCAGGCACCCAACCACCGGAACTTGCCGGTCGCAGCGAACTCCGCGAAACCGCGCGGATTGCCTTGGAGCGCATTCGCCGAGGACGTCCCAGCAAGAGCATTATCATGGTCGGTTTGCGGGGTGTCGGCAAAACCGTATTGCTGAACCGAATTCAGCAGGACGCCGCAAATCGTGACATATACACTGCGGAGATTGAAGCGCCGGAACATCGCTCGCTGCCCGCCACGTTAGCCCCGAACTTGCGAAGAATTCTTCTGCAACTCTTGCGGAGAGAGTCTTCACGGCAGCTTGCACAACGCGCCCTGCGGGGAGTTGCTGGGTTTGTAAGCACACTGAAGGTAAAATACCACGACATAGAAGTTGGTCTTGACTTTCCACCCGAACCCGGCCTTGCAGACAATGGAGACTTGGAAACCGACCTGCAGGACTTGCTTGCTGTGATTGGCGACGCTGCAAAGGCAGCAGAGAGTTGCGTAGCGCTCTTTGTCGACGAGATACAATACGTGCGCGAGGAGGAACTGGCTGCTTTGATCATCGCCTTGCACCGCACAGCCCAGCGCCAGTTGCCCGTAACCCTTATTGGGGCCGGGCTGCCCCAAGTGCGCGGCCGTACTGGCAAAGCCAAGTCTTACGCAGAGAGGCTCTTCGACTTTCCTGAAATCGTTGCCCTCTCGACCGCAGACGCCAGGCGTGCCATTGCCAAACCGGCACAGGAAGAAGGCGTAGAAATCGCAGACGATGCACTTGATGCCATCGTATCGCAGACAAAAGGCTACCCTTATTTCCTACAGGAGTGGGGCAAGCACGTATGGGACACGGCTGAATCTTCTCCCATTAACGTTTGTGCCGTGAATATTGCTGGCGAAAAAGCAATCGAGAGTCTCGACCAGAGTTTCTTCCGGGTCAGATTTGATAGACTAACTCCGTCGGAACGTCGCTATCTCCGTGCCATGGCGGAGCTTGGCCCTGGGCCGCATCGTTCCGGCGCAATTGCTCGGAAACTGGGCCGTGCGGTTTCATCGTTGGGCCCTATTCGCAACAATCTTATCGGCAAAGGCATGGTATGGAGCCCGGGCCACGGCGATACAGGCTTTACTGTGCCAATGTTCGATGAGTTCTTGTTGCGCGCAATGCCGGCCTGCGGCGACGATAGTTAGGGTTACCCGGTCCTAAGAACCGGAAAGTAAGCGTGAAACATTGCACGCGGTAACAGGACAATCGGCTGGAACAGGTTAGGTTAGGTAAGAGTTACTGAGATAAACATTTCGCATGCATTCGGCGTCCCGTGACGTCCGACATTGGAGGAGGTTTATGAAGACGAGTACTCGCCTACGCGGTCCAATCATCAACACGGAGTTGCCCGGCCCGCGCTCGCGTGAGATCAAGGAAATCTCAGAGCAGTACGAGCCCAACGCATCCAGTGAGCAGGTGCCGATAGTCTGGAAGCACGCCGAGGGCGTATGGGCCACCGACATGGACGACAACACGTTTCTGGATTTCACCAGCGGTGTGCTTGTCGCCAACGCGGGGCACAGCCATCCTCGCTTGGTGCGCGCTATGCAAGAACAGGCCGAGCGCGCGGTGAACACCTACGACTTTCTCAATGAGTGGCGCCCGCAGTTGGCCAAGAAGCTTGTGGATATCACGCCCCTAAACCTTTCCCGCGCAATTGTGCTCTCCACTGGGGCAGAGACGATTGAAACCGCCATGAAGATCGCGCGGCTCTACACCGGCAAACATGAAATCGTCGCGTTTCACGGCGCGTTTCACGGCCGGACATATGGGGCAATGTCGGTGAACGGCAAACGTTCCAGCCCCGGCATCAAGGGCTTTGGGCCGTTCTTGCCCGGCGTCGTCTTTGCACCGTTCCCATATCCCTACCGCAGTATTCTCTGCCGTGGTCATGAAGACGAATGCAGCGAGCGCAGTTTCGAGTACTTCAAGTGGATCATTGAGACGGAGTCCGAGAAGGACATAGCCGCCGTGCTGGTGGAGACCTATCAAGGTGCAGCCGGTTCCATCATCGCCCCCAAAGACTGGCTGCAGATGATCGCACAATGGTGCAAGGAGAACGGCGCCGTGCTCATTATCGACGAGGTGCAAGCCTCCTTTGGCCGCACCGGCAAGCTCTTTGGATTCGAGCACTATGACATCGAGCCGAATCTGCTCTGCCTTGGTAAGGGCATCTCTTCCACTGTGCCGGTCTCGGCCGTCGTGGGAGAAGAGGACATCATGAGCGTACTGACACCGGGGTCGGTTTCGAGCACGCACGGCGGCAATGCTTTTTCGAGCCGCATAGCACTGGAGAACATCAACGTAATCCTGGAAGAGAACCTTTCAGATAATGCGGCCCGCATCGGCGCAATACTCGACGCCCGCTTCCGCGACATGCAAAGCAGGTACCCGGCAATTGGCGACGTTCGCGGCCTTGGCTTGGTCTTTGGTTTAGAATTCGTGAAAGACCCCGACACCCGTGAACCCGCTCCTGAACTGACCCAGGCTATCATTGACGAAGCCTTCAAGCGGGGACTGGTGATGATCGCACCGATTGGGTTCTATGGCAATGCAATCCGCGTCGCCCCGCCGCTCGTCATCACGGAAGAAGAGGCGATGCTCGGTGCAGATATTCTCGAGGAGGCAATTGCAGCCGCATTGGACGCATAGACTAGATAGGCATTCTGGCGACGATTAGTTGCTGTAGCAGCTCTAAACGCGCAATGACAGTAAGGAGTTGACGAAATGTCCGATCTTTTCGTAACCGATCTGAACTACCTGGCAATACTGGTGGCGGGTATTTCCAACATGGTCTTGGGATTCTTGTGGTACGGTCCGATCTTTGGCAAAGCGTGGATGGCACTGCGCGGCATTAGCGCAGAAGACACCAACCCAAACCCACTCATCTACGTCGTTTCCTTCTTGCTTTCGCTGCTTATGGCGCTCGTTCTTGCAACATTCATCCACCACGTGGACGCCAGCATTCAGGCCATGAGCCTAGTGCTCGGCCTCTTGGTTGCTCTCCTGGTTTGGGTTGGCTTTGTTGGACCGGCGACCTTCCAGAACAACATGTACTCAGGCATTTCGAAAAAACTCTACACCATCGACTACGGATACGTGCTAGTCGCCTTGCTGATTCAAGGCGCCATCATTGGCGTGTGGCGCTGATGCGGGGAAGAGGTACTTAGCATTCCCTTAGGGCTGAGCAAGGCAGCCTAGCCAACCAGCGCGTTTGTGAACGCTACTGTGACGACAGCCTATGGTGAATTGCTTCTCCCAGTTCAATCGCGCACCGCAGATGAGTTCTTGTGCCAGTTTGCAGTGGGACGGAACCAAATCAACAATGGCGCATCCTATCAGCTTCTCGCTTGAGTTCAACGCATGCTGAAACAGACAGACGGAGTGTTTGTGCTTTGGCAAAGATGAGCGGAGGCGAAGCCCTCGTTAAGTCACTCGTACGGGAAGGGGTCGAAGTCATATTTGGGATCCCAGGCATACACATGTCCGGGATTATCGCCGCGCTGCGGGACGAGCCGGGGGTTCGTATGGTCACGACCCGCCATGAAGCGGGCGCGGCACACATGGCCGACGGCTATGCGCGCGCGTCCGGCAAACCGGGCGTAGTCCTGACGGTTCCCGGTGCGGGTCTCTACAATGCCGCCACTGGCATAGCCACGGCATACGCCCGATCCTCTCCAGTACTCGTCATTGCCGGCCAAATTCCGCGCGGACAGATCGGCAAGAACCTCGAAGTCTATCATGAGGTTTCTGACCAGAACTCCACGGTACGACCCGTGACAAAGTGGCAGCAGCAAGCGCTGCGGCCGCGGGAAATCCCGGACGCTGTGTGCGAAGCGTTTAGACAGATGCGTACGGGCCGTCCTCGTCCCGTTCTCCTGGAGATTCCACCCGAAGCCGGGGTGGAACGAGAAGAGGTCGAACTGCGAAATCCGGCCAAGTTTTCGCGCGGCGTGCCAAGCCAAGAACACCTGCGGGAGGCCGCCCACGTCATTGCCCAATCTCACCTGCCCCTGATATTCGCCGGTGGCGGAGTGGCGCTATCAGAAGCGGAAGAAGCCCTCACCACACTGGCTGAGGCAACAAACATACCCGTAATCACGTCTGCTGGCGGCAAGGGCGCCATTCCGGACCGTCATCCGCTGTGCTACGGCTCGTGTCTCAGTCCCGCGGGTGAGCGGCCCGAGATGAATCAGCTCTATGAAGTGATGCAGTCCGCAGACGTAGTGATCGGCATCGGCACGCGCTTCGCGCTGGGCAATCCGGCTGGCGAGCCGTGCACGTTGGTGAACATCAACATAGACGACACTGAGCTCACAAAGGTCCAATCCAATACTCTCCCGTTGCATGGAGATGCCAAAGCGACCATCGAAGCCCTGCTTCCCTTTCTCATCGAGGCCGGGGCTGGAAATCGACCGTCGCCCGCCGCTGCGGTAAGTGCGGCTCGACGCCTCATTGCGTATCACGACATTGGGCTCAAGGAACCGCAGTACCCTATTCTGGACGCAATGCGCAACAGCATTCCGGAAGACACTTTCATTGTCTGGGACAGTACGAAGTTCGGTTATTATGCCCGCACCCACTATCAGGTGAATCATCCCAAGACATTCATGGATTCCGGCTACTCGTTCAACCTCGGCTTTTCCTTCCCGGCAGCGTTGGGCGTGAAGGTGGCGCAACCCGAACGCCCCGTGGTGAGCGTCATCGGAGACGGCGGGTTCATGTTCAACGCTCCAGAACTCTCCACAGCGGTGAAATACGGGATAAACACAGCGACCGTAGTTTTCAGGGATGACTCCTACGGTAATGTCGCCTATGACCTGGATGAGTTTTTTGCCGGATCGTACGAAACCGACCTGCTAAACCCGGATCTGGTCAGGTTCGCAGAATCATTTGGCGCGGTCGGCATGCGGGCGGATGACCCCATGGACCTGGCAACGCTGCTGCCGCTCGCACTGGATTGCCAAGCGCCAGTGATCATTGACGTGCCCGTCGGAAACATGCCGCTGCCCCGGGCCAAGTTGCAAGCGCACTTGCCGACCGTACCCTGGGTGGTTCCTCAAGAAGGCTTGATAGAGCCTTAGAGTTTTGTCTCAAGAAGCGGCGCCAGAGTGCATTTGCAACAGGCACCATTTATCACGAAGTCAGGATGTGGAAAGGTGCAGGGAGACCAATGGCTGGCCAATGCGTAGGAGCAGTGGCAAGCGCGGCGTTCGGCGACCAATACCTCTAGCCTAACTCTATTTGGCGGCGCGTTGCCGGGTGAGTCGACACTGCCCTGCAAACCAAGACCTACCTTCAGGAACTATCCCCGCAGCGCTCTCATTGCCAAAGGAATTTCATCAAGAAGGTCTGAGGCCAAAAGCCCGCTTTCGCCTAAGCGTGACCGCACCCGTTCGCCGGTTTCACCGTGAATGAACGCACTCGCAACCGCGGCGTGTGCTGGTGAAACACCCTGCGCAAGCAAACCAACCGTGATGCCGGCGAGCACGTCGCCGGTGCCGGCGGTTGCCAATGCTGGATTACGGTGAGGGTTGATCCAAGTTTTGCCGTCCGGCGCGGCGGTGATGCTGGGCGCGCCTTTGGCGAGCATAACAACTCCCCAGTCAGCCGCGCACTGCGGTGCCAAGTCCAGTCTGTCGTCGTCTACGGCTGCGGCCGGTTGCTGGAGCAAGCGTCCAAGCTCACCGGCGTGCGGCGTGAGGATGGTGTTTGCTGGCAGAGTTCCTTCCAATTCCAAGCCAGCGAGGGCATTGATGCCGTCGGCATCTAGCACAAGAGGCGGGGTGTCTGAAGAGGCACGAAGACTATCTAAGAGTGCCCTGACAAAGGCAAATGTCTCCGGTTCATCTCCCAATCCACAACCGACAAGTATGGCCCGGTACTTTGGCATCGCACTTTGCACCGGCTCAAGAGAATCGGGTGTGAGATGGCCTTCTGAATCCGGAAGCGGCAAGAATGTGCATTCTGACGCTTTCGCGGCCACTATCGGGTGGATAGACGCGGGGAGAGCCAGTGTAACCAGGCCGGCGCCCGCCCGCGCCGCCGCCACGGCGCTCAAGTAGGCTGCGCCAATGTAGCGTGAAGATCCGACAACGACGAGCGCCCGGCCAAACGTCCCCTTGTGCGCTCCTCCCGGACGCGCAGGCAAGAGGCCATGGACTAGCGAGGCCGATGTGCGTTGCAGCAGCAAGGGATCCGCCCATTCTTGCGGCAGTCCTATGTCAGCTACACATACATCGCCAGCAAAGTCTGCGCCCCTACCCACATAGCAGCCGGGTTTAGCAAGACCGGTGGCTATTGTAAAGTGCGCCGGGAACGCGTGTGCATCCGCGTCACCGGTATCCGCGTTGATCCCGCTGGGAATGTCCACCGCCACGCGAAGCGCATCCGCTGCAAGCGACCGCTGCAAGGCGGTGAGTACTTCAAGGACGCCGCCACGCAGCGGCGGCGTCGCACCGATTCCAAGCAAAGCGTCCAGTACGCAATCCGCATGCGCCAGCCACTCTTCGAGTTGGGGCGCGCTCTCGGCCTCACCATGAACGGCTACGGGAATGTCGACAGACTGCACGCGCGTCAGATTAGCGTCATGGGAACGAGCGCGCGTCAGATAAACGTATGGTTGAATCCCAGCGCGGTAGAGATGATAGGCAGCCACTAAGCCATCCCCGCCGTTATTGCCTGAACCGGCGAGAATGAGCACGCGTGCACCCGGTGCGAGCTTCCCTTTCTCTCTGAGAAGGGCGGCGACACTGTATCCGGCCAACTCCATAAGAGTACGCTCATCCATGCCGATGGCTACGGCATCAGACTCAAGCCGACGCATGGTTTCGGTTCGGACCAGCTTCACCCTATCGCTCCTCAGTGCCCGCCCCGCGATATTCCAATCACATGAAGGGCAGTGGGGCTAGAGCCCTCACCGCCGGTCGCACAGCTGCCCATTCTACTCTATGTTGCCACGACAACCGCCACCGCGTATTCGCGGCTATGGCTCAGGCTGACGTCAAAGTGCCGCAAATTGAGCGCGCGGGCACGCGCAGCCGCGGCGCCATGAAGATAGACCAGTGGTTTGCCCCGCATGTCGGGCAAGACTTCCATTTCCCGCCAACGAATGCCCCAGATACCGGTACCCAGCGCTTTTGAAATGGCCTCTTTCGCGGCAAAGCGCGCTGCCAGTTCCGGCACGCGTCCCCGATAGAGCGTCTGCTCAGCTTCGGTATAGACCCTGCGGAGGAAACGCTCGCCATAGCGGTCAACAACGCGCGCGATGCGTGGAATCTCAATTATGTCTATTCCGGTGCTAGGACCGCCGTCGGTAGGCAAGAGACTCGCCTCTCCCGTTCCAGCCGGTGCGGGACGAATGAGTCCTTTACCCTGTGCAGTACACGCAAGAATCTGCCGCGCCATGGATTCGTCATTGTCACCGGCATCAATAAGGATCGCACGCCGAAAGATGCCTTGATGACGTGTCGGTTTGCTCAAAAGAAAGAGAAAGAGCGGACTCGTGATTTGATCGAATGCAATCAAAAGGGAGGATACGTCCTCCAATTTAGGCAAGACAACGACGCTCGTTCCGCCGTGCGCGGCGATCCTCTGGGCGCTCACCGCTAGAGTTCCCGCAAGCCAAGGCGCCTCAGCTTTGGTAGTAACCTGTTCGCTGGGTTTGGCCTCTTGGTTATCGAGTGGAGCGAAGAATTCCGACCGCAGTACGATAGTCTGCGGTAGGTGGGCTGCAAGCGCCCGGCCCACCTGTGCTCCTACCACAGCATTCCCGGCCAGGATGATAATCATTCTCCAACCAGGCTTACGTACTGAACGACGCCTTCATAGGAACGGCCGGAAGCCACGACCTCGATGGTACGGATAAAGATAGGACGTTGCGCCAGTTGCAGGATGTTTTTTTCATAGGTGTACCACGCATCTTGCTCAACCTTGGTTGCATTCATCGTGAGGTATTCAGCTTCAGTAGGCACGTAATAGTAGAAGCCGTGGAACCATTCTCTCTCTTCGCCATTTATGTCACGGTAGTCAATGCGGATAAGTATCGGATACTCGGCCCCCTTCCGACCCCCACCGGGTAAGCTTTGGTGTATCACCTTGACGCGTGCTCTTAGGACCAGTTCCTCGAAGTCCCAAACGTCGCGGTTAATCTGCTGGATTAAGACGGTCTCGCCGTGACCTTCGCCCTCGCGTTTCAGGTGCACGCCATCCTGCTCAAAGGCAACGGTGCCCGACGGCGCCTCTATCGACCGATCTTCTTCCGCCCAGTAGGTTCGTAACGTTGGCTCCGGTGCAGCGAAGTCTCCTTCCTGGACCAGGTCCTGCGCAGCCGGCAGGGGCGTCGTTGGCAATTGACCGTTTTCCGTCGTGACCCGCTCCCAAGCAGAGAGCGAGAGAACCCGCTCACCGTCGGTTACTACCGCGTTGCCCAAACGCGCGGCAAGCGAACTGCGCGCATCCTCGATGACCTCCACGGCATAACTGCCCTCCAAGAGATTGGCAGTGAACGTCGGTGTACGCACGTGAAAGACGCGGTTCTCCGGAGATCGTACGGGGGACACTGCAATGCGGCTCTTGCCTTTGACCTGTTCGAGGATGATTTGCATCTTCTCGGGTTGATAGCGCACGAGATTGGAAGCGGCCAGCGTCACACTGCTATTGGGATACAGTTGAACGGTGCTGTCGTCGGGCAGCACCAAGAACGCGCGAGAATTCTCATCAGTCCTAATGCTGTCGCCCGGATTCAATTCTGTCTTATCAAAGCGCACTATCCAGCTTGTGGAGCCCGCCGCGTGTACAAACACTTCTTGGCCGCTGATAACGCGCACCGGCACCGAAACGTCCTGGCGGATACTCTCGATGATCAACCGCAATGCGTGCGGAAAGGAGAAGACGACGGCTAAGAAGATAAGAAAGCTTACGACCAGTGTCGCCCACGCCAGACGCTGCCAGCCTCGATACGTTTGGCTTGGCGTCACTGGGGTGACCGTATGCTGTTGCATGTCACTGCCTGATCTGAAACTCGGCGAAAGCCCCAGAAATCGGTTCCCACCTTGTGTCGACGGACTCCACTCTGCTCATGAGAGGCCCATCGCTGAGCCGCTTCAAGAACATCCGTAGCACGTCAGTCGGCCCTTCGGCGAGAACTTCCACACTCCCGTCACTCTCTTCATTGCGGACGTACCCCACCAGCTCCAGACTTACCGCTGTGCGGTGAACGAACTGGCGGTATCCAACGCCTTGCACCCTTCCGTACACGCGGGCGCGTAATCGTTGCCGATCAGAGGGTCTGCTCACGCTACCCTCCGGCTAGCTTGATGCAGATCGAAATGGTCTACGCGTTTTCTAAGCCGAGTTCCTGGCGCACTTCGCTGACCGCATCTACAATCACGGCAAGCTTGGCTTGCGCTTCATCCACTGTACGAGTCTTGAGGCCGCAGTCGGGATCGATGTACAGCCGGTCGGCAGGCACAACTTGCAAACCCTTGTAAATACCGGCCTTGACCTGTTCCTTTTCTTCGATTACGTGGCTGTGCACGTCCACGACACCCATGGCCAGTTTCTTCGTAAACGGCGCCCGAGAGCTAAAGAGATCGAGGAGGCTAAAGTCGCTATTCGCCATTTCTAGGTCAATGACATCTACCGGGATGTCAAGCATCTTGGGATAGATGGCCTCGAAATCGCCATAGCAGATGTGTGTGCCGGTCGTTGCCGTCAGGCCGTCCACAACCACCTCCATCGCGCGAATGGCCAGCGGCAGGTCTTCCGGCCGCGTGGAAACTGCCGGCTCGTCAATTTGAATATACTGCGCGCCCGCCTTTTCCAGGTCTACCACTTCTTCGTGGAGCACCTCGGCCATGGCAAGCACGAAGTCTTCCTGAGAATCGTAGTAATTGTTGTAAGACCACTCCGCCATCGTGTATGGGCCGGTAATCATGCCCTTAACGGGCCTATCGGTCAGACTCTGGGCAAACTGCCACCAGTCAAGTGTGAAAGACTTCACCCGCTTTAGCGGCCCCACAGCGATCGGCTTACGGTAGTACCGGTTGCCATACGAGCGCACCAGGCCGCTAATCTCCATGCCTGCCATCGTCTCGGCAAAGAAGGTTGCCATATCGCCGCGGTACATCTCGGCGTCTACAACGATATCAAGACCGAGTTCGTTCTGAAATTCGAGCCAGTATTCCGTATACTTGCGCTCTAACGCCAGCAATTCCTCGTAGGGCAGCTTGCCGCGCGCAAAATCCGTGCGCGCTTTGGCAAGCACCGGCGGCTTCGGTAAACTCCCAACTTGGGTTGTCCATAGACCTTCCATCGTTATGCGACAGCCTCCTGAGCTTTCTTGACAGCACGAACCATATTCTCTAGCTTGTCGTACGCCGTCTCTCTCGGCAGAAACTCCAAGCCGGTATTCGGGCTGATGGCTAAGCGGTTTTCAGAAACGTGCTGTGTGACCCATTGCGCAGTTTCCAAGACCGCATCTTCAGATTCCATGCGCACATTGCGCGCGTCAATGATGCCGAGCATCAAGTCTCGATCGTCGGGAAAATCAGGTACCAGCGCGGCATTCTGCTTGCCGTGTACCATATCCAGACCGAAACCCTGGAACGGCAGCGCGAAGAAGTCGGGCAGTCCGACTGCGTCGCCAAAATCGGTACGCAGCAACGTCGTAGCTCCCACGCCATCCATGAGCACGTCCATAGCTTCCTGGAATACCGCCCAGTCATCCTTGTAGCGGTGCCAGACGATGGCAGGTTCATCCACCTGAATTATCGGCGCGTCCGTTGCCGCCAAGGCTTTCATCTCTTGATTCAAGGCTTGCGCCGTGTCCAAAACGAGGGTCTTGAGATCGGCGTACACGCCGAGCAAGGAAAGCTTGGCAATGGTGTAGGGTCCGGTAACCACCGGCTTCACGGGCTTAGAAGCATTATCGCGGGCGAATTCATAGTCGCGCACAAGGATTGGCTTTTGCCACTCGACGCGCTCTGTAGCTTCCGGCTGGCGGTAAAACGTGTTTGTATCGAAATAGCGTATGAGACCGCCTATTTCATAGCCCTTGAGACTGCCGGCGAGATATGTCACCGGATCTTGCCAGCGAATCTGACCGTCCGTGATCATGTCTATGCCAGCGCGCTCCTGCTCGCCGATCACCTCGATAGTTACTTCATCTGCCGCGGCGGCAAGCTCGTCTGCCGATATTCGCCCCCTATCAAAAGACGCGATGGCGCGACGCAAGGTTTGCCCGCCGGGTCTATTGGCGATTTTTGGATAATTTCCTGGGACCGTACTGATCATCTACCGCTCCTATACCACGGTGCTGCAACGTACCTCATCTATGGTATGGCAGAATGTCGCAAAATTCAAAGGCGAGCATTTGACCGGAAGGACGCCGCACTGCGATGCCCACTGCGCGAAACCGCAATACATGACAGGACGGAAGGGGGAGACGGTGCCAGGAAATGGGGTGTCGCTAGCGCTGCGAATGCCTTAGGCGCCATCGCTTTCGCCGTCCAGACGTTGGCTGGCCCGGTGGGGCAAGCTGCGCCGACGCCCGGTGTACCGATACTGTGTGGGAGCGGTGTTACCTGCCTGGAGAAGCCTGCCGCGCCACCATGCGGCGCGTGACGATCTCGCGGGCAAAGTCCTCGCAGGCGTACCGCGCGACAGCCTTTCGGTCGTGTCTGAACGCGATCACCGTCATGGGTGGGTGACGCGCCCCACGAAGAGAATAGACCCCGTCGCCCGGTCTCGGATCAGAAAGATGAAGGGTCTATCAACCGTCACTTTCACCCGCGGCGGCGGGGCGGATTCCGTCTGCATCACCACGGCGGTGGCCGCAGCCGCCTCAGTGCCCTTTTCGTCTACCGACACGAACGCCTTGTGAACGACCTCCCGAATGTAGAGACACTCCGGGTCACCCGCGAGACACGACTTGCCGTCCATACCGGAAAAGTCGGCGGCATCGCTAGCGAAGGCGTCGGACATCCCCATGGAACGGAGGGTTTCACCGAGCCGAAACTGCGACTCGTACGTGAACTTTGGCAGGTCAAGCTCCACCAAGCGCTCGCCGAAGTTTGCGACAATCCGATCCACGAGGGCGGCATCCAGGGATGCCTCGAACGCTGCGAACTGCCCCTTGTCCGGCAGCATGATAATCATGGACAGCGCAAACCCCGCGTAAGGCAGGTCCACGACCTGGTAGCCGTCTCCCGCCGCATAACTGAACTCCTCCTCCGAACTCATCATCGGGACGTCAACGCTGCTGCCGTCCAGCAGGTAGAAAGGATGATCGCGGGTATTCGCCGCGTCGAATGGAAAGGCCCAAGCCGCCTTGAAGTAGATGGCGTTGGTCAGCACCATCCGGGTGAGCGGGTCAATGACATCCGGCGGGATGAGGTCTTTGATCCGATCCTCCGTGTTATCCGCAACCCAGTCGTTTATTGTGAGCCTGGACTCTTCGGGAGCCGCAACAAAGTCTGCCGGCCTTACTCCCGCTCCGTAGCTCTCTGCCAGGATGTCGAGGAACGCTTCGCGAAACTCGTGGTCTTGCTGTCCCCAGACCGCGTTGACGACATTTAATCTGAATTCTTGGCCCTTCTTCACTTGACCGCCCTCGCCGCGAGAGGCAAGCTCCAGAGCCAAGGCGTTGAACGTGGAGTGAAGTTTCTCCTGGGACAGCGTAAAGTAGAGCGTCTCCGCCATCTGGCTTTCCGTCTGTCCGCTAGCGCCGGCGTAGGTCATGGCCAGCGCCAAAGAGATGCTGTAGGGAGAGTAGAATAGGTTCCCCTCCTCTACGCGCAGCGCCCGGTACAGGTCGAAGGCGAAAGCGCTGTTGTCTTTGGCCAGGTCAACTAGTGCCGCATCCGTGGACGTTGGCGCGGCGCGCTCCTTGGTCGAGCGCAACTCGCCCGACGAGGCGTCGCCGCACGTCGTCAGAAAGACGGTTGCCGTCACCCATAGGACCGTCACAAGCACGGCGGACCCTACCGACCGCCACAGCCCGTTCAGGCCGGTAATGCTCTCATACATCGTTCTGACCTTCCGCCTCCTTCCAGCAAGAGCGGACTACCTCTGCCAACGCTTCCCTGCCCCCAAGCTGTGGAGCTGCGCGCGTCCAGCAGAAATAGCGCGAAGACCTCAATGCAGTATCTACGTAGACTTGAATACGGGGACCCTTGACTGTGTAATGCAATAGGCAAAAGGATCGACAAACCTCCGGCCTGCGCGATGGACAATGTCACGCTTGCTCCGGCTGAACCGCTGCCTTTTCCTCAATAAGCATAGCATAGAGCCTCTTCTGGGTAATTGGAACGGGTTGCCAGCGCTCGGGATGAACCAAGAAGACATCACCCGCGGAGCGACCCGGAAGACCATGGCGCAGCTATCGCGAAGCAGTGACAGCAGATGCTCTTTCAGCTATCCTAGGATTGCGTCGAAACGACTGAACCACAGTCTGCCGCAACAAAGCCTCACACTCCCGCTCTTAGCAAGCCCGATCTAGGAAGCGTCCTGCGCCGAAAGACAACGCTTGCGGTTTTCGTGTACTGTTGCGTTTCTGCACGCAGCAAGCAGAGAAAGGAATGTCCACCGTGCGTATCACGGACGTTGAAACGTATGTCCTCGGAGACAACTGGCGCAATATCGTCTTTGTGCGCGTGATGACCGACGAAGGCCTCTATGGCATTGGTGAAGCCACCCTCCAGAATCGCGATGAAGCCGTCGTGGCATACATTCAAGCCGCCAAGAACCGGCACATTATTGGCAGCGATCCATTTAATATCGAAGATCTCTGGATGCGCATGTACCGCGATGACTTCTGGCGGGGAGGCCCTGTTGCCAACACTGCACTGAGCGCAGTCGAAATCGCCTGCTGGGACATCGTGGGGAAAGTGCTGGAAACGCCGGTCTATCGCCTTCTGGGCGGGCAGTGCCACGAACGCCTCAAAGCCTATGCCAATGGCTGGTACACTGGCGACCGCACACCTGAGGACTTTGCGCAGCGCGCGAAAACGGTGGTGCGCAAAGGCTACCGCGCCCTGAAGGTGGACCCGTTCGGCGCGGGCACGTATGAGATGGAAGCCGATGAGAAGCGCAAGTCAATCGAACTGGTGGAGGCCATCCGCGCTGCCGTCGGGCCGGACATCGAGATTTTCATTGAGATGCACGGACGCTTCAGCCCGGCAACCGCTATCGAAATCGCCCGCGAGCTTGAGCCTTTCAAGCCCGGCTGGGTGGAAGAGCCGGTACCGCCTGAAGACCAGGACGCATTGGAGCGAGCGGCACGCGACATTCATGTCCCCGTCGCCACGGGTGAACGTCTCTTTACGCGCTACGAGTATGCCCGGTTCTTCACGCGCAACGTCGTAGATATCGTCCAGCCGGATATCATTCATGCCGGCGGTATCATGGAAATGAAGAAGATTGCCGCCATGGCTGACGCTCATTATGTAATGGTGGCGCCGCACTGTTCCAACGGCCCCGTCTGCACGGCTGCCAGCGTACACTTCGACTTTTGCACCACCAACGTGAAGATACAAGAGTGCTTTGACGACTTTGCGCCGGAGTTTGTCCGTGAGGCCGTAATTGGATCCCCTAGGGTCAAAGACGGGTACTTTTCTCCGCCGGAGGCGCCCGGTTTGGGCATAGACCTCAATCTCGACGTGATCAAGGAACATCCCTACCGTTTCGGCCACTTCAACCTCTTTGCGGATGACTGGCAGCGACGCGCGTATTAGAAAATCCAGAGGATGAAAGCCGTAAAGTACGCCATCGTCATTGAGAAAACCGGTAACGGCTACTCGGCATGCGTACCCGGCTTACCGGGCTGTGTCGCCGCTGCGGATACGCGGGAAGAAGCGGATGATTTGATTCGAGAGGCTGTCGCTCATCATGTTGCATTGCTCCGTGAGCACGGCGAACCGGTGCCAGAACCACAAGCCACTACTGGACTGGTCGAGGTGTAGGCACGCTTATAGCAGATGTTACCCAGGCGCTCCAGGGTTGATGGGGAAGCATGCCTGGAGAGTGGAGCATGACTATCAACACGGACTTCCTCACACGTTGTATTCTGACCTTGGAGAGCGCGTTCGCGCAGTTGCAGCAGCATGAAGCAGGCAGTACTGCCTACGACATCTTTCGCGCCGCGTGCGTCAAAGAGTTCGAGTTAGTCTTGGAGCAGAGCGGCAGTCTGCTGGGAAAACGGCTCGGACCCTATTTTGCCAGCAATCTGCAGGCCGATCGCCTTACTTTCAAGGACCGCTTTCGCCATGCGGCGAAGCACGGCTTGATCTCCGTCGAGAGTTGCGAACGCTGGCTCGGGTACCGGGATGCCCGCAACGATACGGCGCACCGCTACGGCGCGGGATTTGCTGACTTCGTCAAAGACGCTGAGGCAACGCTCAAACTGCTGCCTACGTTCATTGCCGACGCCAAGGAACTGGCGCGCGTCATCGCGGAGAGCACTGATGACTGATCGGCTGAGCCTGCCCTGCCGCTACCGCCGGCAAATCGAAGCGCTGCTGCGGACGTGTCTGCCCGGGGTAGAGGCGTGGGCCTACGGCAGCCGCGTCAACGGCAGGAGTCACCCCGGCAGCGATCTCGACCTAGCGCTGCGCTTGCCAACCCTGGAACCAATACCGGATGCCATGCTCCGCGGCTTTAAAGCGGCTTTGGAGCAGTCGAACATTCCTATTCTCGTCCAAGTGCACGATTGGGCGCGTTTGCCGGAGAGCTTCCACCGCGAAATCGAACGCAACCACGTGGCCCTGCATGCGGGACACAGCGATTCCGACGGCTGAATGGCTGGCTCTTTTCAACGAAGCCTTGAAAACGGATTTCCGGTCGCACGGTTGAGGGTATGGCACAGGGTGAGAAAGCGAGTGGGCTGCTAGAATCGCATAGAGTGGTGCTGCCAGAGTGTAGTTCACGTTACAGCGGAGGTAATGCCAATGGCCTACGACCTGATTCTGCGCAACGGTGACATCATCGACCCCGGCGAAAGCCGGCGTTGTGCCGGTGACATCGGCGTTACCGACGGCAAGATTGCTGCTGTGACCGAGGGCACGCTTGCGGACGCCGGTAAGCAGGAGATTGATGTCGCGGATCACATCGTCACCCCCGGGCTGGTGGACCTGCACGGCCATTGCTACTGGGGAGTAGGCGGCACGGGACTGGATCCGGACCTGGTTGGCGCGCGGCATGGCGTGACCACTTGGATCGATCCCGGCAGCAGCGGGGCCGCGACTTTCCCCGCTTTCAAGCGATTTATCATCGAACAGTCGCAGGTACGGGTGGTTCCTCTGCTCAATCTCAGCGCTAAGGGTCTCGTGCACTGTCAGGACGTTGGCGAGCTTAACGATATTCGCTATATCGACTCCGACCTCACAGCCGCTACCATCGAGCGTCACAGCGACCTCATTGCCGGTATCAAGGTCCGCGCCGGCCGCTCCAGCACCGGGCAGATGGGCATGACCCCGCCATGGATAGCACGCGAACTGTGCGATCAGTTTTCAATACCTCTCATGGTGCATATCTCCAATCCCGCGCCGACCTTGCAAGAGTTGCTGCCGATACTGCGCGCCGGCGACATCGTGACCCACTGCTTCCATGGCAAGGTGGGCGGGGTGCTGATGCGGGGCCGTGTGCGCGATGAGGCTTGGGCGGCACGTGAGCGGGGCGTGCTTTTCGATATTGGTCACGGCAACAGCAGTTTCTCGTTTCCCGTTACCGCCGCCGCGCTGGAACAGGGATTTCCTCCCGACTCCATCAGCACTGACTTACACCAGGTCAGTATCCGCAGCACCGCTAAGAGCTTCCCTCACATCATGTCCAAGTTCCTGGCTCTCGGCATGGATATCGAAACGGTTATCCGCCTCAGCACGCTCGCACCAGCGCAATCAATAAACCGCGACAAACTCTGCGGCAGTCTGAGGGTTGGCGCTCCCGCCGACATTGCGGTCTTCAGCCTCAACACTGGTCACGTCACCTTTCAAGACCCGCAAGGAGAAGAGCGTGACGGCACTGAATGGGTGGAGAATACCCATACCGTCGCCAAGGGCGTACTCCTCGATCGCAGCCGTGATCCGCTTGCTGACAAGCCGTTTCCTATGGACACCATTTGATGCGCAGTCACGTTCGCCTGTAACGTGATCGATCCTCACGGTACGCGCGATTTACAGAGGAATGCTATGCAACTCAAGTTCCTCCACGCTGCTGATATCCATCTTGGCTACCAGCAATACGGCCTTGAGCAGCGCTACGACGACTTCACCGAGGCGTTCCAGTGGGTTGTAGACACCGCGTTGGACGAGCGGGTTGACTTTCTCTTGCTGGCGGGCGATCTCTTCGAGAAGCGCACCCTCGACCCGCGAACGCTCCTTATCGCCGTTGAACAATTCGAACGCCTGAAAACCGCGCAAATCCCGGTTGTCGCCATCGAAGGCAACCACGAGCGCACGTACGGCGACAATCTCTCCTGGATGGAGTACCTCAATCAGAGCGGCCTTCTCCACTTACTGGATTGCGCGCGCCACGACCAAGGTTGGCAGCCCCAGCCGTGGAACCGAGAGGAGCGCGCCGGTGGTTTCGTGGACATTGCCGGCGCACGCATCTATGGTCTCAAGTACCAAGGCGCGCAGACCGGCGCGGCGCTCAGCGAGATTGGGGCCGCAATCGCCGCCGCTCCCCAGCCGGCCGCGGAGTTTTCTATCTTTCTTGCGCACACGTCTGTGGAGGGGTACTACGACCAAGGCCATCCTTTTGCGCGCCAGCAAGACCTCGCTTCTCTCCGGCAGTGCGTGGACTACCTCGCCCTCGGGCACTTACACGCACCGTATGTAGGTACGCTTGGTGGGAGAGATTGGCTCTTCAATCCCGGTTGCCCGGAAACCTGGAGCAGCGAAGAGTGGCAGTACCAAAACAAAGGCGCTCTCTTTGTAGAAGTAGACACCAATCAGGCCCCAAGCTTCAAGGCCACGCCACGCAACTATGCCGGTCGCCGTCCCTTCATCCGTATTCGACAAGAGCTGGATGCCTGTCCGACGCCGGGCGTGCTCCTGCGCCTTCTCGAAGAGAAGATACGGCGCGAACCGCTGCCAAACGCTGGCGTAGAGTCGGCGGATTTAGAAGACGCATCTCGCCCTGCGACAGGCAGGCGTTCCCAATCGCCAAAGTCCCCCGTAGTCGAGATCGTGCTCACGGGCGTCGCACGGTTTTCGCGCACGGAAATCGACGCGGCAGCCATCGAACAACTGGCAAAGAAGTACATCGATCCGCTGCTCGTGCGCGTGCGGTCAACCTTGCAGGAAGCCCCTGCGAGCGTGGTGGAAGATGGGAGCGCTCTGCCGCGAGAAGTCTTGGAACGAACAGTCTTTGAAAATCTCATCCGGGCCGATGATCGCTTTGCCTCATCGGCGGCCGAGGTAGCCCAAGTCACCGTACTTCTCAAGCAGATGGTCCTCGACGGGGTCACAGCCAGTGATATTGCGGGCGAAATGCACAGCCGCCTGCGCACGCTGCGACACGTCGGACAAGACGATCTCTTTGGTACCGGACCGGGAGCCACGGAACCGCAAAGATACTCAGAATAGCTGCTGATGCGCATCACCGAAGTTTCCTTGAGGAACATCAAGAGCTACCAAGCCGCCACCATCAGTTTTCCGTTGGGCACCATTGCTATCTCCGGGCCGAATGGGGCGGGCAAGAGCACTATCCTGGAGGCGATTGGCTTTGCGCTCTTCGACTTCCTACCGTATCGCAACCAGCGTGAGTTCATGCGCCACAATGCGTTAGAAGCGGACGTGCGCGTGACGTTTCTCTCAAGACTGGATGAATGCCCGTATCAGGCGGTGCGCACGCTCAAGCGCGCTACCGGCACCGATTCAGTCACGTCCTCTTACTACGTTTACAGCCTCGATGCCGGGGGGCGCGTGGCTCAGCAGAAGCAAGAGGTGCAAGACTTTCTGCGTTCGCACATCGGCCTGGACGACTACGCTGACTTGGGGCGCGTATTCGACAACGTCCTCGGTGTGCCGCAGGGACGCTTGACCGCCGATTTCTTGCTCACTCCCGCCCAGCGCAAGGGCACTTTTGATCCGCTATTGCGCGTCGATGCGTACCGCCGCGTCTATGAAAGATTGCGGGACGTCTTGGATGCACTCCAAGGAAACGTCTCGGATCAGGAGCGGCGCGTCTCCGCATTGGAACCTGAAGCGGCGCGTTTGCCGGACGTGGTTGCGGCGCTCGCTGAGTTCGAAAAGCAACAGGCGGTTTCTGCGAAGGAAGTCTGCACCCTAGCCACGGCGCAAGCGCGTTTGCAGGAAGACCTGCACCGCCTGGAAGTCCAGCGTCGGACTCTTGAACAACAACGCGATCTCGTCAAACGCTTCACACAACAGCAACAGCACTTGCAGAATCGCCTCGAAGCTGAGCAAGCCCACGTCACCGCGGCAATGGAAGCCGTTACGCTCACACAGAACGCCGCTCCGGGATACGCCGCCTACCGCAAGGCGCAAGAGGTGCTTGCAACACTTGAGGAGGAACGCAAGTCTGCTGAAGCGCTCCAGGGGACCAGGCACACTGTGGAGAGGAAGCTTGTAGCCTTACAGACCCGCCAGGCCGCCCTTGCGAAAGCGGCGGAGGAAGCGAGCGCGGCGGCGGCGCAAAGAGACTCCCTTATGCCGCGTGTAGTTGAGCAAGAACGCCTGGAGGCGTCAGTACAAGGGTTTAGTCTTGATCTTGAATATGCACGCCAGCATGGAGACCAGGTAATGCAAGTGCTGGGTAGAATTGCGGCCAGTGAAGACAGTGATGGATTGACACCCGCCAGAATCAACCTGCCGTCAGAGCCCGCCGCATCTGCCGCGGCTGCGCGCGATACCCTTGAAGACCAACAAGAGCGTCTACAGGAAGTAAGTCTTTGGCTGGAGCAGCGCAGAGACCTCCGTAATCGCTACAACCGCTTGCAGACTGAGCACATTGAAACCGCAAAGACGGTCGCGCATTGTGAGTCATTTACGGAAGCCGCGTCCCGCCTTAGCGGTCTTGGGCAAGAGTTAAAGCGGTTGCAAGACAGAGTAAGCGCCTTTGAAGCACAGCGGCGCTTCAATGAGGAATCACATTCAATGGCCGCGGATGGTCTGTGTCCTTTCTTCAAAGACGCTTGTCCGAAAGTCGAAGATGGCCATGACCTTACCCCGGTGTTAGTCGGCCTGATTCGCGACTATTCGGCTCAGGCTGAACAGGCATTGGCTGAAAGACAGCAGCTAGAAAAAGCAATAATCGAGGCAACATCGGCACAGAAGCAAGTCGACCGTCTCCATGACTTGAGGCCCCGCTTGGAAAACCTGGAGGAAGAACTGCTCGCAGTTGAGCAGCAGGTTCAGGATCTGACACAGAGCATAGGCAAGCGGCTGCAGGGTACATGGTCGGCGCAGGACATTGCCAACGTGATCGAGCAACTGGATGCAGAGGGCAAGGCCCTTAACAATGAACTCGCAAACCTAGGAAATCCGCGCCTGACTGCAGAACGGCTGTACGTGACCGCCAGCGAGTATGAATCACGTTCAGATGCGCTTGCTGAAGTGAAGCGCGAACATCACCAAATCGAACTGGAGTTGAAGTCCATCACCGAGGACCTGGCGCCGTACGCCGATCTGCAGAAACGAGTCGCGCAACAGCGCCATACGGCAGAACTGCATCGAGATGACTTCGAAGTGTATTTGCAACACGAAAAAACAGCCGCCGATCTACCCCAAAGGGAAGAGGCTCTAGCAGCACTAACAGAAGACGCGGAAGAGAGTATGCGAGCTGTCGCAGATTCCCAACGACTCCTCGCCGAGTGCGAGGAGGCTTGGAACCCGACCACACTCTCCGAAGTACAAGCTCATCTGAATAAGACACAGAGCCAGTTAGGCGCGGCGAATGAGCGGACCCGCCATCTCAATGACCAGATAGAGCGGTCAAAGCAAGAAATCGCCGCTTTGGAGGAATCGGCGCGAGCATTGGATGAAGCCAAACAGGCCCTGGTAGAGGCGCAAGAAGTGCACTCGGTCACCGGCTTCTTGCGCAACGTCATCCGCGACGCCGGCCCGCACATCACGCGGCACCTGATTCAGCAGGTTTCCGCCGAAGCGAATACGCTCTTCAGCGAGATCATGGGCGACGCCTCGGCTCAACTCTCTCTGACTGAGGACTACGACATCATCTTGGAGCAGCATGGGTACCGGCGGGCCTTCATGCAGTTGTCGGGCGGGGAGCAGATGAGCGCGGCGGTCGCCGTCCGCCTGGGTCTGCTGCGGCAACTCTCCGATATCAACCTTGCCTTCTTCGACGAGCCGACCCAGAATATGGATGCAGAGCGTCGCCACAACCTGGCCGAACAGCTAGAGCGGGTGAAAGGTTTCGATCAACTCTTCGTCATCAGCCACGACGATACCTTCGAACCGCTGGTCTCCACGGTGTTGCGGGTGCGCAAGGAGAATGGCGTGAGTACTGTGTCAGTGGAGTAGCTCAGTCACTCGCCAAGCAAGTAAGCACCGCAAGGTTACCTAATCTGCACAGATTCTGGCCTTAGTGCCAAATGAATCGGCGCAACCGCGCGGTTGTAGTCTCCGTCCGGTGAATGTGGAGATTGCCGTGTTCTATCGCGACAAAGTGATCAATGCGCTAGACGAAAAGCGCGCCGCGCTGAACCAACTCGATCACGAGCAGCGTGCCCGCCTCCAGGAGTTGATGGGGGCGAGCGATGCGCTTACTGGAATGACTGCCGCCGCGCTCCGTGAGCGGCTCGCGCCGGAAAATGCGCCGGGTGCGCTGCCCACCGACGAATTCGACAGAGTACCAGGCATCCGCATCCGGTTTCCGGAAGCTTGGGACAATCTCACAGCTATGCGCCACTGGGCGTCCGGCACGCTTGCCGACGTCACCGTTTGCGCGGTTGACGGCAGCCAGTTGCCTGCAAACAAGGACTTTCCCTTGCCGGTAGCCGCTGTGCAAATTGCGTGGTTCACCAATCCGCATAGGGACGACGGCGCATACGAGAAGGATGCGCACGTCGAGGTGCTAACACCGCAAGAGCTTATCAAAGACGACGTCGACGCTAGTCTCTTGGTTGCTCTTCATCGCTATGAGCTTGAAGTCGCGCGGATCAACACATTCATGCGGGAGCAGAGCGCCCGCGGCGAGCGAGCCGTGGCGCTCTTCGACGGCTCACTCACCGTCACTTTTGCCGGCGCATATCCTGATGAAGTGCGAAACCGCTATCGCGCCGCGGCAGTGAGCATGCTGCGCACTTCGGAAGAATGCCGGGTACCCCTTGTGGCTTACATTGATCGTTCGCGCGCCAATGACTTCACGACGATGCTTTGCCATGTGGGCGGGATCAGTCGTTCAAATGCGTCACTGATCAGCGACGCCGCGGTCTTGGATAAACCGATTGATGATGAAGGATTTTGGCGTTCGACCGCATTCTTGTGCCAAAGGCCGGACGTGGCAAATGAAGAGAATTACCGAGACAAGCAAAGCTGCAAGAGCTACAGCAAAGAAATATGCTTCACCTACCTGAAGATCAACCACGGACGTCCAGTTCGTCTTGAATTCCCAAAGTGGGTGCTTTGCGCCGGCATGCTCGACCGCGTGATAGACTGGGTGCGAGCGGAGGCCATTGTGGGCGGCGGCTATCCATACGCCATTCAAGCGGCCGACGCTGCCGCCGTGATCACTTTCGCGGACCGGCAACGCTTTCTGCGCGCCCTTGAGGAGTTCGGCAGAAAACACGGTATCCGCACCATGCAGGCATCGTCCAAACAGGCCAGCAAAGAGCGGCGGCGGACATAAGAGGCAGCAACCATGCCAGTGATCGGGCGTATCGTCAAGTCCAACTCCCACACGGACTATGTCTGCCAGGTTTTTGCCCCTCGGGAGACAGAGCACGACCCGGAGCCGCAAGACTACGCCTTTGGGCGCTTTGTCAAGGCACCGATTGACCCAGCAGATGACCGCACAGCCGTTGGCATCGTCTACGATACGATTCTCCTCAACCCGGAGTACGGCAGCCTCGGTCCCCGCCTCAACCCGCCCTCGGAGCAAGCGACGCTTGCCCCGGATTACTTGGTGGAAAAGGCGACGGCGGTCGGCATCATCATCGTGGGGCTGCAAGAGGGCGACACGGTCGAGCACGGCGTTATTTCACTCTCTCTTCCTGTCGACGCCGAGGTTTCCAGCTTGGATGACGACGATACCCGGCGCTTCCATCTGGTGGACGAGAGACTCGCGCTCGGCTATCTGCCCAGTCTCATCTCGCACACGAGCCCTCTTGTGACTGAACTTGGGCTCACCGTAATTCGCCAGCTTCTCTCACTCTTCCCAGAGCCCGGCGACCAGCGTCTGCTACGCACGCTCGCCGCCCACTTCTCTTGGCAAGCCAGAGTCACACCCTTGGGCTAATTTGATGCTCTAATATACTTAGGAAGAACATCCAATCTTCCTTTCCTCAATGAGAATGAGGTAAATAACGTATGCGCGAAAACCCCGTTAAGCACCTCCTCAAGGCAGGCAAACCCGCCATTGGCACCTGGCTCACGCTTGGCGATCCTCTGGCTACCGAGACCTTGGCGCACTTGGACTTCGACTGGCTCAACGTTGACATGGAGCATGGGTCCATAGACGTGCGTGAGACCCGTACGCTTTTTCAGGTCATCAACACCACCGACGTAGTGCCCACGGCGCGCGTGCCCTGGAACGATCACGTGTGGATCAAGCGCGTGCTCGATGCCGGCGCGTACGGCGTGGTGGTGCCAATGGTGCGCACGCGGGAGGAAGCAGAGCGCGCCGTGGCCGCCTGCCGCTATCCATCCGCCGGCATCCGCAGCATCGGCAGCGGGCGCAACCACTATGCCTTTCGCGGTTCCCAGGCCGATTATCTCGCGCGCGCCAACGGTGAACTTCTCGTAATCATCCAGATCGAGCACGCCGACGCCATCCGGCGGCTTGACGACATTCTCAGCGTGCCGGGCATCGACGCCGCCTTCATCGGCCCCAATGACCTCTGCGCTTCTCTGGGCATTCCGCCAAGTACCGATAGCGAGCATCCGGACTTTGAAGCCGCTATCAGCCAGGTGGTTACCGCATCCCAAAGGCACGGTGTTGTCCCGGGCATCCACACAAGTTCCGGAAATGCGCTAAACAAGCGGCTCGAGCAAGGGTTTCGTTACTTGGGTCTCGCCAACGACCAGCGCCTGCTTATCAAGGGTGCAACTGATGAATTGGACGTTATCACGCGCGAGCAATAGGCAGTTCTCCAATTGAAGAACTGCGAACGCAGCCTTCTCTGCAGACCTAAACCATTGATTTAGTCATAAGTGGATTTCGATGATAATTGGCATTGCCAAGGGCCCTGGGGACACACCGAACGAATACACCTTTGTCACGCCCGATACGGCGCGGCGTGTAAAGACAAGCGAATTCGTCTATTACGAGGCGGAGGTTGACGGCATCCAGCGCCAGATATTAGGGCGTGTCATCCGGCGGATACCGTTGCGCCTCTATCCGGATTCATTTCTCGCGCACCCGGAGGTCGACCCGGCGCAGATGGCGGCATTGGTTGGCTACGCCGACACCAGCGCACCTTCAGGAGATAGTAATGGGCCAGGCATCGGCTCAGCGGAACTCTTTGAGATTCACGTCAGTATCATGGGCTATCACGATGCGCAGTTGAGCGCCTTCGTCAATCCACGCATTCCGCCTCGCATTGGCTGGAAGATATACCTTGCGCCCGACGCGGCCCTGGCGGAAGTGCTCAACCGTGTCGCCTTTGATTGGAACATGGGTGAAGCCAATCCGGGCGGGGCGTTCGTCGGTTCGCTGCTCTCGCGCCCGGCCTTTAGTCCGCAAGCGGACCAACCCGACGGTGTGCCTGTAGTATTGGACGTCCGTTCCATTACGGCGACTCATATGGCAATCATCGCCGGCACCGGCGCGGGCAAGAGCTACCTGGCGTCCGTTCTGATCGAAGAGATGATGAAGCCCATCAACCGCGCCAGCATTCTGGTGATTGACCCACACGGCGAGTACGACACCCTCGAAGAGATACGAAATGCCCGCGAGTTTAGTGCCAACGGCAGCTATAAGGCGGAGGTGAAGACCGTCCCCCAGGATCAGGTAAAGATTCGTGTCTCCGATTTGACGTTCTACGACATGCGCTTTCTGCTCGGCGCGCAATTCGGTCTTTCCGGTCCTATGGAGTATGTTCTGCGATTGGCGCTAGATCGAGTGGAAGGCGAGCGCAAGGACAAGACCGCCTGGACGACGAACGATCTCTACGCTGCCTTGGCCTACATGCAGGATGGGGAGGACGAGACAGAATCCGGCCAGGTCCGTCATTCCCGCGCAAGCTCGCCCCCGCAGGAGGCGCGGAATCCATCTTCAGGCGACGGCGACCTTGACTGGCTCGACGACGTTGGTAAAGACGCTGGCAAAGACGCCGGCAGCAAGGAACCTCAGGGCACACGCGGCAAGCCGGATGTGCAAATGCGCGGCAGCGCGCGGGCGCTCGACTGGCGCTTGAGAAGCCTCTTCGCAGAGTCACCGAATTTCGACAACATTGAGACCATCAACCTCCACGATGTCTTCCGCCCTGGCCTGTGCTCCGTGCTCCAACTCAACGAAATCGACCGCCGCCAGCAGCAAGTGATCGTGGCCGTGCTCCTGCGCATGGTCTGGAAAGCGCGCATGAACGCCGCAAAAGGCATTGGCTCCCCCCAAGACCGCCTTGACTACCCGGTTTTCATCCTGTTGGAAGAGGCCCATCACTTCGCGCCCGCCAATGAAGACGTGGTGACGACGAATATCCTCAAGACTATCTTGGCGGAGGGCCGCAAGTTTGGCGTGGGCGTGGGCCTCATCAGTCAGCGGCCAGGCAAACTCGATTCCGATGTGCTTTCCCAATGCATGACGCAGTTCCTCCTGCGCATCGTCAACGAATACGACCAGAGCAGTGTGGCGGCTGCGGTGGAGAGTGCGAGCCATGATCTCCTGGCGGAACTGCCGGCGCTCTCGAAGGGCCAGGCAATCGTGGCCGGCGCCGCCGTCAATACGCCGCTCTCAATTCGTGTCCGACAACGCATCACACGCCACGGCGGTATCGAACCTGACGCTCCTGGGGAGTGGGCAAAGTATTTTTCGGATGAAGCGCGGCAACGCCGCGAGGTTGACGACTCAGGACTGCCGGAAGGTCCGCCGCGAGGCCGCAGCAACCTCTTCTACAAGAGCCGCGACCGCCGGTAGATAGAGTTGAAAATACCATGCCTCTTGTATGCTCTGCTTGATTGTCATTAGAATGTCTTTCTCAAATTGCCATTCCGAGCGCAAGCGAGGAATCTGAAACGTAGCGCGGGGGCTTGTCCCCCGCTTCTTGGCGAGAGGCGCAGACGCGCTCCCAAACAATATCGCCTAGCACGTAGTCCCATATCGCCAGCAAGAGGACGGACACATGCCTTTCAACTATGAATACGCGCGCCACATACGCGCCGGATTTATCGGCTGTGGCAAGCACGCATTCCAGAGTATTCTGCCCAGCTTCCAATATGCGCCGGTAGAGTTGGTGGCGGTTTGCGATCTGATAGAAGAACGCGCCCGGTTCTGCGCGCGGCAGTTTGGGGCGTTGCGCTGGTACACCGACTACGCCGCCATGCTGGCACAGGAAGAATTGGACGCGGTCTTTGTGGTGCTCAATCACGACTCTCAGGGGCGCCCCCAGTATGCGCCGGTGGCAATCGACGTACTACGGGCGGGCTTTCACGTCTGGATTGAAAAGCCGCCCGCCTCTACGCTCGCGGAAATCGAAGAGATGCAGGTCGCGCGAGACCGGGCGCAGCGGTTCGCTCAGGTCGGCTTCAAGAAACCCTTCTATCCCGCCATTCAACACGCGAAGAAACTGATGGCCCAACCGGAATTCGGGCAACCGACCTCCGCTTACGTCCATTACGCCGTGAATCTGCCGCCAGTCGAGGGACGCCCCCACAGCCGCGAGATGATGCGCTTTCTCCAGATCGGCTGCCATCCACTCTCGATCCTCCAATACCTGCTCGGTTCGCCCAAGACACTTTATTTTGCCGATGAGGCGCGGCAGGGCAGTTCGCTGGGCGTCTTCACGTTCGCAAACGGCAGTATTGGCTGCCTCCATCAGGCCGCGGGCAAAGGGGAAAACGCGCCCTGGGACCGCGTGGAGGTGAACGGCGAAGGCGCTTCATTAATCGTTGAGAACGGCATCGACCTCACCCACTTCCCGCCGGGTGCGCCACGCTCGCGGGAGTCCTTTGTGAGTGACGATGCCACTGCGCCGCGCCGCTGGCTGCCCGACTTCTCCCACGGTCGTCTCGCCAACAAGGGCCTGTTCTTGCTGGGCTACGCCCCGGAAATCATCGCCTTTGCCGAGAGCGTGCTCAACAACACCCCACCAACCACGGCTACCTTGGAAGACGCCCACGACGTGATTCGCATGTACCTCGGCTACACCCAGACCGCGGGACAGGTCATCGTCCTTTAGGATTGGCTGTGAAATAATCTCTAATGGTTCCTCGGATTAGCAGTAGTTGATTGGATCACATCAAATACACCGTCACGGCTGACGCACACTTTGCACTGAATTTGAAAGGCATCTACCTGATCCGTAGCGCGGGGGCTTGTCCCCCGCCTCTTCACTCTTTTGCCCAAGCCGAAACCTGTGGTCAGTCAAGGCAATTTGCGGGGTAGAGAGTAGATTTGCAATGCCCGTTTGCCCTGAGTCTGTCGAAGGGCGTTCACGGTTCGACAAGCTCACCGCGAACGGAATCTCCAGACACAAGCGCTCTGTCACACAGGCGGCGGTATCGGCGGCAGGTCGTAGTCACGAGCTTCCAGTGCCATAATCTCCGCCATCTCACCCGCAGAGATTGGCTTGCCGCCAGAAGCCCTCACATTGTCCTCCACCTCGCTCACCGTCATTGCGCCGGGAATAACGCCATGTACGCCCGGTGTCGCCAGCACGAATTGCAGCGCGGCTTGCGTCATCGTCCGTCCTTCCGTGAGGAACTTCAGCTTCTCCACGCGCGCGAGCACGGCATCGATGAAGGCCGGAGAAAACTTGCGCCGGTCGTCGTGATCGTCAAAGACCGTTTCGCGCGTAATCGTGCCGGTGAGAAAGCCAAAGTAGAAGTTCTCCCGCGCAATCACGCCAACGTCATGGGTCTGGCACAGCGGGAATAGTTCTTTAGCAGGTAGCGTGTACAGGAGGTGATAGGCCTGTTGAATGACATCTACCTGTCCCTGCTCTATGAGGCGCATCGCCAGAGGAATGCCTTCGTCCATCGACATGACGGAAAAACCAGTGGCGCGGATCTTGCCTTGCTCCTTCAGTCGCACGAGCGCCTCCAGTCCGTCATCGCGGTGGAGCGCGTCGTCCGGGCTGTGCAGAAAGTAGATGTCGAGATAGTCCGTGCGCAACCGGCGCAGGCTGTGCTCAACCTCACGAATCACCGTGGCGCCCGAATAGTCAAATTTCTCACGTCCGCCGGGAAACATGCCAACCTTTGTCGCCAGCACGACCTCGTGACGCCTTCCACTGATAGCCTTGCCAACCACCTCTTCGCTGTGCCCGTTGCCATAGATCGGCGCCGTATCGATATGGTTGATGCCAAGTTCCAGCGCCCGCAGAATCGCCCGTTGCGACTCCGCGTCGTCCGCGCGACCGTAACGGTCGCCGCCCATTCCCCACGTGCCCAAGCCTACTTCGGAGACACGTATGTCCGTCCGCCCCAAGGTCCGGTATTCCATAGGCCAAACTCCACAGTTGCTGAGTTTCTTATCCCGAGTCCACGATTATGCACAGATCTGCTGCTCAAATTACTGCATTGCACACACGTGTGATGACTCTCTGTGTGGGAATTATTGGTAGTATTGAACAGCAAGAAAGACAAATCTAATGCGTTTCGTTACTTTGCCTATCAAGGATGCAAATGAGAATTGCTGACATTGAATTCCCCCTTGACTTGTGGGATGACCTGAGACAAGGGAAACTCGTGCTGTTTGCTGGGGCCGGCGTTTCTATGGGAAGGCCAGCTGGACTACCGGATTTCAAAGACCTGGCGCGAGAGATTGCAAGAGGCACTGGTGAGCGTCGAAAGCCCAAGGAGCCAGAGGACTACTTCTTGGGGAGGTTAGAGGATCAAAGAGGTACAAAGGTTCATGAACGTGCCGCTCGTGTTCTCTCCAGAAGTGGCGTGAAACCAACTGATTTGCACATAGACATTCTGCGCCTCTTTAAGAGAAATTACAAGGTTCGTTTGGTCACCACGAACTTTGATGAGTTGTTCGAGCGAGCCATAGATACAGAGGATGAGCTCGATGTAAGGCCCGAAGTATTCAGAGCTCCTGCGTTGCCCCTCGGTCGCGACTTCAGCGGCATCGTCCACTTGCATGGTACGGTGAGTCAGCCCCAAAGCATGGTGCTTACAGACACGGACTTCGGCCGGGCATACTTGACTGAAGGATGGGCACGACAATTCCTTGTAGACCTTTTTCGCACATTTCCGGTGCTTTTTGTGGGATACAGCCACAACGAAACCATCATGAGTTATCTTGCACGCTCTCTACCGAGAAGCGATGAGACAAAGCGATATGCCTTAACCGACTCCAAGAGCGCCGAACAGATGCGTTGGCAAACGCTTGGGATTGAGACGATTCCCTATCCTAAATCCCGTAACCACCGGGCCATATGTAAGGGCGTCAAAGGCTTAGCATGCTATACCCGCCGCAGCATACTGGAATGGAAATGGGAGATTGAAGCAATTGCAAAGAATCTCCCACCCTCTGACAAAGAATCTGCGGACATCATTGAAGAGTCTTTGAGAACCCTAGCCAAGGCTCGTTTCTTCGCGAATGCTGCAACAGATCCAGCGTGGATTGATTGGCTTGACGAACGCAAACATCTAGACGCAGCTTTTGGTCACGGCGATTTGAGCGATATCCAAGGAGTTCTGTCTTGGTGGCTTGCCCACCATTTTGTCTTTTGTGCTGCCGACAAGCTGTTTCTCTTGATTGGTAAGCACGATGGTCGCATACACCCGAATCTCTGGTGGAAAATTGGTCACGAGATCACAAGTAGTGGGACCGAAATTAATAGGGAATTGCTATCAAAATGGGTATCCGTTCTGGCCTCTGACATTCCGACAATTGATAATACAGACCAATTCATCCTGTTAGATCTAGGCATGCAATGTTCTCAATATAGGCTGTTTGATCGCGTCCTACAGTTTTTCGACGCAATGACGGCAAGCCGTCTTATCGCGGAGCCGGGCTTCCCATTGGATGACCAAGAACCTCCAATTGATGCGGAAATAAAAATGGTCGGAGAACCCCATGTTGTATGGGGTTTGTGGAGAGATTGCCTAAAGCCTAACCTAAGTGAGGTGGCTAAACCTCTCCTTGAGCTAGTAGTTAGACGTTTGGAACAAAGGCACCGTTCGCTTAACCCGTGGGGGCAAAGCGAGAACTGGGAGCGGCCAGCAATCGGAAGTCATGAGCAGAATAGGTCCACCGGCCCATCCACCGTCCTAGTTGATGCCGCGCGCGATATCCTCGAATGGCTCGCAGAGACTCAGCCGGAAGCAGTAGCTAGCTGGTGCAAACAGCTTGCAGTGTCAGATGTACCATTGTTGCAGCGCATTGCTATACACGTTGTAACCGCCCAAAAGGAACTGAATTCAGATGAGAAAATCGATTGGCTTCTGACTAACCTTGACATACACGACTCAAGAATTCACTACGAGGTCTTTGCTCTAGCGGGGCAAGCCTATCCCAGTTTAGACATGAGTGTCAAGAAGGTTCTAGTTGCAAGAATTAGAGAGTACCGGTGGCAGAGCAAAGAACGCTCGGAGTTGACACCTAAACAGCTTGAAGCCTGGAATGAACTCAACTGGTTTCAATGGCTCCATGAAAAGGACCCGAGTTGCCCTTTAGCTAAGCAAGCCCTAGATCAAGCGTCAAACCTAAACAGCTTGAAGCCTGGAATGAACTCAACTGGTTTCAATGGCTCCATGAA
>JAPPLM010000047.1:94978-177125 GCA_028874195.1 Chloroflexota bacterium
AAGGACCCGAGTTGCCCTTTAGCTAAGCAAGCCCTAGATCAAGCGTCAAACCTACTTCCCGGTTACAAGCCACGTGAACACCCAGAATTTCTGAGCTACTCGACAGTGTCGGTTGGCCCCCAAAGCCCTTGGACCGTTAAGGAGCTATTGTCGAAACCGGCATCTGAATGGCGCGATGAGCTGACTTCATTTGATCCCGGTGAGTCTTTCTTGATAAGCCGCGGTGGGCTGTTGAGTACCGTTACTGAAGCAGCAAAGCAAAGCTTTGTTTGGGGTTTCGAGTTGGCGGAGTCCTTGATGCAGGTTAACAACTGGGAAACAGATCTTTGGCCCTCTTTGTTGCATGCCTGGACGGCTATGGATATAAACGAGGAACAGTACGATTGCGTGCTCTCTTGCCTGGATAAAGCAAGCGTGGCCGCCAATTGTGACTATGAAATCGCCAATGTGCTCTTTTCATTGGTGCAAAACACTGGCAAGCCCTACGCGCTGAGATTCCTCGCGCGCGCAAACAATATCGCCTCCACTTTATGGAAAGGCCTTGACCGCGATGAAATGGAGAATCAGCAGAAAAGTTGGCTTCAGAAGGCTCACGATCATCCGGCCGGTAGACTGACTGATTTCTGGCTATATGGACTCTCCGTGTGGCGAAATGCGCAGGAACCTACACCCAAAGCCATGAATGGCGAGTATCGTGCGGCACTGTCGGCAATTGTCCAAGACCCTACTGTGCCTGGCAAGTTGGGACTTGCCGTCCTCGCCAGCAAATTCCCATTTCTGTTGTCAGTCGATAGAGCGTGGACAATTGAAAACTTGCACCCATCTTTTGATAGCGATAGCGACAACTGGGAAGTAGCACGAGAGGCTCTAGCTGAACTTGCCCTCAATCCTTCCATCGCAGAACTCATGGAGTTAGCTTACCTTGAGGCGGTTCCTTGGTCTAGTTCCAGGAGTGAGTACCTGCGCGGCCAATTCATTCTGCGCTATACCTGTATGATTGCGTACTTTGTTGAAGACCCCCTCTACACTTGGATTCCAAGGCTCTTCAACTACGGAGGTGAGGACATTGGAGAGGTGTTTTCGTCAAGTCTAAATGAGAATTTCCTTTGGGATATGGACGAAGCGACTCAACGTGAGTGGTGGCAACGATGGCTTAAGGACTATTGGGTAAATCGTCTGCAAGGCGTGCCTTTTGCCTTAACTCCAACAGAGATCTCAAAGATGCTTCGCTGGCCGGCCAAGCTAACGGCCGTATTCCCCGAGGCCGTCCAACTAGCGGTCCAGATGGGTACGCCTTCTTCGGACTATGGCAATTTGCTTTACAGTCTCGAAGAGAGCAATATTCAGGAACGGCACCCCAATGAGCTAGCCTGCTTTCTTCTTCATTTGGACAAAATCGGTGTGCAAAAGCATTGGTATCTAGCCAAGAACATGATTCAGGGGCTTTTTAATTCCAGCATCCCTGAGGATTCAAAGCACAAGCTAAGGGAATTAAAAGCCAATCAGGGTATTGAGGAGTGAGGGTACCTCAGACGGAACTCTGACCACGCATCTTTGCACCTTTAAGCCTCAATCTCTTTTCAATTCCCATATTTGGGCCTCCTATCACGCTTTTACGACCACTACTCAGGCACTTTGTGCCCTAAATTTCTGACCCCGGCTTTCGCTGGGGTGACGTCTTAGTGGCACTTGCTACTTCAGAAGAAGTCGCAGCTGCTGACTCGCTCTCATTCGACATGCGGTCGGGATTTCCGGTATTCTGTTGCTGGCAATTCTTGTAACTGTTAATGGTCTGGTCACCCCTCTTCATGAAGATTCACGAATTTCAAGCAAAGGAGATATTGGCGGCGTATGGGTTGCCCATTCCGCCCGGTCAGGTAGCGACCACGCCGGATGAGGCGCGGGCAGCGGCGGCGAGCATTGGCGGCACCGTGGTCGTGAAGGCGCAGGTGCTTGTCGGCGGGCGCGGCAAGGCCGGCGGCGTGAAGCTCGCCGCCACGCCGGATGAGGCTGCGGAGAAAGCGGCAGATATTCTCGGCATGAACATCAAGGGCATCACCGTACAGCGGGTATTGTTAGCGCAGGCGGTAGACATCGCCACGGAGATCTATCTCGGCGTGATCCTCGACCGCACCTCTAAGGCCATCACCATTATGGCCAGCGCGGAAGGCGGCGTGGAGATCGAGGAAGTTGCTCGCGAGACGCCGGAGAAGATCCATCGCGTTCACGTACATCCATTGGCGGGGTACGCGGACTATCAGGGACGGCAATTGGCATTTGACATCGGCATACCGCCAGACCTGAGCCGAGAATTCGCGCGCATCGTCCGCGCGCTCGTGCTGGCGCTCAATGACAACGACGCCGAATTGGTCGAGATCAACCCGCTCGTCATCACAGAAGATGGCGCCATTCAGTGCATCGATGCCAAAATCAACCTTGATGACAACGCACTTTTTCGCCACAAAGACCTCGCGGAACTGCGCGACCATGATGAGGAAGAGCCCGCCGAGCAAGCGGCGCGGGAAGCAGGTCTCTCGTTCGTCAAGCTCGACGGTACCATCGGCTGCGTGGTCAACGGCGCCGGCTTGGCTATGGCAACCATGGATACCATCAAATTGAGCGGCGGCAGTCCGGCCAACTTTCTGGACATCGGCGGCGGCGCCCGCGCGGAGAGTGTCGAGAACGCGCTGCGCATTATCCTGGATGACGCAAACGTCCGGGCAGTACTCTTCAACATCTTTGGCGGAATCACCCGCTGCGATGAAGTGGCACGCGGTATCGTGAGCGCGTTACCATCGCTCTCCCGTCAGGTGCCGATGGTAGTGCGTTTAGTCGGCACGAATCAGGATGAGGGACGGGAGATTCTGCGGGAGGCGGGACTGGTGGCCGCGGATACCATGCAAGCCGCATCGCAAGAGGTAGTAAAGGTGGCAGGCGCATGAGCATCCTGGTTGACGAGAACACGCGCCTGCTGGTGCAAGGCATAACCGGCCGGGAAGGCACCTTTCACACGGAACAGATGGTGCAGTACGGCACGCAGGTCGTCGCGGGTGTAACGCCCGGCCGGGGTGGACAGAAAGCTTGCGGCGTCCCCGTCTTCAATACCGTGGCCCAAGCGGTCCGCGAGACCGGCGCCAACGTCTCCATCATCTTCGTGCCCGGTCCGTTCGCGCCCGACGCCATCATCGAAGCGGTAGACGCCGGTATTCCCTTCGTAGTGTGCATAAGCGAGCACATTCCTGTACAAGACATGTTGCGGGCGTACCATTATGTAAATATCAAGGGCGCGCGCTTGCAGGGGCCGAACTGCCCCGGCCTCATATCGCCGGGCAAGGCCAAAGTGGGCATCATGGCCGGCGATATTCACATCCCCGGTCCCGTCGGCGTGGTCAGCCGCTCCGGCACGCTCACGTACGAGGTTGTCTCGCATCTCACGGGACAGGGTGTCGGACAGTCCACCGTCGTCGGCATTGGCGGCGATCCGGTCATTGGCACCGGCTTTATCGACGTGCTGCGCATGTTCGAGCAGGACCCTGAGACGGAGGCTGTCGTCATGATCGGTGAAATCGGTGGCACTGACGAAGAGGAAGCGGCGGCATTCATTCAGAAACACATGACCAAGCCCGTGGTCGGGTTCATCGCCGGACGCACAGCGCCGCCCGAGAAGCGCATGGGGCATGCCGGCGCCATCGTCTCCGGCGGCATCGGCACGGCGGAGTCCAAGATTGCGGCGCTTCAAGCTGCGGGCGTAGATGTGGCAGACTTTCCCCGCGAAGCGGCCCTGCTGGCGGCCGAGCGGATTCTTTTATAAGGCTGGGGCAGATTTTATAGCGTAAAGGGAGGGACCCATGGCACTCTCAATTGGCGCGGCGCAGCGCACTATTTCACCGCCTTTAGGCACGCATATGGCCGGCTACTACCACGTACGTCCGGCCAGTGCCATCCATGACGACCTTTTCGCGCGGGCAATGGTCATCGACGACGGCGAGACGACAATTGCGCTCGTAACGTGCGATCTTGTGTCTATCCGTGAAGAGAGCGTGGTCAATGCGCGGGAGCAGGTGGAAGAAGCTACCCACATCCCCGGCGGCAACGTATTGATCTGCTGTACGCATACGCATACCGGCCCCATCACGCGGGGCGACCGCAGCGCTGCCACCTTCGGCAGCATGAGCGAAACGTACATGGCGACGCTGGAAGAGCAGATCGCCGCGGCAGTCATAGACGCCTGGAAAACGCGCTCTCCCGGCACGTTGCGCATTGGCAAATCGCAGGAGACCCGCATCGCCTTTAACCGCCGCTTTCACATGCGCGACGGCAGCGTGAAAACTAACCCGGGCAAGAACAACCCGGAGGTCATTGGGCCGGTTGGCCCCATCGACCCCGACGTCTACGTGCTGCTCGCGGAATCCGATCAGGGAGATCCGCTAGGCGTGCTCGTGAACTACTCCCTGCATGCAGACACTACCGGCGGCGACCAGATTTCTGCCGACTATTCCGGCTGGATGGAAAAGCACCTCAAGAACATGTCACCGGAGTTGGATGAGGCGGTGGTCCTCTATGCCAATGGCTATTGCGGCGATATCAATCACGTCAACGTGAACGACCCCAATCAGCTCAAGGGTTTCGAGGAGTCCGAGCGCATCGGCCGCGCGCTTGCGGAAAGCACTACGCAGGCACTCTCACACTTGGAGCCGCTCAGGGGTGAGACCGTACACGCCTCCCAACGCATCGAGGCTCTTCCCGCCGTAATTCCAACTGCAGAAGACATTGCCTGGGCGCAGGAGGCGGTAGCAGCCACGCCGGCAGGGGGTGGTCCCGGACGGGATGACCTAGTAAAGGCGCACCGCGACCTTGCGCTGCAGGAATTGAACAAGCGGCACTTCGATACGGAAGTGCAGGTGCTGTCCGTCGGCAACGTAGCAATGACGGCGCTGCCGGGCGAGATATTCGTCGAGCTGGGGCTCTCCATCAAGGAGCACTCGCCCTTCGAGCACAATCTGCTCGCGGAATTGGCAAACGGCAATCTGGGCTACATCTGCACGGCAGCCGCGTATCCGCAGGGCGCTTATGAACCCACCTCCAGCCGCGTAGTGCCAGGCTCTGGGGAGCAACTCGTGCGCGCCGCACTCGCGTTGCAGCGCGAAATTGCCATAGCCTAACCGTAGTGGCTACCGCTGAAGCTGATATTGTAGGTTCCGGCATGCCGGCTCACATGCGTTTCGCGAACAGCGCTGCGCTCGCGCCTGCTGTATTGATACGCCCCGCTGGTATATAATTGAACAAGAATGTAGAATACTAATTTAGCGCTGTTGCACAGCGTCTGTAGTGATGTGCCTTTGTCTGCCGCAAAGGCTGGCGAACGAGCATGGGATAGTTGCAGGAAGTAAAATTCTAGACCAATGACGAGAAACGACCTAGTCATCCGCGTCGCTGGCGAGGCTGGCGAAGGCATTGTCTCAACCGGACAATTGCTTACCCAGGCCGCGTTGCGAGGCGGATTTCATGTACTTACCTACTCCCAGCCACCTTCGGAGATCAAGGGTGGGCACGCTTTCTATCAGATCAGGCTCAGCGCGGATCGCTCTTACAGTAAAGGTGATTCGGTTGACATCCTGCTCGCCTTCAACCAGGAAGCCTACGACCGCAACGCGGCGGAGACTAAGGACGACGGCCTACTCGTATACGACCCATCGGAAGTAACCCCGTCCGCTGACAGCCACTTCGTGCAGGTGGAGTTCCCGCTTAACGACATCGCGAAGAACCAACTCAAGTTTCCCATCGCGAAGAACGTCGTTGCCGTCGGCGCGCTGGCGGAGCTTTTCGATCTGCCGACGAAGCACCTCGATTCCCTCATCGAGGAGCGGTGGCTGCGCAAGGGCGAAGCGGTTGTGCAAAAGAATCTGGACGCGCTCCGCGCCGGTATCGACTATGTTATCGAACACGTCCCCCAGCGCGACCGCTTTGCGCTCTATCCGGAAAAATCCCATGCCGGCGAGATCGTGGTGAGCGGCAGCGAGGCTATCGGCCTGGGCGCCATTGCCGCCGGCTGCAGCTTCATGGCGGGATATCCGATCACGCCTGCCAGCGACATCAAGGAATTTCTGGAGATACATCTGCCGAAAACGGGCGGCCACGCGCTGCAGGCGGAGGACGAGCTTGCTGCCATCGGCATGGTGCTGGGGGCTTCATATGCCGGTTCCAAAGCCATGACGGCGACCTCCGGTCCCGGGTTTAGCCTGATGATTGAAATGCTTGGGCTGGCAGCCATGGCCGAGCTTCCCTGCGTTATCGTGGACGCGCAACGGGCAGGACCGTCAACCGGCATGCCGACCCGGCACGAGCAGGGCGACCTCTACCAAGCCGCTTTCGCCGGTCACGGTGAGTGTCCGCGCATCGTGCTCGCGCCCACGTCGGTGCGAGACTGCTTCTACCAGACAGTAAACGCCTTCAACCTCGCGGAGAAGTACCAGACGCCCGTCGTCCTACTCGGCGACACGCTCCTCAACGTGCGCTCCGAGAGTGTTCCCCGGCCTATTCTCAATGAAGTTAAGGTTGTTGACCGTCTCCTGTTCTCAGAGAACGGCAATGGCGTTGGAAACGAAGTCGGCAGGATGAACGGCGAATACAATCGCTACGTCCTTACCGAGAACGGCGTCTCGCCCATGTCCATTCCCGGTCAGGAAGGCGGCCAGTACATTGCCACCGGGCTTGAGCACAACGAAGAAGGCCTGCACCGGTATGACGAGGCGACGCATACCATCATGACCCAGAAGCGCTTCCGCAAACTCGAACGCGCTGCTCATGAGGCGCCAGAGGGAGACCGTTTCGGCGATCCTGAGGCTGAGATCGGCATTCTTACGTGGGGCTCTACCGTAGGTTCCGTCATCGAGGTGATTCGCCAGGCCGAACAGGAAGGCTTGAAGCTCGATATGTTGGCGCCCAGAATGCTGATGCCGCTGCCGGACCATGAAATACGACCCTTTGTTGAGAGCAAGCGCGTCATCATCATTCCGGAAGTAAACTATGTCGGTCAATTTGCCAATATGATCACGAGCCAGTACCCGCGCGATTACGTGCGGATAAATATCTTCGGCGGCATGCCGTTCCGCGTCGACTGGCTCCTGGAGAAGATCAGAGAGGAAGTGGCGCAGTATGTCTAGCGTAGTAACCGTAGAGAAACGTAAGGTCAACGACTACAAGGGCGATGAGCGTCCTACGTGGTGCCCCGGCTGCGGCGACTTTGGCGTCCTCAACGCCGTATTCAAGGCGCTCAGCGACCATAACTTCGATCCCAAGAATGTGATCATCGTCTCCGGCATCGGATGTTCCAGTCGCCTCCCCTTCTTCACTGACGCTTACGGCTTCCATACGGTGCACGGACGAGCAATGCCTGTTGCCGCCGGCATTCGCGCCGTGCAGCCCGATATGCCGGTATTGGCCATGGGCGGTGACGGTGATGCTTTTGCCATCGGTGTTGGGCATCTCATCCACGCCATCCGGCGCAATCTCAACATCTGCTACGTGGTGATGGACAATGCCGTGTACGGCCTGACGAAGGGTCAGACGTCTCCCACGGCGGAGCGCGGCCTAGCCACCAAAGCCACCCCGCAGGGCGCCAGCGATCCGGCCGTGAATCCACTCCTGCTCGCCTTGGCCACTGGGTGCACGTTTGTGGCCCGCGGCTTCTCCAGCAAGCCCAAGGAGCTTGCCGACCTCATCGCCCGCGGCATAGCGCATGAGGGGTTTGCCTTCATCGATACCTACAGCCCGTGCCCGACGTTCAACACGGTTAACACCTTCAAGTACTATCGAGACGCCACCGATGACCTGCCGGCGGATTTCGATCCCACAGACTTCAATGCCGCGTTGCAATACGCCGCCAGCGAGGATCCGCTTTACCTGGGACTCTATTACCAAGCAGAGCAGCCTACGTTCGAAGACCATATCAGGAACAACAAGCCGGAAGTGACAAACAGCGCCATGACCGTAGTGGAGGACCTCTTCGATCAGATGAGCTAGTATCCGCTCGTCGATTCTCGGTAAACGCGACCTTCAAGCGGACTCCGATTAGTTGGAGTTCGCTGTTTTTTGCCCGGCGGAGCACGTCAAGGTCTCGCTTAACATTCAGGCCGCCTGGACGGTATACTAGTGGCTGAGGGCTGGTAAGTCGCCAAGTCTGAAGTGCCGGTGGCACTGTGCTTGGCGAGAGAATTATCCAGCCTATTTTGCGGCATTGTCGGCGCACTGGCGCCGATACGCAAGGACAATTGCATGGGAGTCTACAGTCTTGCTTGAGCATGATGTCTTGGTAGTTGGCGCCGGTCTTGCCGGCATGCAGGCGGCCCTGCACGCCGCGCGGCAAGGCGTAAGCGTTGCCATTCTCACCAAGGTGCATCCCGTGCGCAGCCACTCCAATGCCGCCCAAGGCGGCATAAATGCCGCTATGGAAGAGGACGATCCCTGGGAAGACCACGCCTACGATACGGTAAAAGGCAGCGATTATCTGGGCGACCAAGATGCCATTGAGGTCTTGTGTAGCGAAGCTCCTGAGACGATTATCGAGCTCGAGCACATGGGCGTTATCTTCAACCGGGGCTCCCGCGGCCAGATCGACCTGCGCGCTTTCGGCGGTCAGGCGCGCAAGCGCACCTGCTACGTGGCGGACATCACCGGCCAGGTAATGCTCCACGTCATCTACGAGCAACTCATGAAGGCGGGAACGCAGGTCTATGAAGAGTGGTTCGTAACTTCCCTTGTCCGCCAAAATGACGCCGTCTGCGGTGTTATAGCCATGGACTTGCGCAGCGGCGAGCTTCACCTCATCAAGGCGAAAGCCGTGATTCTGTGCACCGGCGGCTCCGGGCGCGTCTACGAGCCCAGCAGCAACGCCCTCATCTGCACCGGTGACGGTTATGCGCAAGCCTATCGCGTCGGCGCGCCGCTGATGGACATGGAGATGGTGCAGTACCACCCCACCACGCTGCCTGGCAACGGCGCGCTCATGACCGAGGGCGCGCGCGGTGAGGGTGCGTATCTCATCAACGCCAACGGCGAGCGCTTCATGGAGCGCTACGCGCCGAACATGATGGAATTGGCCTCGCGCGATGTTGTCTCCCGCGCCGAGCAGACCGAGATCAACGAGGGCAGGGACATCAACGGCTGTGTCCTGCTCGACGTGCGCCATCTCGACCGCAATACTATCCTGCAGAAGCTCAGCCAAATTCGCGAGCTTGGTCTTGAATACGAAGGGGTAGACATCATCGAAGAACCCTGCCCGGTGCGTCCCGGCATGCACTACATGATGGGCGGCATCAAGACCGACATCGAAGGGGCCACCTTCGTCAAGGGCCTGTATTCTGCCGGTGAGGCAGCGTGCGTCTCGGTGCACGGCGGCAACCGCCTCGGCGCCAACTCGCTGCTCGATACCCTTGTGTACGGCAAGCGGGCCGGCACATCCGCGGTGCTATACGCCGACGGCATTCCATTCGCAGATGTACCGGAATCGCGCTTGCAGGAAGACCGAGAGCACATTAAAGGAATTCTGGCACGCAACGGCGAGAATGGCGAACGAGCGGCAGCGCTCCGGCTGGCCATGGGACAGACGATGCACCAGCATGTGGGCGTTTTTCGAGATCAAGCCGGCTTGGAAGAGGCGCAGTCGATCATTGCAGCCCTGAAGGAGCGCTACCGGAACGTCAGTGTTGACGACAAAGGGAAAGTCTTCAATACCGATTTGCTCTTCGCACTGGAAGTAGGTCTTATGCTCGACGTCGCGGAGGCAATCGTGGCAAGCGCCCTGTTCCGCGCCGAGAGCAGAGGCGCCCACTACCGCACCGATTTCCCTGACCGCAATGACGATGACTGGCTTAAGCACACCTTGGTCTTTAGCGGTGATAGTGGACCCCGCCTGGAGACACTGCCGGTAACGATCACCCAATGGCAGCCCGCGAGGAGAACGTACTAGATGCGATTCACGCTCAACGTGCGGCGGTACGACCCGGAGGCGGAGAGCCCTGCTCCATATTGGCGCGAGTATACAGTCGATGTGCCGGAAAACGCCACGGTCCTGGACTGTCTCATATACGTTCGGGAGTACGTCGACGGTACGCTGGCGGTGCGGTGCTCGTGCCGGTCGGCAATCTGCGGCTCGTGCATGATGCGCGTCAACGGTCAGGCGCGTCTGGCCTGCGCTACCAAAGCCAAAGACATGCAGGAGGCGGGTGAGGCCATTACCGTAGAACCGGGCGGCAATATGCCGGTGCTCAAAGACCTGATCGTGGACATGGACGTGTTCTGGAACAAAATCAGGCAGGTCAAGCCCTGGCTAGAGCCGGTGCAGCCGGCGCCGGAGCGCGAATACCTGGTGCCCAACGAGACCATCCTCGATCTCACCGTCGCTATGAATTGCGTCATGTGCGGAGCGTGCGTTTCGGATTGCACATCACTGGAAGTCGACAAGAACTTCATTGGCCCGGCTGCGCTCGCCAAGGCGTACCGCTTTGTGGATGACCCGCGCGACGAGGCCCGGCAAGAGCGGCTGGAAGAACTCAGCGATTACGGTGGCGTGTACGACTGCACGCACTGCTTCTTCTGCGTTGAAGTGTGCCCGAAAGACGTTGCGCCGTTGGAGCGTATCGTGGAAATCCGCGAGCGCGCCCAGAGCGCCGGAGTTGAGAATAACGCTGGCACGCGCCATGCGAAGGCCTTTGAAGGGATCATCCGCGACAGCGGTATCTTGGATGAGCCCATGCTCTTGCTGAAGTCTATAGGGATGAATCCGGTCGAACAGATGAAGAATGTGCCCGGCGGCGTGCGTCTCCTGCGCGCCGGCAAGCTGCCGTTGGCTTCCGGCCCGTTCCATCACAAGATTCCCGGCCATGGCAATGTGAAGCGCCTCTTTGAGAAAGTAGAGGCTACACAGGAAGCGTAATCTGCGCCAACTGGCAAAGTCGTCGCCATGAGCGCCGTACGCACAAGGAGTGAGGTCCACATAGTGAAGTACGCCTTCTTTCCCGGTTGTGTCTCGCGGGGCGCGTGCCCTGAACTCATGCAGTCCCTTACCGCCGTGGCGGAACACATCGGCATGGAACTCGAACTCATGGAGACCGCGTCCTGCACTGGGGCGGGCGTGATCAGCGAACGTAACCAGAAGCTGGCCGACGCCCTCAATGCCCGCAACTTTGCCCTCGCAGAGCAGACCGGACTGCCGCTGATGAACATCTGCAGCACCTGTCAGGGCGTGATGAGCGGGGTCAATGAACGGCTCAAAGCGCGTCCGGAATATCTGGCAGAGATAAATGAAATGCTCGCCGAAGAAGGCTTGTCGTATTCCGGCAAGGCCGAGCCACGCAACTTCATGTGGGTACTGGTAGAGGACTTCGGTCTGGAAAACTTACGCAAGCTGGTAAAGCGACCCTTATCGGAACTGAATGTCGCTCCCTTCTACGGCTGCTATATCTCGCGTCCCACCGATGTGTTGGGTTATCACGACTTCCCGCAACGCGGTGTCTACCTGGAGATGATCATCGAGGCCTGCGGCGCGACGCCGGTGGACTACTCCGGCAAGAAGAAGTGCTGCGGGTTTCCGATCATCACGATGAATCGGGAGAACTCCCTCACCATGGCCGGCAATCACGTTGGTGAAGCCACGGAGAAGGGCGCCGACTTCATGGTTACGCCCTGCCCGCTCTGCCACTTGAATCTGGACGCGCAGCAACCCGATGCCGCGAGAGTCGTCAAGACGCCACTCAATTTGCCGATACTCCACCTTTCCCAACTCATCGGCATGGCACTGGGCATCGACGACAAAGACCTCGGCCTCAATCGCCACGTCGTCTCCACCAATCCGGTGCGCGAGCGGGTCCATGCGCTGCCGCTGGCCTAGGAATGCCGACCGCAGACGTGAAACTTCAATTGGTACGCGCCAGTCTGCTTTGGCCCCTGCTGGGTACATTCTTGCCCGCGCCACCTGAGCAGCGTATTGCGTTGCCACCTGCCAACGCTTTCATCAAAACAGTGATTGAACCCACTAGTCACCGCGAATTCTTGAGAAGCTTTGTACGCCAAATGAAATCGGAGGATGAAATCTCATGCGTAAGAAAGTAACGATTGTCGGAGCGGGGCAAGTAGGCGGTTCCTGCGCGCGGCGGCTGGCTGAGCGGGACTATGCTGACATCGTGCTCATAGACATCGTCGAGGGGCTGCCGCAGGGCAAGGCGCTCGACATTCAGCAGGCCGCGCCAATCGTCAACTACGACTCGAAGATCATCGGTACCAACGACTATGCCGATACCGCCGGATCAGACCTGGTCGTCATCACGAGTGGCAGCCCGCGCAAACCCGGCATGAGCCGCGATGACTTGCTGGCCGTCAACCAAAAGGTGATCACAGCCGTAACTACTGAAATCGTCAAGCACTCGCCTGAATGCATCATCATTGTCGTTACCAATCCGGTGGACGCCATGACGCAACTCGCTTGGAAGGTAAGCGACTTTCCCACAAACCGCGTAGTGGGGCAAGGCGGCGTTCTCGACTCTGCGCGCTACCGGACGTTTCTCGCCCAGGAACTCGGCGTCTCCATGCGTGACATTACCGGCTACGTGCTCGGCGGCCACGGCGACCAGATGGTCCCGCTGCCGCGCTATACCAGTGTCTCCGGCAAACCTATCACGGATTTCATAACGCCCGATAGATTGGAAGAAATAATCCAACGCACCCGCGACGGCGGCGCCGAAATCGTGAATCTACTCAAGCTCGGCAGCGCCTATGAAGCGCCGGGGGCTGCGCTTGTGGAGATGATCGACGCAATCCTGCTTGACCAGAAGCGCGTCTTGCCGTGTGCTGCCTACTTGGAAGGCGAATACGGCATTAGCGGTGTCTACGTGGGCGTGCTCATTCAACTCGGCGCGGGCGGCGTGGAGAGCATCGTTGAACTTGATCTCACCGCAGATGAGAGCGCCATGCTCAATCAGTCTGCCGCTGCCGTACGCGAATTGGTCGACGTGATGGGCATATAGGTTCGCGGCAGGTCGCTTTGCCCATACGCGCGGGGACTTGTCAAGAAGCCGCTGCCCCGGAAACCTGTAGTGTGTTTTCAGAGAGCGAGGCAATTCGCGCGCGTAACGTAGACCGAATTCCAGCCAGATCCGGCTCTAGGACAAACACCCCATCCACGTACTGTGCGGTTACCAGACCGGACGCCTCATCGATCGCGAAAGAGTTTATGCTCTCAGCATCCACGCTGCGGGCTGCCCTGGCTAAATGTACGAGCATTTGCAACGAAATGTTGGTACTCACCGCGTGGCGGAAGTCATTGTAGAGCGCGGGAATACGGAGCAAAGTGCGCGGCGTCAGCGCCTGTTCCTTGAGCGCGTTCATTACCTGTTGCTGTCGGTACATGCGTCCAAAGTCGCCGGTAGGACTCGACTTGCGTGTCCGCGCGTACTTCAATGCGGTCTCGCCGTCGAGGTGTTGCACGCCGGCCTTGATCTCGAAAGGTTCATAATTGACGCCGTCCGCTGCCGGATACTGCAAGTCTCTAATGTCGGTCGGCACGTCTAAGGTGACACCCCCGAGTGTATCGACAATGCGCGCGAAGCCGGAAAAGTTTACGACCGCGTAGTAGGGGATTGCAACATTGAGCACGTCCTCAAGTTTAGCGCGCGCAAGTTCGGCGCCGCCGTGCGCGTAGGCGGCGTTGATGCGCTGCGGCTGCGGGAGCCCGTCGAGGCTTACGCGCAAGTCCCGCGGTACAGACGTCAGCAGTACCCACTTGCGCTCCATGTCGATGCTGAGCACGACAATGGCATCACTGCGCCCCGACAGTGTGTCCCATGAATCCACGCCCAGGAGAAGGATGCTTACGACATTGGAGGCTTCTACGGCGCTTTGTTCCGGCGATTCCAAAGCCCCATCAGCATTGGGCACGGCGACCGCCGGTGCACAGCCAACGACTATGCCAGTCAGCCAGCAAAGGCTAATGAGCCTCAAAAGCGCTTTCGCACGCGTCATCCACAGACTCCCTCCTGCGCGTTTCGCCGGTTCGTCTTGAGCGCTTTCCTCATCATAGCCAAGCAAAGTGAAGGAAGTCTGAGAAACAAGCGCTGCGTACGCAAAAGACTTCCCATAGTTTCGGGATGCAAGCATCATCTATACTCGACTCGAAACCGCGCAACCACCGATGCTGAAAGCAACCAAGACGAAGCGCGAGAGGAATCCTAGCATACGCATACCCGTAAGGCCAATTGGATTTGTGAAGTCTCAGCGTCAGCCAAGATGAAACCGCGCCTGCCTCAGAGTATGATGGAGTTGAGCAAACCGCAACGAGGATCCGGCCGGTGACAATCTCCATACATAATATTGACCTCAACGTCCTCAACATGAAGACCCGCATGCCGTTTCGCTACGGCATTGCCTCGCTCGAATCCGTGCCGCACCTCTTCTTGCGCGTTATGGCAGACGTGAGCGGCAAGACAGCCACAGGCGTCACTGCCGAAGGATTACCGCCAAAGTGGTTTACGAAGAATCCCGACACCTCTTTCGCGGAAGACCTGGACGAAATGCTCGCAGTGATACGGCAAGCGGTAACGTTTGCTCGAGAAGCGCCTGCGGCGGCAAACCCGTTCGAGTTTTGGCACGAACTCCATCTGCGCCAAGAGGCCTGGGCCGCAGACACAAGCTATCCGCCCCTGCTGTGGGGCTTTGGGGTGAGCATGGTGGAACGGGCGTTGATCGACGCCTTCTGCCGCGCAACCGGCAGCACGTTTGCGCAAGCGGTGAGAGACAACTCGCTCGGGATTCGTCTTGGAGCCATGCATGGCGAACTCGCCGGCTGCGAGCCTGCTGCGCTGCTGCCGGAACGCGCCAATCGCTCGATGATCATCCGGCACACGGTTGGCCTGGCAGACCCGCTTACGGATAGCGATATCCCGCAAGAAGAGCGCCTGAGCGACGGCTTGCCGCAGTCTTTGGAAGCCAGCGTCCGATTCTACGGCCTGACCCATCTCAAAATCAAGCTATCGGGCGACACATCTACGGACATAGAGCGGCTGCAACACATCGCCCGCATTATGGAAGCGCACACGCCTGCCGACTATGCCCACACCCTTGACGGCAACGAGTTCTACACGGAAGTCGGCCCGTTTCAGCACTTTTGGGAGACGATTCAAGCCGAACCTACGCTGCGCTCTTTCTTGAGCCGTGCGCTGTTCGTAGAGCAACCGTTTCATCGCGACATGGCCCTCGGTAGGTCGGTGCAGTCAGACCTTCAGAGGTGGCACGAGCGGCCGCCGCTGATTATCGATGAATCCGATGGTGAGTTAAATAGCCTTGCCGACGCGCTCGCTTGCGGTTATGCCGGCGGCAGTCACAAGAACTGCAAGGGCGTATTTCGTGGGATTGTGAACGCCTGTCTCCTCGCCCGTTACCGCCAGCTCGATCCCACGCGCGCGTTCATCTTGAGCAGCGAGGACCTTTGCAGCGTGGGGCCGATAGCGATGATTCAAGACCTCACGGTGGCGGCGAACGTGGGCATCGCACACGCGGAGCGGAACGGCCATCACTACTTCGCGGGACTGAGCATGTATCCGCAGAGCGTCCAAGCGCAAGTGCTGGCACGCCACGGTTCCTTCTATCGACGCCACGAGGAAGGCTATCCGGCGCTTGACGTGCGCCACGGGCGTGTAGACGTATCCAGCATTGTCGATGCGCCGTTTGGCTACGGCTTCGAACTCGATACCACGCAGTTTACGCCGCTGGAAAAATGGGACGCGGCGTCTCTGGAAGATTGAACGGCTCTCCCAGGCAGGTCATTCTGTCCACTCAACCTGGCTCTTGCGCGAAGAGGAGGATATGACCGTTACAATCCTCTATCTCGAATTCCCGTAGTTTCCACGGCTTGGTAACGGGGCCGTTCTCATACCCCGGACGCATTGTCACGCCTCTGCTGCGGTACTCCGCATGGAGATCATCTATCTGGACACAGTGAATATAGGTGTATCCCGCCGTAGTCGGCTCCGTGCCGTGACGGCGCCGGTAGACCGTAAAACGCATCCGCTGCGGGCTCTTGCCGCCTCCACCGCCAATGGAAACTCTGGCGTGACCGCCGCGTGCCATATCCACAAAGTCAAGCGTGAATCCCAAGACGTCACAGTACCATGATGCCGTGGCTTCGACGTCGGCAACTTCCAGCACGGGCTGCAGGCCGTAGAACGCATGCTTTTCAGCCCACTTTGGTTCGTCCATAGTGCTCCCTCAAGACTCTACCCTTGCAAGGGGCTCAATCCATTTCTCAAACTACCTTCTAATGTGGTTGGAATGGTTTGCCCAATCGTATAATGCGCTCCGCCTTGGCATACCAGCCCTGGGGCGCGTAATCGGAGGTATGGAGATAGCACTGCACACGCACTTCGTCAGTGCCTGTAGTAAAGGTCAAGAGACGGCTCATTGGTAGCGTCGTGCGTCCGGCGTGGTGGCGGGCGAGGGCGGCGCAGTTGATGAAGTTCACGTCCCATTTCCGTTCAATGTGCGCTCTTCCGCCGTGACAGTCGTCCGGATGGGTGTGGGTATGCCCGCCGAGCCACAGGTCAATCACCCCCGGATGGGCAGCGAGGTAGCCCTCAAACGCCTGGGCGTCGGGTTCGTTATCCAAGAAATACAAGTACGAAGCGCCCTCCGGTCCGCCGTCGGCAAAGTAGCCGTGGTAGTGGCCACGCCACGCGCCGCTCTCATTCTTACGGTAACCTTCCCAAGGGCCGGAAGCCACAGTTGTCTCTTTGAGCATGTGGTGGTGCGCGGAGATGATGATGCTGTCGGGGTTCGCCTCAAGCATCTCCCTCCACCAGGCAAAGGTCTCGCCCGTCACCGCGCCCGATGGGTAGCCGCCGCCCTTGGGGTTGCGGCCCACCGGAGGCGGCAGGTCGTTCCGATCGCTCATCATCAGGAAAAGAACATTGCCTACGCGAAAGGCGTACCGCTCCCATGTCCCTGCGACGGGATATGGACGCCGGGCCGGGTTCACACCGGAAAACTGCCGATTTTCACCCGTGGGATCAACCCACTTGCGGAACCACCATTGGGTTGGCTCCGTGTGAAACGTCGCATCATGATTCCCCGCCAAGTTATAGAACTGTTCACGGCGATGGTGCTGCGCCGCGCCGAACTGGCGTACCACTTCCCGACCTTCATCATCGTCCGGCGAGCCCTGGTTGCCGGAAAGATCTCCCAAATGCAGCATGATATCCCAGTGAAAAGGCGGACCACCTTCAGCACCACCAAATTCAGTCTGCCGAATTGCGTCAGCCAGACTCTCCCGGCCGAATCGCTTATCTGTGCCCACGTGTGCGCACCCGGTAGCCCAAACTGAGAATGTCTCGTATGCCATATGGCACGTGTCAACCATCTCAAGCCAGAAGTGTCGGCAATGAGAATTCAACTGGTAGCGTTCTGTCTCACTGGCCGCTGCGGATCGAGCGTGCATAAGCGGGGGACGACTTCTGCTACCGGGATCCGACCCCGCTGCCGACAGGCATCCTCATGGTAGACAGAACTCCCTGAGGTCGCAAAGACATCCCATCTGAGAATCGCTATCATAGGGATCAGCAAGCAAGCTGCGCAGGTGGCGGCTAGGCAGAAAAGTAGCTCTATCACTCTCGCGGGTGAGGCGCAGCATGGATTCACAATCATCAGTCCGGCATTCCGCGCGCAAACTTGGCAACGAGCAGGGAGGATGGATGGGGGGCAAGTTTCTCTCAATCGACCAGGCGGTGTGGCTCATCCAGGATGGCGCTGTCATTGGCGTGGGCGGTTTCGTTGGCATCGGGCACCCGGAGGCGCTCTCCGCAGCCGTAGAACGGCGCTTCTTGCAGACCGGCGAGCCACGGAATCTTACGCTGATGTATGGTGCCGGACAGGGTGATCGCCAAACGCGCGGCCTCAATCACTTTGGACATGAGGGGCTTGTCAAGCGCATTATCGGCGGACACTGGGGCCTAGCGCCGAAGCTCTGCCAGCTTGTGCTTGACGGCAAGATCGAAGGCTACAATTTCCCACAGGGCGTCATCGTTCATCTCTTTCGCGACATCGCCGCGGGCAAGCCGGGCACGATCACCCACGTCGGTCTCCACACGTTCGTAGACCCGCGTCTGGAAGGCGGGCGCGTTAATCCGGTCTCCACGCCGGAGGAACTCGTGCAGCTTGTCGAACTGAACGGCAAAGAGCACCTCTTCTATCCGCGCATTCAGCTTGACGTGGGCTTCATCCGGGGCACTACCGCCGACCCGGACGGCAATATCAGCATGGAACGCGAGGCTGTCTACGGCGAGATGCTCAGCGTCGCGCAGGCTGTGCACAACTGCGGTGGGATGGTAATCGCACAGGTAGAGCGTACGATATCCACGCCGTTGCCCACGCGTGAAATCAGAATCCCCGGCATTCTGGTAGACGTGGTCGCCGTGGCCGATCCCGCCGAGCACTGGCAAACATTTAGTGAAGAGTTTAACCCGGCGTACGTGACGGATAGCAACAGCGAAGCGCCGGAGTTTCCGCCGCATCCGCTCGACGAGCGCAAAGTAATAGCGCGTCGGGCCACGATGGAGTTGCGGCGCGGTGACATCGTCAATCTCGGCATCGGCCTACCGGAGAGTGTGGCCGCAGTGGCTGCGGAAGAGGGCATCATCGATGACTTGGTGATGACCGTGGAGAGCGGCGCGATTGGTGGCATACCCGCCGGTGGCCTTTCGTTCGGCGCTTCTCATATGCCTACTGCCTTGATCGACAGCCCGTATATGTTCGACTTCTATGACGGTGGCGGCCTGGACATCGCCTGTCTGGGCGCGGCCCAGATCGATGCGGCTGGAAACGTAAACGTCAGCCGCTTTGGCGGGATTGTCCCTGGGGCGGGCGGGTTCGTGAACATCAGCCACAACGCAAAGCGAATCGTCTTCTGTGGCACGTTTACGGCCGGCGGCCCGGAGATTGAAGTACATGAAGACGGCTTGCGGATTGTAAGCGAGGGCAAGCACCCCAAGCTTGTGGAAGCCGTGGAGCAGGTCACATTCAACGGTGCTTATGCGCGTTCTCTGGGACGTGAAATCCTCTATGTCACCGAACGTGCGGTTTTCGCTCTCACCGACCACGGTCTCAGCCTGACGGAGATTGCACCGGGCGTGGATCTGGAAAGAGACCTGCTGGCGCACATGAGATTTCGACCGCACATCGCATCAAATCTAAGCCCCATGGATGCGCGCCTGTTCCGCGACCCGGCGATGGGTCTGGCGCAGCGATTCACATAGCGTGTTTGCACATACTATGCCGCTTTCTTGGATAATCTATGGGTCTTGAGGCGAGAAATGTCACTCCAAAGCAGCAGCACATCAAGGCAATCTTGCTCGACCTGGACGGGACGCTCTATTTCAAAGGGGCGCAGATTCCGTATGCCGCTCGGAGCCTTATCGAACTCAGGGAGATGGGATTTCAGTTACGTTTTCTGACGAATACCGATTCCAAGACTACTGAAACCCTGCGTCGAGAGACCGCAGCGATAGGCCTAGCAGTTGGAGAAGCAGAGATCTTCAGCGCTGCCACCGCCGCTTTGCGGTTCCTACAAGGCCATCCGGGCAAGCGCTGCTTCTGTTTGCTTTCTAAAGAGCTGGCACCAGAATTTGCGCCTTTTCATGCCGGTGAAGGTGCCGTAGACTATGTACTAGTCGGAGACTTTCGTGAATCCGTCAGCTATGACGTGCTAAACACTGCGTTTCGGCATGTCATGGCAGGCGCGGAAATCATCGCTCTGCAGAAGGGAAGGCACTTCGTAAGCAGCGAAGGTTACAACCTGGATACCGGCGCATTTGTGCAAAGCCTCGAATATGGCTCCGGCAAGACCGCGAAGGTATTGGGCAAGCCATCGGCGGATTTCTTTCGCTTGGCAATGCGGGATGTCGGTTGCAGTCCTGATGAGGTAGTTGTGGTCGGCGATGACGTGACGACGGACATCGCCGGAGCACAGGCGATCGGCGCGCTGAGCGTGCTCGTACGAACGGGAAAGTACTCAGATGAAGTACTGGAGCGATCTCCGATAAAGCCGGACTATGTCGTTGATGCCATTGCCGATGTGCCCCAATTGTTGGCATAAATGCCGGCATGTCAGGCAAATAACGACAAGAATACTCGCTTTGGAAGGTGAAGACAGAAATTGAGCACTCGAAGTCCTGTTATCCTTGGGGCCGCCCGCACGCCCATTGGCAAGTTTGGCGGGGCGTTTAGTGAGCTATCCGCCCCCGACTTGGGCGTGATCGCAGCGCAGGCGGCATTGGCACGGGCCGATGTAGCGCCTGGTGCCGTACAGTTAGCGATTTTCGGCCAGGTCTTGCAAGGCGGCAGCCGCATGAATCCGGCACGCCAGGTGAGCCTGCGCGCCGATGTGCCTGAAGCGACACCGGCCATGACCATCAACCAGGTTTGCGCCTCCGGTTTGCAAGCCGTGGCGCTGGCCGCGCAACACATTCAGTTGGGTGAAATGGACGTGGCTTTGGCCGGCGGCATGGAGAGCATGAGCAATGCGCCGTATGTGTTGCCGGACGCCCGTTGGGGGAGTAAGTTGGGTCACGCCAACCTTGTGGATACGCTCATCGGCGACGGGCTCTGGGACGCATTCGAAGATTGCCATATGGCCAACACCGCCGACACCCTGGCGCAGGAGTACGGCATCTCCCGTGAAGCGCAAGACCGATTCGCCTACGAGAGCCAGCAACGCTACGCGGCGGCGGCTCAGTCCTGCCACATTGCCGCTGAAATCGCGCCCGTTTCAGTGCCACAGCGCCGGGGTCTGCCGCAAGTAGTCAGCGATGATGAGTATCCCCGTGCGGATACCACTCCTGAGGGTCTATCAGGTTTGCGCCCCGCCTTTAAGGGTGTCAACACCATAACTGCCGGCAACGCTTCCGGCATCAACGACGGAGCCGCCGCCGTTGTGATAGCGTCTGCCGATTGGGCAGACGCGCAGCAGTGCGAGCCGCTGGCGACACTCACGGCGGTAACGACCACCGGCGTAGCGCCGATGCGCATGGGCATTGGACCGGCAAAAGCAATCCGCATGCTGCTGGAGAAGACCGGCCTTACGTTGGATGACATTGACCTCATAGAAATCAATGAAGCCTTCGCCGCGCAGGTACTGGCAGTAGAATCCGAACTCAAGTGGGACCGCTCACGCGTCAACGTAAACGGCGGCGCCATCGCTGTCGGACACCCCATCGGCGCCAGCGGCGCCCGCATTCTGGGCACCCTCATCTATGCAATGCAGCGCAGGAATGTCCGCAGAGGTATTGCCGCGCTCTGTGCCGGTGGCGGCATGGGCATTGCCGCCCTGGTGGAGCGAAAGGTGCACTAGTCAGATGAGACTAGAAGGCAAGCGCGCCCTCATCACCGGCGCATCCCAGGGCATTGGCCGCGCCACCGCTTTGGCCCTCGCCCGCGAAGGCGCTGATGTCGCGATCAATTACTATCCCGATTCTGACGGTGTGCACCGCAGCAATGCAGAGGCAGTGGTGGAGGAAGTGAAAAGCTTGGGAAGCCAGGCACTCGTCATTGGCGCGGACGTAGCGCAGGAGGAGCCAAGCGCGGCGATGGTGGCACAAGCGATAGAGGAGTTCGGCTGCCTTGACATCCTTGTGAACAATGCCGGCATCTTGCGCGACGCGACCTTGCGCAATTTAAGTCGCGAGCATTGGGACGAGGTGCTGGATGTCAACCTCGGCAGCATGTTCAATTGCTCCAAGCCCGCGGCCATCCATATGCGGGAACGGGCTACCGGCAGCATCGTCAATGTGGCATCGGTGATCGGCCTCATGGGCAATATCGGCCAGACTAACTATGCCGCGGCCAAAGCCGGCGCCATAGGGTTCACTAAATCTCTGGCTAGAGAGCTCGCCCATTACGGCGTGCGCGTCAACGCGGTAGCGCCCGGCTTTATGGATACCGACATGACCCGCACCATCGATCCCGCATTCAAGGAGCAGATTCGCCAGCAGATACCTTTAGGACACTTTGGCGTGCCGGACGACATTGCCGCCGCCATAGTCTTTTTGGTCTCCGACGAAGCACGCTACATCACGGGCGAAGTGTTGAGCGTCAACGGCGGTTGGTACATGTGAGAATTAGTCACTCGTCGCCGCGCTGACGTAGTGCGGGGGGCTTCTCATCCGACTTCTCGACAATCAGCGACATAGCGCGGGGGGCTTGTATCCTGCCTGGCCGTATGCCAATGAGGCGTAGGTTGCAAACCTGCGTTACCGTAGATTAGACGCGAAACGTTGTAGCGCGGGGGCTTGCCCCCCGCTCTTGGCAACACTTTCATATTTGGCGCAAAAGGAGTCGCTCCATGCTCATCGATACCGCTCAATTCAAGCCGAAGAAACTCACCGAAGATGCCGTTCTGCCACCGGAAAAGACCGCGCTGATCATCGTTGACATGATGCGGCGCTTCTGCGATCCGGCTTGGCTGTCAGGCGGCAACCGGGAGAGTGAGCGCTGGTTCTCGTCAGAACTGCCTACCGTGATTGCCAACCTGCGCGCGATCCTCGACGCATTTCGATCTTGCGGCGGTCTGGTGGTCCACGTTGTCAACGCGAAGTGGACAGCCGAGGCCCGCGAAGCGGTGCCCTACCAACGCGGCCGCGACTACGACTTCTTCGACTCCCACGCTATGTCCGTGATCGATGAGCTTGCGCCTCAGCGGGAAGAAATCATCGTCAGAAAACTGACCAGTTCGGCTTTCACTGGCACGGGCCTTGACTACATGCTGAATAACGCCGGCATCGAGAACGTCGTCCTCACCGGACAATACGGCGGCGCGTGCGTCTTCTATAGCCTCATCCAGAGCCGAGAATACGGCTTCACCAACTACTGGCCTAGTGACGCCATCCTGCACGCCTCCGCCCTTGACAAGGCCATGATCACGCCGCTGGTGGGCACGCGCTGGGCCACGCTGGCCACGTCAGCACATATTGCCCGAGCCGTCACCGGTCAACGCACCTTGGCGTAAAGGCCCGCTTCATCCTCCTGTCACAGCTACTGACTAAATGGCAGATAGCAAGGCCGACCGGTCCGTCATTCCCGTGAAAACGGGAATCCATCTTCTCTTCTCAAGCTGACCCTACCCTTGTGGCATGTCGGCGTATAGGGAACTGAATTCCGCCCCCGCAATCCTATGCCACCAAGCGCGATGGATTTCCATCTTTGTCCCGCCAAATCACCTCAATTCTGACTGCATTTCCCCTGCCTTGACACTCGGCAGACGCGCTGCTAGTCTGCAACCAACCGGTTGATTGGAGCACCCACAAAGGAGCCTTAAAATGACACGACGTAAGGTATTGCTCGGTATCGGATCCGGCGCCGGCTTGGCGCTGTTGGCCGCCTGCGGTCAGGCGACGACCACGATGACTGAGGAGCCGGAAGCTAAAGAGGAGATGAAGCCCAAGGCGGAAGAGAAGCCCGCAGAGCCGGAGACCTATGAGATTCGGGTGTTTACGACTTCCCGTTGGGATCTCAGCCAGGGTATTGGCTTGGAGGTGATGCAAGAACTTGAGGAGGCCAACCCGGGCATTACCGTCAACGCCACCGTTGAATCCGGCAACCGCATGGACAAGATGGTTACGTCTGTTGCCGCCGGTTTCGGCCTTGACATCGGCCAGGCGGGCTCGTGGCAGTCGCAGACCCTTGCCGTCCTCAAGGTACCGGTGGGGCTCGACTCCTACATGGCGACCTCAAACGTCATCAAGAAAGAGGAGATTTGGGAGTCTCTGCGCGGCGACTTGGAGTGGAAGAGCGTGGTGCAGGGCATGCCGTTCGGGCCGGACATCCGCTTCCTCTATGTCGGCAACAAAGCCTACCTCGACGCGGGCCTCGACCCGGAGAGTCCACCGGCAACCTGGGATGAACTCGAGGATGGAATCTCCAAGATTTATTCGGTTAGCGGCGACAAGATTGAGAAGCTGGGCTTCGACCCGTTGCGCGGCACCGGCGGCAACCACCTTTGGATGGTGCCCATGTGGCAGTTGGGTGGGGATACTACTTCGCCGGAAGGAAGAGTAACCCTTGATACACCTGAGGCCGAAGCAGCCCTGAACTGGCAAAAGAGCAACATTTTCGACGCGCAGGGCGGCTACAACCAGGTGCTGGAATTCTGGGGCGAGGCGGCGCGGTATCCTGACTACTTCCAGCCGTTCTTCCAGGGTGTGGTCGGCAATATGCACCTGACCAATTCCGAGCGTGCCGGCCAAATCCTGCCGAACCAACCGGACTTTGAATTCAGCTATGGGCCCTATCCAATACCTGAAGGTGGCAAGCAGGCCGGCTACGGCGGCTGTCATACCTGGTTTATCACCGTGGACTCGGCCCAACCCGACAAAGCGTGGTTGTTCATGGAGCACTTCGGCAGCCGGGACGTGAATATCCGCTGGGCGCTGCATTTTGACCGCCTGCCCATCCGCTCCGACGTGGCCGATTCCGAGGAGTACCACCAGGGCGATGAATTCGTGCGCTTCTCCGCCAACATGATGCAGCACCGCAACTTTGTCATCCCGTTGCCGGGCGCGCCACAGGTGCTCAGCTTCGTCAACGGCTTCATTCCGGACGTCATGGCCGGTAACATTACGATCCCCGAAGCGCTTAAGAATGCCAACGAGCAGGTTCAGACCATTCTGGATGAGTTCCTGGCAGAGCACGGCGAAGCGTAATTGCACATTTAAGCCCAATAGGCAGTTAGAAAGGAAGGAGGAGGTCACGCGGCCTCCTCCTTCTACATTATTCAGAGAGGTGTCCAGTGGCAGACGACGATCCCAAACTTACCGGCGCCGACGTAGACCCGCACCGAAGGCAACTCTTTGAGGCGTATGACAACTGGCTCTTGCGCCAATGCCGAGAACGCTACGATGCGCGCGGCGAACGCTGGCAGCGGGACTACGCGAGCCCGGAAGTGTACTCACGCTCGGTAGCGCCCAATCGCGAGCGCTTGCTGGCCATGATTGGCGGCTGGCCGTGGGAACGGGGCCCGTTGGAGCCGCGTGTCGAGGAGATCGCAACTACCGACGCCTACATGGCCTCCCGCGTCTGGTACACGTCCTTCAACGACGTGCGCGTAGACGCGATACTCATAAGGCCGCACGGGATTGGCCCATTTCCAGCCGTTCTCGCCCAGCACGGGGTCAACCACACGCCGGAGCAAATCTGCGGCTTCACCGATGATCCGGAACACAGTGCCGCGTACCACGAGATCGGCGTGCGTCTCGCCAAGCACGGTTACGTCGTCATCGCACCGCGCATGATTGGTGGCTATGGCGAGGACCGCTACAACGTGCCCAATATTCCCTCCCTCCGCAAGTTCGAGCAGGGCCGCGCCCAAAATCAGATCCACCGCAAAGCGCAACTGATCGGTCAGACCATTCAAGCGCTGGAGTACTTCTCCCTTTCTCGCGCCGTTGATTATCTGGAGACGCTACCGGAAGTGGATAACGACCGTATCGGCCTTTACGGCCTTTCGCGGGGCGGTCGCGCGGCACTCTGGTTGGGCGCGCTGGAGCAGCGGTTGCAAGCAGTGGTCTCCTCCGCCTGGTTCAACGAGCGTTTCAGCAAGATGCTGGAGCCGGAGAAGATCAATGGCGGCGCCTTCATCGAGACCTCATCCGAATTTCAATTCATTCCAGGTCTGTTTCATGAGTTTGGTGATGCCGACATCGCCTCGCTCATCTGTCCTCGCGCCTTCTTTGTCGAGGACGGCAAGCACGACCGCGCGGTGTGGTGGCCCAATGCCGTACAGGAATTCGAACTCGTGAGAGAGTTCTACGCGCAGCTTGGCATTCCTGAAAAGTGCGGCATTCGCATTCACGAACAGGGTCACGAGACCGAGCCCGAAGACGAGATCACAGACATCCAAGCGGTGGCATTCCTAGACCGTTGGTTGAAGAGCGAATGATGCCAGCGAGAGCAGTGCACCGGTAGCGCAGGTTTGCAACCTGCGTACCTGTAAAGCCCTGAAGAAAACGTCGACGAACTCACGTAGGTACGATGCGAGGGGCAAGCATGCCACGACTCCTAAACTTCCTAATTGATCCCTTTGTAGAGCTGAAACGACACGAGGTTAAAGTCGTTCGCACCGGTAGCGCAGGTTGCAAACCTGCGCCTTCGCGGGAGATGGACATCCATGTGGCAGGGCTCGCCTGTACCAGTATATGAGTGCGGCGCACGCAGGAGGGCCTTGCGTCACTCCCGGGCGTTCAGGAAATCAGCTTCAATCCCGCTGACGATACCTTCACCGTGCGCTATCGGGGTGACGAGCTTGAATTCACAAACGTCAACGAAGCGATGCGCGGCAAGGTGGTAGCCAAACCGGTGCGCAAGCTGCTTGATTGGATCAGTCGCCCATTTCGGCGCGCCGCGAACTCTTGATTGCAGTGTTTGCACGTTCTTCCAAACCCTTTCCTCACCGGCGATGAGAGAAACGGAAGAACCGACGTAGGTGAGACCCTACCCCTCCCCTTCGCACTTCGACAGGCCTGTACTGAGCTTGTCGAAGTGCTCAGCGCAAACGGCTCAAACGGCCTCCAGTCGCTTCCTCCGTTCACACTTCGACAGGCTAGTGCGAACGGGACGGTTGGCCACCAGACACTTCCTCCATTCACACCTCGACAGGCTCAGTGCGAACGGGAGAGTTTGCCCCAGGTTTCTCGTTCGCGACCACGCGCGTATTCTCAACGGCCCTAATGTACGTCGTAGGGTTCTGGACAATTCCCGCTTGTGTCTCTGCGCAATTGCGGCTACAGTGAGACTGCCAGTGCCGTGGAATCGCCACTGCTGGAGCCATGTCAACTGGGGTTTCTCGTTTCCTATCGTGAAGAGGACGCAGACACGTGACCGCAGCCTCGTCCGACCCAGCGCTCAACGCCACGCAGAGACTCCCAACCCTGCCCATTCTTACCACCGTTGTGGGGAGCTATCCGGTTCCCGCCTGGCTGCTGGCTCAGCCGAGCAGGGCAGCGTCACGTGACGCGATGCTGGCGGTTTTCAAGACCCAGGAGCTTGCCGGCATCGACGTGGTGACCGACGGCGAATTGTCACGGTTCGACGCTAACCACCCTGAGACGCAAGGCATGATCGAGTATTTCATTTCTCCCTTAGCCGGGGTGGACACGGCGTATGGTCACTCTGAAGTAGACGCTTTTCGCCAGCAAGCCGGTATGCAGTTTCGCAAGAAACCCGCAGGGGTCGTGAGAGCAGCCATTGGCGAGGGCACGCTCGACCTGCCTTCAGCCGCAGCAAACGGCGGCCTCACCACAAAACCGTACAAGTTTACACTTACGAGCCCGTACATGCTGGCGAAGTCTCTGCTCGACCTGCATTATCGTGACGTTCGCCAACTGGCCTTTGCTATTGCCGATGTCTTTCAGGCGCAGGTGGCAGGCCTCGATGCCGCCGTCTTGCAGATAGATGAAGCCAATCTCGTTGGTTCGCCTCAGGACAGCGAGTGGGCGGCTGACGTTTTGAACCGCGTGTTCGCGGGGTTCACCGGACAGAAAGGCGTGCATCTTTGCTTTGGCAACTACGGCGGCCAGACTATCCAGCAGGGACTCTTCAAAGATCTGTTCCCCTTCTTCAACCGGCTTGAATGCGACCACCTCATTCTGGAACTGGCGCGTCCCGGCGACGCCGAACTGCCGGTATTCAAGGACCTGCAAACCGAAATCGCCTTGGGTATCGGCGTCATAGACATTAAGGACAACGCCGTGGAATCACCCGACCTCATCGCCCGCCGCATTGAGCGCGCCGTAAGCGTCCTGGGAGCGGAGCGTATCAAGTGGGTGCATCCGGACTGCGGCTTCTGGATGCTTTCCCGCATCGTGGCCGATCAGAAGATGGCTGCACTGGTTAAGGGCCGCGACCTCTATCTTGGACAGAAGAGCACATAAGGAGCGAGCAAATGGGCGAACAAGCACGTGTGGCCGTAATCACCGCCCCCTCGGGCACCATGCACGTGGCCGGCTTTTTGGAAATCCTGGCGGCACTGCCCGAGGTTGCACAAGTGGCGCTGGTGACGGACGGCGCGGAAGATATAGAGTCCCATGCCCGCGATCAGCTTGGAGGGCGGCTGGTTGGCACATATCCCGATGCGGAAGCACTGTTTGGTTCGTTCGAGGCTGACCTCAGCATAGTCAGCCTGGAGCCGCGCACCGCGCCGCCGGTCATCGCCGCCTGTTTACGCGCAGGCAGCCACGTGCTCGCCGAAAAGCCCGCCTGCCTGCGGTGGGAGGAGTTCGCCGAGCTTGCTGCGCTGGCCGACGAGCTAGAGCGCAACCTCGGCCTCGCCTTTGCCGCGCGGGGCTTTCCCTTCTTGCAAGATGCGAGAAGGCTGGTCGCGAACGGCACACTCGGTAAGCTCTACGGCGTCGACACGTATTTCATCGCCGACCAGACGCGCGTGCAGCAGGCCGAGTGGCAGGCGTCCTGGTTTTCACAGAAGGCCTACGCCGGGGGCGGGCACCTGATGTGGCTGGGTATACATTATGTAGACCTTCTGCATCATCTCACCGGACAGCGCATCGTGGAAGTTGCCGGACTTACTGCCGTTGTCGGCGGCGCGCCCATAGATACGGAGGACGCCGCCGTGGCGGTACTGCGCTTTGCGGACGGCATAGTCGGCACATTGACCTCGGCGTACTACATAGACCGGAATAAGCAGTCCCACCTGCACTTGTGGGGCTCCCAAGGCTGGCTGCGCGGACGCCCCAACGATTGGGAGAGCCTGGAGTGGTACAGCACCCATCCCGCCGAGCATTCCGCACCCTACCGCACCATTCGCTATGATTCGCCGCAGTCCGAGGTCAAGCCTACGTATTACGGCCTGGTGCGTGACGCGGTGCATGGTGCAATGGGCATTGGACCGCATCCCGTTGCAACGGCCGAGGCCCTGCATGTGCTCAAGGTCGTCCATGCCATTTACCGTGCGGCGGAGACCGGCCAGACGCAGCAAGTCGAGTGACAAACGCCGAAGGTAATTGCAGGTAGCTTCAATCCAGACATGTGCGGGCTTCTTCTCGTTTGATGCGGAAATGGGGTAGTAGCATAAAGGAGGATTGCGCCAGGAACCGCGTATTTTCTACCATCTCTGGATTCCGGCTTTCGCCGGAATGACGGACCAACTCCACTTTTCTCTACAGTAAGGAGAAGAAAAGAGCGATGAAACGCTATCGAGCAGCACTCATCGGCTGCGGCGGCATGAGCGCGGCGCACTTGAGGGCCCAGCACGAGGTCACGGCAATTGACACTGTGGCCGTGTGCGACATTGTGGAAGAGAAACTGCACGCGGTGGGTGACGCGTTCAACGTTGAGAAGCGCTATACCGACTACCATGCCATGCTCGCGGCGGAAAAGCCGGACATCGTTGCCATTGCTACGCAGGGGCCGCAGCATTGCGCCGCCACGGTAGCTGCGGCCGAACACGGCGCGCACGTGCTCTGCGAAAAGCCCATGGCGCTCGATCTCGCCGAGGCGGACCGCATGGTAGAAGCGTGTGACGAGGCCGGTGTGCAACTTGCCATCAATCACCAGGCCACGGTGCGCCCGTCGCTCACGCGCATGCGTGACATGATCGAGAACGGCGACATTGGCGACGTCATTCTGGTGCGGGGCAACAACAAGAGCGGGCGCAAGGCCGGCAACGAGTTGATGGAGATGGGCACCCACGTGTTCGACCGCATGCAGTTTCTTGGCGGCGCTCCGCAGTGGTGTCTTGCTCATCTTACATGGGAAGGGAAGGCCGCCACCATCGACGACGCCATGGACTCTCAGACCATGAGTCCCAGAGACCGCGCCTCCGGCCCGGTGCTCGGCGAGCGAGCCTACGCCCTCTTTGGGATGACCCGCGCGCCGGTGGGCGAGTGCCAGTTCCTCGGCTACGAGAAGACGAACAACCGCCTCTACAGCGTGGACGTGCTCGGCACCAACGGGCAGCTCTCATTGCGCGGTACCGGCGTGCAGCGGGGCAACAGCGATCTCTTCCACCTGCCCGTGCCCGCCTTCTATCCCGCAGATTTACAAGACGAACCGCAATGGCAGCGCATCGAGGCGCCGGAAGAACTCGACGCACGCCTCGGCAAGGAGAGCATCACACCCATCCTGCAAGAGTTGATCACGTCCATCGAGACCGGCAGTGAGCACCCCTGCAGCGGCGAAGCGGGCCGCCTGAACCTGGAGATGGTCATGGCGATCTACGCCTCACATCTGAGTGGACAGCGCATCGCTATACCCCTTGCCGAGCGTGTGCATCCGTTGTCAGCGGAATCTTCGCAGACAAGGTAGCGGCCAACCGCTACACAGAGGAATCAAATAGCCCCGGGAAGTCGGTAATTCTTCCTCGGGGCTATTTTCGCTACCAATACGAAGATTCTAGGCACCTGTAGACTGTCGCCAACGACTCAACGTCGTACCAAATGTCTCCTTGAACCAATCATCAGTGTTGTCGCGGCTACGGCCATTGGATTGTTATGGGATTGGGATATTCAACAGTCGTACCGTCTGTCTTTGTAGCCCTTGCAGTAAATATGAGCTTGGCAGCGCTCGCAGCCCGATCCATCTTTTGCAAGGCGAACGTGCTAGCTGCATCTCTGCCCCCGGCAGGTGCGTCGGCTGTCCTAAACTCACGCCCATCATTTCGCACGAGTATCAACTTTGCAGCGTTCTCAGCTACGATGCTCAAGTATACGGTTCCATCCGCTGTTGTCGCCTGATACGTGTATTTGGCAACCAAATTTGCAGACTCATGCGCGACAACAAACACGAACGATACATCACCAGTGCCTTCGGGCTGTGGCGTGCCCTGGAAGAACGGTGGCTGGGTCGCGGCCGGGGCAGCGGTAGGAGTGGCTGCACGTGGTTCGGGTTGCTTTGGTACGCGGAGCGACTGTCCTTCAAATATCTTATTTGGATCAGAGAGGCAGTTCGCTGCCTGGAGCGTAGCCTGCGTAGAATCACTGCGCAGGGCGATGCTATAGAGCGTATCTCCCGCTTGCACGGTGTACTCCGGCCAATCGGTACGTGGCGTGCATGAGGGCGGCGCGCTCGTGGCCTGCGGCGCTCGCGTCGGCAGCGGCACCAGCGTCGGTACCGGCGAAGTAGCCGGCGTAACCGAAGTCTCTTGCGTTGGACGGACTATCGTTGGAATTACTTCGGGAGTCGGTGTCTCTTCATCAGGGCCGTTGCCCACAAAAGGGACGCAGGCAGTCGCAGTGACCGCAAGTCCCAGCAGCAGAAGCATAATCCGAAGGCTCGTAAGGCTTGTTCTCACTGGCGACACTCCTCCTCTAGCACACTACCCTCGCCACGGCCCGAGAGGTGCACAGACAATACGTCTCTCCGGTCTGACTTGATGGAACCAATCTACAAATTTAAGCCGCGCTGAGATCAGGGCAAGCGGGGGTTGATACAGCACAACTAAAGGAACGCTCGGTGGGACTGAAGGTTCAGAGAGCTATCTACTATAATGCCTGGAATGGCCGCACATTTCAAGCGATCAGCAGTATCCGGCCTGAATCAGCACTAAAGCAGGGATTGCGCCTTCGCCACAATGTGCTGGGCGGTCAAGCCATACTTCTCAAGGAGCGCGTCTGGATCCCCCGATTCAGCGTACGTATTCTCAACGCCTACGAATGCCATCGCGCATGGAGCGTGCTCAGCCGCCGCCATTGCCACCACACTGCCTAGCCCGCACTGCACGAGATGTTCCTCAGCAACCACGATCTTGCCGGTCTCGCGCGCTGCCCTCGTGACCGCCTCTACGTCCAGCGGACGCGCCGTATGCATGTCCAGCACACGAGCCTCTACTCCAGCTTTGGCCAAGGCATGCGCCGCTTCTAACGCCGCAGAGACCATGATGCCGTTGGCAATGAGCGTTATGTCATTGCCGCTGCGCAGTTCATTCGCTTTACCCAGCGTAAAATCAGGATCGTCTCCATAAACCACCGGCACATCCGGGCGGCCCACACGCATATAGGCCGGGCCAACGGAATCTAGCATAGCCGACACGGCCTTCAGCGTGGAGGGCTCATCGGCGGGTACGATCACCGTAAACGTCGGCAAGCCTAATGCCAAGGCCACATCCTCAATGGCCATCTGCGAAGGGCCGTCTTCACCGATACTGATACCGGCGTGGCTGCCCACCACCTTTACGTTGAGGTTTGGAAAGGCAACCGACATGCGCAACTGGTCGTAGCCGTTGCACATGATAAAGCAGGCAAAGCTGGCAATTACGGGCAACTTTCCACACGCCGCCAGACCCGCGCCGATGCCGACCAGGTTCGATTCCGCAATGCCCACGTTGATGAAGCGCTCCGGAAACTCCTGAGCAAACCACTCGGTGCGGGTAGAGTTATTCACGTCACCGTCCACCACGACGATATCCGCGTTCGTCTTGCCAGCCTCTCGCAGGGCTGCGCCAAAGGCGTCGCGGGTGGCTTTTCCCATTTTGAATTCAATGTCGGGCTTTACTGCCATCCCAGTTCCTCCAGGGCGCGCTGCTCTTCTTCCTTGGTGAGCGCCTTGCCGTGATACGAGTAGTCTGCCTCGACGAAGGAAACGCCCTTGCCCTTCACCGTGTGGGCGATTATGCACGACGGGCGTCCCTGCGTGGCCTTGGCTCGCTGTAATGCATCGAGCACGGCTTCCATGTCGTGTCCGTCAATCTCCTGGGTGTCCCACTGGAACGCCTGCCATTTTTCCGCCAGCGGTGAGTAGTCCAGCACGTCGCGCACCCAGCCCGTCTGTTGGGCCTTGTTGTGGTCGACAATGGCCGTCACGTTATCGAGCTTGTAATGAGCCGCGGTCATGGCCGCTTCCCAAATCTGCCCTTCGTCCTGCTCCCCGTCACCCAAAATGACGAATACATGATTGTCCGCATTCTCAATGCGGGCGGCGAACGCATGTCCCAAGCCAATAGAGAGGCCTTGCCCCAATGAACCGGTGCTGGCTTCTACTCCAGGCAAGCGGGACATGTTGGGATGTCCCTCAAGCGGGCTGCCAATTTGCCTGAGCGTTTCAAGCAGGTCCGTCGAGAAATACCCTGCATGCGCCAAGACCACGTAGAGCAAGGGGCTGGCATGTCCTTTGCTCATAATCAAACGATCCCGCTTTGCCCAGTGTGGTTCCGCGGGATCATACCGCATTACTCCGCCAAAGTAGAGCGCCGCCATGATCTCCACACCGGAAAGCGAGCTTGACGGATGCCCCGATCCCGCAATCGTCGTGCACGTTATTATGTCACGGCGCAAGACTCTTGCCTGTTCCTCGAGTTCTGCAATTGACATCTTCATCGGTTCGCCCACAGTCATCAGTATCCTTCTGCTGCCGCCTGTCTATCGTTTGTCTCTCACCGACAAGAAACTCCGTCCCCAGACTTCAGATTCACGCCTGGGTGTGTGACCTTTGGTCGTCTACTTTGGATCACACTCACACTATTGTAACGTTTACAGGCCGGAGGCGCGAATGTGATCGATGCGTCTGCTCAAGCTGGCTCACTTCAGCTTTCGTAATTTCGTCAGGTTTTGGCGCACATTCCGTGAGAATCGTCATACCACGCTGCTGGCTTGGCAAAAGGGCGGTGAGAGTTCCGATGAGTGCTGGATTGCGAGTGCTATACTTAAAACGCGAGGAATCAAGCGATGTGCGTAGCACACGTCTCAACCATAGTTCCATTAGGCAATGACGGAATTAATTCCAGAAGACAGTCGAGGTAAGTCTCGATCCTTCCCCACCGTTTGGCAAGCGCTGCTTTTGCTTGGGCTGCTTTTTATTCTCCAATTGGGCGCAACCGTGATCGTCGGCGTCTATCAAGCCGTTCAGTCCATTCCGGTTCAAGAATTGGCCACAACGCTTGCCATCGTGAACGTGGCCACGTTCGGCGCCGTTGCGATACTGGGCGCAGCCTGGTCTCGCGTTTCCGCGCGCCAACTCTTCTACCTGCGGGGATTTTCACCTCTTCTCATACTGCCGATGCTTGTGATGATGCTTGGACTCATCATCATCGTATCGGAACTCGACAACGTCCTCCAGCGCTTCCTCCCCATGCCGGACTGGTTCATGGAAATGCTGTCGGAACTCGGTCTGGGCGAGGGCTTTGCTCTTAGCACCTTCATCGTGCTCGTAGTTGTCGCGCCTCTCACCGAAGAACCGCTCTTTCGCGGCATCATGCTCCATGGCTTTGCACGCAACTACGGTACGTGGTGGGCCGTCTTGGGCACGTCGTTCCTGTTTGGCGCGATTCACCTGAACCCCTGGCAATTTATGGGCGCCTTCTTCCTTGGCATCGTCTTCGCGTGGTGGACGTTGAAAACAAGGTCAATACTGCCGGCGACTCTCGGCCACGCACTGAATAACGGCATGGTCCTCTTTACGGCTGACGTATTGAACATAGATATCCAGGGCTTCAATGCCTGGGAAGAAGGGGTGCACGCGCACCAGCCGTGGTGGTTTACGCTCACCGGAGTCGTGCTGGCGCTGGTTGGCGCGGGAATTCTGCACAAGATGTGGTCGCCCGGGAAAGACCCTCTTGCCAACACGCCCCGGCAGAGCGAGCTATCCTAACCTGCCTGGCGCGTTCAAACGGCCTGGGTGCGCAACGCTCCCTGGGCACCAAGCCCGTCTACACGTCTCATCGCTGCCGCCATGCGTATCGCACGAACCGAACTCACACGGCTCAACGGCGAGTCTTGTTAGCGCGAACGCAAGAGCCACATGCCGTTGATGAGAAAGATCATCGCGAGCACAGCGTAGAAACCTCCCGCTCCGACCGTCCCCGCCCCAATGGCAAGCAGAGGAATGCCGAGACCCATCGTCGGCAGCGCCACGGCGAGAAAAGTCTTGGCATCCGACTTGGACTTCTTGCGTGACTTCCCCAGCGCGGCCTGCACTCGCTTGTCGATAAGTGAATCGATGCGCTCAGCCAGCGCTTCGACGACTTCATCATCATACTGCGCGCCCAACTCCCGCCGCGCGCTCACGGCAAGCCCAAGCTCATCCTTCAGGCCGTCAGCGTCCGCGGAACCCTTGGAGCGTGTCTTCTTTGCCATCTACGCGTATCCTCACAATACGTAGAGCTTGTGAACAGGGGGCACAACACCACAAGCACATCATAGCGCAAATGGACAGCTACAACCCAAACTGCTTGACGCTGCACCGTTGAGCTTCACAGCAACGCGCCGTCGTCATGCAGCCGCCAGGCGGCGTCCACCAGCGCCCATAGACCGCCGCTTACCGCCGCATTGCCACCCATGACCACCGGAAAGCCGGCATCCCACGCCGCGCCTGCGAGCGCCCGCGTTGGTTCATCGCGAATCTCGCTGATCAATCCCATGTCGGCAGCAAAGCGATCGTGCCCGCTAATCTTACGTTCACCGTGCGCAAAGAGCACGCGCGTATCGAGAAAGAGCGCATCCCCCATCTGGGAGAACGCTTCAAAGAAAGCCTTCGGCCCTGCCTCTTCCAAGTAGAATCCCAGCAATGAGCGCACCGGCCGCGTGCTCGTACTCATGCCCCGTTCTTCGGAAAAGACGCGGATGCGGCAGGCCATGTCTCTCCTCAGCAGCGGCCAGAGCTGGGCGCTCACACGTCCGGCTAGAATAACCTCTTCGTGCGGCCGCACGAAGGTCGGCATGGCTTCACGAAGACGACCCACGAGCCGGCTCAGTTGCCGCGCTACCTCGTTGTCTTCCAGGTACGCGCGCGTATGCGGGCCACAGAGCGGATGAAGCGCCAGCATGGCAAGATCGGTGGGCGTGTCGATGTCGAACATGGCCGCAATCGTAGGCTCCAGCGGTTTATGGAGAAGACTTGCCTCCTGAACCAATTGCCGCGCGAGGCCGTTATCGCGCTTCTGTGGCAGGTCAACAGCAGTGAGGGCGCTGGCAGGGTGGAATCCGATGAAATCTGCCGAAAAGAAGTTGTTCGCTATCAGGCCGTGATCAAGGCGAATAACCGCGTCGCGCAGGGTTGCCAGTTCGGCTACGGAGAGCAACGGACTACTGCCGCCGCCAATGTAAAGCACTCGTGAAATCCCGTGACGCGCGACAATGTTCGCCAGCGTCTTGCCAAAGTGGAAGCGACTGGGTCGCGCCGTTGGTTCTATGAGTATCTCAGGCGCTATATCACCGAAGGACTCAGGCTGCGAAGTCGCAACGATGATCGGCGCAAAACCCCCTGCTGTTCGCGCCTTGGCAACGAGGTCTTTGGCAATAGCAATGTGACTGTCATAGACGAGCCGCTCAAGGGCAGTGGCACCGTGCTTGCCCGCAAAGAGTATCAGCCCTACGTCTTCAGCCATGCCCAAGTTCGCCTTCCGATCACCGGGCCATGCTTCCTGGTTCCATTCAATCAGGACCCTTCACAGAAACAGCCGCCAGACGAGCGACAACGCTTCTCATCTAGCGGCTGAAACAGATCCCACTGCCATCGGACCCGTAAGTAAGCGAATCTCACTTACATGTAACCATACTCCATACGGATCTCTTCGGACATCATCTCCGGCGACCATGCCGGGTCCCAGACAATCTCAACATCCACTTCCTCCACTCCCTCCAGGTCTTCAACTGCCTGATGGACTTGGGCGATGATATACGGCCCGGCCGGACACCCGGGGAACGTGAGCGTCATTTTGATCTCGACGTTGTTCTCGCTCTCTGAGGTGTTGATTTCGTAGATGAGGCCCAAGTCAACAATATTGACGCCCAATTCGGGATCGATGACTTCCTTCAAGCCTTCACGGATGACGTCCTCGCCAACAATAGCCATGTATTCGTCTCCTGGCTCCGATTACTATCGTGCCTCTATGCATTATGGTACCAACCGCAAGCTCGCTCTCGCAATACCGATCGCATATACGACCTAGTCCACCTCGCGCGCGTAGAGTTCCAGGATGCTGCCCGCGAAACCCGATGCCTCCGGTGAGGCGAGAAAAACCAGCGCGTTGGCAAATTCGTCGAGCGTGACCGCGTTACGAAAGTCTTCAGCGTCAAGGTACCCTTTTGCCTCTGCTGTCGCTATGGCGCCCGCCACGAGGCAGGTGGGCACGATGCCGCGCTGCTTGTAATCGCGGGCCACACCTTTCGTAAAGGTGATCACTGCTGCCTTGCTCGCGCCAAAGAGCGCCCGCCCCGGCGCGGGATCCAAGCCGCTGCCGCCTGCGATGGTGATGATATTTCCGCGCCCCTGGTCCAACATGACGGGAAGAACAGCGCGCACAAGATTGTAGGTCGTATAGAGGTTGGCCTCGATCTGATGCTGAAAGTCTGCCAGGCTCGTGTCTACTACTTCGCGCTGATCGAAACTACCGGAAAGGAGCGTAGCCGCGTCCAAGCGGCCGAATGCGGCGCAGGTCTGGTGCAGGGCTGCCTCGGCATCTTGTGGCTGGGAGAGATCGGCCTCTATTGGGAGTACCGTATCGCCATGGGGGACGCGACTCAGTGTTGACTCTAGTTGTTTGCGACTGCGGCTCGTGGCCGCCACTCGATAGCCGGCTTTGAGAAATGCCGTGATAACGGCTTCACCCGTGCGCGCCGTACCGCTGCCTATGAAGATCGTGCGTGGTTCCATCTGTTGCCCTCAGTCCAAATAGGAATTACTCGTCCGCCTTCTCGTAGCAGGCATCCACAACTACCATCGCGCGATGCATATCCTCCAGGGTAGCCAGGGGTTCGCCACCCTCGCGATACGCTTGCAACGTATCCCCGACAAAGTCCTGATAAAGACCCTGCACGGTGTGTCCGCCGCGTTCCTCGACACCGTCTTTAGTGAAGATGCACGTTGCTCCGTCTCGATAGGTGACGTACGTCTGGCCGTCGGAGACATTCCACACAGTGTCGGAAGAGTCTGCGGGAAACGTGTATGCCACCTCGATAGTCGCATACGCGTTGTCATCGCCGTATAACCCGATGTTGGCGTATTCTTCCACCGGTATGCCGGGCGTGATGCGCTGCAGCTGGGTCGAAGCTACCTGCACTTGCCTGCTTCCCGTAAGCCAGTGAAAGAGATCGGTGTAGTGAATGCCCAAGTTGCGCAGCGCGCCGCCGCCGCACTCCTTTACATCAAGCATCCATGGGCATCCGGAATCGACGTAGCGCTGCACCGGGCCACCGGCGTAGCGGAAGTGCGCATGCCGAATCTGTCCCAGACGTCCGCTGTCGCGCATGTCCTTCACAGTCTGCGAAAAAGGCGCCGCGCGGTTTGTCAGCGGGATGGCAACAAAGACGTCATTCTGCTTGGCGAGAGCGATCAACCGCTCGAATTGACTGGCGTCCGTACCAAGCGGCTTCTCGATGACAAAAGGTATACGCCGTTCGAGAAGCTGTGTCGCAATTTCGGGTTGCAGGCGGTAGCGTCCGAAGGAAAAGACGAAGTCAAGCTTCTCTTTCTCCAACAACTCCACGTAATCCACGTAGGGCGTACACCCGGAATACTGTCCGGCGAAACGCTCGGCATAGCCCGGCTGCTCATCCGAAACCGCCACCGGCGTGATGCCAAGCTCAGTAAACGCCGGCAGATAGAGCGGCACGTGCCAGTGGCTAATTTCGAGAATCGCGATGCGCATTTATCTACTCACTCCCAGGGAACAATCATTCAAAGTTTTAAGCGGTGGTTGCAACGGCACCGCTCTATTGCACGAGCCAACACAATCGATTCACACATAGACGTAGCACTCGAAGAGGCTCCTAGTGGCGCGGTAGCATCGCCATGCTTGCTCACCGCGATGGCTGCCCTTCGACAAGCTCAGGGCGAACGGACAATAGTTCGCGGATCATATAATCCGCGATTACGCCCTACCTCTCTCTCAGTCCTTAGGCACCGCTTTCCGCTAGCAAGTTGCGCAGCACATACTGCAACACCCCACCGTGGCGGTAGTAGTCAACCTCGATGGGTGTGTTGATGCGCGCCGTCGCCGCAAAGGTCTTCTCGCTGCCGCCAGCATCACGCGCACGGACAGTCACCGTCTTGCGCGGGGACAGGCCATCCGCAATGCCTTCGATCGTAAACGTCTCGTGTCCGCTTAGACCCAGCGACTCCGCAGTCTCGCCCTCGCTGTACTGCAGCGGCAGCACGCCCATGCCGATGAGGTTGCTGCGATGGATGCGCTCGTAGCTCTCTGCAATTACGGCGCGCACGCCAAGAAGCACCGGACCCTTAGCCGCCCAGTCGCGGCTGGAACCCATGCCATAGTCCTTACCCGCAAGAATGATGAGAGGCACGCCGTCGTTCTGATACTGCACAGACGCATCGTAGATGGTCGTCTCTTGCCCATCCGGGAAATGCAGCGTCCACCCACCCTCTTTCGATACGAGTTGATTTCGCAGTCTTACGTTCGCGAATGTACCGCGCATCATCACTTCGTGATTACCGCGCCGCGAGCCGTAGGAGTTGAACTCCCTGGGTTGCACACCCTGTTCGACAAGGTACCTGCCAGCCGGGCTGTCCTTGGCGATGGAACCCGCGGGTGAAATATGGTCGGTGGTTACCGAGTCGCCAAGCACGGCGAGAACACGTGCGTCCGTTACATCAGTCGGTGACCCAGGCTCCGCCTCCATACCTTCAAAGAACGGCGGCTGGCGCACATAGGTTGAATCCCTGTCCCACGCAAAGAGCGTACCTTCCGGCACCGCCAGTGTCTCCCATTCCGCCATGCCTTCAAAGACCTTGCCGTATTGCTCGCGAAACATCTCCGCGTCCACCACTTGCGTCATGGCGTCGGCGATCTCGCGCTGGCTCGGCCAAATGTCGCGAAGATAGACCGGTCGGCCTGCATCGTCATGACCTATCGGATCATTTGTGAGGTCAGTGTTGACCGTTCCGGCCAGCGCGTAGGCCACCACCAACGGCGGCGAAGCAAGATATGAGGCACGCACCAACGCGTGAATTCTACCTTCGAAATTGCGGTTGCCGCTGAGCACGGCTGCCACCGCCAACTCATGATCGCTGATGGTCTCTTCCAGCGGCTCTGCCAGGGGGCCGCTGTTGCCGATACAGGTGGTACAGCCGTAGCCGACCAAATGAAATCCCAGGGCTTCTAAATGCGGCACCAGGTCAAGTTTCTCCAAGTACTCCATCACCACGCGCGAGCCGGGTGCCAGGCTCGTCTTCACCCAGGGTTTGCGCCCTATGCCGGCCGCCACGGCATTCTTCGCCAGAAGACCAGCGCCAATCATCACAGCAGGATTGGAAGTGTTGGTGCAACTCGTAATAGCCGCGATCACAACCGCGCCTTCGCCAATTCTGGCGGGAACGCCGTCCACTGAGACCTCTATGTTCGCTGCCGGGTCCGCAACCGCGACCGAACCGGTATCCTGTGACGCAACGGCTGCTGCAGGGCTGCCATTCACTTCACCGCTGCCGTTTCCGTGGGGAAACTTATCGGGATAGGCATCGATAAAGCTCTGGCGCACGCCTTGCAGGGCAACGCGGTCCTGCGGACGCTTCGGCCCGGCCAGGCTTGGCTCGACTGACGATAAGTCTAGTTCAAGGGTATCCGTGAACAGCGGCTCCGGATCGGAGGGGCGATAGAACATCCCCTGTTCTTTGCAATAGGCTTCAACGAGTCCCACGAGGTTTTCATCGCGTCCGGTGAGGCGCAGGTAGCGCAGCGTTTCTTCGTCCACGGGGAACATGCCCACGGTAGCTCCATACTCAGGCGCCATATTCGAGATCGTGGCGCGATCCGGCAAGCTCAGCGACGCCATGCCCGGCCCGCAAAACTCAACAAACTTACCCACGACGCCGTGTTGCCGCAGCATCTGCGTGACCGTGAGCACGAGGTCGGTGGCGGTCGCACCCTCAGGCAATTGGCCGTTCAAGCGAAAGCCAACGACTTCCGGCAGAAGCAATGAAATGGGCTGGCCGAGCATAACCGCTTCGGCTTCGATGCCGCCCACGCCCCAGCCGAGCACGCCGAGACCGTTGATCATGGTGGTGTGGGAGTCTGTGCCCACAAGAGAATCGGGATAGGCCACAAGCTCACCGTTGCGTTCGTCAGCAAAGACGACCTGTCCGAGATACTCCAGGTTGACTTGGTGCACGATACCTGTGTCCGGCGGCACGATGCTAAAGTTAGCAAAGGCCTTCTGTCCCCAGCGCAAGAACGCGTAGCGCTCCTGGTTGCGGGCAAACTCGCGCTGGGCGTTGATGGCAAAAGCATCGGAGCTGCCGTACACGTCCACCTGCACCGAGTGATCGATGATGAGATCGGCGGGTTGTAGGGGATTAATGCGGTCAGGATCGCCACCCAAGGCGCTGATCGCTTCCCGCATTGCCGCCAAGTCGACCACGGAGGGCACGCCGGTGAAATCCTGTAGAATCACCCGCGCGGGCGTGAAATTGATCTCTCGTGCCGCCGTTTGTTGCGGCGCCCAATTCGCTGCCGCTACCACATCTTCCCGCATCACCGAGCGACCGTCCTCGGTGCGCAACAGGCTCTCGAGTAATACCTTGATGGAGAAAGGAAGCCGCGCCACATTGCCGATTCCGGCCTTCTCAAGAGCAGCCAGGCGGTAGAGCGTGTATATACTTCCGCTCGCAGTAAACGTAGACTTGCTTTCAAAGCTATTCGCAGTACTCATCCAATTCCTCAATCCCGTACCAAGCGTTCAAACAAATAGCAGGTTCTTCCAGCGCACTAACTAGAGGATACTACATTACATGCTTTCCAACATACGGCGACAACCGTCTGCGCAACTCTAGCCACCGCTGCCGCCAGTTGAAGCGGTCAATCCAACAGAGTATAGTCTGCACAAAGCCAGTCCTCCGCAATCTCCACCAAATTCAGGGTATCAACCATGCAACTTTCGCTATCGGGACGCATCGTCGAAGCCGAGCACATTAAGACCAACTCGTCTCTCAACTTTGTCGAGTTTGCCGAGCTTGCCGCCCGTGTGGGATTCCAGGCAGTCTGCGTTCGCTCTACGCACCTGAATAGTAGTACTCCGCTGGAACGCGCGCGTGAAATGCGGGGCATTTTGGAACAAGATGGGCTCGCGGCTTCAATGGTCATGTTGGACAAGCGCGTAGCAAGCCAGGGAGCCGCTCCTGATGCTGGCACACCGCTAAGCAATATTACGCCAATGCTCGAACGCGCGACGGCGATCGGTAGTGACATGATTCGTGTCGCAATAAAGAGCTCAGAGGATATCCCTATTGCGCAGCGCGCCGCGGATGAAGCCCGCGAGCACGGCATCCGGCTCGCCCATCAGAATCACACGAAGACGCCGTTCGAGACGGTTGCCGACTGTGTGGAGATGTTTGCGCGCATTGACCGCCCAAACCTGGGGCTCATCGCCGAACCGGCAAACTTCATGCTCTGCGGGGAAGACTACGGCGCGGAAGCCCTGAAACCCCTCGCCGACCACATTTTCAACGTTTACGTGCAAAACCTGGACGTTTCGGACTCCGGTTCATCTACCATAGAGACCAATCGCGGCGCCGTGCGCTACGAGCGTCTCGTCATCGGCGATCCGGGCGGCGTCGACTTGGAGCGCTTTCAAGATGGGCTCAATGCGATTGGCTATGCCGGCTTCGTCACCTCGAACCAACCGGCAATAGCGGGAACTTCAGCGGAGGAGTTGAGCAAACAAGTGTATGGCGCCCTGGCGCGTTTCGCCCAATAGCAAGCACCCACCCGGCGCTCAAAGCACAATTGCTCTTCAAATTCAAAGCTCGCTCTTAGGCATTGCAACGAGAATCAGACCGCTGGCTGCCGCCCTCGCGATGCCGAGCCGCTTGGATCCCGAGAATCCCGGTTTCCTACGCTGCTCTTGTACACACGACACCGAGTAACGCTATACTAACGGCAACAGTCATTTGTAGCAGTTTTGGTATGAACGTCAGCACTTCTCGCATTGGGAGGAAACTGTCATGGCATCGACCTTGGTTCACATAGGTGTACGCGCCACCGACATTGACAAGACTATTCACTTTTGGCGTGACGCGCTGGGTCTTGAAGTTGTCAACGAACTTCACCACGGCTACGATCTGAGCGACGGCTATCACAACTTTCGCATATTTCAACATGATGGCCCGGAGCGCCCCGCGCACGTGTCCGGCATGCTGGACTACCTGCACATTGGCGTAAAGGTGGCGGACCTGGCGGAAGCTGCCACGCGCCTTGACGACATGGGATACGAGATCTTCTGGGAAGGGGTGAGTTCAGGCCACGAATACGAATATGATCCCTCCAAGCCGCCTTCCGGATCGTTCAAAGTGGAAGACCCCGACGGCATCGTGGTCGACGTGACCGCCAGCGACGACCAATGGCCAGGAGTAGAGCTTTGAGCAAGCAATACCGGGTCGCCATCATAGGCACCGGCCGCATGGGCGGCCTCATCGAGGACGAGCAGGACATCCGGGGTTACATGACGCCTTACGGCCACTACTCCAGCTATGTCTCCATGCCGGAGACCACCGTAGTAGCTGTTGCCAATCGCGGCAAGGAGCGTCTTGATCGGTTTTGCAAGCGGTTCGACTTTTCCAACGGCTATCTCGACTACCGCGAGATGATCGAAAAAGAGAAGCCGGACATCGTGAGCGTCACCACGCCGTCGTTTGCCCGCGCCGAACCCATCATCTTCTGCGCGGAAAACGGGGTGCGGGGCATCTTCGCGGAGAAGGGACTCTGCGCGTCGCTGGCAGAAGCAGACCGCGTCTATGAGGCGGTGACCCACAATAACGTCGCCTTCAATTGGGGCACCCAGCGGCGGCATCATGATGCCTACAAGCGCCTGCGCGCCGCCATACTCGACGGTGCCATCGGCCAGCCGTTGCACGCGATTGTGTACTATTGGACAGACATCATCAAGCACCACCCGCACACCATCGACGTCGCCAACATGATGCTGGGCGATCCCAAGCCGACGTGGGTCGAAGGACGGTTGGTAGATCCCAGCGATCCTCGCGTGAAAGGCAACGAGAAGGCAACCGCGCCCTATGATGCTGAGAAGCACGCCTTCGTGCCGAAGCCGGGCCAGGAGATTGCTGATCCCCAGGTGGACTTCTTCCGCATCGGCTACGAGACCGGGCAGGAGAGCTTCTTCATTCCGACGCCGAGGTCATTTGACGTGGAAGTTCGCGGCACGGAGGGGCGGGCCATCTCCTGGGACAACGGTATCAACACCCGCATTCAGCGACCGGTGCGGCGCGGTGTCGAATTGGAGGAGACGACTATCCATGCCTCTGGCGATGGGCCATCTGTAACAAACATCCGCAATCTGATTCGCGAGATCGAGACCGGCGAACGTACCGACGGCAATATCGATCGCGTCATGCAGACCGTGGAGCCGCAGTTTGGGATTGCGTATTCCTCGTTGCAGGGCGGTACGCGGGTGTCGCTGCCGGTTGCGGATAGAAGCCTGTATATTCCCGGGGGTTAGAGCTTGATTTTCCGTTCACCCTTCGACAAGCCTGTGCTGAGCCTGCCGAAGTGCTCAGGGCGAACGGACTCAGACTCTTAAGAAGCCTCAATTCAAAGGACGAAGAGAGGATGGATTCCCGCTTTCGCGGGAAAGACGGATGCTGCTAGCTTGGATGACTCAGAGGCAGTTGACCAGAAGCAAACGCCCTCAAGGGAGTTTGTATATCCGCTAATACGGATCAAATGCAAACACAGGGAGTAGCAAGCATGGCAAAGACGTACCGCGCGGCGCTCGTCGGCTGCAGTCGGATGGGAGCGTTCATTGACAATGAGACGAGGCGGGATCGCTCGATCCCGTTGCCCTATTCCCATGCCGCAGGCTACGAGGCGTGCCCGCGTACCGATCTCGTGGCGGGCGCCGATTTGCGCCCCGATGTTTTGGAGCAGTTCGGCGCACGCTACAACGTGGGCTCCGATCACTGGTATACCAACCACCGCGACTTAATTGCCAACGAGCAGCCAGACATTCTCAGCATCGCCACACAGCCGGAGCCACGCTGCGAAATCATCCTGCATGCCATTGAGGCCGGCGTTCGTGCGCTTTATGTCGAGAAGCCGCTCTGCGCCTCTGTTGCCGAGGCAGAAGCCATCCGCGACGCCGTGCGCGCCAACAACGTGGCCTTAAATATGGGCACCAACCGCCGCTGGCATGACGGTTTCCTGGCGATGCGCGACAAGATACATTCCGGTGACTTTGGCGACTTGCGCACGCTCATCAACTTCCAGACGGGGAATTTCTTCAACACCTCCAGTCACTACTTCGATCTTCTGATATATCTCAACCACGACAACCCGCCGCAATGGGTGCAGGGGCATGTTTTTCAGTTTGATGAACTCGTGATCGGCAACGAAGTGCTGGAAGATCCGGCGGGCACGGGGACCATCATGTTCGCAAACGGCGTGCTCGGCTATGCGCTGGAGAGTACAAGAAGAGCTGAGGTTGAGGCGGTATGCGGTAAAGGCATCATTTCGGCCTTGAATAACGGTACGGAGTTTCGTACGCGCATCCAAGAGCCAGGAACATTGGTGGACGGGCCAAATCTGGACAATCCGCCGACAAGCTCAACCCTGAATCTGGTCAACGACATCGTCCACGCCCTCGATACCGGTGAGCCCACTCGCGGCGGGGCGGAGGTGGCGTATTGGAACACCCAGATAATCTTTGGCTTGATCGAGTCTCATCGGCGCGGCGGCGCGCGTGTCGAACTGCCGCTGACCGACCATGACCTTCGTTTCATCCGCCGCGACCACGTGGCGCGCCAGCCGAAGTATGCACCGGGCTAGAGCTGGACTGATTCAAGAGTCATTTCGAGCGAAAGCGAGAAATCTAGGGCCGACCATGGAAATGTGTGCCAAACTGTGCGCCCTGTTCGGCGATTGGGATGAAGACTCAAGGTGTCCCTTAGAGCACACTGCCCGCAGAGTCGAGCGCCACAATCGGCAGGTGTGGATCAAAGATGGGTTCCCGCTTTCGCGAGAACGACGAACTCTGAGTTTTCTGTATCCCTTGACAGTGGTGTCCAATGGCCTAGATTGCGGTGCAATTACATTCACAATCGCCGGCACTGCACCATTGTATGTATGAGAGGTTTTTACTATGGCTAAGACATATCGCGCCGCGCTTATCGGCTGCAGCCGCATGGGGGCTTTCATCGATAATGAACACCAAGACTATCGCCCGATTCCGCTACCGTATTCCCATGCCGCCGGCTACGAGGCGTGTCCGCGAACCGATCTAGTGGCGGGCGCCGAACTCCGTCCGGAAGTGCTGGAAAAGTTTGGCGAACGCTACAACGTGGGTACCGACCACAGGTACACCGACTATCGCGACCTCATAGCCAACGAACAGCCGGACATTCTCAGCATCACCACGCAGCCGGAGCAGCGCTGCGAGATCATACTGCATGCCATCGAGGCCGGTGTCCGTGCGCTCTATGTAGAGAAGCCTCTCTGTGCCTCGGTCGCGGAGGCGGAAGCCATTCGCGAGGCCGTGCGCGCCAACAACGTCGCCTTTAGTATGGGCACCAACCGCCGCTGGCACAATGGATTCACGGCTATGCACGCCAAGATTCACTCCGGAGATTTCGGCGAGTTGCGCACACTCATTAATTACTGTACCGGCTCATTCTTCAATGGGTTCAGTCACTCCATTGACCTCTTCATGTTCCTCAATAACGACGTGACGCCGCAATGGGTACAGGCCTATGTCTTTCAGTTCGATGAACTCGTTGTAGGCAGCGAAGTACTGGAAGACCCGGCGGGCACAGGCACCATAATGTATGCAAACGGGGTCTTCGGCTATGGGCTGGTTAGTCCCAGACGCGCCGAGGTCGAGGCGGTGTGCGACACCGGTATGATTGAGGCGTTGGACAACGGCGTGGAATTTCGTACCCGCAGCAAGGAGATGGACGAGTCGGAGGATGGGCCAAATCTTGCATTCGAATCGAGGAGTTCGACCCTGATTCTCATTGAAGATCTCGTCCACGCGCTCGACACGGGCGAGCCCACCCGCGGCGGCGCGGAAGTAGCTTTTTGGAATACCCAAGTTATCTTCGGCATGATCGAGTCCCACCGGCAGGGAGGCGCGCGTGTGGAGCTGCCCCTCACGAATCACGATTTGCGCTTCATCCGCCACGATCGCGCCGCTAGCCAACCGACGTACACGCCTCGTTAGGGCATTGCTCAAGACCTGTCATTTCGATCGAGAGCGAGGAATCTAGGGGGGCTAAACGGGAATCACGCTACTCTATTTTCAATGCTACATAATGCAAAAGCGCTCGATTGGCTATTCTATACAATTTACCACCGGATTTACATACTCTAGACCTAGCCAGCAACTAATGAAGATAGATTCCCGCTTTCGCGGGAATGACGGAAAGACAACGCTTTTGGTCATTCTATCCTTGTCGATCCCTGACTGTAGCTAAATGTATTGATTGGTAGCTGAAGCCGAAAGGGCTGGTGTGAAATGGCTGACATGATGTGGCGGGTTGGCAAGCATGAGGGTTTGGGTAACATCGTGATGGAGCAGGTGCCCATTCCCGATCTCGGCCCTAATGAAGTGCTCGTGCGCGTCCATAGGAGCCTTATCAGCCGCGGCTCGGAGTTGTGGAGACGCTATGTCATGCCCGGTCCGGTGGACCCCCGTAGTATGGGTTATTCGACAGCGGGTGTCGTAGAGAAAGTGGGCAGTGAGGTGACCAGGTTTGCGCCGGGGGACCGCGTTTCCTGCACGGCGCCTCACGCGGAGTATGCGATTGGCGACGCGAGTGCCGCCGCAAAGCGGCGGGTGGTACATCTTCCGGACGACGTGCCTTTTGTTGACGGGACGTTTCAACCCCTTATCACCAGCTCCATTGGCTGGACTGCCACCGCCGGTATTCAGCCGCAACACACCGTGACAATCCTGGGCCTAGGCCTGGTCGGCAACCTCGTCATGCAGGCCGCGACCCGCTTTTTGCCCGCGCTGCTCTGCGGCATCGACATGCTGCCGATTCGCCGCAGACTGGCGGAAGAGCGGAACATGGGAACCATCATCGACGGCGCCGCGCGCGATCCGGTGGAGTCAGTTCTGGAACTCACGGACGGCAAGGGCGCGGACATCGTCATCGATTGCGTGGGCGGACGCGCGGGCGTCAAGTCGTTTGCACAGGCCCAGGACATGATGGGCGCCGGCGGTCTGCTGCAGATCATCGGCCTCTACCACGACGGCCCGTTGCCTTTGGATGCCACCAAGATGCAGCGAAAGCGCCTGATTGGCGGCTACTTGATGGAAACTGATGTGGACGCCAATGCACGCGCAGCGATGGAAGCGCTCTCCAGCGGCCTCGTGCAGGCAGCGCCGCTCGTTACCCATCACTTTTCGGGCAATCAGGCGAAAGAAGCATTTGACCTGCTCTACGAGCACCCGGAAGACGCAATGGGCGTAATAATGGAGTGGGCGTAGCTGACAGCGGCCCTCTTGCCACGCCTCTGGTGGCGCAGACTAGCAACCTGCGAACCGAGATCTGCCATTGCTCCGGTAGCGCAGGTTTGCAACCTGCGAATTAAGCCCTGCCACCGCCCCCGGTTGCGCAGACATGCAACCTGCGGAGAAGCACCCTCACCCCCGTATCAAGTACGGGGCAGGCTCTAACTCATACCCTTGAGGTGCCTTTGCGCAACCCAATCCCCATAATGGGGGAAGGCCGGGAATTGGATGAAAAGGATTGCCAAAATGCTAGCTAGTAGTGTAAGCGCTCCCCTGGATTTGCGGGAATGACCGCCATGACCATTTACAATCCTAGTTCCAATTCCGCAGAGCGAGAATTAGCAGTCGAATTGTGCTTCACGTAACTAAAGGATGTGATAGCGATGTCTGACATGATGTGGCGGGTTGCCAAACATGAAGGTCTGGGCAATATCGTGATGGAGCAGGTGCCCATACCCGAACTCGGTCCCAATGAGGCGCTCGTGCGCGTCCATGCGAGCCTCATCAGCCGCGGCTCGGAACTTTGGAAGCGCTACATCGACCCCGGGCCGATTGATCCTGGCAGGATGGGGTATTCTACCGCGGGGGTAATAGAGAAAGTGGGCAGCGAAGTAACCTGGTTTGCGCCCGGGGACCGCGTCTCCTGCGCCGCACCTCACGCCGAATATGCAATTTGGGACGCTGGGGCTGCCGTCAGCCGGCGCTTGGCGAAGCTGCCGGACGACGTGCCGTTAGTTGACGGTACCTTTCAACCCCTCGTCTCGAGTTCCCTTGGCTGGACTGCCGCCGCCGGCATTCAGCCTCAGCACACGGTGGTGATTCTGGGGCTTGGCTTGGTAGGCAATCTTGTCATGCAGGCCGCGACCCGCTTCATGCCCGCGCAACTGTGCGGCGTGGACATGTTGCCCATTCGTTGCGGCCTCATGGAACAACTGAAAATAGGTACGGTGATTGACGGCGCCGCCCGCGATCCGGTCGAGTCCGTGCTGGAACTCACGGACGGGAAGGGAGCGGACATCGTCATCGATTGCGTGGGTGGGCGTGCCGGTGTGAAGTCTTTTGAGCAGGCGCAAGACATGCTAGTTGCCGGCGGCTTGCTACAGATAATCGGCCTGTACCACGACGTCCCGCTGCTGCTGGATGCCGGCAAGATTCAGGGCAGGCGCCTGCTTGGCGGCCATTTGCCGGATACCGACCTGAACGCCGCGGCCCGTGCCACGATGGAGGCTCTTTCCAGCGGTCTAATTCGGGTCGCACCGCTTATTACCCATCAATTCCCGGGCAATCAGGCGAAAGAAGCATTTGACCTGCTCTACGAGCACCCGGAAGACGCCATGGGCGTAATTCTGGAGTGGACGTAGCCGGCACGAGACCAGTTGCGCATCGGCTCCGGTAGCGCAGGTTTGCAACCTACGAATCAAGCCTTGCGGCCGCCTTCGGTGGCGCAGATTTGCAACTCGCGGAGAATCACCCTCACCCTAACCCTTTCCCTTGAGGTGCCTTTGCGCAACCCATTCCCCATGATGGGGGAAGGCCGGGAATCGGATAAACAGGAGTGACAATCTGCTAGCTAGTAGTGTAAGCACTCCCCTGGATTCCTCGGTTTCCCAACCGCGCTTTCGCCGGAATGACGAAGGTATGCAGGGGTCTCCTCGAAGGAGAGGGGATTCCAGGCCTCTGCCATGACGTACTCGCAAGTATCGGGAGCGGATCGCTCATTCACTTGCGAGCGCCCGCGCGCCCGGCATTGCATTCTCGATGCGCTCCGCCGCTGCCATGAGGTTTTCCAGCGAATTGGCAAAGGAGAAGCGTACGTAGCCCTCGCCGGCGGCGCCAAACCCCGTGCCGGAGAGGGAAGCCACCCCGGCTTCCTCCAGCCAATACTGTTCCAGACGCGCCGAGCCAACCCCCAGTTCCTTCACGTTGCAGAACGCGTAAAATGCCCCTTCCGGCACCAAACATGAGAGACCGTCAATCGCGTTTAGCGCGCAGATAAAGGCATCGCGGCGGCGGCGAAACTCCGCCACCATTGCATCTACCGAATCCTGCGGGCCCGTAAGCGCCTCGATGCCGGCCATCTGCGTAAAGCTCGCCGTGCAGGAGGTGGCGTTGTTGAGGATCAGCCCGATCTTCTCGGCGAGTGGCTCCGGCATCACGCCATAGCCCAGGCGCCAGCCCGTCATCGCATAGGTCTTCGAGTGACCGTCCAGCAGGATTGTCTGTTCCTGCATGCCGGGATGCTCCAGAATGGAAGCGTGGCTGCCTTCGTATACAATGCGGCTGTAAATCTCATCGCTCAGTACCCAGATGGGCTTGCCCCGCACCATGTCAGCGATTTCGCCCAATTCCTCCGCGGTGAACACACCACCGGTGGGATTGTGGGGAGCGTTCAAGATTATGAGCCGGGTCTTGTCAGTAATGCTGTCACGCAACTCGTCCAAGTCCCAGCGGAATTGGCGCTCCTCGTAGAGGGTCAACGGCACCCTGGTGGCGCCGGCGAAGCGCAGCATCGAATCATACGTTGGGAAACCGGGGTCGGGATAGATTGCCTCATCGCCAGGATTTACCGTCGCCAAGATACTGGCAAAGACAATGGGTTTCGCACCAGGTGTAACCACTACACTTTCGGGCGAGGTCTCGACACCCCACCCGTGCTGCACGTATGCAGCAATCACCTCCCGGAATGGCATCAGGCCGGGCGTGGGACCGTAACCCGTATGTCCGTCCCGCAGCGCCTGCACGCCGGCCTCGACGATGTTCTCCGGAGTCGGAAAATCCGGCTCGCCGATCTCCAAATGGACGATGTCTTTCCCAGCCCGTTCCAATTGCCGGGCGCGTGCCAAGACGGCAAAGGCCGATTCGCCTTTCAAGAGGTCGGTTCGCGCGGCAATGTTGGGAACAGCCATCTACCCACTCCTTTCCCCGATGATAAGCCTAGATCAATTGTACTGTTTCCCCTAGTCCCCGCCAACACTATGCTACACTCGTCATACAATTGGCACTCTTCTGTGGGCTGGAGGGAAGCCATGGCACTCTCGCCAATGCCTCATGATCCGCGGTTATACCGCATTACGGCCATCTGGAATTGGGACAGCATCGTTGAACTCTTCTTCATCGATGGCCCCACGCGGGCGCTGATTGACACCGGCGCATCATACACGCCGCGGCAGTACGTCGAACCAGCGCTGCGGTGGCTCGGCCTTGAGCTCGCTGATATCGACGTCATCCTCAACACCCATGGGCACCAGGACCACATGGGCGGCAACCACGCGCTGCTGAATCAGGTTGATGCACAGGTTTACATGCACCGCGAAGATGCCTACTTGGTTGAAGACCTCGAGGCGCACATGGACTTCATCTGGCATGCGGACAGGCATGTTCTCGGCCAAGACCTGTCTGCCCGTCGCGCGCAATTCCTGCATACTGTCACCGGCCCATCGGCAGTACACCGCAAACTAGATGACAACGAAATCGTGGACCTCGGCGATGACATTCAACTTCGTGTCGTGCACCTGCCCGGTCACTCGCCCGGGAGCATTGCCTATCATTGGGAAGACAAGGGAATCGCCTTCGTGGGTGACGCCGTGCAGGGGTACGGCAGCAAGCCTGGCACATTTCCCCTTTACTACACGGCGCGTGGCTACGAGCAATCCATGCAGCGGCTGGCCTCACTCCAAATCGAGACTCTGGTGCTCGCCCACCGGTACCTCTGGACCCAGGATGCGCGGGATGCACTCCGAAGCGGCAAGGCTGCGGAGCAGACCGTGCAGGATAGCATCGCTGTAACACAGATGATTCACCAAGCGGTACAAGAGGCACTTAGGGCGCATGCCGGCGCCGGTTTTCTGCCGGTTGCGCTCGCCGCCACGCAGGCCCTGGCGGCCGAGATGCCCTTCACCATCGAGCCGCGCACGGGACTGCCCACTGGTTTACCTGCCACCCTCTATAGCCATTACACGGAACTAACGGGCGGGAGCAAAAGCCCTGTAACATAGCTCCGGTGGCACGTGACCGGCTTCTTCCCAAAGTCGAAATGTGGTTCGACAGACTTCCGCCATGACCTGACCAATTGACGTGCTCTGACAGCAACGGGATTACCCGCGTAGAATTATCGCCGGTTGCCCGACCCCTAGCCGCATGTTAGAATCGCGCTGGGGATAGACAATGCCGAAGTGGCGGAATTGGAAGACGCGCTACGTTCAGGGCGTAGTGGGCCTTGCGCTCGTGAGGGTTCGAATCCCTCCTTCGGCACCTTATGGAGATGGTAGCTCTGGCAACCATCCAACATTCAGACGTTGGGAGAGAGAATGAGCGCACAGGAATCCGACCGTCTAGGCCCACTATTCACGCAGTATGTGCAATCAGTGGGCGTCGCAAACTTGAACGGCGAAGAAGCGCAGCATCTCCGCAGATTTGTCAGTTGGTGCGGCCCGGATACCCGCATCGGAGCTATCTACCCCCATCAACTTCAGGCCTATCTCGACCAAGTTGCGGCATCCGCCGATCCGAAACTGTGTGCCAGTGCGTTACGCACGTTCTTCTCCCACGCCAGCAAGGCCGGCTGGGTAGAAAATAACCCAGCTACGGGACTGAGAATTACGAAACGGAGCACGAAGAGCGACCCACGCGCCGCATCCGCCCAAACCGGCAACACTTTCATCAGCCGGAAGCGGTACGACGAGTTGAGTATTGAATTAGAGCAACACAAGGGCGAAGGACGCGAGCGTATCAGCCACCTCTTACATGCCGCCATAAAGGATGGCGATCTGCGCGAGAATGCCGCCTACGACGAGGCCAAATACCAGCAAGGCATGCTGGAAGCGCGCATTCGAGAATTGGAGCAAACTCTCCGCACGAGCACGATTACTGAAGAAGAAACACAATCAGCAAACGAAGACAGTGATGCTGTCGCCGACGAGGGCATAAAGATTGGCATGCGTGTCGAGTTAGAGCTCACCGACGGCAGCGAAACGATTGCCTACCAGCTCGTGGGACCGTCGGAAGTAGATCCGCTCGAAGGTCGGATTTCCTATCTTTCGCCCGTCGGCGCCAGTCTCCTCGCCAAGCGCGCGGGGGACACGGTTGCTGTGGAAACACCTGCGGGCAGCGAGACGTACCGAGTCTTGAGCTACTCTTTCTAGCCGGTCTTTGGTGTCGCCAGCCGCATACCGCTCTGTAGCCTAGCGCAGTCGTGCTGGGCATCGTCTCAGGCTAACTCCAACGCGGAACCGGGGACAAGTATTGCAGCAACTGCCGCCTCCCTCGGTAGCGGCGGTTTCTCGCTTGCCTTGCCATTGCCTGTGAGCGCTCCTAGTACAGCCTTCGATTGGCTGGTACAATACGAGAGTACCCGCCGGAGTTCGTCCACCATGAGGATGCCATGATCGAGACCTTGGCCACCGTCCTAAATTACGTTCTTGCCTTCCTCATCGCCTACGCGATTGCGCTGTGGATTGCGCTCGCCATTTGGGCCTTCTATGACATTCGCACACGAACCAGCGATATCTTGGTGCAGCTCTTTTCGGTCCTGCTCGTGCTTGTCTTCAATATATTTGGCCTCATCCTCTACCTGTTTCTCCGTCCCAAGGAGACGTTGGCAGAAGCAAACGTGCTGGCGCTGGAAGAAGAGAGCTACCTGGCCGAAAGCGAAACGATGTCTCGCTGTTCCAATTGCAACTATCGCCTGGAAAACGATTACGTGCTCTGTCCAATGTGTCAGATGGAAGTTAGAAAGCGCTGTACCGGCTGCCGAAACCTCGCCGACTTGCGGTGGAACGCCTGCGCCTACTGCGGTACGCCGGTGCACTAAGAACCTATCCGGTAGCCCCTGTGTGAACGGTCTTGGTAGACAAAACGTTCGTCCTGAGCTTGTCGAAGGGCGAGCGTGCATGTGCCGAAAGCAAGCTGTCGGATAGGCTCCAAGCGCTCGTGGGCCCTGCTGGGTGACGAAAGGCGGCTTCCGGTCACAAACTCTTTACTTTCCTCCCTTAAACATCGCCTGCTCGCCTAAGGAATACCGTGCCTTTCAACCCCGACCAGGACACTGAAAGCCAGCCGCTGCCTTCACCTCCCGCTGCATCTGATATTTCCAGGATTGCGGTCCGCGAGTGGCCGGTAGCAGAACGTCCGCGGGAACGCCTGCGCGACCTCGGCCCGGCCCATCTCTCCACAGCGGAGCTGCTTGCCATCATCCTGCGTACCGGCACGCGGGAGATCTCAGTCGTCGCACTCGCTCAAGGCTTACTCGACAAATATGGCGGGGCCGGTGGCTTGCCCCAAGCAAGTTTTCGCGAGATTACTCAGTATCCCGGCGTTGGTGAGGCCAAGGCCGCTCAGTTGAAGGCGGCCTTGGAGCTTGGCCGCAGAGCAAGCGCCAGTGCACGGCCGGAACGGCCAGTAATTCGCTCAGCCACCGACGCAAAGCACTACTTGCTCTCCGACTTCGTGGATGAGGAGCAGGAGAAATTCCTCGTTGTTCTGCTCGATACAAAGCATCACGTCGTGGGCAAGGAAATCCTGTATCGCGGCACGCTAAACCAGACGGCCATCCGCCCTGCCGAGGTCTTCCGTCAGGCGGTGCGCGCCAACTGCGCGTCGGTGCTGGTTGCCCATAACCACCCGAGTGGCGACCCTACACCCTCTGCCGATGACGTAGCCACCACGGCCCGCTTGGAGAAAGTCGGTGAACTCTTGGACATCAAGCTCGTCGATCACATCATCATGACGCGCGATGCGGCACTCTCACTGCGGGAGAAGGGCCTCGGGTTTTCCAACAGAAACACGAACTGAGGTCGTGTCTTATCCGCAAAGACGCGCGGAGGCGTCCATAGTAACGCAAATGTGAATTCTTAGAGAGCGTGCAAGCTGCAAGTCCGAAAGAGCGCGGCCTCGTTGCCGAACAAAACATGCAGTTCGTCGTGCAGTGCTATGCTATAGATAGAGCGAACCCGTTGCCCTTGGGAGGAAACCGCCACGAAATCGTTCGCTAAGGAAGTCCTTCATACTCTCCTACTCACTGCCATAATCTTCTTTGGCACCCGTCTTGCGGTACAAAACTACCGCGTTGAAGGGAGCAGCATGTATAGCACCTTGCACCACAGCGAGTTTGTCTTAGTCAACAAGCTGGCCTACGTGCGCTCGGAACCGCAGCATGGCGATATCATCGTCTTCAACTACCCAGATGATCCCTCGGAGCAATTCGTGAAGCGCATCATCGCCATTCCGGGCGACACAATCGAGATACGCCAAGGCACCGTCTACGTGAATGGAGAGAAGATTACCGAACCGTACGTCAGCAGAGGCGCGCAACTCGCGGGTTTTGTCAGCCGTGACGAGTTGGCAAGTCGTACCGTGCCCGCCGATTCCTACTTCGTCATGGGAGACAATCGGCGCGGCAGCCGGGATTCCCGTGAATGGGGATTCCTGCCGCGCAAATTCATCGTGGGCAAGGTATGGGTAGCCTACTGGCCTCCAGAGGATTTCGGTGTTATACAGCACTTCGATCTCAGCGTGCCGGAGCCCGCCGGACGCAAAGAAGCGGCTGACTTCGACAGGGTCGCTGACCTCGACAAAGTCGACGTCTACGACAAAGTCGACGTCTACGACAAGGTTCCGGCTTAGTGCCTCCCGACCTCTTCGAATACCTGTTCGCGGCGCCCGGGCCGCCGGGGTCCTTCTACCGCGAGCTTGCCCCTCTGCTTACTATAGGCTTCGGCTCAGGCCTGGGGATATCGTTTGTCTACTACTTGATCAGCGGCATGCTCTTCGGCAGCAGCCCTCTGCGGCGCTTGGCCGTGCGGGTAGTGCTGCTCACCAGCATGGTCATCAACGGTCTCGGCCTATTTGCCGTTTTCCTACGTCAGGCAGGCTGGGGCATCCTCTCCTACCGTTTCGTGCTCGTCCTGATCGCCATTGTGCAGGTGTATATTTTAGTCAGGACGTTCTGGTACCTCTTCCGCGTGTTGCCTCGCAAATTAACAGAATCCGCTGAAGAAAAGAGCAAGAAGTCGTCTGGTGGGCGGCGCAAACGCTCCACGCGGCGTAAGAAGCGCTAGCGATCATAACAGGAAAGTCAGCGGAGTTTTGCAGGGGTACTGCCTAATGAATTACGGCTCGAAGGGCACCGCAGCCATGGTCCCCTTGAGCCGATCGAAGGTCCGCTCCAGCTCTTCAGAGATTACGCGGGTTCCGGAAAAGACCGTCATATAGTTCGTATCCCCCTCCCAGCGCGGCACGATGTGCGCGTGGACGTGATCGAGGATGCCGGCGCCCGCGGCGGCGCCTAAGTTCATGCCGACATTCACGGCATCAGGCTGGAACGTCCTGCGCAGAAGGCGCACCCCGTAGCGGACAACGTGCATCACGTTTGCGCTCTCATCTGCGGTCAAGTCAGTGAGGTCGCCAACGTGCCGATACGGCACCACGAGAAGATGTCCGTTATTATAGGGATAGCGATTGAGGATAATGAAGCATATTTCGCTCCGATACAGCACGAGATTGGCTCTATCGTCGGCTCCCTGGCTTGCTTCACAGAACACGCACGTATCGGTAGACCGCTTCTCTCTTGCCAAGTATTCCATACGCCACGGTGACCAGAGTATATCTCTCATCTTCTCTACCGGATGACTTTGCTCATCTCTTGCCTGTGCTGCGCACCCGCTGCGCAGCCCTAAGTATTACACTCGATTTCAAGCAAGTTCAGCGGCTGCACGCGTATCTGGAGCTGCTCTTGCAGCAGCGGGGGCGCATCAATCTTACCGGAATCCGAGATCCCGCGCAGGCGGAGCGACTGCTGTTGCTGGAGTCGATTGCCACCGTATTGGCGGCGCCGAGGCTGCGTGCCGCTCCCGGCGACAACACGGGACTCCGACTGCTGGACGTCGGTACCGGCGGCGGCATTCCCGGCATTCCCCTTGCTATCGCCTTTCCTCACGTCGCGGTGACGCTGCTCGAAGCGACCCGAAAGAAGGTGGACTTCCTGCAACACGTCGTTGCATCGTTTGCTCTGGAAAACGTCACAGCGCTATGGGGACGCGCTGAAGACCTGGCCCATGTGGCTGAGCACCGCGCGCACTATGATGTGGTCACAGTGCGCGGTGTCGGCAGTCTTGCCACCGTAGCGGAGCTTGCGCTTCCCTTCTGCAAACGCGGCGTTATGCTCGTGGCTTACAAATCGCTGCCGCTGGACACCGAACTACAGGAGGCAAGCCACGCAATCCACGCGCTTGGCGGCCGCAATCCGCGGGTAACGCCCTTCAATCTCCCCGAATTACCCGCGCAGCACTGCCTGGTGACGGTAGAGAAGTCCACAGTCACGCCAGAGCAGTATCCGCGCCGTGCCGGTCTACCCGCGCGGCGTCCCCTTGCAAAGCGATAGTTTATCCTCACAGTCACCGCAAATCGATACCTGAGCGAACAGTGGTTCCTATTGAGCACGACGAGCCAACGTCGCACTCAGAGGACACTTGCCGCCTCGCTATCAATGAGCACTGTAACGTCCCGATGAAGCCGGAGAAACGAGGCCGGAACGTGCGGCGTGATGGCGCCGGCTACCGCTTGGCTCACCGCCTGGGCCTTGCTCTCGCCGCTTGCCAGCAGCAGTATGCGCTTGGCCTGCAAGATCGTGCCCATTCCCATCGTTATAGCGCGATCGGGGAAGTCTTCAAGAGAAGGAAACGGGTTAGCGACGGCGTTTTCCCAATACTCATACGCAAGGCGACGGGTTTCAACGCCGAGGCAGGCAACGTGGACCTCGGCCCGCAACTCAGCACCCGGCTCATTGAAGCCTATGTGCCCGTTCTGACCGATCCCTAACACCGCGAGGTCTAGATAACCCGCTCCCGCGATTGCTTCTTCATATGCGCGGCATTCAGTTTCAGGATCCGGCGAGGCGCCGTTCGGTATGTGGGTTCGCTGCGGGGCAAGATTCACGTGAGCAAGCAGGTGTTCCCGCATGTACGTGTGGTAACTGGCGGGATGCTCTGGAGCCAGTCCCAAATACTCATCGAGATTGAAGGTACGCACGCGGGAGAACCCTGCCTGCCCGCCCTCATATGCCGCCACAAGGTGCCGGTACATCCCAACGGGAGTCGCGCCCGTCGGAAGCCCTAGTACAAGCTCTGGTTCTTTTCGGATTGCCTCGCAAACAACCTCCGCCGCGCGCAGGCTCATCCCTGCGTACGACGGCGCCACTATGACTTCCATGCGTCTCCCTTTCTTAATCCGCGCCCATTATACACAGACACAGCGGGACGCATAGAGCACACCAACTGATTCACGCAGCTTGCCCGTAGGACATGCGGGCAGTTCCTACAGTATACTTGCCCTCAAGTCGAAGCCCTCTAAAGAGCGCCCCATGACGAAAGGGGAAACCATGGATATTCGCCCGGACGATCTCTTCGCTCATATTGACGCAGATGAAGTCGTAGCCCTCGCGGGCGGCTTGGCCCAAATCCCTAGTGAGATACCCAACGAAGGCCCAATTGCCAACTATCTCGCGGAGGAGATGCGCAAGACCGGCGCGTTTGATGAGGTGCATCTGCAAGATGTCGTGCCGGGTCGGCCCAATGTCATTGGGGTCGTACACGGCAGCGGTGACGGTCCCAATCTGCTGCTCAACGGCCACCTCGATACCGGCGCGCCTGCCGGTGAGTGGTCGCGCGGCCCCTACGACGTGTACGAGGAAGACGGCTTTCTCTATGGGTTCGGGCTAACCGACATGAAGGGCGCAGTGGCCTGTCTAGTCAAGGCGGCTGAAGCGGTAGCCCGCGCCGACTTACGACCCAAGGGTGATCTTGTCGTCACCGCTGTGGTGCATCATGACGTCTGTGGACTTGGCACCAAGTTCTTCTTGGAGTCCAACGATCGCCCCTTCGCCATGTGCATTAATGGCGAACCCACCGGATTGCGGCTCCAACTCGCCCATGGCGGCGCGTGGCAATTCGAACTGACGACCCAAGGTGTTGCCGAGCACATTAGCCGGCGCGAGGGCGGCGTAGATGCGACCGGGAAGATGATTAAGTTGCTTGACGCGCTGGACGAACGCCAGTTCACCTTTGATCCTAACCAAGCTCTGGAAGGTCTGCCGCGCATGGTCGTCGGCCAAATCAACGGCGGCACCGCAGCCTCGCGCACGGCCAACCGTTGCACAGCAAGGGGCGACGTGCGTATCGTGCCCGGCATGACCGCCGATACTCTTTCCGCTGACTTCAGGCGGGTGATAGCGGGCATCGCAGCTACCGACCCGGAATTTCGGGCCGACCTCCGCACGCTCGTCTACCAACGCCCGTTTCAGATTGACGCCAACGCGCCGGTTGTCGCGCTCACGTCGCAAGCGCACCGCGACGTCACGGGAGAGGAGCCTGAGAGCTCAACCGGACTGCCGGTCTGTAGTTATGTCACAGACTCCTCCGACATCGTGCGGCACGGTATTCCGACGGTCGTCTACGGGCCCAGCAACTGGCGCATGGTTCCCGATGAACGCATCAGCATTGCCGAGATGGTGACTGCGACGAAGGTCTACGCCCTAGCGGCGGCACGCGTCGTCACAGGCCAGTTTGGCGAATAAATCCGCACCTCGGCGTCGCGTGAAGCATATACGCAGAACGAATACTAAGGGTGGATGGCCCGCATCCGTTAGGATTCACTACCGTTCGTGCGCGGCTGATTTGGAGCCGCATCAACGATACCGCTCAGACCGCCGGCCAAGGCTGCCAACTCCATTGGGAATATCCACTTGGTGGACGGACTCTCGGCCATATTCTGAAGCGTCTGCAGGTATTGAATGAGCATCGTGTTCGAATCCACCGTCTGCGCGATTTGAAACACGTGGTTGATCGCGGTGGCATAGCCTTCGGCGCGCAGTGACTGCGCTTCTCTTTCCGCTTGGGCACGGAGAATTGTGGCCTGGCGGTCGCCTTCTGCTTTCAGGATCTCGGACTGCTTGTCACCTTCGGCTACCAGAATCGCCGACTGCTTCTGGCCGCCGGCCTCGGTGACCATGGCGCGCCGGTTGCGCTCGGCGGACATCTGCCGGTTCATCGCATCTTGCACTTCGCGCGGCGGCAGAATCTCGCGGATCTCCACCGTTGTGACTTTCACGCCCCAGCGGGCGGTCACCTCGTCCAGCTTCGTGCGCAGGATATTGTTGATCTGCTCACGCTTGGCGAGCACGTCGTCCAAGGAAATGTCGCCAATGACCGCGCGCAGGGTAGTGGTCGCAATACCCTGCGAGGCGCCGGCGAAGTTTGCCACTTGCACCACGCTGTCGTGGGGATTGGTGACCTTCCAATAGATGAGGAAGTCGATGAGAATGGGCGCATTGTCCGAGGTGATGCAGCTCTGTTGCGGGATTTCGAGGAATTGCTCGCGCAGGTCTACGCGGACCGGCCGGTCGATGATGGGCCAGAGCCAAACGATTCCCGGTCCTCGTGGATCTGCCATCACGCGACCCAGCCGGAAGACCACTAGCCGTTCGTATTCCGCCACAATCTTGATGGCGGAGTACGCCAACCAGAGCAAGAAAACTACCAGGACTACTATAAGTGCAATGAGTTGACCGTTCATGGCGCGCTACCCTCTCCTTCGTGCTAACTATTCGGCATCTTCAGTTGCAGCCGTGTGCGCAGACTCCTCTCGCCCCCTTCCCAAACTACCCGCTGTTATGTCGCTAGCGCCGGAATCTCCGGCGCCGGACCCACCACCAAGGCGAGCCCGTCAACGTCATAGACCCAAATCTGGTCTCCTTCCGCGACCGTCTCTCCCACTGTGCGAGCGGACCACTCTTCCCCGGCAACGCGCACAACGCCTTCCGGATCCAATGCCGTAACTGCCACACCTTCCTGTCCGACGATACGCTTCTGCCCACGGAACTGCTGAGGCTCCTTCTGTGATTGCGCGGCAATTCGCAAGAGAAAGACAAGGAATGCGACAGTGAGCGCCACCATGAAGCCAAGCACCCAGGGCGAAACAAAGAACGGGCCGCCAAAGGGAGCGGTGAGCGGCTGGTAGAGCAGCAGCGTCCCCAGGATGAGCGCCACCACACCGCCGAATCCAAGGATACCAAGGCCGGGATTCTGGGCCTCGAACGCAATCAACGCCGCGGCAATGACCAGCAGCGCCACGCCGCCCCAATTGATCGGCAGCGTCCCGAAGGCCACCAACGCCAAGACGATGGCAATGGCCCCCACGACCGCTGGCAGCACAGCGCCCGGGTTATAGAGCTCCGCAATTACGGCATACAGACCAATCAAGAAGAGCAGATAGGCGGTATTGGGATTGAGGATGAACTTGAGCGCTTGCTCAGCGACATTGTGTTCCATTTCACGCAGCGGCGCGCCGGCAACGACAAGCGTGCGTGTCCACGTGGGGGTCTGCACCTGGCGGCCGTCGAGTTTTGCGATAAGGTCGGGTATGTCCCGCGCAATCAAGTCGACGACATTGGATTTCACCGCTTCCTCTGCGGTCATCGTTTGGCTGGAGCGTACGGCCTGTTCCGCCCACTCGGCGTTCCGTCCCCGCAGCTCAGCCAAACTACGGATGTAGGCCACTGCTTCATTGGTCACCTTGTCGTCCATGTCGCCCAAGATCTGCCCGCCGCCCACGGAAACCGGATGCGCGGCGCCGATGTCGGTGCCCGGGGCCATTACGGCGACGTGCGCCGCCATCGCCAGGAATGCCCCTGCGCTGGCCGCGCGCCCTCCCTGCGGGTAGACAAAGACGACTACAGGCACGGGTGACGCCAACATTCCCTGGACCATCGCGCGCATCGAGGAGTCGAGACCGCCGGGAGTATCAAGGAGGACAATAAGCGCTTCCGCTTGGTCTGCAACGGCGCGGTCGAGGGCGCGCGCGAAGAGCCGCTCGGAGGCAGGATCGATGGCGCCGGTGATCCTCACGGTATCGACCGTGCCCATGCGCTCTTGCGCAAGCGCTCCGTCAATTAAAAGGAAGGCGGTAACCAGGACGAGTATGCCGAGCAGCACTCTTCGCATCGTCTTTCCTCCCATACCTCTTCTTTCATTATACTCCCGTTTGGAAACCTGCAATCGCATACGCGGCTTCTTCTCCAAGAAGCTGTGTGCGCTCCCCAATCTGCGCTTGCTGGGAGTCAATCTATCTGTCACGATGGGAGTGAATCCGATCTCTTGGCCCAATGTCCGCAGGCTAGAGGCCTGCCGGCTGCCAGGACATAGGTTTCTTGCCAGGCGCATCCATAACAGTATTCCTGAGAAAGACCCGGTATGACGAACCTTTTGACAAAAGAGACAAGCCCATACCTCCTGCAGCATGCCATGAACCCCGTACATTGGTATCCCTGGGGCGAGGATGCGCTCGCGGCCGCACGAGAGTCGGAGCGGCCGATCTTGCTTTCCATCGGCTACTCGTCGTGCCACTGGTGCCACGTGATGGCGCATGAGTCTTTTGAAGACGCAGACACAGCCGAGTACATGAACGAGCACTTCATCAATATCAAGGTGGACCGGGAAGAGCGTCCAGATATCGACGACATCTATATGAAAGCGGTACAGGGACTCACTGGACAAGGCGGCTGGCCGCTCACCGTGTTCCTCACGCCCTCGGGTAAACCCTTCTTTGGCGGCACCTACTTTCCGCCAATGGCCCGCATGAACATGCCGTCTTTTCGGCAAGTAATGGAGGCGGTAATTGATGCTTGGCGACAGCGCCGCCAGCAAGTAGAGGAACAATCGGAAAAGCTGCGCGAATTCATTGCCGAGCACACCGCTTTTGATCTTTCACCCACCACGCTCACGCTCACGACACTGCGAGAAGCGGGAGAGTCCATTCAATCGAACTACGATCCAATCCACGGCGGTTTCGGCGCAGCGCCGAAGTTTCCCCAGGCAATGTCTTTGGACTTCCTGCTGCGCAGATACCACCGCACGCAAGACCTCAGCCTGCTCAACGCCATTACGAAAACCCTGGACAGTATGGCGTACGGCGGCATCTATGATCAGCTTGGCGGCGGCTTTCACCGTTACTCGGTGGATGCACAGTGGCTGGTGCCCCACTTCGAGAAGATGCTCTACGATAACGCTTTACTGAGCCGCGCGTACCTTGATGCTTTCATGCGCACGCGCAATCCGCTCTATGAACGGATCGCTTGCGAAACGCTGGACTACGTGCGCCGCGAGATGACCGACGAGGCCGGTGGCTTCTACTCCGCCCAGGATGCCGACAGCGAGGGCGAGGAGGGCAAGTACTACGTCTGGACGCCTGCTGAGATCGAAGCGGTGGTGGGGGCAGATGATGCCCGCCTCTTCAGCAGCTATTACGGCGTGACGCCTGACGGCAATTTTGAGGGTAAGAACATCCTCTTTCTGAGCGAGGGCGTGGAGGCCGGTCTGAGCGAGGAGGAGATCAAGCAGGTGCGCACCGTCCTCAATCCGCAACTCCTGGAAGCACGCGCCGAGCGCGTCAAACCGGAAACTGACACGAAAGTGATTTCCGGTTGGAACGGCCTGATGCTCCAATCGTTCGCTCAAGCCGCCCGCCAGTTGGGCCGTCCCACGGACCTTGAAACGGCCATCGCCAATGGCGAGTTCTTGCTCGGCACGATGGTGCAGGGCGACCGGCTGGCCCACACGTATACGCCTGGCAAGGCTGCAGGGCTTGGCTTTCTGGAGGACTATGGCAGTGTAGCCGTTGGCTTTCTTGCTCTGTATGAAGCCACGTTCGATACCAAGTGGTTCAGCGCGGCGCGCCGTCTCTGCGATACCGTCTTACGGGAATTCCATGATGGGAACGGCGTCTTTTACGACACCTCCAAGCAGCACCAAGAACTCATCGTGCGACCGCGCAACCTCTTCGATAACGCCGTGCCTTCCGGCACGTCGCTTGCCTGCGACGCCCTGCTGAGAGTATATGCCTACACCGGAGACAGCACGTATTCCGATCCAGTAGAGGCGGCGCTCCGCTTGCAGGCAAGTGCCTTGACCAAGGCGCCGAGCGCGTTCGGCAGAATGCTGAGCGTGGCCGACAACCTATTGGCCCCGATCAAGGAAGTCGCCATCGTCGGCGACCCGGCAGCGCAAGACACCCAGTCGCTCTTGGAGAGCATCAACGGACAGTACGCGCCGGACATCGTGCTGGCGGTGCGGCACCCTGAGGACGTTGCGGCGGCGAATGACGTTCCCCTGCTCGTAGAGCGGCATCTCGTTGGCGGCGAGGCAACTGCCTATGTTTGCCGCCAGTTTGTTTGCAAGCGGCCCACGACGGACCCGGCAGAATTACGCTCCCAGGTGGCAACGTCGTAGCGCCGGAGCATCTCTAAGCCAAACACAGTCGTAGAACAAACGTAGGGGCACGATATATCGTGCCCCTACTACGCTTTGGACCTCTGATGTCGGAATTAGGTCCCAATTGTCCGAATCCGTGATTCCCGCGAAAGCTCGCCCCCGCAGGGGGCGCGGAATCCATCTTTGACTTCCATTCAGTGAAATCCCAATCGAGCAGTAGCTTATATCCACACCGGCACTACATCATGCTGCGCGCCACGTTGCCGCCATAGGCAGATTCGCCGCGCACCAGCAACCGATAGGGATCTTGCACACCAGCCAACTCATCCACGCTCACGTAGCCCATGGTCATGCTCGTGCGCGTGCCGGTGGTGAGGTTCGTGCCGACGCGGTGGAAAATCTGGCTATCGATCACCGCAAGGCCGCCGGCGGGACTGGGCACTGGGACCTCTTGTTGGCGGATTTCATCGGTGATGACACTTTCGACGCTCGTTGAGGTGCCGGGATTCTGAATCCAATTGAAGAGGTGCGTGCCGGGAACCACATGCGTGCAGCCGTTCTCAACGGTGGCCTCTTCCAAGTAAAACAGCACCGTCACGATATCCCGCGTCCACTGAAGCACGTCGCGGTGCAGCCCTGTGTAGCCGCGAGAAGGCGGATTCAGCGTGCTGTGGTTGTGACGGTTCGTGATGAGTTCGATGTTGGGCCCCAGCAGCGACTCCAGGGAGTCAAGCACAAGCGGGCTGGTCGCGACTTCTCTAAAGATTGGGTCGCGATTGAGTAACTGTGAAAGCCTGATCACGTCTCCGTGTTTGTCCCGCACAATAGGCTCAACCTCGTTCTCTACGTCTTTGCGAATGGCTTCTTTGAGCTGCGCTACCGTTTCGTCGGACATGCGACCCGGCAGACGCAAGAAACCATTGTGGCGGAAGAGCTTTATCTGATCATCGGAAAGCGCCATATGTGCACTCCTGTAGCAATTTCAGTTGGCTTAAATGACCGTTACCACTCTTTACTAGCACCATAATACGCTGCACCGCGCCATTGTGCATCCGGCCAGTAATGCTGCCAGATTCCCATAGGAGATCTTGCTCAAAAGAACACCCGTCCTGCCTCTGTGCAGGACGGGTGCAAATGTGCCCCAATCTGAATGTCGACTACTGACGGCTAGCCGTCGATGCGGGCCTTCCATTCGTCGAGAATGGCCTGCATGTCGTGCTCGGCTGCCGCCAGGCCTTCCTGCGGCGTCAACTTGCCCGAGGTCACGTCGTCGACCAACGGTATTCGCCAGCGTCGGCGCAGGGCCTCAGCACCGGGGATACCCACGTTACCCACACGATGCGGGATCATCTCATTCTGCAACAGCAAGAACGGGTCGTTCTCGTGGAACTCAACGGATTCAGTCACGGAGATGCGAATTGGAATACGGTCGAAGCGCTTCGCGAACTTCAGATTCCATTCCGGTCGGGCGCCAAATTCGATGAAAGCCCAGCCACCATCGGGGTTGCTGGCGCTATTGCCAATGTGCCACGTATGCGTGCCGCCCCAGGTGGCATGCTTGTCAGTGGAACGTGGACGCGGATACGGCATGAAGTGGAAGGTGAGTTCCGGCGCATGGACCCGCAGCCACTCGCCGCGCTCAGCATACGTCGCCCAGTAGTTGGCGATGCGGCCGTCGTTGAAGTGCACGTTAGACCGAATGCCACTGCCCCTGAGCTGCTTTACGTTGTCCCAGCCGCCCTGGAGGTCAAAGATCTTCTTCAGCCACGTGAGCGCCTCCACGGCCTCCGGGCTATTGATCGTGACCGTCCAGCGGTCCTCGCTAAAGCGCGAGCCGCCAAGCTGCGTCAGGGGAACAATCCACTCATTGTGGCCGCCGCTGCCCCAGAACGGCGCGTAGCCGGAGACAGTGAGCACGCCGCCCGCGTCCACCTTCGAGGTCCTTGTGACCACCTCTTCCATCTCATCCCAGTACTGGGGCGGGTTTTCCGGATCAAGTCCCGCTTCCAAATAGCTCTCCGACCGCATGTACATGACGCGCAGGTCGGGAGAGTAGGAAAAGCCGTAGAGCTTGCCGTCCCAGTAGTTCTCAGCGAAGAGCGATTCCCAGTACTCACTCATGTCGACACCGGAGGCTTTGACGCGGGGCAAAAGGTCGGTGGCCACACCGGTCAGCCCCCACTCCGGCGAGAACCAGTCGCCGCCGGAAGCAACATCCGGCGAAGAGCCCGCCGCAGCAGCGGTGATTACGGTGTTCCACAGGCTCGCCGGTGTTGAGCCCACAACACGAACCTTGTTGTCGTATGCCTCGCGGAAGGCATTGGATATCTCACCGCCGGTGTCTGAGCCAAAGTCGTACTTGGTGGGACTCCAGACGGTCACCACACCTTCTACGGCGCCCGGCTCCGTCATGGCCTCGGGTGCTTCGGCTTCCGGCTCTGCGTCCGCTGGCGCCATTTCTCCTGCTGGCTGGACGCCACAGGCCGCCGCCAAGAGCGTCGCCGCGCCAATCCCGGCTCCCGCCAGGAAACCGCGTCGCGAAACATGCGCTGCTTTCACTGTTCCCCTCCTTGATTTGGAGTGCGATTTGTCATCGAAACAACCCTACCATCCTGCACAAACATAGTCAATGACTCTGAATAATATCCCGTTTAGCTGTAACGAAAGTCGCTGCCAACCGCCCTCAAATCTGTGCTTTTCGTGTATGGAGATAAATGAGGCAAATAGGGGCGTTTCGCGCTCACATGAAGTCATACTGAGTTTGTCGTGGTGCGTGTATCCCGCCCAACCGTTCACACTTCGACAGGCTCAGTGCGAACGGTTGAACTGCTCGTGCCTCTCATCCAGCATCCCAATCCTTCTCGTGCCGTGTGCGCATATCCAAGAACCCAGATATATACCCAAAACGGCGCCATTGGTATAATGTCTACGGAGTAGTTTTCACACCCCCGGTTCAACGTGACCTATGCAAAGACTCTTCCGCAATCAAGAGCGGCGCTTTGGCCTCTTGCCCGGCAGGCAACGGCAGCCGGACGTGCCCGATGAACTCTGGGAAAAGTGCGCCGGCTGCGGCGAGATGATTTATTTGGCGGAGTTTGAGCAGAATGCTCACGTCTGCCCTAAATGCGACCATCACGCCCGCCTGAGCGCGCGCAAGCGTGTGCAGTTTCTCCTCGATCCCGATACGTTTGCCGAGCGTGACAGCACGATGCGCTCGCAAGACATCCTGAACTTCGAGCGGCCCGAGCGCAGTTACGAGCAGAAACTCGAGGACGAGGCAGGCAAAGCCGGCATACCCGAATCCGTCATCTACGGCACCGGCACAATCCGTGGCGAAGATGTAGTGCTGGCCGTCATCGACACGAACTTCTTTATGGCAACGATGGGCTCTGTGGTTGGTGAGAAGATTACGCGCGCCATCGAACTCGCCACGGAGACGCGCACGCCGCTGGTCATCGTGGCGGCGTCAGCCGGCGCGCGCATGGAAGAAGGCATGTTTTCGCTCATGCAGATGGCCAAGACCTCTGCCGCTTTGACGCGACTGCACGAGGCCCGCGTACTTTACGTATCGGTGCTCACCGACCCAACTCTTGCCGGCGTTACCGCCAGCTTTGCGACTCTCGCCGACGTGATCATCGCTGAGCCGCAAGCCACCATCGGCTTCACCGGACCTCGCCTCATCGAACAGATCACCCATGCCAAGTTGCCCGCCGGAACCCACTCAGCCGAATTCATGATCGAGCGCGGTATGGTGGATTGCATCGTGCCGCGCAATGACTTGAGACGCACGCTTGCGCGCCTCAGTGGTCTTTACTCCTCACAGACAAATAATCCTTCCACCGACGGTATGCCGCTGTCGGACAACGGTGTGCGAGCGAAGGCTACATCCTAAGCTATGGCCTACGAATTTGAACAAGAACTTGTCGACCTGCGCGAACGCATCGAATCCATGGAGTCCGAGCTAAAGAACGGCGCCCCGGACGATGCGGCTCAGGAGTTGAAGTCGCTCCGTACTGAACTGGAGCGGCAAACGGCGGACGTATTTGCCAAGCTTTCACCATGGGAGCGGGTGCAGCTTGCGCGGCACCCGCAGCGGCCGCGCACACTGGATTTCATACGCTATGCGTTTACCGATTTTGTGGAATTGCACGGCGACCGCCACTACGGCGACGATCTGGCGGTAGTCGGCGGCCCGGCCCGCCTGAACGACACACCGGTGATGGTAGTGGGCCACCAGAAGGGCACAGATGCCCAGGATAATCAGCAACGTAATTTTGGCATGGCGCACCCGGAGGGCTTCCGCAAAGCGCGGCGGCTCATGCTCCAGGCCGAGAAGTTCCGCCTGCCGCTCTTCACGTTCCTCGACATCCCCGGGGCCAGTCCTTTCCTGGCCGATGAGGAGCGGGGCCAGGCGTGGGCAATTGCCGAGAATCTGCTGACGATGAGCCAACTGCGGACACCTATCATCGTCACCGTCATTGGCGAAGGCGGCAGCGGCGGCGCCTTGGCGCTGGGTATCGGCGACCGTGTCCTCATGCTCGAGTTCAGCATGTATTCGGTTGCTTCACCGGAAGGCGCCGCATCCATAGTCTGGAAAGACGCTAAGTTTGCGCCCGAAGCAGCGAATTCGCTGAAACCATTCGCCCACGACCTCAAATCCCTCGGCATCGTCCACCGTGTGGTTCCGGAACCGCCCGGCGGCGCCCACGTAGACCCCCGTGGCGCGGCGCTGGCGCTTAAAACCGCCCTGGCCGCAGAGCTAGACACACTCCAAGACCTCCCACTTGCCACACTGGTTGAGCAGCGCTACGACTTCTATCGCTCCCTCGGCGTCGTGGCCCCGTAGTAGGTCCTCGCCTCGTCTCTCCCGGTATTGTGGAGCACAGTGTGAGCGCGGAAGGCACGTTCGCGCATCCCTTGGTTCAATAGGTTGAGCAAAAAGCGATCATCGAACCGCCAGACATGAACTCCCCGTACGCACCGCACATAGTTGGAGTTGCACCCATGACGTGGGAACCCGTGGCTGGCGCAGTCGTGATCGTGGTTGATCCACCACCAAGAACATGAACTCGCAAGACTGTGCGTACACGGTTGCCGTTCTGGCCGACGTCCACGGCAATGCGGCCGCTTTGCGGGCGGTGCTGAATGCCTTGGACAGTCAGCACTACGACACAATGGTCTTTGCAGGCGATCTAGTTCTCAACGGTCCGCGCCCGGCAGAGACGTTGGACATAATTCGCGGTCTGAATGTGCAGGCAATCTATGGCAATGCCGACCGGTATGTCTGCGATCCATGTCATCCTGATCCCGGCGTGCAGTGGGCGCGTGAACGGCTTGATCCTGATGCTATTGCGTGGCTGGCCGGACTGCCGCTCTCGCACCGCATTACTCCTCCGGGTGGAGAGTCTCCCAATGATGATCTGCTCATCGTCCACGCCACGCCGACAGACGTTGGAGCAGGCCTGATTCTGCAGCCTGACCGCTTCGGCCTGCTGCAGGTCACCCCGCAGCCGAAAGCCGAGCGGTTGCTTGGTTCAGCCCAAGCGGACCTCATTCTTGCCGGTCACCTTCACTACGCCTCCTCAGGAAATGTAGGTGAGCAGCGGTGTGCAACCGTAGGTTCCGTGGGCTTTCCGTGTGATGGCGACACACGCGCCGCCTACGCGCGAGCTATCTGGGACGGTCATACCTGGGAGGTGCAGCACTGCCGCATAGACTACAACTATCTGCAGGTGGCGGCGGAGATTGGGCGTTCCAGTTTCCCATTTGCCGCAAATTCGGCTGAGCGACTGCGACGGGCTCGGTTCATTCCCCAAGAGCAGCGCGTAGTCCACAGCAGTTAGTGAGGAACGATCATGACCTTTGAGTCGAAAGACTCTCAACATGCAGCCGGGCTAAACCCATTGGCGCGTGCCCTTGACATCCGGGTGCGGCAGGCAACGTTGGAGCGCATCCGGGCCGGGCACCAAGTCATGCTCGCTGAACTCAAGCCCACCCGGGCGCAGATCGACCGGGGGCTGGAACTGCACTACAACAGCTTCGTGGCTGACGTGCAGGGGTCGGTGCAGTTGAGTTCGACCCACGGCCTTGTAGGGGACCGGCTGCGGCAAGACCTTGAGCCAATTCGCAAAGAGTTGTCTGGGCGAGACCTGGATCCCGTTGAACTCCAGCGCCGCCTGCACGCCAGCCACTTCAAACGGAAGACCTTTGAATCGGCCTTCGACGAACAGTGGATCGCGGAGTCGCAGGCGCTCTACCGCATCGCCGGGGTAGACCTGGGAGTCTGCGACGTCGCCGGTCCGGAGGAGAATACCTTCGAAACGGCGCTTGATCGCATTTCGCGCATCAACTTTGCACACGATCAACGCGACGACATCATTCGCGTTGCCAAGCTTGCGGACATCGAACGAGGAATTCGCAGCGGGACGCCGTGCGAGATGTTCCATCTGGCCGGGGTCGGCTGCTTCGCGGAGACGGATGATCCGTTGCGGAATCTTGACCTCTTCTATGCGCTCGGCGTGCGCATGTCCCAAATGACGTACATCCAGGATAACGGCCTCTGCAGTTCATACTTGCAAGAGCGCGATACCGGCCTGACGCCGCTCGGTCATCAAGTAGTCCGGCGCATGAACGAACTCGGCATCATGGTGGATTTGGCGCACAGCGGCGAGCAGTCGTCGTATGACATGATCGCGGCTTCAACCGAGCCGGTGCTGCTCAGCCATACCGGGTGCCGGGCGGTGTACGACGACTCCACAAACCGGGGGTATCTGGAGAAGGTGTTTCAGCAGCCCTACGCCCGCGGAGCGACGATGCCGGCGCGACCCGTGAGCCGCAATGCGGACGACGCCATGCTCAAGGCGGTGGCGGCGAAAGGCGGGCTGGTGGCGATTTACTCGATTGACTACGTGCTCGGCACCGGGCCGGAGTCATTCCACACCTGGTACCGCCATCTGGAGCACGCGATCAGTGTCGCGGGCAGCGATCACGTCGCCATCGGCACGGACCGCACCTTCTTCCCCACCTGGCCACCCGGCGCGCTTGACTGGACGAACTGGCCTTACTGGACCGTCGGGCTCGTCTGTAAAGGGCACTCCGACGAAGAAATCCAAAAGATCATCGGCACCAACTTCCTGCGCTACGCCCGGCAGGTGCTCGACAAACGCCCCTGGGGGGCGTTCATGTAGTTTCGCCATTGGCACGGGCTTGCCTGTGCATGAGATAATAGACTTACAGTTGACATCAATTTGAAGATTTAGACTATTCAACAGGAAATGGCATGCCAGACGTATTATTCCTGGTTAAGACGCGCGGTGGAGTAACTATACCCAGAGCCGCATTGCTGGCTGCTTACCCCAATGGAACATACCGCACGGGCCAGACCGACACCGATGGTAAGTGCCAACTCGACCTATACCGCATCGATAGGGAAATGAAGGTACTTGTAGCTGCTGAGGGGCATCTGCCATACCACACAGACCTCATTCCGGGAGAATCGAACGTTATTCCCTTGGAATTAGATCCATCTATGGATGACAAGAAAGCGCTTCTTTGTAACACGGAGCACTGGCTACATCCCAGGCATTGAGGGACGCCTCAATCCTCACAAGGATGGCTATGTGTACGCTGAAAACATCGCCATAAACGGAAGACTCGCAACCCCTGCCGCACACTTTCAGATTGGAGAGTGCCTCCATCTGATCGATGTATTTGGCGTCTCAACCACAATCCGTTTTTTGGTCGTAGAGGGGCAGTTTTCGCTTATTGAATACACCGAACCCAAGGATTACGCGGGGGAATAGGCATGGCGACGGCAGAACAGCATCGTGAGATAAGCTTGCAATTCTTGGACCATGCGGAGGATGAATTACGGAAGGGTGATCTCCTTCAAGCCTCCGAGAAAGCGTGGGGAGCGGTTTCACACTTTGTGAATTCTGTTGCCCGCCAACGTAATTGGCCATTGGGGTCGCACAGGCAATTGATCGAAAATGCCAACAGGCTGATCAACCAGGACCCAGCCAACGCTAGCCAAAGGCGGAGGTTGCTACTTTCGATCGAGGCGCTTCATGCCAACTTCTATCACGCGCATTTGGACGATGTCTTGGTTGGGGAGGGTATTGAGGGCGCCAAGGAACTCATCAGGGCTCTGGAAGATCTCAATAGGAACACATCAGAATTGAACACAACGACCGACTAGGAATTAGACTCTCTTGTTCGGTTCAATTCTGCCTAATGGATCTGAATCGGTAGGCCGAGTGAGCAGCGCTTCAGCTCTGTATCGCAGTCTTAGGCGCTCACACCTCCCCTAGACTTGCGTCAAACTTTCGATAGCTGAGAGCAAAGGGCACCCCTTATCCATCTTCATATAAGTTCGCCTAATAGACCCCGGGAAATATCCGGTACTTCACCTTAGCCTGGTACTCCGCCCACTTTTCCGCACCATACTTCTTGATGCACTCCTTTTCGTCGTCACGTTGGTGCATGATTTCGTACGAGGTCATGAAGACAAAGTACACCCACGCCCAGGGATTCGCGAAGTGGCCGAAAAGCAGGGCAACGGCGAGGGCGATGATCACCTCGCCCATATAGTTGAAGTGCCGCGCGGGGCCCCAGAACCCGTTGCACAGGATCTTGCGGTCGCCGGCCGCGATGTATTCAGGTTCGATGAGCCCCAGGAATTTGCGGTCCGGCCAGCGCTTGAACGTGTACTTCTGCATGTTTGCGCCGCGCGAGATGCCCCAGCCGAACCAGAGCAGCGCAGCCGTGCCGCCGAGCAAGACGTACGACCACGGCGCCGAGATTTCCGGGCGCGACTGTGCCGCCATGCCCCAGATTGGCAGAACGTACAGCCATCCCCAGATCACGAGAGCGCCCCAGATCAGCTTGAAGCCCAGTTTCTCGTGGATCAAGTCGTATGTATAAAGCTGGACGCGCTCGAAGACGAAGTAGTCCGCGATGTAGAACGTCATGAACGCGGCAAAGAGAAAGACGCCCGGGTTGGAGTCCGCGCCAAAGCGTTCGTAGTGATACGCGGCGGCGGAGAGCGCATTGAGCGCCAACATCGTCCCGCCGACGAGGTAGAGGTACATCTTCACGTCGAAGCGGTTGTTGAAGAACGACAACTCCTGCGCCCGCCCCAGCCAGAAGGCCGTGATGGGATTCTTTACCTCACCGCGCGGCTGGCCGAACACAGCAATGAGCGCCAAAATGGTGGCAACCACTGTGCCGCCGGCCACCGCGTAGGGCGCCGACCGGTAGAACCAATCGCGGGGCATGCCGGTGAGTTCGAGAGCCCACACGACCAGCGCGAGGGCAAACACCAGCAGGCCGCTCAGCTTGTAGCCGCGGGGTTCGCCTGTTGCCGGATCGGTAACGTAGCCGTGTACCCGCCTGCCCGGCAGGATTAACTGCGCCAGGAAGAACACGACGAAAAGCGCCAATGGGGTGAGAAAGCCCAGCAGCGCTTCCGTACCGGTAAGCGCGAAGAGGTGCGCGATTCCAAGGCGTTCAAGCATGGCCGCAAATCGCTTTCTATTGGGCAATCATCATTGCTTCGAGGGCAATACGCCTAGTAGATACCGGGAATGATGCGGTACTTCACCCGCGCCTGGTACTCCGCCCACTTTTCGGGGCCGTACTTTGCCTCGCACGCCTCTTCGTCTTCGCGTTGCCGCAGGGTGAATATGGTGACGATGAAGATGAAGTACGTCCACGCCCAGGGATTAGTGAAGTGACCGAACGCCAAGCCGTATGAAAAGGCGAGAAACCCTTCGCCCAGGTAGTTGAAGTGGCGGGCAGGGCGCCAGAAACCGCTGGTCAGGATCTTACGATCGCCGGCCTCGATGTGGGTCGGCTCAATGATCCCCAGAAACTTGCGGTCGGGCCAGCGCTTGAAGGTGTACTTCTGCATATTGGCGCCGCGTGTAATCGTCCAGCCGACGAAGAACAGCGCGACGGATGCAAGCAGCCACGCAATCGTCCCTGCCGTTGAAAAGCCGGGATGTGGAAGCGCGGCAATGCCCCACAGCGGCAGAATATAGAGCCAGCCGTAGACCATGATGCCGCCCCAGAACATCTTGAAGCCCAGCTTTTCATGGATTATATCGTACGTGTAGAGTTGGACGCGCTCGAAGATGAAGTAGTCCACAACGTAATAGGTCAAGAACGCCGCGAAGAGAAAAACGCCCGGGTTGAAGTCGTCGCCAAAGCGACCGTAGTGGTACGCGGCGCCGGAAAGGGCGTTGAGCGACAGCATCGTTCCGCCGACCACGTAGAAGTACATCTTGACGTCAATGCGGTTCTTGAAGAACGACATCTCCTGGATCCGCCCCAGCCAAAAAGCCGCCAGGGGATTCTTTATTTCGCCCCGGGGCCGGCCGAACACCGCGATGAGCGCGAGAATAGTGACAACCACCGTGCCGCCGGCCACCGCGTAGATCGCCGACCGGTAGAACCAATCGCGCGGCATGCCGGTGAGTTCAAGCGCCCACACAACCAGTGCGATGACATACACCAGCAGACCGTTCAGCTTGTACTTGCGGGGCTCGCCGGTCTCTTTATCGGTGACGTAACCCTCAACCCACCGGCCCGGCAGGATAAGCTGGACCAGGAAGAACAGGACGAAGATCGCCAGCGGGGTGAGGAATCCCAGCAGCGCTTCCTGCTCGGAAAGCTCGAATAGGTGCTCGATACCGAGCCATTCAGTCATGACCGCATGCCTCTCATTCCGGTGGCTGTGCCACTAGGGGGTGGCAACAGGGGGAAAGTCATTGACATACTATGCAGCAATTCGCTTGCTTGAGTCAAAGCGCCTGTCAAATTCCGCCTCAGAAGGTCCTTGCAAACCAGTGCGCAGGATTGAGCCAGTCACCGCTAGCGCTTGAGTTCTCCTACGAGCTAGCCGACACAAGGGCTTACGGCACCACGCGCATCTGAGAACAGCGCGAACTCTCACTTGTAGCCTTGAGCGCGATTGGAATATCTCAATGGCCCACCTAAACCTCACGTTAATGTAAGCAAGCTCTTGACCTTGCAAAGTAGAGGGGGATATACTTCCAGCATTGACGAGCAAGAGCCAATTGCAACTCTCGCTCGTTGACAAAATAATCCCGGGTGCATTTGCTATGGAATTGATGCATGCCGAAAGCTTGCCGCATGGAGAGTTTCTGCCGCAGGCTCCGGTTCAACCGCTTTAGATAGCAGAGGCCCGGAAGCGAATTGTCACACTAAGGAGGTTTCACTATGGCGCGCATGAGCAGACGACAGATGCTGGCGGGCGTAGGTTTCGGCATTGGGGCAGGCCTGCTGGCTGCCTGCGGACAGGTACAGACGATGCCGGCGCCGGAAGCGGCAGAGGGTGACGCGGACGCGGCGCCTAAGGAACCGGCAGGTCTTTCCGGGGTCTTGCACGTTTGGGGCTATCGTTCCCAATACTTGCCGGGGGCGGTGCTGGACGCGTTTCAGGAATTGCATCCGGGCGTCGTAGTCGTGCAGTCCCAGCCGGCCGGCAATTTCCGCGGTGATAAATTCCCCGCATCGGTGGCAGCCGGCGCGCCGCCGGCGCTCATGCAAGGCTTTCTCGATTTTGTCGCCATGTACGTTGACCGTGGTTTCCTGGCAGATCTTGGCCCCGCGGCCAAGGCGGGTGACTTCGGCGACCTGGGCGCGTATCTCCCCGGTATCGTGGACACCGGCACCTTTGACGGCGTGCTGCACTTTCTCCCGCACCGGCAGAGCGTGAACATTCCTCTGTACAACAAGGATATGTTCGAGAATGCCGGCATCAGCGAACCGCCCACACAGTGGGATGACGTGGCGGAGATCGCGCGACAATTGACCAAGAAGAAGGCGGATGGCTCCGACCAGTTCGGTCTGTCGGTTACCACCAGCAAGAACACGCTGAATTCGTGGTTCAACCCGGTGCTCTGGCAGGCCGGGGGCGAGTTCTTCGCGGAGGACGGCCGGACGGTGACGTTTAATGAAGACCCGGGTCTGGAGGCGCTGGTCTTCTTGACCGATCTCTTCAATAAGAAGATTGCCGCCGAGGGCACCAAGCCGTACTTTGAGGGTTACGGCGCCATGATCAATGCCCGTACGCCCACCCACGTGAAGAGTCCGTTTGACCGGGGCACAATCCCCTGGCTCGCTTCCAGCCCTGCCTGGGAAAAGGAAAAGCAGCTTGGCTTTGGCTCACTCTCCGGCTGGGTAGTGCCGAATAGCCCGCAATCCGATGCCGCGATTCAACTGCTGGCACATACCCTGCAGCCCGACAACGTGAAAGCGTTCCTGAAGCTCGTGTTCCTGCTGCCGGTGCGCGGCGATATCGAAGTGGACTACGTCGACGAGAAGTACAACGGCTGGATGCCGACGTTCATCGAGCAGAGCCAGAACATGCACTACGACATCCCGCACCCGCACATCCGGGCCATCATGCCGTTGGTTTCGGCCGAGATGTACAAGGCCATCGGGGGCGAGGTCACACCGCAGGAAGCCATCAGGACCGCGGGTGATATCGCGAACCAGTTCCTGGCAGACAACATGAGCTAGCGGTAGTTTCGCTGCTTGCGAGTTGTCACGGGCTTCTCTTGAAGGCAAAAGCAAAAAAGCGCCTCAAGCACGATACATTGCTGACACTTGGTGCTATGGTGAGCGCACAGTAGCTTCGTGCTTGACACGGTGGGTGACATCGCGCAAACAGAGGATGCCAGAGCGTAGAGCGGGGGCTTGTCCCCCGCTCTTCGTTACCAAGCCTCTAGGCAAGAAAAGTGAAGATGGATTCCCGCTTTCGCGGGAATGACGGACGACTCGCCCCTCGCGTTACCCTGCCACCTTCGCTCATTTGCACACCATAGACAACATACTAGTGATGGGATAGCTACCCAGTACTTGAGAACTGACTGCATGTTTGAAGCGAGGTCATTGAGTCCAGAACGATCTCTTGCCTTCCCACTCCTCTCCCTGTGATGGAATCATTGAAATCGATACTCCATCTCACACCCCTCTATGGCCTGGATACTGACCTAGAGGGATGTGAGAAGTGGAATTCGTGAACTCTTGGCTGTTGGGCATGCACAGGACGAATACGGACAACGCAATCGGTTTACACGCACTCAATCGGATCCCTCTAAGGAGGAATATGACAGGATGTTCGATGTGACAGAAAGAAACTCACCGTGGCAGTAACAGCACTCATCAACGGCAGGATCATTGACGGCAACGGCGGGCCGCCGGTTGTGGACGGCGCCGTCCTCATTGTGGATAACCGTATCGAGGCTGTGGGTTCCGATGCGGATATCCCGCCGGAGGCTGAGGTTATCGACGTCGCGGGCGCGAGCCTCCTGCCCGGCATGATGGACCTCCACGTACACCTGAACGGCCCGTACCATGCCCTGCAAAAGCTGCGCAAGTCTCTGCTGGCGGGCTTTACGACCATCGCGCACGTTGCCGGCACCATGCCGCCCGCCTCGACGAACTGCCGTCAGGCGATTGCGGACGGCTGGTTTCCGGAGTGCGCCCGGCTCATTGTGGGCGCGGTGGTGGACTGCACCAACGGGCACGTGCGCGGCCGCGTGGCGGACGGTCCGTGGGAAGTGCGCAAGGCCGTGCGCGAGATGGTGCAGGCCAAAGTTGACTTCATCAAGACGGCTGCCAGCGGCGGTTTCTGGGCGGAGGACGAAGAGACCTGGTGGCTGGACTACACCCAAGAAGAGCTGGATGCCTTGGTGGACGAGGCCCACAGCGTCGGCAGGCTCGTGGTGGTGCACTGCCACACGCAGCCGGGGCTGGATATGGCCATCCAGGCCGGCTGCGACCAGATTCACCACGGCGCGCTCATCGACGATAAAGCCCTCCACGGGATACTCGAAAACGAACTCTTCTTTGTGCCGACGCTCCGCGTCACGTCCCGGCAGAACATGGCGATAAAGTACGGCGCGGGACGCCCGTGGGAAACGCGCAAGATGGGCGAAGCGCACCACGTCCACCGGGAAGGCGTGCGCAAGGCCCACCAAATGGGCGTGAAGATGGGGCTCGGCACCGACTGTCCGAGCACGCCGCCCTGGGACATCTGGGACAGCGGCTTTGAGCTTCAGGAGTTCGTCGGCTGCGGTCTCAGCCCGCTGGAAGCCATCAGCGTGGCGACAAAGGGGTCTGCGGAAGCGATGAAGATCGACGACCGGCTCGGCACGTTGGAAACGGGCAAGCTTGCCGACGTGGTCGTGGTCGACGGCGATCCTGCCAGTGACATTCAGGCGGTGGTGGACTACTCCAATGTCCGCTACGTCTTCAAGGAAGGCCGGCTGACGGTGAGCAGAGACCCGGACCGTCCGGCCACCGCCTATCTGGAAACCTATCCGCCTGCCTTCACGCCAATCGACGAGCGCTTTTTGGCCGACCCGGCCTGGGAAGCCACAGCCGGCCTGGCGTAGAGCGAGCACGCCGCCACCTTGCTTTTATTGGATGATGTACTTTGCTTCCCAGAATGAAAGTGGAGTTATGCCTTCTGGGGTGCCCATTCCCATGAACCTATTGTCGGTCGCAACTGGTTTCGGTACGATGGGTGTGTGCGATGACTGTGCAAAGAGCCGTGCTGGTAAAGGATAAGGAGGCTACCATGAGCAGCGAAGTTCCAACCTGCGAATGGCTAGGGCTGCGCGGCAACAGGTACAGATTCTACATTTACAGGATTGGGACGCGCTTCAGTCCGGTTTCAGGAAACTACATCTATGCAAGGTGGACTCCCAATGGCTGGGTACCTGTAAAGATAGGGCAGTCCGAAAATCTGGAGAGGAGAATTTCAGAACATGCAAGTCAGAACCTGTCTTTTTCTGGAAAAGGTGCTACCCACATTCATGCTCGCGCCGAAGCTCCCCAGGAAAGCCGTCATGTGATCGAGACCGACCTATTGGATTACTACGGCCACCACTTGGAATAGAAGATGAGTGAGCAGAACTCCAAGACGGGGTGGGGCATTTGGAATGTTGATCCACACTATAGGGGTCTGTATTTCACGATCTTTCTGTTACTTATGGCTGCTGCAATGTGGATAAGCTGTGTGGAAAGCTCAAAGTTCTTCGTAAGGTGGCAGAATGTCTCTAGTCTGACATTAGCAAGTGCGGCTTACGCCCTGATAATCACAGAACTTGTGAGGGTTGGAAAAGTGATAGCTTGGTATCTGGAAAATTGGTTACAGAACAGGCGTCGTGCACGCCTGCTCAAAGATAGAGCCGAGGCATTTGAAGAGGGCAAAGAGGAAGGCATTCGTGAAACCATGAAGAGATTCGGCCTTCAAGACCCTCCTCACGTTGAGGATGATATTGATTACGGCGAGACGCCTAACGGCAATACAACGCCGCCCTTGGAGGATTAGGGCAAAGGCTAGCTCTTTTAACACCACGCCTTAGCCAACAATACCGGAGCAGCCGCTCCGGTATTTGAGTCTAGCCCATTATCCACCCAAAGCAGTATTCAAGGGACTTGCCGCACATGCTGTCGCATGAACCTTATTGGGCTTGATTGAAGCGCAAGTCGCAAATCCTTGGCATTTCATTTGTAAGTGATGGATACTTTGGGTCAGGGACAGGAAAGGATACGGCATGTCGCTCTCAGTGCGGGAAACCGGTCTGCACGTGCTCAACATGCAGACGCGCATGCGGTTTCGCTACGGCATTGCGTCCCTGGTCGCCGTGCCCCATCTCTTTGTACGCCTGGAGGCCGACATCGACGGCGCGCGGGAAGTGGGCCTGGCTGCGGACGGCCTGCCGCCCAAGTGGTTCACCAAGTATCCCGCTACCTCCTTCAGCGATGACCTGGACGAGATGCTGGCGGTCATACGCCAGGCCTGCGCGCTGACGGAGGAGGCGCCGCCTGCCGACAGCGTCTTCGCATTTTGGCACCGGCTGCATGAGCAACAGGAGGCGTGGGCGGCTGAGACCGGCTATCCCCCATTGCTCTGGGGTTTCGGTGTGAGTCTGGTGGAACGAGCGCTCATCGATGCCTTCTGCCGGAGCACCGGCACACCCTTCGCCCGGGCGCTGTGTGACGATTCGCTTGGCATTGAGCTGGGCGCGATTCACCCTGAGCTTGCCGGGTTCAGCCCGGCGGAGCTACTGCCTGCCGAGCCGCAGCGCAGCGTCATCGTGCGCCACACGGTCGGACTGAGCGATCCCCTGACTGACGAGGAGATACCGGCGGAGGAGCGGGTGGACGATGGCTTGCCGCAGTCGCTCGCAGCCAGCATTCGCTCTTATGGACTGACCCACTTCAAAATCCTGATCAGTGGCGATGCTGCCGCGGATCTCACAAGGCTCCGGCAGGTCGCCAGCGCCGTGGAAGAGCACGTTTTTGGCGACTATGCTTTTACCTTGGACGGCAGCGAGCAGTATACGGAGGTGGAGCCGTTTCGGCAGGCCTGGGAGGCCATTCGCGCCGAGCCGACACTGCATGAATTCTTGGATCACCTGCTCTTTGTAGAACAGCCGCTGCGGCGTGACATGGCGTTGAGCCCGGAGGCCAAGGCCGAATTGCGCGCCTGGTCCGACCGTCCGCCTCTGATCATCGACGAATCCGATGGTACGCTGTCCAGCGTGGTGGCGGCGTTGGATGGCGGCTACGTGGGTGCCAGCTTCAAGAACTGTAAGGGAGTCTTTGGCGGCATCGCAAACGCCTGTCTGTTGGCCAAGCGCCGCCGCGGCGATCCGGGCGGCTACTACGTGCAGAGCAGCGAAGACCTGGCCAGTGTCGGGCCGGTGTCCATGTTGCAGGATCTGGCGGTGCTGGCAAGTCTCGGGATCGAGCACTCCCAGCGCAACGGCCACCACTACTTTGCCGGTCTGAGTATGTTCCCGGCGGACGTGCAAGCAGATGTGCTCGCCAAGCACGCGACGCTCTACCGGCGCCACGACCGGGGCTATCCGGTCTTGGACGTCCGTGAGGGCCGGCTGGATACCGGCAGTGTCGTGGCCGCCCCATTTGGCTATGGTGTGGAGTTGGACACGCGGCGCTTTACGCCACTAGAGCAGTGGACAGTCGAATCGCTATGAAGTATTGACTCTTATCAATACCCTCTCTATGCTTTGACTGTACGCAAGTTGGTATGCAAACCCAAGGAGGGTTAGCCATGCGCACGCACATATCGCGACGCACGTTTCTCGGTGGCAGCGCCGTTGCCGGCGCGGGACTGCTGCTAGCAGCCTGCGGCACTGCTCCGGCCGCTCCAGTGGAAGAGGCGCCTGCGGCTCCGGAGAAGAAAGAGGCGGAAGCGCCCAAGATGGACGAGGCAACGGAGATCAAGTATCTCCACTTCTCCACGCAGTCTGATGTGTGGGATAACGCCTACGACGGTATGTTTGCGGCGTTTGAGGAGATGCACCCCGGCCTCAAGCTCAACGTTGCGGAATGATAAGAATATGACTTGACTACCTATAACCTGTTTGGTACAATAGGTTT
>JAPPLM010000037.1 GCA_028874195.1 Chloroflexota bacterium
TGAATCCACCTTCCCGCTTTCGCGGGAATGACGGCAAAATGCCCACACAGCCTAGTTCACTAGACCTGTGCATGCGCGGATACGTCGCCACTCCTGGGCGGCAGACGACCGCCAATGCTTTGCCCTGCGGTGCGCGCCGGGCTGCGGCCTCGCCCAAGGACAAACCACCGTACAATCAAAGCCCACGTAGCCGGCTGACGAAGTTGCTTTGCAGCCTGCGATAGGACGGATTTAGATCCTGTCGAGCGGAACGAATGGCGCCCTGCTCCAAGGCCCCAGCGAATTCTATATGCAACAAAAGAGAATCGTCAAGCAGTTATTTGTGAGCGTATAGACCTTATGATACACTACGGGGATAAGGCGGGAAGCTTGGTCGCGGGAGGCTACAGAGCAGGACGTATGGCTCTCATAATTGCCTGTGCTAACCAAAAAGGTGGTGTTGGCAAGACGACGACAACTGCCAATTTGGGTGCTACGCTTTCGCGAATGGGCAAACGCATTTTGGCGGTAGACATGGACGCCCAAGCCAATTTGACCGCTCACTTTGGCTTGGAGCGAGAGTTGGAGACCTCTGTAGCGAATGCGCTGCGCGACCGCAATGGAGAGTTGCCTCTATACCGCATCGAAGATGATGCCGGCACGACGATTGATATTGTGCCCGCGTCTTTGGAGCTTGCCAGTGTCGAGTTTCAACTGGCGGCGGTTATTGGCCGCGAGTTACGGTTGCGTGAACACTTGGAACGATTCCGCGACAGGTATGACTTCATCCTCATCGACACGCCGCCCTCACTCGGTCTGCTCACGGTAAATGCGCTAGTGGCGGCCGACCGTGTGATCATTCCTACGGAAGCGCGATTCTTCTCGCTGCAAGGCCTGTACATGCTGCAAGAGACCATTGCGGAGGCCGCGTCACTCAACCCAAAGATCGAGATTCTGGGTGTGCTGCTGAGCAAGTACGACCGGCGTTTGCGGGAAGAAAAGGCGGTTTGGCAATACCTGCACGAACGGTGGGGCGACCGGGTTTTTGCTACGGAAATCGGAACGAACAGCAAAATCCTGGAAGCCGCCTCAGCGGGTGTCCCCGTAAATGCGTACGTCGGTGCAAAAAAAGCAAGAGATGCATATCAACTACTAGCCAGAGAGGTGTTAGACCGTGTCGAAGCGGCCCGGCTTTGATCCGGAACGGTTAGAGAACGTCAAGGACACAACGCGTCCCCGCCCGGTGGTGCCGGATATGGTCACCCCAGGCCCGCAGTCGCGCGAGGCGCGTGGGGAAATACAGATTCGCATCGTCGGCGTGGGCGGATGCGGTAGCAACGCGGTGAACCGCATGATTGAATCCGGCGTGGTCGGCGCCGCATATGCGGTCATCAATACAGATGCGCAGGCGCTCCAGATGTCGCGCGCCGAAGATAAGCTTGCGATAGGGGACCGCATCACCCGGCTGCGCGGCACCGGCGGACAACCGGAGCTCGGGCAACGGGCGGCCGAGGAGAGTATTCAAGAAATCGAGCAACTCGTCAACGGCGTGGACATGGTCTTCGTGACGGCGGGCATGGGCGGCGGCACCGGCACCGGCGCAGCGCCCATCGTCGCCGATCTTGCCAAGCGCAAGGGCGCACTTACCGTGGGTGTTGTCACGCTCCCCTTCATGTTCGAGGGTCGCCCGCGACAACGCAATGCGGCTGTCGGGCTGCAAGCGCTGCAACAGCACGTGGATACGCTCATCGTCATCCACAACGACCGCCTGCTCGCCGCCGTGCCGGCCTCGGCGCCCATGACCGAAGCCTTTGCCCTGGCGGATGAGATGCTCGTGAACGGTGTCAAGTCGATTACGGAACTCGTGACAACGACGGGAATCATCAACGTAGACTTTGCCGACGTGCGCGCGGTGATGCGGGACGCGGGCACGGCCATGATGGGCGTTGGTATTGGGTCCGGCGAAAATCGCATGCTGCTGGCAGTGGAAGAAGCCATGAAAGACCCTCTCGCCGACAAGCCCATGAAAGGCGCCCGCGGCGTGCTCTTGAATTTCCGCGGCGGCCCCGACATGAGCATTCAGGAAATCAGCGCCGCCGCCGAAATGGTGAGCGCTACGGTAGACCGCGAAGCGAACATCATCTTCGGCGCATCTATCGACCCGGCGAATCAGGAAGAGGTGCAGGTCACGCTGATTGCTACCGGCCTCCCGGGTGAACAGTCGCAGCGCGGCGGCAGGCGTCCCTCTTCATCCGGCGACGATCCCGCCCGCAAGCCGGAAGCCGAGGAAGCAGGGGAAGAAATCGAGGTAGACGACCTGGACCTCCCGGCGTTTCTGCGCCGACGGCGCCAGAGTCGGTAGTAGTGCGCAGTATTCTCGCGCCTAGAGCACTTCTCGCCAAAAGAATCCTCTATACCTTACATTGCCATGCTTACGACGCAGATGCCCCAAACTGATTTCGGCTAGCGCTGCGGCTTGCTTGCTTGAATGGAGAACATCTGGGGAATGCAATCGTTGTTTTCCGGGAATCGCCACCAGCCGTCTGCGCCCTGCGCCATGGTGGGCAGCGCCTGATAGCAGCAGTAAGGGAATTCATGGAGAAACTCGATCTTAAGTCCGGCCTCAGCTAAGACCGAGACGATCTCGCCCAGGCTGTGCTGCCACTCATATTGAGGACTCTCAATTATCCCTTCACCGGCGTATGATGGCTCATCGCCCGCAAAGAAGAGCTCTTCGCGAAAGTAGCTATAGAATGGGCGCGCTTCACCACTTGCGGTAGATTCGAGCGTTTGCAGGACCGGGTGGAATTCCACAATGTAGAATGTGCCGCCCGGTTTGAGGTAACGGCAAACCACCTCGGCCCAGCGGTCAAGGTCCGGCAACCAGCACAAGACGCCATACGACGTGAACACAATGTCGAATTCCTCTGTGAGCACGTCCGGCAGTTTGTACACGTCAGAACAAATGAAGCGCGCGTCGGCGCCGACTTCAGCATTCAACGCGCGCGCGAGTTCAATCGCGTCGTCGGAGAAGTCTACGCCGGTCGCCTGTGCGCCCAGCCGCGCCCACGACATGGTGTCCAGTCCAAAGTGGCACTGCAGGTGAAGGAGCGACTTACCGGACACGGGGCCGACTTCCTCCCGCTCGATGTTCTTGAGAGTTATGCTGCCCGCCTTGAATCCCGCCACGTCGTAAAAGTCGGAAGCGGCGTGAACGGCAGTTCTTTCGTTCCAGTTAATGCGGTTGGTCTCGATTTGTTTGTCCATGGCACGATCCAAAGGCGAAGGGATGTCTGCCCATGTAAGACATCCAAGTTTCGCTGCAGCTCTTGTGCATCTGGATGGATTCCCGCGAACGCGGGAATGACGATACCGGGTCCGGCGCGAGCGTCTACGTCACGATGTTCTGCGGGCGGCCTTCCACAAATGCGATGACGTTTGACACGATGCCTTCGTTCAGCAGTTCGATGCCTTCCGGTGTCTGATCGGCCAGGTGCGGCGTGAGGACGACCTGATCGCAGTCTAAGACTGGGTGATCGGGCGGCAGCGGCTCCTGATCGAACACGTCGAGACCGGCGCCCGCCAGGTGCTCGGACTGTAGCGCAGCGACCAAGGCGGCCGTATCTACCAGGTCTCCCCGACCGGCGTTGATGAGGAGCGCACCGGGCTTCATCAAGCCGAGCTCACGCGCGCCGATAAGGTGGTGGCTCTCGTCACTGAGCCGCACGTGCAGGCTCACAACGTCAGCTTGCCGGAGCAGATCGTCGAGTTCAACAAACTCAACCCCAAGCTCCTGCGCCCGCTCCGGCGAGGGGTTGAACGTCCACGCCAGGCAGCGCATGCCGAGCAGGTTGGCAACCCGCGCCACCTCGCGACCCACGTTGCCCGTGCCGATGACGCCAAGCGTCTTGCCGCTGAGCATGACGTTCTGCTTGAGCGTCCAGCGTCCGGCCTTGAGCTCGCTCGTTTGAAACGCCGTGCGTTTGGCTACTGCGAACATGAGGGCGATGATGTGCTCAGCAACCACGGGCGCCGTCCGGCCCGGCTGGTTGGCTACGGCCACGCCGCACGCCCGCGCCGCCTCGACGTCGATGGAGTCGACGCCAATAGAGCACGTGGCGATAAGGCGCAGGTCGGGCAGGGCCTGCAGGGCCGGCGCAAACCACTTGATCGCCCCCCGCGTGTTCAAGATGACGTGAGCGCCTTCCACCCGCTGCATTTGCTCCTCCATGTTCTGCGGCCGGTCGAGATACAGGTCAACCTCGCCGTACGGCTCAAGGCGCTGCAAATGTGGCGAGCCCTGTATCTGGGGCGGAAAGTCACCGGGAACTACGAACTTCAGTCGCTCTTGTGCCATATGCGTATCCTTCGTGAGAGCACGCCGTCAGCTGGATTCCGTGCTGCTGGCGCGGCGAATGTAATGAATAGGCGCACGTCGCGGTTCTTCGTCAGAATCTTGGTTGAAGATGAACATTGCCTGTGGCATTGACCGAGCGCCTTACAATCAATTCTTGGCAGCGCAGTCGTAGTCCGTTGTCGATAGATGCAAGGCTGTTCATTGCCTATGGTACTGACTGGTCTTAGGAGCGTCGAGTCTGGGCGAGAGCCACGACCTTTACCATGAGACATATGCTGTGTAGTAGTGGCAGGAACGTCTGGCATTGGCCTATAACCGCAGGCATTGGACCTATCCGGGAGTGAATTTTGGGCAGACACGTGTATAATCACTGGTGCGAGGAGCTAAGGCGTAGGGGACATAGTACGGACCTCGCGGGCAACGAGACTTTAGCCGTCATTCCCGCGAAAGCGGGAAGGTGGATTCACATTTCAAGTGCAACACCTG
>JAPPLM010000058.1 GCA_028874195.1 Chloroflexota bacterium
TACGCCAATTCAAGCCCTGCAAAATCTGTCAACGAATTAGTCAACACTTACAGGGAATGACTGTGTGACATGCCCCCTCTCTGCGTAGCGCGGGGGCTTGTCCCCCGCTCCGACTTCGGGACTAAGAACGCGGCAAGAAAACTCGCCTCCAGCCATTCGATACAACCGTTCCTCGGAGAAGATGGATTCCCGCTTTCGCGGGAATGACGGACGACGCGCCCCTCGCGTTGCCCCCTCAACTTCGCTCATTTGCCCGCCTTTTTCAACATACAAATGACAGAGGTCGGCGTTTTGTTCTGTGAGTGGCAGTCGGCGTGCAATGGCTCAAGGACTGTAGCCCAATCAACGCTAGACTGTTTACCTGTCATTCGCCCCGGTCTCAGGCAGCGTCTGCATTCATCTGTCTTGCCCGGGTCGCGTCCGGCGCTACTCCGCTAGCGGACGGCAACCGCATCCCGTACCATAGGAGCGATTGCGTGTACGTCTAAGCGGAGAGTGCCGTGACTACGGACACAACGGACGCGCTTCTAGAGGTCGCAAACGTCGCCAAGTCGTTTGGCGGGCTACAGGCGGTGCAAAACTGTTCGCTGCAGGTGCGCCGGGGCACGATAACGGGTCTGATTGGACCGAACGGCGCCGGCAAGACGACGCTGTTCAATTGCATCTCCGGCTTCTACGCGCCGGACGCCGGCAGCATCGTCTTCCAAGGCCAGCGCATCGACGGCTTGCCGCCGCATCGGGTCTTTCACCACGGCCTCTGCCGCACGTTCCAGGTGCCCAAAGAACTCAAGCTCATGACAGTGCTGGAAAACCTGATGCTCGTACCGTCGGGCCAGACTGGCGAGCGGTTGGGGGCGGCGTGGTTGATGCCCTGGCGCGTGCGGCAGCAAGAGCGGGAGGCGTACGACAAGGCGCTGGACGTGCTGGAGTTCGTCAATCTGGCGCATCTACGCGCTGAATATGCGGAAAACCTCTCCACCGGGCAGAAGAAGCTGCTGGAGCTGGCACGGGCCATGATGACCGATCCGCAACTCATCATGCTCGACGAGCCGGGCGCGGGCGTGAACCCCACTCTGCTGCGCAGCCTGATGCAGCAAATCGAGCGCTTGGTTTCCGAACGAGGCATATCTGTCCTCCTCATCGAGCACAATATGGCGGTGGTCATGGGCCTCTGCGATCCCGTCATCGTCATGAGCAACGGCGAGAAACTGGCGGAGGGCACGCCGGCTGAGATTCAGCGGAACGAACAGGTGCTCGCGGCCTACCTGGGAGGTCAGAACCGGTGAATCTGCTCGAGGCCTCCGGGATAATCTCCGGCTACGGCGAAATAGAGATCCTGCATGGCGTCTCTCTCTCCGTCGGCGCCGGGGAGGTGGTGGCCATTATCGGTCCTAACGGCTGCGGCAAGTCTACGCTCATGAAGACCATTTTCGGACTGCTGGAACCCAGCCAGGGTACGGTGACGTTCAACGATACCGACATTACCGGTATGCCGCCCCATGACATCGTCTGCCTGGGTCTGAGCTACGTGCCGCAGGCGGACAACACCTTCCTCAGCCTCACGGTGGAGGAGAACCTGGCCATGGGCGCCTTCTTGCGCACCGACAATTACGCGAAACAAGCAGAGATGGTCTACGGCCTCTTTCCCGATCTCAAGACACGCCGCCATACTAAAGTCTCCGCGCTGAGCGGCGGCCAGCGGCAGATGGTGGCGATGGCGCGCGCGCTCATGTTGGACCCGCAACTCCTGCTGCTCGACGAACCGACGGCGGGTCTCGCTCCCGTATTCGTGGAGACGGTCTTTGGACAAATCGAACACATTAACGGGCAGGGCATTGCGGTGCTCATGGTCGAGCAGAACGCGCGCATGGCGCTGGAACATGCCCAACGCGGCTATGTGCTGGCGAGCGGCGAGAACCGCTTCACCGACGAGAGCAAGGCGCTGCTGGCCAACGAGGAAGTGGCCCGGCTCTATCTGGGAGGGGCAGCGTGATTGCCCTGGTCGTCGACGGCATCATCCTCGGCAGCATCCTCTCGCTGGGAGCAGTGAGTCTCACCTTGGTCTACGGCATCGTCCGCTTTGCAAACTTCGCCCATGGCGACCTGATGGCCGTTGGGGCGTACGTGGCTTTCTTTCTCGTGAACACGGCCTTTGTCGCCCTTGGTCTCCCGGACGCCACGTTTGGGCCGCTTTCATTCGGATTGCCCATGGCGCTTGCGCTGCCAGTGGCGATGCTTGTCACGGCCGGCGTGGCCGTGGTCGTCGACCGGCTCGTGTTTCGTCCCATGCGGCAGCGCGGCTACGCGCCGGTGATGTTCGTTATCGGTTCGCTCGCCGTTGCCTTTGCCATACGCGCCCTGCTCTTCATCATCTGGGGACCGGAATTCCACTTCTTTACGCAAGCCTTGCGGCCGGCATTGCAACTGCCGTTCGAGGTCCGCGTGAAGCCCGACCAGATCTTCATCCTGCTGGCCTGTCTCACCATGGTGGCGGGGCTCTATCTCTTCTTGCAGCGTTCGAAGATTGGCAAGGCGCTGCGCGCCACGGCGGACAACCCGGACCTGGCGCGCGTTAGCGGGATAAATACCGAGCACATGCTGGTATGGACGTGGGCCCTTGGCGCGGCGATGGCGGCGACGGCCGGCATTTTGCTCGGCATCGACGCGCAATTGCGGCCGGAGATGGGCTGGAACTTGCTGCTGCCGCTCTTTGCCGCGGCCATTCTCGGCGGCATCGGCAACCCGTACGGCGCGTTGGTGGGCGGCATGATAATAGGCATTGTGCAGCAGGTCTCGACGGCGTTCCTGCTGCCAACCTATAAGCCTGCTGTCGCCTTTGTCATCTTGATCTTGGTGCTGCTGATCCGGCCGCGAGGCATTCTGGGCAGCGAACAGCGGGGGTTCTAGGCGTAGTTGGCGGGTAGCGCAGGGTTGCAAACTGCGTGCGCAAGTATGGAAACTGGGTCACGTCCTACAGGCTTTAGAAAGTCGCTATGAACGCGGCAAAGAGTGCAGGGCGTAGCGCGGGGGCTTGTCCCCCGCTCCTTGGTACGGCGTGTGCAGCGAAGACAAGATGGGTTCCGCGCCCCGGCACGGGGCGAGTTTTCACGGGAATGACGGAGTTGAGTGGGGCACACGAGCGCGGAGAAGATGGATTCCGCGACCCCGTGCGGGGGCGAGCTTTCGCGGGAATGACGGATAGGGCGCCATGCGCGAGGAGTGAAGTCAGTACCATGACGATCGAGGCAATACTGAGTTCCGGCATACTGAACTATCTCGTCGGTTTTCTCATCGTCGCCAGCATCTACGCGCTGTTCACGCTCGGTCTCAACGTGCACTTTGGCGAGACCGGTCTGATCAACTTCGGCGTCGCCGGGTTCTTCGCCATCGGCGCGTACACGGCGGCGTTGGTCACCAAGCCGCTGCCCACCGGCGAACTCGCCCGCTACACCCAGCAGGCGTTCGGTCTCGACCAGCCGTTTCTCGTGGGTGTGATTGCCGCGGCCGTCGTCTGCGGCATCGTCGCCGTGCTCATCGGGATTCCTACGTTGCGGTTACGCGAGGACTATCTCGCCATTGCCACTATCGGTATCGCCGAGAGCATTCGGCTCGTCTTCAACAACGAACAGTGGCTCGCCAACGGTTCCAAAGGGCTGGTCGGCATCCCGCGCCCGCTCTACGACGTGGTGCCGACCGCGTACTACAACTACGTCTACCTTGGCATCGTCGTGCTCGTGCTTGCCATCGTCGCGGTATTGCTGGAGCGGATGATCCGCTCGCCGTGGGGGCGCGTGTTGCGGGCGATACGGGAAGACGAGGTGGTGGCTGCCGCTTACGGGAAGAACGTGTTCGGCTTCAAGCTGCAAGCGTTGGTGCTCGGCGCGATGGTGATGGGCATTGGCGGCGCGCTCTACGCCCACAACGCCGGCACCATCAGCCCCGGCGTGTTCGAGCCGGTCTTCGGCACCTTCATCATCTGGGTCATGCTGATCTTGGGCGGCAGCGGTAACACGAAAGGCGTGATTCTCGGCGCATTCGTCTTCTGGGCGATCTGGGCGGGGACGCAGTTTGCGACGGACGCTTTGGTGCCGCCGGCCTTGAGCGCCCGCGCGCCGTACTTCCGCTTTCTTCTGATAGAGACGCTGCTCGTGCTCATGCTGCTCTTCCGTCCCAAGGGCATCCTCGGCGAAGAGCGTTTCGTCTCTACGTTGCGCCCACGGTGACCTGAGCTATCCTGTTCTTCCAATCGCTTTGCAATGGGAGTGCTGCTATCAATCCGTTCATACCGCAACAAGGGCTTTGCAAAGCCCAGGCTTCGCGAAGCCCACTCAGCACGAACGAATTGGTAGCAACGCTAAGGCAGCAACGGACGGATAACGCAAACGGGCGCCGGCGGATGGGTAGCGACTGGGGCTGTCACCTACTGCCAGTCCGTAGGAGAAGGCGCGCTACGGCGGCGTACAACCGGAAGCGCCGGAACCGCCGCGAATGTTGAGGGTTACTTCGGAATTCTGCGGAATTGGAAGACCGGGCTCCGGGTTTTGGCTGGCGACGGTGCCACACGTTCCACGGTCGGTGGTGAGTTCGATACCCACGACGCCCCGCAGCCCGATGGCTGCAAGCTCCTCCTGCGCGATAAGGAGTTGCTTGTCGCGCACATCCGGCACGGTGGAACGATCGACACCCGCGCTGACGGTGAGGCGCACAGTGCCCCCCGGCTCTACTTGCGTGCCGGCGGTCGGCTCTTGAGCAATCACCCTACCCGCGGGGATCGTGGCGCTTCCTTGCTCTACCATTTCAACGTTAACGCCGAGTGGTTGCAGCTTTTCGCGGGCATTGTCCGCCGTAGTCCCCACCACGTCGGGCATTGTGGGGTTTTCGGGCCCCTTGCTTATTCTGACGGTGACCGTGAAGCCCTCATCCACCTCCGTATTCGCCGGCGGCGACTGGCTCACGACCAGACCGGGGGCAACATCCTCAGCGAAAACCTCTTCGATTTCGGCGGCAAGCCGATATTGCTCAAGCAAGGCAACCGCCCGCTCTTCTGATAGTTGGGTGAGGTCCGGCAAGGCAATGCGCGGCGTAGGCGAAGGCTGCGCGCCTTGACCGCTCGACGCGGTAGGCACGCTTGGCGGCGTGGTAGCCGCGGGGCGGGTCGGCAGCCTTGGCTCGCTCGTGGCGGACGGGGAGAGGATGGGAACATCCTCAACGAGCGCCCCGAGGTCCGGCACGAGGCGGAAGCCAAGCCACAGCGCGACTATCGCGGCGAGAAAGATCAGCGGAATACCCCAGCGGGAAGATGGTTCCGGTGACCGCCTGTTCGGCCTGCTCGTTCTGCCGGAGCTACCCGCTCCAAATAAGCCCGACAATCCTCGCTTAGCCATCGCGCCTCGCCACTACTGATATCCTTCTTTGCATCCGCTCAAGCGGAGAACGCTGACTTTGCTAAGCGTGAACGCCAGCGCCTCTCCATGCGTCTTTCGACCCTTCGACAAAGCCCGTACCGAGCTTGTCGAAGTGCTCAGGACAGGCAGGCTCAAGACGAACGGAAACCCTGAGCGCGTGCAGAATATTGCACGAAAAGCGGCATCGCTCATCCCGTGGGCGCGAGCAACTCCTCGCGCAGTTCCTCCAAGTGGAGCGAGAGCACCTGCGACACACCCTCTTCCGCCATGCTAACACCAAAGAGCGCATCCGCCATCTCCATAGTGCCACGATTGTGCGTAATGACCAAGAACTGGGTGTCGCGGCCGTATTCGCGGAGCAGCTTGCAGAAGCGGCCGATGTTCGTTTCGTCCAACATGGCGTCCGCCTCGTCGAGGAGACAGAGCGGTGTGGCGCGCGCGCTGAGCAGCGCGAACAAGAGCGCCAGCGCCACCAGCGCCCGTTCGCCGCCCGAGAGGAGCGAGAGCGCCTGCCGCCGCTTGCCCGGCAGCCGCACGGTGATTTCGATGCCGGTCTGGTCCGGGTTATCGGGATCAGTCAGGCTCAAGTCGGCGTCACCGCCGTCGAAGAGCACTTTCACCATGGCGCGGAAGTCCGCCGCTACTTGCTGGAAGGTTGCGTTGAAGTCCTGCCGTATGGTGCGGCGGAGCTGCCGCTTCACCTCGTCGAGGTCTTGCCCGGCAGCTTCCAGATCGGCAATTTGCTCGCGGAGGAACGTGGCGCGTTCCTCGAGTTCGGCGAATTCCTCCACCGCCAGCGGGTTCACGGGGCCAATGCGGCGCAGGCGATTGCGCAGCAACGTCACGCGGCTCTGCAATTCCTCCAACGGCTCGTCCGCGGCCTTGGGTACCGGTTCCGCTTCCGGTTCGTCGCTCAGCCAGCGGAGAATCGTATCCTCGCGCCGCTGCTGCACGCTTGCCAGCACTTGCTCGGCGCGACCGTAGTCCACGGTGCGGGCAGTCCGCTGGTTCTCCAGGTCGGCGATGGCCCGGACAAGCGCGCCGTGTTGCGCCCGCAATTCCTCCAGGGCGGTACGTTGCTGCTTTCTCTCGGCTTCGGCTGCTTCCGCGTGCGCGGCGGTCTGCGTGGCAGCCTGCGCCGTTGCCGCGAGTTCCGTCTGCAGAGCGCCGAGAGCCTCTGCGCGTTCGCGGCACGTGGCGGCGAGGGTGCTCTGCTCGCGTAAGAGGCTCTGTTGCTCGGTACGCAATTGGGCGATAGCCCGGGTCAGATGCTCCTTCCGCTGCTGCTGGACGGCAAGCTGCGTCTGCAAGGAGCTTACCTCGGCCCGCTGGGTCTCTACTTCCTGTTGCAGGGTATCGCGGGTGCGTTCGCGCTCGCCGATTTCCCGCGTCAGACGCTCTTTGGCGGCGACAGCCAGCGGGGCTTCACGCTCGCGGGCCGCGATGGCGTCGTCGAGTTCCTCACGCTGCGTCCGCGCCTCCTCCTCAACCTGCTCCCACCACGCAATCTGCCGCGCCGATTCGTCGTATTCATTGGTCTGCTTCTGCAAAGCGGCAGCGGCCGTTCGCGCCTCGTCGGCGCTCTGGGCATAGGCCGCGGCTGTTGCCTGCGCCTCTTCCCGCAGGCGGTCTCTTTGGCCGCGCAGAGCGGACTCCTTTTGCTCAAGCTCCTCAGACCGGCGGCGCACGTCGGCCAGTTCAACCGTGAGCTTCTTCAACTGTTCTTGCTGCTGCCCGCGCTGCACGGACGCCTGCGCAAAACGGAAGACACCGTTGCCGTAAACGACGCCGTCAACGCTCACGATAAGCGGCCAAGCGCTCCGGTCGGCAATGGACGAAATGGCGCCAACGTCCTTCACCACGAGAATTGCCGCAAGCAATGGCTCAAGTGCAACGCTCTCAGGACCCAGTGCAATGAGATCTGCCGCACATCCAATGACGCCGGGATGTTTGGGAACGGTGCGTTCTTCCGCTTTCAGGAGATCGCTTGCCAATACGATGGCGTTTACGGCGGCCACACTGACCAAGTGCTCCACGAGTTTCTCGGCATCCCGGGCGTTCTCAGCCAGAAACGCCTCGCTCGGCAAGGCAGCCGCCACCGCCGTAGCAATGTCTGCGGGGAGGTCTGTCTCACCGAGAGTTGGCAAGAGCTTGACGCCAACGCGCGCCGCCACCGCGGCGGGCTTTGCGTCTTCGTCTGCCGCGGCTCCCGCCAGAATTGCGCGCAAAGCCTCAGTCCGGCCTTCCAAATCAGCGCGCCGGCGCAGCGGCCGCTGCCGCTCTTTTTCAAGCTGCTGGAATTCCCGCTCTACGTTCGCCAAGGCAGATGCGGCTTGCTCTTTCGCGGTCTGCCGGATGCTCTCCTCAGCTTGGAGGGTATCCGCTTTTTCCCGCAACGCCGCCAAGGCAGCGGCGCGGTCGTGTTGCTGCTTGCGCACGTGCTGTAGTTGCTCCGCGGCTTCGGCCGCGCGCGTCAAGAGCGCTTCACGTTGTCGCTTGGTGTCATTGATGGCGGCAGTGAGGCTGTTGAGGCGCGTGGTTACGGTTACCCCTTCCTGCCGCAATTGTTGCAGGGCTGCCTCCGCTTTTTGGCGCGCCTCCTCTTTGTCGGTAATGCCGTTCCTTACCGTCTGCCACTCCGCCTGGAGCGTGGTGAGGGTCTCGGTTGACTCGGAGAGAGATGTTTCCTGCTTGGGCAGACGCGTTCTCACGGCGTCATGCCGCTCCGCGAGTTCCGCTTCCCGTGTTTCGGCTTCTTCCACACTGCGGGACAGGTGCGTCTGCCGTTCCTGCTGTACCGCCTGCCGCTGCGCGAGTTCGTTCAGACGGTTGCGCAGACCGCCCACCCGCGCCTCGAGGCGATGCAGGCCTTGCTCCTGCTCCTGTACGGCTTGCTCCAGGCGCTCGCGCTCCTGGGACCGGCTCGCGATTTGCGTTTCCAGCGTGCTGAGGGTCGCTTGGACTTGCTCCAGCTCCTGGCTTGCCGCCTGCTCCTCCGCGACAAGCTGTGCAAGCTGCGCCGCATACCAGGCATGCAACTCCCGGGCGAGTTCCTGCCGCAGGTCTTCCGCTCGTTGCGCCTCTTTGGCCTGCCTTTCGAGGACGGTGAGTCGCGGCTCCAGTTCCAGAAGGATGTCGCGCACCCGGCTCATGTTTTCTCGCACCCGTTGGAGCTTATTCTCCGCCTCGTGCTCTTGCATGTAGAGCGAACGCACGCCGGCGGCTTCCTCGAGCAATACCCGCCGGTCCTCCGGCCGCTGCGCCAGCACTTGATCCACCAGCCCTTGCCCGATCATCATGCCTTGGCCGATACCGGCATCCGCGAGCAGTTGCTGGATGTCGCGCAGGCGCACGCGATTGCCGTTGAGGAGATACTCATTCTCGCCAGAACGATACGCTCGCCGCGCGATGTTGATTTCGGCGAGTTCCAGCGGGAAGGCGCCGTCTTCATTGTCGAACGTCAGCGCTACCTCGGTCATGCTGCCCCGCGCGCGCCGGGGTGTGCCCGCGAAGACGACGTCTTCACTCTTGCGGCCCCGCAGGGCCAGCATGCTCTGTTCGCCGAGCGCCCAGCGGATGGCGTCGGCTAAGTTGCTCTTGCCGCTGCCGTTGGGGCCGACAATCGCGGCAATGCCCTGCGGGAAGGCCAGCTTGGTCCGGGTGGGAAACGTCTTGAAGCCTTGTATTTCAAGTTGCGTGAGATACATACCGGTCACTTAGGTGAGATAGAAAATGCGGGCAGCGGGTCTTCCATTTCGATCTGCTCCAACGCCCGCGCCGCAGCCACTTGCTCGGCCTTTTGGGTGCTGGGGCCTTCGCCGGTGGCAAGCAATGTCTTCTCTTGATAAACGCCGACAATGAAGAGCCGCGCGTGGTCGGCGCCGCTGGCTTCAAGTACGCGATACGTCGGCGTGATGTTGCACTGCGCTTGCAGGTACTCCTGTAGCTCCGACTTGGCGTTGCGGTCGCCGGCCGTGCTCAGGATGTGCGCAACCGCTCTTTCAATCTGCGGCGTCAGGTAGGACCTCACGTGATTGAACGACGTCTCCAGGAAGAGCGCGCCGATCACCGCTTCAAAGCAACTCGCCAAGTTCGAGTCGCGCTCCCGGCCCTTCGTGGCTTCTTCCCCTTTGCCGAGACGGAGGAGCGCTCCCAGGCCCGCTGCCTGGGCAAACAGGCAGAGTTGCTCCTTGCGCACGAGCGCGGCTCGCAACCGCGACAACTCGCCTTCGGTCTTCTCAGGGTATCGCCTGTATAAGAAGTCCGCGGCAATTGCGTCAAGCACGGCGTCCCCGAGAAACTCAAGCCGTTCGTTGCTGTCGAGATTCGCAAGGCCGTGCTCGTGGGCATACGACCGGTGCGTGAGCGCTTGAACCAGCAGCGGCGAATTCGATTCGGGAAAACCAAGAGTCTGCCGGAGCTTTTCAAGGTCATGCTCAGCGCGGTTAGCCGACACGGCGCGATCCAATCATGTCTATTCGACCACTATTCCTCGTGCGATAACTCCAGGCAGGCCATGAAAGTCGCCTCATCCCGGTAGCGCAGGCCCTTCGACAGGCTCAGGACGCGTTTGCAACCCCGTATCGAGTACGGGGCAGGCTCTGCGCACACGCGTGTAACGGGGCGTCTCTTGGGCTGCGCTTTCTGGGATGCAATACTCTTGGGTCTCGCACCTCTCCTACGAACGGAGGCGGGGGACAAGCCCCCGCGCTACTAGAGATGTCGTGTGGAGGATGCCAAACGCCAAGATCCCTGGTTCCCGTTTCGTCAAATCAGCGAGCGGGACTGGCAGCCGTCAACGGGAATACACGTGCCGTTCACCCAACTCGCGCGGGACGAGGCAAGAAACGCGACCACGTCCGCGACTTCTTCCACTTTTCCGAACCGGCCACCGGGTATCTCACGGGCGATAAAGTCCGCCATGCCGTCCGGGTCGTCATGCACGCGCCGGTCCCAACTCCCGCCGGGGAAGCGTATCGATCCCGGCGCGACACTATTCACGCGGATGTTTTGGGGAGCTAATTCGCGGGCAAGACTGGAAGCAAGGCCGATGGCAGCGGCTTTCGTACTCACGTATACGGGAGAGCCGCCCGTTTCGCGGCCCCAGATGGAGGAGATGAAGACAACGGACCCGCCGCCTGCCGCCGCAAGATGCGGCACGGCGGCGCGTGTCATGCGGACGCCTGAGAGCAGGTTCGCGGCGATGACCTCTTCCCACTCCTCATCGCTCTGCTCCGGGAACGGCGTGCGGTTGTTGCCGCCGACGTTGTTAATCAGGACATTGAGTTGACCGTAGGCCGCGACTGCCGCGCCGACAATGTGCGCCGCCGCAGCCGGTTCCGTGACGTCCCCTACGACGGTGCGGACCTCCGCGCCGCTCTCTCGCAGCGTTTCCGCCGTTTCTGCGAGAGTCTCCTCGGTGCGGGCACAGATGACGAGCTTGCAACCTTCGCGGGCAAGCGCGCTGGCAATGCCTTTGCCTATGCCGCGACTTGCGCCGGTAACCAGGGCGACGTGGCCGGCAAGTGCGAGATCCATCTACTGCGTACCGGGGTTAGCCGGACGTCTGCTGATCGATGTAGGCCACCGCATCCTTGATACTGCGGATCTCCTGGGCCTCTTCATCCGAGATCTGGATGCCGTACTCGTCCTCCAGCGCCATGATAAGCTCGACGAGGTCGAGGGAATCCGCCTCCAGGTCTTCCTGGAAGCGTGTCTCCTCCGAAATCTCGCCGGCTTCCGCGCCAAGCTTGTCCGCTACTACCGCCTTTACCTGCTCCAGCGTATCGCTCATTACTCGCTCCTCTACGCTTTGCGAAAAGATACTACAAAAGAAAGACTACGAAGGTGCATCACTGCCAAGAAAGGGCTAACTACGGAGGGGGGCTGCTCTTCAAGACCTCGTCTCTAAGACACGGAGGAAAATCAGACGCGGATCCAATAGTCGGTCATGTGGTGCGAACGAGAGTGACTCTGCACTACGGGGAAACCAAGTGCACATCTAGCAGGTTTGCTTCCCCTCACTCCGAGACGGCACATGGGGCACCGCCTAACGGATCGAAAAGAAGCGCCCTGTGTTTTCTTGCCTCTAGTAAGTATATAACCTTTGGCATGCATTAAGAAAGTGTGAAGGGGCACAATTGGACCACTTGGCGGCATTTCTACCGATTGGCAGGCCCCGGCCGGCATTCACGTAATCAATGATCGTTTACCCAAACGCTAACCCCCAGCAGCGTCGTCAGTATCGGCGTCCGGCCGAATCTTGTTAACAAGCGCCCATGCGGCGGGCAGAGTCAGAGTGGCAGCGTATAGCTTCATTAGGTCGCCAACGATGAAGGGGTAGAGTCCCCACTCCAGTGTCTTCGCCCAATCTCCGCCGGCAGCGTCTATGTTGAGCCAGATCAGTCCAGGCACGTACAGAATGGCGTTGGCGGCCAGCATCGAGAGCAGTCCGAGATACTTTCGGTCCCACGACTTTTCCGCGAACCACCCCACTACCCAAGCAGCAAAGATGAAGCCAACGACATACCCTCCGCTCGCAAGCGCCCATGGGAAGCCTGAGTTTCCCAGCCACGGGAAGAGAACGTGCGCTCCCCACGTGCCATCCATACCGAGTGCGCTTTGACTTGGCGCGAACACCGGAATGGCTATCATACCCATGACCATGTATATGAGCAGTGAGCCGGCCCCTCGCCATGCCCCGAGTGCACCTCCCGCGACCAGCACAGCGAAGGTCTGGCCCGTAATGGGGACAGGCGTCCAGGGCAGCCTTATCGCAAACTGGGCGAACAACGTAACGAACCACGCGAACCCAAACATAAGCGCAAAGTCCACGACGGCCCTGTTGACTTGCGTCTGTACCCAATTACTGGGGACAATGACATCTGCGAGAACGGTTGGGCGAGATGCAATAGCCATAGAAATATCTCCTTACAGCGTCTGTGCGAGTTCGTCGGAATTGTATTTACGTTATTAAGAACCATCAAGTGCCCGCGCAAACCCAAATCCACCGCCTAAACGGAACTTAGGGTCTATTCCGTAGCTAGTCTGCCTTGAAGGCGGGGTCTTTGCTTTCACCTGCCTGCCGGCGAAAGGACGAAGATTCGAAAATGACCAGTTCAGCTACGAAACTCAACCGCATCACCAATTAGGCGGTGGATTTGGGTCTCGTGCCGTCATCCACCGCTCTCCTTTGCTGCAAGTTACCTCGATTTAAGAACGAGTTGTTACCTAAGCGCTTTCCACCACGTCGCTCGGTCCTTGGTTTCTCTACGGCTGACTGCCGCTCGGTTTTTCTCCCTCCACGTCCAGTGCGATGAGGTCTTGGCCGCTCTGCACCATGTCTCCGGATTCTACCAGCAATGCCGTCACGCGACCGGATTGATCGGCGTGCACCTCGTTGAAGACCTTCATGGCCTCGATGAGCGCTACCACCTGACCGGCCTCGATATGGTCTCCCACCTGCACAAAGGGGTCGGCTTCTGGACTTGAGCGGTCGTAGTAGATGCCGTTCAGGGGCGCCTGAATCGCGGTGCGGCTTACCGGTTCCTCGGCGGACGAGGGCGCTTCTGCCACGGGCGCTTGGGGCACGATGCCCGGTCGGCGGCGTAGAAACACTGCCGTATCACCAAAGCGAATCTCAACCTCACTGACCGCCGTGTCCTGCAAGGCGTCCATCAGGTCGTTCACGCCCTTTACCCAGGCATCGCCTTTAGCGCTCTGCGTTTTGTTGGAATTCTGCTTCTCTGCCACGTAACAGTCCTACGTCTCGTATCGGGTAAAGACCAGACTCGCGTTGTGTCCGCCAAAGCCGAAGCTGTTGTTCATGGCCGCGTGAACAGCCGTGCTGCGTGCAGTATTGGGCACGTAGTCCAAGTCGCAGTCGGGATCGGGCACCGCGTAGTTGATGGTCGGCGGGATGATGTTTTCTCCAATTGCTTTCAAGCAGAAGACGGATTCCACGCCGCCGGCGCCGCCGAGCAGGTGTCCGGTCATGGACTTCGTGGAACTCACCGCCAACGCACCGGCGTGCGCGCCAAACACCGCCTTGATGGCTTGGGTCTCTGCCCGGTCGTTCAGTGGCGTCGAGGTGCCGTGGGCGTTGATATATTGCACGTCCTGCGGCTGAAGCTGCGCTTGCTCCAGTGCGCTTTGCATAGCGCGGGCGGCGCCTTCGCCGTCTTCCGGTGGCGCGGTGATGTGACTGGCGTCCGCCGTGGCGCCGTAGCCCGCCACCTCGCCGTAGATGCGCGCACCGCGGTCCAGGGCATGTTCCAGGCTCTCCAGCACGAGGACACCCGCGCCTTCGCCCACCACGAAGCCGTCGCGCTGCTTCTCAAAGGGCCGCGAGGCTGCCGCCGGCGCGTCGTTGCGCGTGGAGAGCGCCCGCATGGCGGCAAAGCCGGCAATCGTCATCGGGGTCACCGCGGCCTCGCTGCTGCCGCAAATCATCACGTCGGCGTCGCCGCGCCGGATGGCTGCCGCGCCCTCGCCGACGGCATGCGCACCGGTGGCGCAGGCGGAGACTACCGCCAGGTTCGGACCCCGCAAGCCAAAGCGAATGGAGATCGCCCCCGCCGCCGTATCCGTGAGCAGCATGGGGATAAGAAACGGGCTCAACCGGCTGGGGCCGCGCGCGGCCATCACCGCGAACTGGGACTCCAGCGACTCGATGCCGCCAATGCCGGAACCTACGAAGACACCGATCCGGTCTGTATTGTGCCCGTTAATGTCGAGACCCGAGTCGTCCATGGCCTGTTGGCCCGCCGCTACCGCGTACTGCGTGAAGCGGTCCATGCGCCGCACCTCGCGCGCATCCACGTACTGCCGGGGATCGAAGTTCTTCACCTCACCGGCAATTTGTGCCGCAAAGCCATCCGTGTCGAAACGGCTTATGCGCGTAATGCCGGGCGTGCCGGCACACACCGCGCGCCACGAGTCTGCAACGCAGTTCCCCACAGGGGTTACCGCGCCCATGCCGGTGACGACTATGCGTGAACGCGACATGTACGAACCCCTCTTTTTAAAAACGTCAAAACTAATGTAGGATCCGGGTAGGAAAAGCCTTTGAGAGCCGGCTCATTGTCACTCCGACGACGAGGCAAACCAGCCCGTCATTCCCGCGAAAGCTCGCCCCCGCACGGGGGCGCGGAATCCATCCGCTCCGCGCTAGTGCACACTGTCTGGGCTTTGAAAAGCAAGGCACAGCCCATCCCGCTAGTGAGACTACACTACAGAGTTTTCGAATTCAACGCTGCGCGCCTTGTTCACCCTTCGACAGGCTCAGAGCCTGCCCCGTACTTGATACGGGGGCGAACGGAACACATTGCCTTCAGACAAAACGAACGGATCGGGCAGAGGTTCCACATTGCACACTTGTGACGCAGGGATCGCAAATTCAGCTCACGCGCCCAGGAAGCGGCTCGCCAGCCACGGCGCCAGATCCAATTCTGTCTTGCCTTCCATGATCCACTTGGCGTTGTACTCGCCGAGAGCCACGGAAAACTTGAAGCCCCGACCGCTCCAGCCGCAATCGAGGAATAGGTTCTTGTAGCCCTCTATATAGCCCAGGAGGGGCTTCAGATCGGGCGTATCGTCATAGCAGGTCTGGTACGCCCCCTGGAAGCGGCCGCGCTTCATCTTGGGCAGCCGCCGCTGGATCACTTCCGTCGTCCAGTCCACCATCCACTGCGGCGGCACGGCGTTGGTGGGGTCCGGTTCGATCTTCACCAGCGGATCGCGGCGGTCGCACAGGACGCGGAAGTGCTTGTTGTGCCACGGAATGATGGCGAGCTCTACGCTGAACACCGGCGGCCGGTCGTAAAAGTCAGGCGGCTGGCGGTAGAACGACACGCCTACTTGCGAAGGCTGTATTGGCAAACGCAATCCAGCGGAGCGCGCTACTTTGTGGCTCCACGGCCCGCAGGCGAGCACCACTTTGCCCGGCACAATGGCGCCGCCGGGGGTCTCCAACCGTTCGATGCGGCCATTCTTGGCATGAATATGCGTCACCGGCGTGAATTCCCGGATTTCCGCGCCGTGCGCCCGCGCGCCGGCCACGAAGGACTGCATGGTGCGGTAGGCGTCCACGTTGCCCGTCTCGCCGTAGAGCAGCGCCGCGCCCGCGCCCTCCAAGTTGGCTTCCGGGTAATAGTCTTTGGCCTCGTCGAGCGTGATGGCGCGCGCCGCCGAGCCATTCTTCCTCGCCCGCGCGGCAGCGCTTTCGGCTAAATCCATAGTATTGAAGAGATTCAAGATGCCATATTTGAAAAAGCCGCAGTCGCCGCCGATGACATCGGAAAAATTGTCGTAGATGTCGCGGGCGCGCACCGCCAATTTGGCAATGGTGTCCGTCATTTCCGCTTGCTGGCCGCACATGGCGCCGGACATGGAACTCGTGCCCGAGCCGATGGTCTTGCGCTCACAGAGCACCACTTTGCCGGCGCCGGCCTTGGCGAGATGATAGGTGATCGTGGTGCCGACAATGCCACCGCCAATAACGACGACATCTGCGGTTTCCATGGTACTGCGCTTTCCTTTCTCACTCCGTGGGTTAACGCCTGCTCCGTATGATGCGACGTATTGCAACTATTCTAGACGCAATGAAGCCGAGCCGCACGCTTACGGCCTTTGGAGCGTTCGTAGAGGCGACATGTCACCGTCCACATGATGCCTTTTGTGGTGAATGTGCCGGGGTTGCGGAATTGGTTCTCAGTTATTCAGGAGATCAGCGATTTCGCGGTTAGTCGTGGCCCAGCAGCCGCCGGGCTTGTCCAGCGCGTGGCGCAGCACGGCATCGACCATGTCGCAGTGCGGGTCCCGCGCGGCGATGTCCGACGGATGGCAGCACAGGCTGAAAATCTGCCGGTTGGCGTGCGCGTGGTCCACGCCGGCCTTGATGAGATCGATGAACTCCCAGCGGTCGAGGTCCATGTGCCGGAAGGCCCAGATGGAGGTGATCCCCATGAGGGGAATTTCCAGCAGGCCGTTGGGATAGCGGTAGGGCTGCAGCTTATTCAAGCTGGTGCCAAACGCCGCTTCGAGCGCCTCGGTGGGGTGATGCCGCACCGTGTGGTCTACGGGATAGTGGTAATTCGCCGAGGCAAAGCGAAAGCCCTCGTCCTTGAGCACATCTTGTACGTCCGGCACGTCGTCGAGCCCGCCGTCAAAGCCACCAGGCGTGCGGAATCCCTGGGGCCGTTCTCCCAGTTTCTCCTCGATTGCGTCGTTTGTCTGCCGGATCTCCTGCCGAATGACTTCCAACGGCGTGAGGCCAACGGCCCGCCAGGGAGCGTTGGCATAGACTTCCTGTAAGCCGTCAATTGTCTTGGCCTTCACGTTCACGTGGGTATAGGTGTGGTTGTCGATGGCATGGCCGTCGTCGACGAGCTGCTTGAGGTAGTCGATATCCGGGTCTTCCAGCGCGCTGCCCACGAGAAAGAACTGCAGCTTGGCGCCATACGACTTGGCGATCTCGCTCATTCTTTGCAAATACAGCTTGGTGCCCTCGTCGATCTCACCCTTGCGATGGTTCCACTTGGAGGTCCAGTAGGGAAAGTTTGGGGTCATCTCGATATCGAACGTGAGACTAAGAGCGAAATCAGCGCCATTGGGAAACATCTGCGTGTCCTTTTGTCTTTCCTTGCTCAATTGGATGGAACTTCCAATATTTCCGCGTCGCTGCCCACTGCGAAATGTGAAATTTTCCCGCCAAAGAGCGGGGGACAAGCCCCCGCGCTACGGCTATTTAATGACACTTGAGCTTGTCCTGCGAGCGCGCGTTATTCGAGGCCAAGTGCTTAGTTGAGCGTATGCGCCACCATCTCCTGGTTCGTCGTCACCCAGCAGCCGCCGGGTTTTTCCAAAGCGTACCGCAGCACGATATTGAGCATGTCGCAGTGGGGATCGCGGACCGCGAGCACCGGCGGATGGAAGCACAGGCTCAGCACCTGCCGGTTGGCGTGGGCGTGGTCGATACCGCGCTTGAGCACGTTGATGAACTCCCAGCGGTCGAGGTCCAGTACGCGAAACGCCCAGATGTCCGTAATGCCGGCCAAGGGCAATTCCGGCAGCCCGTTGGGATAGCGGGAGGGCTGGAGCGCATCGATGCTCGCTTCCATCGCTGCGTTGAGCACGTCCGCCGAGGGCCGTTTCTTTTTGGGGTCCACCGGGAAATAGTACCGCGCCGAGGCGTACTGCATGCCCGCGTCGCTGAGGGCTTCCTGTACGGCGGGCACGTCGTCCAAGCCGTTGTTGAAGCCGCCGGGCGTGCGAAAGCCGGTGGGCGCGGTGCCGAGTTTTTCGGTGATCGCCGTCGAGGTTTGCCGCACCTCGCGCTCAATACACTCCAGTGCGTTGAGGCCGGCGGCTCGCCACGGCGCATTGGCGTACACCGGTTGGAGTTGCGGAATGTCTTGGGCCTTTACGGAGACGTGGTTGTACGTGTGGTTGTCTACGGCATGGCCCTCGGCCGTCATGCGCTTCAGGTAGTCGATGTCCGGGTCTTCCAGCGCGCGGCCCACGAGAAAGAACTGAAACTTGACCCCGAACGTATCCGCCACGTCCAGCATCTTGCCCATATAGAGCTTGCTGTCCTCGTCGATGGCCCCCTTGCGATGGTCCCACACCGATGTCCAGTACGGGAAGTTGGTGCACATCTCGATATCAAACGTGAGGCTCAGGCCGAAATCCGCTCCATTTGGGTACATGCCTGCTCTCCTGAATTACGGGGAATGCGCTGAATATTCGCTTAAGTATTGCCCCTATGGTAAAAGCCTGCTGCGGAACTGGGGCGGAGAACTTTGTTATGTCCCCGCGGCGCACATCTGGCGTACACTAATCCGCTGGGAAACTTGCCCGCCGCATGTGTTTGCTACGGGCACAGTTTGAGTATCGCAGCCATCGAACCCCATACGACAAGCAGCATTAAGCCAAAGCGAATGGTCATACGTCGCTCGAACTCACGCAAGCTGGCTTCGAATGCCTGTACAAATGTTCTCACGGAAGCCGACAATTCTTGTGCCATAGCTTCTGGGCATTCTGGATCTCGCCTGCCGACAAAACCAGAATCACCACTTAAATCTCGTTGCGGTGCACGCCGTTTGTCGCCAATTCCTTCTTGGGTTGTCCCCACTACTGTGCGCCTTCTTTCTTGGCTAGTCTCAACCCGCGACTGCTGTCGGTCAAATACAACTACAAGGCGAGTAGACTACGACGAGACCAGATACTTTTACGTTTCATCCATTCAATAAGGGGCGCTAAAGTCCTCAAGGCACATGGCTTGAGCGAATAGGAATTACCGTGATTCCAGAATGAACTTGATCGCGGTACGCTCGCCGTTTTCCACTGTTACTTCGATGAACGCGGGGATGCAGACAAGGTCGATCCCACTCGGCGCCAGATAGCCGCGCGCAATGACGATTGACTTGATAGCCTGATTCACGGCTCCGGCCCCGATTGCTTGGACCTCGGCTCGACCGGATTCCCGCACTACGCCGGCGATTGCGCCGGCCACTGCCGTCGGTTTGGATTGTGACGCTACTTTCAGGATTTCCATTTGCTCCCCCTCCGGAGACCTTTGCGTGACCCCGCCAAACAGATGGAAATGGGACGGATTGGCACTGATTTCCCTTCACCCCGGCCCTCTCCCCAGGGAGACGGGGCCTTCTCGTCCGGCCTAGTCGGATTATGCAAAGATTTCCTCCGGCTCCGGTGTTGCGTGCAACGCTAGTCGCTCAGGTGGGCCAGAGCAATAATCTGTATTATGCCTACAACTCATCTCATAAATACATTGCTCTGTGCAGATTTGCCCTTCGACAGGCTCAGGACGAACGGAAAGGGCATTAACCGTTCGTGCTGAGCTTGTCGAAGCACGTATCGGCACGTCGAGCCGATTTACGAGATAGCTTCTAGTCTATTCTCATTCTCCCACTGCGCAGTTTCCAGGTCTCGGCGCACACCATGCGCTGGGCTTCATCTTCGCTCATTCGCGGCAATACTCGCCCAGACCTCCCCACAATTACTTCGCATAGCCTACTACGCGTGTCTCGCGAATCAACGTGACCTTCACCTGGCCTGGGTAGTCAAGCGTCTCTTCGATCTGCTTGCAGATGTCACGCGACAATCGCACCGCGCCTAACTCATCGATCTCATCGGGGCGCACCATGATGCGCACTTCCCGCCCGGCCTGGGTCGCATACGACTTTTCGACGCCGGAGAAGGAATTGGCCACGGATTCCAGTGCTCGCAGACGCTGCATGTACCGCTCAATCGAGTCCCGCCGCGCCCCCGGCCGCGAGGCTGAGATGGCGTCCGCCGCCGATACGATGAAGGCTTCTACCGTGCGCGGTTCTTCATCGTTATGATGGGCGGCAATGGCATGGACGATCTTGGGCGATTGATTGTACCGGCGGGCCATTTCCGCTCCCACCAACGCGTGGGGGCCTTCCATGTCGGCGTCCACCGCTTTGCCGATGTCGTGCAGCAGGCCCGCGCGCCGGGCGACGTTCACGTCGGCGCCGACTTCCGCGGCCATACTCGCTGCCAATTGCGCCACCTCAACGCTGTGCGCCAGCACGTTCTGGCCGTAGCTGGAGCGGTAGCGGAGCCGACCGATGAGGCGTACCAACTCGGCGGGTAGGCCGCGCACCTGCGCCAAGTCCGCCGCTTGTTCACCTTCCTCCCAAATCGTATCCTCGATTTCCTTATCGGCCTTGCCCACCATCTCCTCGATGCGGGCGGGGTGGATGCGCCCGTCCTGGATGAGGCGGGTCAACGCTAAACGCGCCACTTCCCGCCGCACGGGATCATGCGCCGAGAGCACCACCGCCTCGGGCGTATCGTCAATGATGAGGTCCACACCGGTGAGAAGCTCCAAGGCGCGGATATTGCGCCCTTCGCGGCCGATGATGCGGCCCTTCATCTCCTCATTGGGCAACGTGACGACCGAGACCGTTGTTTCGACGGTGTGGTCGGCGGCCAGCCGTTGGATCGCCGTGGCGATCACCCGGCGCGCGCTCCGCTCCGATTCCTCCCGCGCCGACGCTTCAAGCTGCTTGATCATGCGGGTGCACTCTTCGCGCACCTCGTCCTCGATGCTCTTCGTGAGCACCTCCTTGGCTTCGTCGGCCGTCATTTGGGCGATACGTTCGAGTTCGTTGATCTGCTTGTGGCGCAGTTCATTGACGGCGTCTCGTTCGCGCTCTACCCGCTTCTCGGAATCCCCAATCTTCTTCTCGCGGCGTTCGGCCTGCGTGGTGCGCTGATCTAGCGTCTCCTCGCGCTGCTGCAGGCGGCGCTCGGTGCGTGTGAGTTCGCCGCGCCAGCGTCCAATCTCATCTTCCGCTCTGGTCTTGAGCTTGAGCGCTTCATCCTTTGCTTCTACTACGAGTCGTTTGCGTGTTGTCTCTGCATCCTCCAAGAGCCTCTGCGCTTCAGCCGCAGCCGCCTGCGTGTTCCGATGTTGGATCAACCGTTGAGCCCAATAACCGACGACAAAAGCTCCAGGGATTAGGACAAGCAGAGGCACGACAAGCATCCATAGCTCCATGCCCTTTGCCTTCCTCTCCGCGATACCATGTAAGAAAGTGAAACATTTATAACGCCATTTCTGGCAATCAAGCCTTCATATAGGACGTGCATGTGCCGCTAGCGCACGTACACTATTCCACCCTAACGGTACTAAGTTGCCGTTCCGCTGTCAACGCGCCGACGGAACTTTGCTTGGAAGGCAGCCGGCGATTGGCGGGACTCGCCAAAGCGCGCGGCGACGAGATCCGCGCGAACGGGTAGTTTGCTTTGCCGTGACGGGCAGGTAGGAGTCACGCCACTCCGGTTCCCTCTCCCGGCGGAGACCTATGCAAAATCCTCGTTGAGGGGGGGGGGGAGTCTCCTCTCGCACCGGGAAAGGGATATTGCACCTGCGCTCAGGGTATGCCGCGAACACACGCCTGCCGCTACGCGCTAGCCGTCCCCGCTGCTGCTTGCCGGTGTCTCGCGTCGGGTAGAAGGAACCAGCACCCGCCATGCCAGGATTGCCGCGAGGAGGATGGCCGGCACGAACGTCCATTGGAAGGCGCGCAGCCCCGTTTCCAGTCCGAAGTTGTCGGCCACGGCGCCGAGGGGCGTGCCTACCAGCAGTCCGAGCGTGTAAATCGACGCTTGCACCAAGGAGAGGCAGGAGGCGCGCTGTGCCGAAACGAGACGGCGGTTGAGGCTCTCCTGCATCAGCGGATGGAGCAAGCCGATCATCACGTAGATGCCGAGCATCCCCAGAATGACGATGGGCCTCAACGGCGCGTTGACGAGCACCACCAGGGAAACCATGCCGAGTATGCCAAGCGACAGCAGCGCGGCGCGTTCGCTCCCCCACAGCCAGGCGCGTATTCGGCCCGAGCCGAGCATGAAGGCCGACATCACCGCATAGAACAGCGCATAGATGAACCCAAGATCAGCGGCGGAGAAGCCGAGCGACGTGAGGTAGGGTCCGCCAAAAGGACGCTCCGACAGGAAGTAGGTGCGCATCAACACCACGTACACCACCACCAGCCCCACCAATTCCGGGTTGTGCGTGATGGTCCGAATTGTTGCCCTGAGGTGCCGGAAGTATTGGCGCGCCGTTTCCCGGAAGGCCGTTGGCTGTGAGGATGCGGGCCGGTCGCGCCCGATGTCGGGTTCCACGAACCAGAGCGCGATGGTTGCCGCGGTTATGAGGGAGGCGGCGCTCGCCCAGAACGGTCCCGTAAGCCCGGTTTGCCCCGCGATGGCGCCGGTGATGAGCGTGCCGCCGACCATGCTGATGTTCTCGATGGCCAGGGCGCGCCCCAGGAGGGATTGCACCCGCCCTTCCAAGCCCGCGCCTTTGATGGAGTCGTAGAAGAGCGCCATGTCCGCGCCGGAGGCAAAGGCCGCTCCCACGCCCACCAGGATGAAGCCAAGCACGAACACGAAGTAATCAACGGCGAATATGAGGATGACAACGCCCACACAACCGATGAGGGCCCCCACAAAGATGCTCCACTTGCGGCTGAAACGGTCAGCAAAGAGGCCGGTGGGCAACTCCGAGGTGACACTGGAGAGGTTGAGGGTCGCCATGAGTATCATGAAGCCGGTGAGGGATATGCCGCGGTCCAGGAAGTAGATGGCGAAGATGGGCAGCAGCGTGCCCCAACGCACGCCCCAGGCCACTTTCAACAGATAGAATTTCCACACGTTGCGCTTGAGGCTGCGCGTGTATTCGGAATCTGCACTGCCAACTGCTGCATCGAGCATGCGAATCAAGAACCTAGTCCGGCATCTCTGCGCCGGTCAATTCCCAAGAAGAAACACAAACAGGGCCGATACGCCTCGTAGCGCGCTTACGCGCGGAGTTGAGGGTACTCCGCTTATCTTAGTCGCCTAGGCGCGCGGCGGTCTAGAGCGGGTCGTGCGCGTTGCTCTGTGGCGCGGGAACCGCATTCGCAGATCGGCGCGCCGGAGCCGGTGGTGGGGCGGCGGCGTCCTGCTGCGCCCAGCGGAAGAAGACGACCGCGAGCGGCAGCAGCATGTAGAGGCCACCGCCCATCCACATGATCAGGCCGCCAATGCGTTGGTCGTCCAGGGCGGCGAACGCCGAGCCCTCCCGGGGCAGGAGATAGGCCGTGTAGAGGACCTGGCCGGAAACCGTGATTAAGACACCCACGAGCTTAAGCCCTGCCGTGGCGAAAAAGATGTAGAGCAGGCGGCGTGGCGCGGAGAGGCGCGCGCGAAACGGCCAGGAGTCGACCACGTTCCACCAGAAGAAGACGCTCGGCCAGAAGAACAAGGTGTGTTCGAGCAGGTGCACAAAGTCGTCGTTCACTGCCGAGGAATACAGTTGCGGCACGTGCCAAAGCCACAGTGTCGCCAGAAACAGGCCGAGCGCCACGTGGGAGTGGAGCAGGGTTTGCGTGACGCGCCGCATCACGCGGTTGCGCGCCACGGTTACAAAGACCGGTCGTTGCAGGAAGGGCGGCAGGCCCCGCAGCACCATCACGACCGGCGCGCCGACCAGCAGCAGAGGCGGGGCGATCAGCATCAGCAGCAGATGCTGGATCATGTGCATGGTGAAATACTGCGCCGAGAGCGTATCCACCGGGCCGATAAGGGATACGAGTATCAGGGCGATACCCGAGCCGAAGGAGAGCCTGCGCCACGGTGAAGGAGTGGAACGGCCAAGTCGTTGCGCTCGCGTTACGCCGATGGCGTAGAAGAGGCTTACCAGACCGCAACTTAACCCAACCGCGAGAGATGTTAGGGCGCCGACCATTAGCCTGAGCGGATGCCGAAGAGCACCATGAGCGCGATCAGCAAGAGAATCTCAATGGTTAGTCCAAAGAAGAAGAATCCCGAGAACAGCTTGCTGTCGTAGCGCAGGTGCATGTAGTAGGCGACAACGAGGGCGAATTTCATGCCGGCTAACACCAGCAGCAGCGGGATCAGCAGCGCAAACGGGATATCGACGTAGTAGGTGGCGACTTCCAGGATGGTGAGAATGGTAAGGATGATGGCGATGCGGACATAGTGCCCGGTAGTGGCGTGGGCCTCATCGGTGTGGGCAGCCTCTGTGCTCATGCTCTCCTCCTTACAGTTCGGTTATGACGCCGCAAGCGAAATGGAAGCTACTCAACGCTTCCCCGGCGGGGGACAAGCCCCCGCGCTACAATAATACGCTTCACAAGCGCGCGCCGCATTCAGGACTATGACGGAATCAGATAGATCAAGGTAAAGATGATGATCCAGACTATGTCGACAAAGTGCCAGTACAAGCCGCCCAGCTCCACGTCGAGGGGCTTCACCTTACCAAAGTAGCTGAGCACGAGCAGGGAGACCAGCCAAACAACGCCCACGCCGACGTGCGTGCCGTGAAAGCCGGTGAGCACATAGAACGTCGTGCCAAAGAGATTGGTCGTGAGGCCCAAACCATGGTGCACGAACTCATAGAATTCGTACACCTGAAAGCCGAGAAAACCGGTGCCGAGCACCGCGGTCATCAGCAGCCAAAAGCGGCCCTTTTTCAACTCGCTGCGCCGGCGTTCTTCGTCCGTACCGGCGCCCGCCGCCCTTTCAAAGCCGGCCAGTGACAGCACCATCGCCAAGCTGCTCATGAGCAGTACGAACGTGCTTACCGACGTGAGCGGAATGTTGAGAATCTCACCGGGATAGGGGCCAACGACACTCTTGCCTCGGTATACGAGGTAGGTGGTGATCAGGGAACCAAAGAAGATGCACTCAGAGCCAAGAAAGGCCCACATGAGGATCTTGCGGTGGTTCAGTCCCGTGGACGTTGGATGCTCTTCATGCGCCTCGTGGGCGAGTGCTGCATCGCTCATTCAGAGATTCTCCTCAAGCTAGCCCTCGATCAGCTTAACCGTGTTCTGACTTTTCATCTTTGCCCTCACCCCCGTATCATCCGATTCTGCGTATCGGCGTACGGGGCAGGCTCTAGCCCTCTCTCACAGGGAGAGGGGATAAGACTGGAGCTTTCTATTCCGCATGACCAAATGGTGTGTCTGTTCTGTAATAACCAAATGATGTAATCCGTGATGGCCAAATGGCTTAGGCGCTAGTGTTCATTCGGCGGATCGGAAGCGGGTTCAAGCGACCACGCGTAGATCGCTACAATCGTCCACGCTACGCCGAATATCGCGACGAGTATATGGATCAAGAGCCCGGCGGCGGCAATGGTTAATCCGGCACTAACCAGCAGCGGCCAGTATGAAGGATTCGGCATGTGAACATCGTGCTCTTCGTCTTCTTCTGCGTGCTCAGCCACGGAGGTGTCGACTTTGCTCAGTTCCGCCGCGCTGCCGTGGCCTTCGCCGTACTTGTCGTACCACACCTGATCGCGGTGGGTGACCTGAGGGATTTCATCGAAGTTGTGCTCAGGCGGTGGGCTGGGAATTGCCCACTCGAGTGTACGCGCGTCCCACGGGTCGTTGCCGGCGGGCTCGCCCTTCTTATAGCTGACGACTAAGTTATGGAGAAATACCAACACGGATAGGCCAATGCCGAACGCGCTAATGCTTATGAACATGTTCCAACCTTCCCACCCCATGTCGGCGGCGTACGTGCTGACGCGCCGCGGCATGCCGTCCAAACCCACGAAGTGCATGGGGAAGAAGGTCAAGTTCATGGACATGAACATGAGCCAAAAGTGCACCTTGCCAATCTTTTCGCTCATCATGCGTCCGGTAATCTTGGGGTACCAATAGTAGACGCCGCCCATCAGGGCCAGAATGAGGCCGCCGAAGAGCACGTAATGGAAGTGTCCTACTACGAAGTAGCTATCCTGGAAGTGCAGGTCCAGCGGCACGGCCGCGAGCATTGGGCCGGTCAGACCGCCAATAAGGAATGTCGTCAAGAATCCAAGCGCAAAGAGCATCGGCGTCGTCAGCCGTATCCGCCCGCCAAAACACGTAGCCACCCAGTTGAACATCTTGATGCCGGTGGGAATGGCGATAAGCATCGTAGACCCGGCGAACGCGGCGTCGGCAATGGTGCCCATGCCGGTGGTGAACATGTGGTGCGCCCACACGCTGAAGCCCAGGAAACCGATGGCCACCGCGGCAAAGACCATGGCGCTGTAGCCAAAGATCGGCTTGCGCGAGAACGTGGGCAGGATCTCGGAAGCTATACCGAACCCCGGCAGAACGAGGATATATACCTCCGGATGTCCGAAGACCCAGAAGAGGTGCTGCCAGAGCATCGGGTCGCCGCCTTCGGCCACCTCATAGAAGTTCGTGCCAAACAGGCGGTCGAACTCCAGGAAGATGAGCGCAGCCGTGATGGCGGGAAAGGCAAATATGATAAGGAATGACGTAACGAACGTCATCCACACGAACACCGGCATGCGCATGAGGGTCATACCCGGCGCCCGCAAATTGATAATCGTAATGATGAAGTTCAGGGCCGCGGCAACTGACGCGACACCCAGCACCAACAGGCCCAAGCCCCAGAAGTCGATGCTCAGCCCAGGCGAGTACTCTTTGGAGGTCAAGTTGGCGTAGCCGAACCAGCCGCCGTCGGGCGCCTGCCCGAACAAGAAGCTGCTGTGCATCAGCAGGCTGCCGCCGAGAAACGTCCAGTAGCTGAAGGCGTTGAGACGCGGAAACGCCACGTCTCGCGCGCCAATCATAAGCGGGATGAGAAAGTTGAAGAACGCCGCCGCCATGGGCATAGCGACCATGAAGACCATGGCCGTGCCGTGCATGGTGAACAATTGGTTGTACAGATCGGGGTCGAGGATCTCACCGTCCGGCGTCGCGAGTTGCAGCCGGATGAGCAGCGCCTCAATGCCGGCGACCAAGAAATAGATGAGCGACGTGACAAAATAGAGCACACCGATGCGCTTATGGTCGATGGTAGTAATCCAACTCCAGATCGCCGCGCCGGTGGAAACTCGTTCCTGCGTGCGTACGTCTGTTACTGTTGCCATGCCGACACTCCTCGCTGCACAGACGTGGCAGCACCCGCTTCACCCAAACGTCTACGCGGTACCGTCCATCCCAATAGTACAATGTTTGTGAGCATTTTCACAATCTCTTCGCAGCTACCTTAGCGCCCTGATGTACGCCGTGAGCAAGCGGATATCCTCACTACTCAATTCAACCGGGAGGATCATCTTATTCCCCGGCTTTAGCCCTTGCGGGTCGCTGAGCCAGGCGGCAACGTCCGTAGTGGTGTTTTCCAGTATGCCGCCGGCAATGTAGGCGCGGCTGGCAACGTGGGTCAGGTCCGGGCCAATCGTGCCTATGGAGTCCGTGCCCCGGATCGTATGGCACGTGACACAGGCACGACTGACAAAGAGCGACGCGCCCTCAGCGGCGTCACCCGTCATCTCCGCGGCGGGCTCTCGCTGTTTATCCAACCACTTGTTAAATGCCGCCTCGGATTCCACAACCACGTGGAAGCGCATCTGTGCGTGGGCCGTGCCGCAATACTCGGCGCATTGAGCGGCATAGAGCCCCTCCTCGGACGGCGTAAACCAGATAGTGTTCGTGGAACCCGGCATCAAGTCACGCTTCCCCATGAGTCGCGGCACCCAGAATGAGTGGATAACGTCGTTTGACTCTAGCTCAAAATAGACGGGGCGGTCGATAGGGATGTGAATCTCGTTGGCAGTGACTACGTCGAGATCGGGATAGTGTATTTCCCACCACCATTGATGGCCGACAACGCGCACGCGGAGGGCATCTTCCGGAGGATCGGCCTCGATTATTGCCATGGCTTGGTACGTCAGGATAAGCATGATGACGACGACAATCGACGGCGCGAGCGTCCAGGCTATCTCCAAGCGGGTGTTCCCGTGAACCTGCGGCGGGATGCTATCGTCGTCGTCGCTCACGCGGAAGCGGTACACCGAATACATCAGTAGGCCCTGGACCAGCACGAAGATGACGATGGCCAGCCAGGTCAGCGGGGCAAAGAGGTCGTTAATGACTTGGTTGTTGTCAGACCGGGGGAAGAGGGCGGTCTGCGGCGTGTCTACCGCACCGCAGCCTGCGAGAAGGATAACGGTGATGGCCCCAACTATCGTGAGGAATACTAGCCGCATTGACTGCCAGGACAAGGCGTGTTTCGGCGCTCGCATCCTACGCCGCCTCCTTTGGACAAGCCGTGCTTTGCATTGCGCCGGTCTCCGAACCGGAGGTCGCATCTACGCCGACTCTGGCAAGAACTCGGAAGCGTGAGCACAGAATTCCAATCCCGCGCTGGCATGCCTCAGCCATTTCTTTCGTTCACTCCTAATAGAGACACTGTAATCTGCAAGAGGTCTCCGTCTGCGATTCATGCTGATTGCGACGGTTGCCCGCCACGCAACTAGCCTTATTTCCCTTATTCAATCTGCGTGTGAAAAGAGACACAAAGTCTACCCACACTATTCTAGCCACTCGGTTGCCGCGCTACAAGTCGAGGCGGCGCGGCTTTTTGGAAAATCTCCACCACAATAATCCGGCAACTGGAATCACCCGCCAGGCGATCCTTCATCACTGGGATCTTGCATCGGCGTAGACCCTGCCCGCAAGACCCGCGTCCAAAGCAAGACCCACAAAATGCCTATGGTATATGCCCCCAAAACGTCGCTGGGCCAGTGCACGCCCAAGTACACGCGGGAGATGCCCACCAGCACGATCATCATGAGCGCGGCAGTGACTCCCAGCCAGCGCAGCCACGGCCAGGGTACGTGCTGCCAGATCAGATAGGCGAGAAAGCCGTAGAAGATAGTAAAAGATTGGGCGTGCCCGCTGGGGAACGCGAAGGTGTCTACGCCCAGCTCTGCTATTCTTTCCGCAGCCATCTCTGGGCGGGGGCGTTCTATGAGCGCCTTGAGCAACTGGTTGAAGAGATGGCCGGTAAGCGCCGCGACGCCCAGAGTGACCGCCTGCCAGCGCAAGCCGAGAATCGCGACGACAATGACAGCCACAATGGTGGTGGGCGCTGCAATGCGGAACCAGCCTATCGCGCTAACGCCATGTAACACCGGATCCAGGAGCGGAAATTGCCAGGCCTTTACAACTTCAGCTACTCCTACATCGAGTGGGAACGGTTCCCCCTGTAGCGCGCCCACACTCAAGACTAGGGCAATTGCGCAGAGCGCGAGTTCCGGGCTCCAGGAACGCATGCTAACGAAGCGTCGTAGCCACGCTTGCGCGGAGTCAACCATTGTCCGTCTCCCGTGTCGGGACGTGTTGCGCCCGTTTGGCGGCCTCGGCTTCCAATGCGGCGGCTTTTTCATCCTGGCCGGTCTTTAGGTAGTAGGCGATCTTCTTCTGGTCGATGAAGTTCTGGTTGTACTTGATCCAGTCACGATGGTATGTCTCATTGACCATACGATCCATGATTGCCTGCCAGTCGGCGTCGTTCAGCCAAGCCGTGCACGGGACGAGGAGCGCCGCCCACGCAGTTGTCAGGAGGAGACCGGCGAGAAGAGTGGGAACGACTGCCTGTAGCAGAGTCGCAATGCTAAGCATGGCACGAAGATTTGCCGCCAAGCCGGTGTCAGCACCACCGGTGACAGTCTCCGTGACCAGCAAGCCGAGCGGCAGGCAGAGCGCCAGGAATACCGCCGCCCCGGCGACGAGCCCAAAGTCATTGCGGCGGCTGACGCGCTGATTGGCAAGTGCCGCCGCAGCGCCTGCCAAACTCAAGTACAGCACGGCGCCGCACGCGATCCAGAGCAGTGGCGCCGTCACCCACGACACCCAGCGACTGAGGAGGAGAACACCCAGCCAGAGTACGGCCGGTAGGACGACGCCCGCAAACAAGCCGCTCAGGGCGACGCGCCACGCCGCCGAATACTCAAGCTGAATGCGGTGCCGAAGATAGTCGTACACTCAGGATTGCTTCCGCGCTCTTTCCTTAAACAAGAGGCTGCCGCACAGGGTCCCTTATGCGAGGAGGCTTGTCGAAGCGCACACGCCTTAGATGGGTTGAGCAGACCACGTGAACTTCGTCAAAGTCGCGCTATGCCTAGGCCTTGCTCAACAGGTTGCGCAGCGTATCGCCCTGGTCCCGGAGCCAGTCGTACATGATGTTGATGTCGGTGCCCATACAGAAGTGAGTCACGCCCATGTCGAGGAAGCGCTGGGCCTGATCGACAGAATTAATTTCGGCGCGGGGCGCAACCCCTTTCGCCAGGCACGTCTCGAACACCTTCTTCTCGGCGGCTTTGACGTCCGGGTGCTGAAACTCACCGGCCCGGCCGATGTTCATGGCGTAGTCGGCGGGACCCCACTGCACCATGTCGACGCCCTTGACCTCCAGGAACTCGTCCAGTTGGTCTACTGCCGATTTCCTTTCGATCATCAGCGCCACCACGATGTCGTCCAGCGCCTGCGGGTAATCCGGTCCGGCGCCGTACGACATGTACCACGCCCGCCGCATGGCCACGCCGTGCAGGCCGCGGGCTTCCGGGGTATCGGCACGCACGGCGCGCACGCACTCCTCGGCGTCCGCGATAGTGCGGCTATCGGCAAAGAGCACGCTTTGAAACCCCGCGCCGATGGCGCGCTGGGCCAGAAAGGTGCGGGGCGCCTGGTCGACCTTGATCATGGTCGAGAGGTTGTGCAATTCCGCCGCCCGGCAAAAGTTCTCCAAGTCGTGCAAGTTGAAGGGCGCGTATTCCGCGACGAACTCCACGTAATCATAGATTCCGGTCAAGCCGATGATCTCGATCATCCCGGGCCACGTGGTATGGACGTGGGTCGCCAGGGTCGGCTCTCCGGCGTTGAGTTTCTCGCGAATTCTATTCGGTTGCATGGGCATCCTCCGGGGTGAAAATGCGCGCAGGCAACACAAAAAATGTCCCGCGCTCGTGTCAGTATACTGCACGCACGCGGGACTGCCAACGCTTTTCTAGATCAAGGGTCTATAGTCGAAGCACGATGCGCAGCTTAGGCGTTTAGGAAGAGCGCCAGGAGGACTCCTTGAATTGTCACAATCAGGGCGACCGCGGCAATCAGCATTGCGCCCAGACGGATCATCATGCGTTGTTCCAATGATACGAAGCGCGCATCCACCGAATCGAACCGCGCATCCACACGCAATTCCAATTCGCGCAGATCGGCTTTGGTAGCTTGCTCCGATGCTTGCAGATCGGATCTGAGGGATTGTTCCAACGTTTGCAGATCGGATCTGAGGGATTGTTCCAACGCTTGCAGATCGGCCTTGGTCGCTTGTTCCAGTGCTTGCAGGTCGGCTTTGGTGGCCATATCTGCTATATCGGCTTTCGTAGCCAGAGAGTTACCGGATTCGCTCAGCGTCTCGATCAGGGTTTGCGCTTGGGTCTCCGTGAAGCCTCCGGCCGCGAGCGCGGTGTAGGCTTTGTGGGTGTCAAAGATTGCCATCGGTCATTGCTCCTTGCCGTCTATCTCCCCAGCGCGTGATGCGTTTTGCGCAAGCTCCAGCAAGCCACGGCACTACCTCTAATGCACGGTGAGCATGCGCTCGAGGGAAACGACCGCCCAGTGGGCCACGTCGGGATCGACGCTCACCTGGTTCGTCACCTTGTCTTCCAGGAGGTCTTCCATTACCCAGGCGACGTACGCCGGATGGATGCGGTACATGGTGGAGCAGGGGCAAACGATGGGGTCGAGGCAGAAGATCTTCTTATCGAGGTTCTCCGCGGCCATGCGGTTGACCATGTTGATCTCGGTGCCTACCGACCAAATAGTGCCAGCAGGCGCCTCAGTGATGGTCTTTAGGATAAATTCGGTGGAACCGTTGTAGTCGGCGGCCTGCACCACCTCCATGGGGCACTCCGGATGCACGATGACATTCACGTCGGGATGCTGCCGGCGGGCGAATTCCACCTGCGTGACCGTGAAGCGCGTGTGCACCGAGCACCAGCCCTTCCAGAGAATGACCTTGGCGTTGCGCACGTCGGCTGCCGCATTGCCGCCGAGCACCGGCTCTGCCGGGTCCCAGACGACCATCTCATCGAGCGGAATGCCGAATTTCAGACCCGTATTTCGTCCCAAATGCTGGTCCGGGAAAAAGAGGATCTTCTCTCCCCGCTCCATCGCCCACTCGTATACGGCAGCGGCATTGGAAGAGGTGCACACGATGCCGCCGTGGGCACCGCAAAAGGCTTTGAGGGCCGCGGTGGAGTTCATGTACGTGATCGGTACGATTGACTCGCCAACCGCGTCGGTGAGTTGCTCCCAGCACTCCACGATATCGTCTATGTCGGCCATATCGGCCATGGAGCAGCCGGCCGTGGGATTGGGCAGGATAACCGACTGATGTTCGTCTGTCAGAATGTCGGCGCTTTCCGCCATGAAGTGCACGCCGCAGAAGATGATGTACTCGGAGTCGCGCCGGGTAGCGGCAAAGGTGGCGAGTTTATAGGAATCGCCGCGCAGGTCGGCGTACTTGATGACCTCGTCGCGTTGGTAGTGGTGCCCGAGCACGAGTACGCGCTCGCCGAGTTTCCGGCGTACGGCAGCGATGCGCTCGTCCAATTCCTCCGCCGGCAACTGCAGATAGTGCTTTGGAATTGGCTCGTTCTCGCGGCCGGCGTTGCGCCGGCTGCGCAGCAGAGTGCGATGTATGCGCCGGTATTCACGCGGCGATAGCGCGTCAGCCGTGGCTGCCATGCGTGTCTTGCCCTCTTTCCCCTCCGCAGGAGCGCGGCTCTTAATCCCAATCGACAGCGCTCGCAGCGGCTTTGCTTGCATTATACACTACCGCAGCCGCTGTCTGACCAAAAAAAGACCGATTCATAGAGGGCGATTCGCTGATTGGATAGGTAGATACATCCGGTTGCGGCCCGACACAAGAACAGGAACACAGCGAGGGAGGGCGAAGGAACTATCGCCTGCGGGTCGGCGTGGGCCGCATTGCACTAGTAGCTGTTTCCGCATCGTTACATGCTTGCTGGAGTAGAATTTTGACCAAACGGTTTAGCCGGCGAGCACGGAATTCTCGCGTGAGGCACTTAAAGGGAAGCAAACAGCAATAGCTGCCTCTGACCACAATCTCGCGTAGACGTTGCGGTGGCAGGAGGGATCCAACGCGATCCAAACCGGCTTAGAAATGAGGCGTAGTGTCCACGGCGCCTAAGAGTGCAGATCGCGCCTGGCTGTGAAACGTGAAAGGAGAGAGGCGGCACCAACCTAGCCGCTGGATTGCCCCGATTCCCGCGAGCCGTGAATTTCCTTGTCCGCAGAGCAGGCCACTTCCAGCCCCCGCACCAAGACTTCCAACCGTTCCACATCCAAGAAGTCCACCATCAATTGCAGTCGCTCGCGTCGAACGTGCCAAAACCGCCCCATGCCTTGCTTGCCCTCGTCAGTCAAGCGACATATCACGACGCGCCGATCACTAGGATCCCAAGCGCGGTCCACCAATCCCTTTTCTACCAGGCGATCCACTACGGTCGTCGTGGCGGAAAGGGCTCGACCCAGGCAGCCCGCAATGCTGCCCATGCGTAAAGGACCCGCCCTCTCCAGTAAGACCATCGTCCGGATTTGAGGAACCGTCATGTCCAGATTTCCCCATTCGTCAAGACCGTAGCTGTGCAACTGGCGATTCAGGTAGCCCACCGCTTCCATGAATCTTTCGGTTAGCTCTTCCTTATAGACGTCTTTCACTGAATAACCCCCCCTATTCTTTGAACACCCTCGTTCTTTGAACATCACCGTCCTCGTACGCTTGCATAGTACCAGAAAGCGCACTTTTGTAGGGTACTGCAAGAGAAGATAAGTGTTGCTTGTCCCTACCACATCGTTGCTTCAGAGTATGAAGCCCAGGATGGTGTGACATGCGACAAATGTGTGCGGTTTCAAGCGCGCACCGATGTGCGGCGCGATGGCCGATTCACGAATGCATTCTGCGACCTAAGGGAGCGACAAGACCTTCTTCTTCAGACGAAATGTTCGGCTCGCCAGAATGAGTGAAGGTTCGGACGGGAGGTGGTGAACTTACGTAAGGCCTCGGAGTCGAGCCTCACCTATGAGGCAATGTAGCAGTCGCTCGCACACTCCGACTCTCATTAACTAGGCTCTGTCGTCTGCTAGCGACTCGGCAACCCAGTTGCATTTGCCGCAGCTACAGTCCAATCCTCTACCTTAGTCATAACACACTGTCTGACTTGATTGCTATAGTCTACGATTCTGCACCTATCAAATAGCAGGCCAGCATCAGAGGCAAGATTGTAAAAGTCTCCCTGGGGCAGTGCCTCAGCTATGAAAAACATCCGTAAAGGCACCAAAGCGGGCCTTGAATGCATCCACTTGGCACAGAAAGAGTCCGGTCGCAAATTGGGAGCATCATCACTATAGTGCGTTCCGGTCTTGCATTGACCAAATGCTATGACCTTACCTGGAAATCCATCCGAAAAGTGTTTCCACGCTACGACATCCAGCTTTCCGTCTCTTTCATGCCCCTGTTTATCACCCTTGGGCTCGTACCCATTGCCTTCCTTTATGTTTGCACAGAGGCAATCAACTTTTTCCTCAAATCTGGAGCTTCCATCGGAAGTGCCAAACACCATGCTCTCAGAACGGTCGCCAAAGTAATCCCTACTTGCTTCTGCTGAAAGCTCTTCGAACAATAACGTCCCATCAATACCAGCGTGAATTCGGTCACTCTTCATATTCAGTCGCGTAGCCAGAAGCAGATACTTGTAAATGGCCTGCTTACCGTTGCTTTTGCAAGGAGGAGGGTAGAGCGTAACGCCATTCTCACCCAGGCAAAACGGGTAACCTTCTCCGCATGCCTCGATACGCCTTTGAATTTCTGAGTATGCCCTCTGAGCGTACCTGGGGATTTCTTCCTCTTCTTCGACCCCACCAGAGTGTTCATAGTCGGCAACTCTGCCAAGCGATCTTTCCAATGCCACTGCTGACGTGAATCCTGTCTGCCAGCAGCTCAATTCCACAAAGTCGGCAAGTTCGTGCTCATCCGCTAGTGGGGACGGTACCCCTGGCCACTTGAACATCAACCGTCCCTTGCAGTCTTCGGCTTTCGGCGAGGACTATGCTTCCTGTACATATCGTCGTAGAGATCTACAGCCAACTCCGCAACATCGTTAGCAACAGTCAATAGTTGGTCAGAACCGTCGTAACCCGTTGACACCAGGCTTCTAGCCTTCTCTAAATCTCTCTTTGCTTCGTATAGGGCCTCTTCAAAGACATTGGATGAAGGTCTGCTGATCTCAAAAGCGATTGTTAGCTCTTTGCCGGCGCGTAGGGCGGCAACGGCTTCACCGTCCTTTAGCACTTCATTCAGGTGCCTGAGGTCAGGATTCTGCGATCGAATGACGGGGCGCCTATCGTCCCTCTTGCTACCGTACAACCAGATGCAAAGTTCCCTTAATTCCTCTTTCCTGTCGGCAGGGACCGGTTCAGCGTTTTCTTCGGTTTCCGGTAGCAAGCCGATGAAGGATGAAATTCCATCGTAGTCGATTCCGGTATAGAGATGGGAAAACGAAAAGTGTCTATTGTACCGATCCTCGCGGTTGAAGAGTCCCATACTCTCCGCCTGTTCAATCACCATCAGGCCTCTAAACAACCTCTGGACGGTCTTGTGGGTATCACCAATCTGCCTAGCAATGTCCTCTAAAGGCACTCCAAAGTCTCTGTGCACATCAGCGATGTATTGAGACTTAGCATAACTGCTCCACTTGGCTGGGCCGTTTACATGCTTGAAACCAAGATATTGCCAAGCGTCTTCCCGGGTACTGATCAGGACAGGAAGTTCGAGGAGTGCGGCACTGTCTTTAGGAGTGATGACTGGAACATCATCACCAAAGTCTCCTGCAAAAGTGGGATCCAACAGCACCTTAACCGCTGCAAGACGCCTATTTCCCTCAATAACGACATTTCTTCCATCTTCTTTAGCGACAATGATGGGTTCGTGAGAAAAGAAACCACTGGCTGCTATGGACAGTACGAGCTCTCGCACATCCATAGCTTCCCACAGCACTCTTATCACATCCACGTCAGTAGAGTTCGCACCCAGTTCATACTCGGAGAGCCTGGGATTCTTGAGGTCGAAGTCTAGTTCCGACACTTTCATCGTAGGATGCACTTGGGTACTCATTGTTCATTTCCTTGCCGGTGCTTCCTCAGACTCTCGCTCTTCTGCATCGAACGAAGTAGTGGGAGAAGCAAGTAGGACGTGGGAAGGTGAGACTAAGAGTTCTTGAACCTCTCTGCGTCCCTGCAGACTGTATTCCAAGGGTATGACGGAAATCTCCGATGCTGTGTATAAGTCCCTAATGAATTCTGTATCGTCATAGGACATTATCCACTTGAAGCTTCTTTGTCTCTGGATGTAATGTGCCAACTCTACATGATCCCGATCATTGTAATAGGTCATATACAGTCGGTTACCATTCGAGTAATACGGAGGATCCAAATATGCGAATGCGGTGCTTTCGTCCTGTGTGCTTGACAAAATCTCCTTCAAGAATTCGAGGGCGTCCATGTTGGTAACATGAATTTGCTCTCTTCGTGACCCAATTGCAAGAATGCGCTCTGACAGTCTTTCTCTATAGAAGCGGGCATCAATTTTCCACTCTCCTGCTTGCTGATAACCACCAATAGGGGCAGCACCAGAAATTATGCCTGATCGGTTGCAGCGGTTGAGATAGAAAGTCGCAAAGCCAAGCTGAAAAGGTTCGCCCGCATCGGCAATCTGATATATTTCTAGCTGTTTTTTCCACTCATCAATGCTCAATGGGATGGACATGATTTCTTTGGCAAATCGATCAGGTTCGTTTAGAACTGCGTACCAAAATGAAATGATATGAGGGTCTAGGTCGTTCAGAAAAAGCTTTGAAACTACCCCTTCCCGGAGAAGCCGCAGTGCTGCCCCTGCTCCGCCCGCGAACGGCTCATAGTAGGAACAGCCAGACAAGCAATTGGCCTCAATGATGCTTGCTAAGAGAGGAGCGAGTGTCGCTTTTCCTCCTGGATACCTAAGCGGACTATCAAATCTCAATCCTGACTGGCTCCTCAAGTTTCTAAAACACTACCTACCGTCCAGCCACTACGTCCATTTTTGCCTATGGCTGCGGTGAAAGCAACCAAGCAGTTCAGTTGTAATCATGATGCACCTCCCTACTTTCCTGATGCGATTGCCAATGAGAAGTAAGACCTTGTTAGATTTCATCTATTCGGTGGTTGGCTGAGCACTAAGGGAGATTTCAATGAACTACACAAGGAGTGTTACGATAGAATCCTTAGAGTTGGAAATACACGGGTTCCGCTCACAGGATAGTCTGTATTGTACCCGCATGATCCTTGCACATGATCAAAACCACGCCAGGCAATGAGTAGCCCACTGGTACCAACTATCCGACAGGCGCTCGCTGACAATGCCAACCCGGAGAAGGCTGGCGGCATGCGGGCGTATATGAAGTCGGCGATGCCCTATCGCGGCGTGCAAACGCCCATCCGCCGCAAACTCGTCCGCGCCGCGCTGCGCGCGCACCCTCTGAAAAGCCGGAAAGACTGGCTCGCTGCCGTGCTTGAACTCTGGCGCGACGCCGCCTACCGCGAGGAGCGCTATGCCGCCCAAGACGTGACCGGCGCGCCGCAGTTTCGGGCATACCGTGATCTCGACATCCTGCCGCTTTACGAGGAGATGGTCGTGAGCGGCGCGTGGTGGGACCTGGTGGACGACGTGGCCACGCACAAGCTCCGGGAGCTCGTGGATTGCTGCCCGGAAGAGATGGCCGTTCACATGCGCGCGTGGAGCACGGACCCTGACCTCTGGAAGCGCCGCTCGTCCATCATCTGCCAGGTGAAGCGCAAGGAGGCAACCGACCTCGCTCTGCTCTGCGACTGCATCGAACCCAACCTCGCCGACCCCGATTTCTTCATCCGCAAGGCCATCGGCTGGGCGCTGCGCGACCTGGCGTGGACAGATTTGGATACGGTCGAGGACTACGTCGCCCGCAACGCCGACCGCCTCAGTACCCTCTCCAAGCGCGAAGCCCTCAAGAACGCTGAAACCATCCGCGCCGGACGGCCGCGCTGACGTGCCTGCGCGCTTCTCAATGGAATGCCGAACAGCACGTCCGCTCTCTCTAAAGTGTTGCTATAAGGGCAAGACTCCAAGGCAGTCTCATTCTTGTCTCTTTTGCGGCTCTCTCTCGTAATGCAAAGTTTTCCTGATTCGAGTTGATAAACCTAATCAACTTAGTTGACTTAATTGACTCGTGAAGTTAATATAGTCGTGATTACATTACGTCTATGCAGCTAATCATGGACACAGTCGGTACAGGAGGTACGTACCAATGCGAAACGGACTATCACGCCGGAAACTCTTACAGATTACCGGCCTCACCGCCGGGGGCGCGCTCCTGGCCAGCGCCTGCGGCCAGGTTGCCACCCAGGAGACGGCCGCGCCGGAAGGGCCGCTGGCCTACGCCAACCCGCAACTCTTGGTGGAGACGGACTGGCTGGCGGAGAACCTCGGCAACGCGAACCTGCGCATCATCGACGTGCGCTCACCCGAGGACTACGCCGCCGGTCACGTGAAGAATGCCATCAATCTCCATTCACGGACGTTCATCGATCCTGACAACGAGGTGGGCGGCATAGTGCTCCCGCCGGACAAATTCGCTGAACTGGTAGGCGCGGCCGGCGTCGGCAACGACCAGGAAGTCGTCGTCTACGGTGTGGGGAACATCCTCTGGGCCACCCGCGTCTTCTGGGCGTTGGAACTCTACGGGCACAAGAACGTGAAAGTGCTCAACGGCGGTTTTGCCAAGTGGGCCGATGAAGGCCGCGAGACCACCACCGACGTGCCGTCGTTCCCCGTCGCCACCTTTACGGTGGAGTTCGATCCGTTCCTGCTCGGCACATTCGAAGAGGTGCAGGCGGCAAGTGAAGACAGCAGCGGCGATACCGTAATCCTGGATAACCGCTCTCCCGGCGAGTATGCCGGGCGGGACGTGCGCGCCGATCGCGGCGGACACATTCCCAGCGCCATCAACCAGGACTGGGTCGTGTACCTCAAAGGCACCGACGCGCGTACGTTCAAGTCGGCGGAGCAGCTTACGGAACTCTTCAATGCCGCCGGCATCACGAAAGACACGACCGTCTATGCCCACTGCCAGACGGCGGTTCGTTCTTCCGTGGCCTATTTTGTGGCGCGGCTGCTGGGCTACAACAACGTGCAGAACTACGACGGCGCGTGGGCGGAATGGGGCAACCGCGAGGATACCAAGATCAACACCGGCTCCAATCCGTAAGCGCTGCTATCTTAATTAAGAAACCGGTCTTTTGTGAGAAGGGGATGCACACGTCGTGTGCATCCCCTCTCCATTTGTCGGAGCGCGCGGCAGGTGCCGTATGACCCACGGAACGTGTGCTCACTGCGCCAAGGGCGAAAAAGCTCCCTCTCCCGCGCGCGGGAGAGGGCTGGGGTGAGGGTATCTTAATCCAAGACGCGCTTCGCGGCGGCGGCGGACTCTCTACGGCGCACACGCCCTCACACGTGCTGATCCACCAGGATGGGGTTGCCGTCCGGGTCTACCGCCACGAAGCTCTCCGGCCCGGTGGTATCCTCGTCGGCCTCGTTCATGAGTGCCACACCCTGCGCCTTGAGCTGCCGCTGCAACTCGCGCACGTCGGAAAAACTCTCCAGCGGCTGCGCCTGCCAATCCCACCCGGGATTGAACGTGAGAATGTTCTGCTCGAACATCCCCTGAAAGAGCCCAATAGTGGTCGTGCCGTTTCTGAGAATAAGCCAGTTCTCCGCCGCATCGCCGCCCACCACCTCGAACCCAAACTTCGCGTAAAACTCCCGCGAAGCCTCGATGTCCTTCACCGCCAAACTAACCGAAAACGCCCCAAGTTCCATGAAATGCTCCTGTTGTAGAGTGCATTGGATTTTCTAAGCCATTAACCACAATAAACCCGCCAAGCACGGTAGGTAAAGAAGGCGGCACGCGAAAAACAGCAGCGGGAGGCGGCACATGTTCCATAGCGACGGGAACCAGCAAGCTTCACGGTCCGTCATTCCCGCGCAGGCGGGAATCCATCCTTTGCTTCTGCCACGCGCACCCTGGACTCCGGCTTTCGCCGGAGTGACGGAATTGAGTGCCTCTCATCCCTCCCGGCAAGACCGGCAAGCAGAACTGAGTCCTTACCTAAGGGCTGACAGTTCGTCATTCCCGTAAAAACGGGAATCCATCTTCTCTTAGACCGCATGTACCAGCAGGTATACGGCTATCCAACCACTACCGCTCATTCATCTTATCCCGCGTGAACCTGCGTCCACCGGTATCAATCGTCTCGCGCAACTCCTGAATTACCGCCATCGCCGCCTCAGCCTGCCGCCCCCGCCCCACGTACTCTGCCAGCCACCGCCGAAAGAGCGCCTCCAGAGTCGTCCCCTCCGCCGCAGCCCGCCGTCGCGCTGCCTCTATCAAACTCTCATCAGCGCTCAGGGTTATGTTCTTCATACCAATACCTTGGTTAACATGAATGTAGTGCGCAGTATACCTAATGTGAAAGCAAGCTCGCGGCTATGCGATACTCGGATACGCGCAGCATAGCCTGGGATTGGGGTGATTGCGCAGTAAGCGTTGGGTTTATTAGCGTGCGATGCATTAGTATAATGGACAGTGTAAAGTAGGAATGGCTCGCTACGAGACGGGACGAGCGATCAGAGGTGCCCTATGAAAACGCAAGAGCAACCTACCGAGGAAATCGGCGTTGGAAACGAAATCAGCGCGCAAGACGAATCCGCTTTGTTGCGGCATTTTGTCTTCGTCGCTATTTTCCGCAACTTCTTGAAGTCGTCGCACCGGTACCTCACCCAATCCTACGCTGACTTTGGCAAGGGATGGGAGGAAGATTTCTATGCCTGGCCGGGCAGCGCCTGGAAGCGAAACGGATCGGCCATTGGCGGAATCTTCCGCAGATGAAGCCTCCGACCCAAGTCAGCAATCTACCGAAAGCCTGCCCCCAGAAGCCTCGCGCACATTAAATCAGGCGCTCTTGGGATCGGATATCATCGGACCGCTGGCTCTGCTCAACAAGCTCAACGCCGAACACCTGACACAGATCTTGGCGAGCCGCGACGAGGAAGCAAAGCTCGTAGCCAAAGACCGGGAGTTGCAGCGGAAGCACTTCATTGCGGTGCTCTTGATAGCTATCGTTTCCCTGGGATTGCTGCTCTTTCTCCTCTCTCTGCTCGACATGAGGGACCACGTGGGACCCATTCTCGCCGCTATCGCCGCCGCTTTCGGCGGTTGGGGCATAGCGAAGTCTAGAAGCTGACTTCAACTGCAGTTTTCGTCCCCGCTGTAGCGGCCCTTAGCCCTGCCAGGAATAAGCCTGTGCGATCAGTTGTTTCTGTGCGAAAATTCTCAAACCCCTCTATTGGGGGCCACAGTGTGTTGAAGAGACCGGCATAGAGGAGGGATAAAGCAAGAGTCTTGAACCTCCCGCACCATAGGTTGTTTGTGCTCGGCGCAGGATTTTCGAAGCCTGCCGGCTTTCCCCTTGCAATGGAACTCTTAGAAGATGTCAGAGAGTCTATCCGATGGATCTATAGGGAAGGAAACAAATTTGAACAAGAGATTCAAGAGTGGATAGATTTATACCCAGGCACATGTATCGACTTAGAACGCGTACTTGCGTATAGCCATAGGAAACACTACCTGCAACTATCAGGTTCTGATGAATACTTTGATCATGACAGCGTGTCCATAGTCATTGCGTTGAGGGAAGTCCAGCAAAAACTCATTGATTCAACTCCAAGCGCTGCCCCAGCCCTATATAGGCAATTTGCCAGACGACTGTGCCCGCATGACGTAGTGCTTACCTTCAATTACGACACGCTCTTAGAGCAAGCTCTTGACGAAATTGGTAAGCAGTACACACTAACCCCTGAATACTGGCTGGAAGGCGGTGATTCCCACGAGAGTCGAAAGTATGTTGACCTATTGAAACTCCACGGGTCAATTGACTGGTATGACCGCTATTACCTTGATAGTGCTATGCGGTCATACGCCGAGAAAGGTCTTGATGTTCCCAACCGGGACCCTATCTTCGGACCAAATCCGACAGTTCCAACCGAACCTCTCTCACGGGGCCAAACTGGTGAGCTCGGCCGTCATCTCCTTTCGCGAGTATTCCGTGTACCCAATCATGCAGCGTATTTCCCTATAGAAGGCGGTCTCGGTTCGCGCGTAGTACCCTTCATTCTCCCTCCGGCGTACGACAAATTACTTGGATACAATGCTATCGTTGACCTATGGCGCGGCCTCCATCGGACATTGGATGCCTTTTCCTCAATAGTTATGATTGGCTACTCTATGCCTGCCCATGACAGTTACGCATACGAGGCTCTAGGCAGGGTCTTCGTTGACTATCAGAGGGGTGGAGACAAGACTTACTGGCAACAGAGGCGAGTTCCTATTCAGATAGTCACGGCAGACTGTTCAGATCAGTCCGCAATCAAGAGGATCCCGTTCCTTGATGGAGACAAGACGCGGGTGTGGCATAGGGGCTTCTCAATTGAGTCTTTGGATTGGATTGACTGGGGAGATGGAAAGTAATCAAAATTGAACTTGATGAGATGTGCAGCGAGTTAGGGGCAGTGGCTCTCTGCGTCAGTAAATGGGGAGACCGGCTGGTTACAACCGTCGGTTGGAGATGACGGGTTCGGAGGCGAGGAGGTGGCGGAGGGTGCTGAGGTCGGGGAGGTTGAGGATTTGGGAAATACCGTCGTCGAGGGCGCGGCGGGCGGGGCAGTGGGCCATATTGGGGAGACGCTCGAATTCGGCAGTGGACAGGCGGTCGAAGAGGCAGGAGAGTTCTTGAAGCTGGGAGGCGGAGAGGCAGCGCGGGTCTAGGACGGGCAAGTCTTGCAGGTCGGCCTTCTTCATGGCGACCCAACCTCCCTCGGTGCTAGTGCGTTGTGCCAGGACGGTCAATAGTCCTAGTGAGGAATTTAGCCACACCACTAGTGCTCTTTCGATTGCGATTTCCTCAATTTGGACAGGCCACCACACGTTGGACAGCACGTTCTTTTCAGATCGCATTGCGACTATCCTAGCGGTGTCGAGCCGCAGCCGCTCGGAGATAAGAAGCCGACCAGATTGTTGCCAGAGGTGTTCACCATACCCTGGCCGCTGTCCGCCTCTTGGCTTTACTAGTGGCGAAAGATAGGCATCAGGCGAACACGCCAGGGTCTTTCTTTGCTCCGTGTCGTGTCCTTCAACCATAGGATACGCAGTGATCGAACTTGTCCTGTCGAATCCGTCAACGAGTCTGCGTCTGTCGGGGCCGATTTCACCGAGTTCTCCTAACCGGCACAGCGGAATGCTGCCGGATGACTCCGCGCCGGGGACCCAGACTTCCCCATGGTCCAATAAGCGAAAGGCGCTGCGGGTCACGTCGGCGCGGGCGAATTGGACGCCGAACCACTGCTTGCCGGACAGATCAGATTCAGAAATCGAGACCACTTCGCCCACGTGTTGGTCGTCGACTTCCAAGAGCGCGGCGCCGGATGCCTCCAATTTCGACGGCTCGGTGACGCTCACGGCTTGCGCTATCCGGTGCGCGACTGTCGGGCCGTCCGGGTTTTGCCAGAGGTTGACGAAGGTGGTGCGGGGCTGGGCGGCATCCTGTTGCTCAGAAGGCTGGAGTTCCGCTTCTGGTTTCTCGCTTGCGCGGGACTCGTCACTCCGGCGGAGGCCGGAGTCCAGGGCGTGGGGCGAAGAGGAAGATGAAGATGGATTCCCGCTTTCGCGGGAATGACGGAGCGGGGCGCGGGAATGACGGTCAGAAGAGCAGCTTCCCGTTTGGGGAGGCGGTTGCGCAGCGTCTTGGCGCGAGTCGCCCGCAGTCTCTGGATTCCGGCTTGCGCCGGAATGACGGATGGAAGGGGGATGACGGTTTGGAGCGCGGGAGCGGCGCGTGGCGATGAGGAGCGCTTCCGAGAGGTCGGTGCTGTCGGAGAAGTTCCAACGTTGGGGGTCGTGGGAGGTAATGACCACGTCGAGGGTGAAGTCGCGCTCGATGAGGGCGCGGGTCTGCGCCCAGGAGGGGCCGGTGCAAACGGTGAGCGGCAAGACCAACGCCAAGCGTCCTTCGTTGGGCAGCATCTTGTCTGAAACGGCGGCCACAAACGCGGCGCCAAGTCCGGCGGTCGCCGACGCCTGCCGCTGCTTGAGGCGGCGCGAAAGCTCGTCTTGCAGTCTGCGCCGTTCTGACCCAGGCTTGCTGCCGAACAGCAGATTGCCGCCTACGGAGCGCGTAAACGGCGGGTTCATGATCGCCAGGTCAAGTCTCGGCAGCTTTGCCGTCTGGCGCTCCGCCGTTTCGCCGGGCCCGCCGCCGCTCACCGGCCCCACGTCTTGGCGCGCCCCCGATTCGTCCGGCGACAGGGCGTGTTGCACCAACGCTTCGTCCGTTCCCAGGTAGTCCAGCGACCCCAGATTGACGCGCTCGCCTTCCACGCCCAGGGGCATGACGTGGAGATTCATGCGGTCGAACTCGATGTGCGGATTGAGCATTGCCAGGCTGGTGGCGGCAAAGTGGATGGCGGAAAGCTGCACGTCGTAGCCGTGCAAGGCTTGTTCCACCATGGCCTTGTGGAGCGCGGCGGCGCGGTTGCCGCCGGCGGCCTTGTGGCGTCGTTCCGCTTCCGCGGCCACCGCCATGAGCAGGGTGCCGGTGCCGCAGGCCAGGTCGGCCACGCTCAGGGAGGCGGGAAACTCGTGGTCGCGCCAGTCAACGCCCGCCGGCCACTCGTGGAAGACCAGCCGCGTCAGCAGCGTGGCCGCCGGCACCGACGTATAGTACGCGCCGGTGAACTTGGCGTCGGATAGGAGCGTGTGGAAGAGCCGGCCGGAGAGGTCGTGGCCCTCCACGTTGCGCGTTTCGCCAACCGCCTTGACCAGAGGCGCGATGACGGGCGCCTGAACCTCATCAGGACCATCCAGCAACACGTCCAGGATGTCGGCGGCCAGTTTGAAGACCGGCACGTAGTCGATGTTCTCGCAGATGAAGCGCCAGGCGTTCCGCAAGCTGGGAATGCCCTGGCGCGAGGCTTCACGCACCGTCTCTACGTCATCGTTGACGACGGCGAGGCGGTCTTGGAACGCGAGCGCGTTGAAGAGCGCCAGACAGCCGATGCGCAGGGCGGCGGCGCGGTCCTTCTCCTGGTCGGTTTCCGCGATGAGGTGGGCGACGCGGCCAGCGATGCGCCGGTGTCGGTCTAGCCGGTATGCCGCTTGATCCAGCGCGTATGCGATGCTGCCCGCGGCGGCCTGCACCTGGTCGACGCCTTGCAGTTCCAGCGGCAGCGCGCGCAAATGGTCGGCGAGGTCGGCAACCGACCCTCTGCTCAGCCGCGGCAGGGCCGGCGGCGTATCCGGGTCCAGGTCGAACAGCGTCGGCATGCGCGCCTGCCACCACTGAAGGTCCCTGGCTGCCGCCAGCGCGGCCGCGGCATCCTGAGCGTGACGCAGCCGGCTGGGATAGAGCACGCCCAGCGCGGCAATCGCCTCGGGAAACGCGCTCCGGCGTTGCCGCAGTTGGGCATCCAGTTCCCGTTGCCCCCCTTGCCACTTGCATTCGAGGAGGATCAGGCCGCTGCGCAGGGTAACGCGCGCGTCCGGCGCGCCCGGCCGGCTGCGGCGCTCCGGTCTGGCCGGCACGCCGCGCGCGGTGAGCATCTGCGCGAGCACGACGTTCAGGACTTCTTCACGATTGACTTCGGATTCTTTGACTCGTGCTGTCATCGTCGCTGTTGCCTGGCTGTGCGTTCCTAATTGCGTGAGAACATGGTACTTGGATAGTTCAATCCAGTCGAACGGTTACGTTCGAGTGTTCGATACGGAAAAAAGATGGATTCCCGCTTACGCGCCAAACAGGCGCTTGGCGTTGCCGTGGAAGAGCGCTTGCTTCACGTCAGCGGCTACCTCGGCGTACTCGATGCTGAGCTTGGCGGATTCGGCGTAGTTGATGGGCAGGTTCGAGCCAAACAGCAGGTGGTCCGCGCCCATGAGCGCGCAGAGGTCGTCCACATCGCCGATGGGTCCCTGTACGCGGGAGTTCTCGAAATACAGGTTGTCCCGGTGGTAGGCAGTCGACCACAGGCTGTTTACTTCAGAGAACACGGCCCCGCAAATCAAGAAACGCACGCCCGGAAAGCCGTTGACCGCCTCCGCCGCGTCGATCATCGTCACCGCGGGCACCTTCATGAGCCAGTGGGCGAAGCGCGGGTCTTCTACGCCGATGGAGATGAGCACTACGAGGTCATGCTCCTCGGCCTTGCCCAGCAGCGCCTGCGCCTGGTCGTCGAGGAAGTGGTACTGCTGGTAGTTGGGATAGCCCCGGGCCTCGACCATGCGCGGCACGTTGCCCTTCAGGCGGCTGTACTGATGGTAGTTTGGGTGCAGGCGCAGGTTGCGCATGCCGAAGTCGTTGAGGCAGATTTCCAGGTCGTGCTTCCAGCCGGGAAAGCCCGGATTGATGGTGTAGGCGGGAATGAAGCGGTCGGGATGCTGCTGCACAATGGCGTGGAGCTCCTCATTCCCCACCAGCAGGTCCTTGTAGAAGATGTTCTCCAGCCGCGAGACGACCGCCTTCTCGATGCCGAGCGCGTCCATTTTGCGCAGACGGTCTTCCGGCTGGGCATACGGCAAACGGCGAAACGGCCACTCGCCGAGAAAGGCGTTTGCGTCAATCATTGGGGGATAAACCTATCAGTTTGAATTGGCGAATTCTCCGTCATTCCGGCGAAAGCCGGAAGGTGGATTCACATTTCAAGTGCAACACCTGGT
>JAPPLM010000063.1:0-6114 GCA_028874195.1 Chloroflexota bacterium
TGCGTCCCTCACCCAACCAGTCGTGTGCCATGCATAATTAATGAGACAGCCTCTCAGGGAGAGGGGACAAGCCCGAAGCCTAATCACTTGACACACTCATCCAAAACAAGCGGTATTACTCTGTGAACCTCAGTACGCTGACCGTCCACGAGGCCCAAGACCTGCTGTGTCGTGGTGAGACCACGTCTGTAGAGCTTACGGAGGCGGTCTTGGTGCGGATCGGGGCCGTGGACGAGGCGGTGAAGTCCTATGTGACCGTTACCGCCGACCGGGCGCGAGCGCAAGCACAGGCTGCCGATGCCCGACGTAAGCGGGATGGTGCGGATGCGCCGCCGCTGCTTGGCATACCTGCCGCCATCAAGGACGTAATCAACACCAAGGGCGTGCGCACCACGTGTTCGTCCCGCATGCTGGAGAACTTTGTCCCGCCATACGATGCCACCGTGATGCAGAAGCTCAATGCGCAAGGCATCGTGCTGGTGGGGAAGACGAACATGGACGAGTTTGCCATGGGTTCCAGCACTGAGCACTCAGCATTCTTCACGACACGGAACCCATGGGACACCGACCGTGTGCCGGGCGGCTCCAGCGGCGGTTCGGCGGCGGCAGTCGCCGCGGACGAGGCAGTTTTCTCATTAGGCTCTGACACTGGCGGTTCGATTCGACAACCGGCCGCACTGTGCGGGGTGGTGGGTATGAAGCCGACGTACGGACGCGTGTCGCGCTACGGTCTGGTCGCGTTTGCCTCTTCTCTCGACCAAATCGGACCCTTCACGAAGGATGTCACCGACTGTGCCATCGTGCTCGAAGCCATCTGCGGGCAGGACCCCAAGGACGCAACGTCAGCGCCGGAAGCCGTGCCCAACTGGCGCGAAGCCATGAAGCAGGACGTTCGTGGCTTGCGCATTGGCGTGCCGCGAGAGTATTTCGGTGAGGGCACCGATCCGGCTGTTGAAGAGTCGGTGCGCGCGGCAATCGAGCAACTGGTGGCGCTAGGAGTAGAAGTGGAAGACGTTTCGCTGCCGCACACCGACCATGCGCTCGCCACCTACTACATCATCGCCCCGGCAGAAGCCAGCGCGAATCTGGCGCGTTACGACGGCATTAAGTACGGCTACGCCGCGCAGGACGCGGAGACCATGTGGGAGGCGTACAGCCGCACGCGGGGCGAGGGCTTTGGTTCCGAGGTGAAGCGACGCATCCTCGTCGGTACCCATGCCTTGTCCAGCGGCTACTATGATGCCTACTACCTCAAGGCACAGAAGGTGCGTACGCTGATTGCCGCGGACTTCCAACAGGCCTTTGAGCGGGTTGACGCTATCGTCTCTCCCACGTCCGCGACCGTCGCTTTCAAGATTGGTGAGCGCATCGACGATCCCATCAGCATGTACCTGTCCGACCTGTACACATTGCCCGGCAACGTGGCGGGTCTGCCCGGCATTTCACTGCCGTGCGGCCTCGCCGACGGGCTTCCCATAGGGTTACAATTCGTAGGCAAGCCGTTTGACGAGTCAACGCTCTTGCGGCTGGCATTCGCATATGAGCAAGCAAGCGGCGTCCGCTACACACCCGCTCTTGCCTAAGGAGCTCAACTTTCATGACCGCATCATCCATCGTTGACACAAGTGCTGCTAAGGGGACTGACGTCACCGGCCGGCTGTCCACGCGCGTGCGCCAGGTGCCGGCATCCGGCATTCGCAAGTTCTTTGACATTCTCGCGACCATGGACGATGTCATTTCGCTCGGCGTCGGCGAGCCCGATTTTGTGACCCCGCCGCACATTCTCCAAGCCGGTGTGGACTCGCTTGGTAAAGGTGAAACGCACTACACGTCCAATTACGGACTCATTGAGTTACGTGAAGCAGTTGCGGAGTATCTGAGCAATCACTACGGCGCGGCATACGATCCGCAAACGGAGATCCTCATTACGGCCGGCGTGAGTGAAGCGGTAGACATTGCGCTGCGGGCCGTGATCGATCCCGGTGACGAAGTCATCGTGCCGGAACCCGCGTATGTCTCGTATCGTCCCTGTATCACGTTCGCGGGCGGCGAGCCGGTGGGCATCAACAGTTCGGCAGCAACCAACTTCCGCATCACGGCGGAGCAGATTGCCGCAGCCATTACGCCGCGCACCAAGGCACTGTTACTGGGCTTTCCGGCAAATCCCACGGGTGCGATGCTGCCCCGGGAGGAGTGGGAACAGATTGTCGATTTGGCCGCCCGGCACAATCTCATCATGCTCTCGGATGAGATTTACGGTCGCCTTGCGTACACGATGGAGCACACCTGCGTGAGCGCATTGCCGGGAGCTTGGGACCGCACGATCCTGTTGGGAGGGTTTTCCAAGTCCTATGCCATGACCGGCTGGCGCATCGGCTACGTGGCCGCGCCGAGCGGGGTGCTGGAGTACATCATGAAGGTGCACCAGTACGTGCTCATGTGCGCCCCCACCATGAGCCAGTATGCGGCTCTGCAAGCTGTGAAACACGGCGAAGAGGACATAGAGCGCATGCTCGCTGAATACACGAAGCGGCGCACCCTTATCGTCGACGGCCTGAATGAAATGGGGCTGGATTGTGTGGAGCCGGACGGCGCGTTTTACTGCTTCCCAAGCATTCGTTCAACCGGGCTTTCGTCGCAGGCGTTTGCTGAACGCTTGCTGCAGGAAGAGCACGTCGCTTGCGTGGCGGGTGACGCTTTCGGCCCGTGCGGTGACGGTCACGTACGCATGTGTTATGCCGTGCCGACCGCAGATATCGAAGTTGCCCTCGAGCGGATCAAAGACTTCGTCAAACGCGCGCGAGCGTAGTGTTGTCACTTACGTGATGGCTTATGGCCCCGTGCATTGAGTAACGTAACTCTGTAATCAGCGTTGTTTCGAGAAGACAGTCATGGCCGGTAGCGCAGGTTTGAAACCTGCGCCTGCGCGTTCGTATGGCACGTCAGGAAGCGCAGACTTGTAACCTGCACTACAGAGAAAGTAGGGCACGTCAGGTACCGTAGGTTTGTAACCCCGAATTGAGTACGGGGCAGGCTCTGCGCCCGCGTGGGAGCGAAGTAATGGCAACTGCCGTAACTGAAAAGTATCGCACCGTCATCGGCCTGGAATTCCACGTGCAGCTTCTGACGGAGAGCAAGATGTTCTGCGCGTGCAGCGCGCAGTATGCTGCCAACCCGCCGAATACGGTTGTCTGCCCCGTCTGTCTCGGCTTGCCGGGCGCACTGCCGGTCATCAACGAAAAGGTCATCGAGTGCATCGTGATGACGGGCATGGCGCTCAATTGCACGATCCCCGAGTATGCGAAGTTCGACCGCAAGAATTACCCCTACCCGGACCTGCCGAAGGGCTACCAAATTTCGCAGTACGACTTGCCGTTCTGCATTGAAGGTCACCTTACCCTCGATGAGGAAGACGGTGGGCGCACCATCGGCATTACGCGGGTCCATCAGGAGGAGGACACGGCAAAGTCGACTCACGTGACGGCAGCGAGCGGCGAACGGTATTCTCTCGTCGACTTCAATCGCTCCGGCGTGCCGCTCATGGAGGTGGTGACCGAGCCGGACATAGCCACGCCCCAAGAAGCTGCGGCATTTGGCCGCAAGCTGCGGCAAATCGTGCGCTATCTTGGCATTTCCACCGGCAATATGGAAGACGGCGCCATGCGCTGCGATGCCAACATTTCGGTGTGGCCGGCGGCTGCGCCCCTGGGCGATATCAAAGTAGAAGTCAAGAACATGAACTCCTTCCGGTCCGTCGAACGGGCCTTGTTCTTTGAGCAGGAGCGGCAAACACGCATCCTCGAGAGCGGCCATGATACGCGCGTGACGGAAACGCGCGGCTGGGTGGAAACATCCGGCGAGACCGTATCGCAGCGGACAAAAGAGGAAGCCCACGACTACCGTTACTTTCCCGAGCCGGACCTGCCGCCTTTGCAATTGTCGGGTGAGTGGGTTGATGGCGTGAGAGGAAAGCTCCCTGAATTGCCGGGAGCGAAGAAGCAGCGCTTCATGACGGAATACGAGCTCTCGGCATATGATGCGAGCCTGCTCACGCAGTCGCGCGACTTGGCCGATTATTTCGAAGCGGCGTCGGCGCGCGCCAAGAATGCAAAGGCCGTTGCGAACTGGATGTCGCGGAACCTTTTGCAGCGTCTTAATCAGTCCGACAGCGAGATCAGCGACTGCAAGATTGCCCCCGATGCGCTTGCCGATATGATCCTGATGATTGAGTCAGGCGAGATCAGCAACCGCATGGCCCAGGAAGTCTTCGACCAGATGTTTGATACGGGCAAGAGTGCGGCAGACATCGTCAAAGAAAAAGGGCTGACGCAAATCAGCGATGAAGACGCACTCGCGGAAATCGTGGCCCAGGTTATTGCGGAAAACCCTGCCGCTGTGCAAGACTTAAATCAAGGAAAGAAACGCGCCATTGGCTTCTTGGTCGGTCAAGTGATGAAGGCCACCCGCGGTAAAGCGAACCCCGGTATCGTTAACCAAAAGCTGCAAGAAATGCTGCGGCAAACCTAAGGAACCAGTTGTCTCGCCCTTTCCCGACTTCACCTTGAAGAAGCGATAGGCTGACTAACTCAATGAAGAGTTCAAGCTGTGCGCTTTATCCGGCAGTGGCGCCGGTGAATGAGGAGGCATAGTAAATGGCCGAGCTTGTTGACCAACAACACCGCGTAAACCCGCTGACGATCGCCCTCGATCAGTTCGACCGCACGGCTGAAATTCTGCATCTCGATGACGACATGCGCAAGGTGCTCCGTGTCCCTAAGCGCGAACTCACGGTCAATTTTCCCGTGCGCATGGACGATGGCAGGTTGGAGATGTTCTCCGGCTACCGGGTGCAGCACAATGTGAACCGCGGCCCGGCAAAGGGCGGCATTCGCTTTGCTCCCGACGTGGACATTGAGGAAGTGCGCGCCCTGGCCATGTGGATGACGTGGAAGTGTGCCTTAGTGGGCATTCCCTACGGCGGCGCGAAGGGTGGCGTGGCCTGCAACCCGAAGCAGCTATCGCGCACCGAATTGGAAGGACTTACGCGGCGTTTCACCACCGAAATCTACACGCTCATCGGCCCGGAATCGGATATCCCCGCGCCCGACATGAACACGGATTCTCAGATCATGGCATGGATCATGGATACCTATAGTATGCAGCGGGGCTTTTCAGTGCCCGCGGTCGTTACCGGCAAGCCCATGGAAATTGGCGGTTCCGCCGGCAGAACGGAAGCTACCGGACGCGGCGTGACCTATGTTGTCGAAGAGGTGCTCGGACACTACGGCGAGCGGCTGGAGGGCAAGACGGTCTCAATTCAGGGATTCGGTAACGTGGGATCACATGCGGCTGAACTCCTGGCAGCGCAGGGGGCAAAGGTGGTGGCGATTTCGGACATCAGCGGCGCTGTTTACAACGCGCGGGGCCTTGACGTGAATGCGGCTCTACAGATCAAGAACGAAGGCGTGCTGGTCAGCGATTTGCCCGGCGGCGAGCGTATCAGCAACGATGACCTCTTGGAACTACCTGTGGATATCCTGGTTCCAGCGGCCGTGCACGGCCAAATCACGGCGGAGAATGCGGATGACATTCGCGCCCGCTACATTGCCGAGGCGGCCAACGGGCCGACGACGCCTGAGGCTGATGAGATTCTGCGTGAGCGCGGCATTGTGGTAATCCCTGATGTACTCTGCAATGCCGGTGGAGTCACGGTCTCTTACTTCGAGTGGGTGCAGGGCTTGCAGTCGTTCTTCTGGGAGATCGAGCAGATCCGCCGGCGTCTCAAGAGCATCCTGGGCCGCGCTACGCACGAGACAATCGCGACCGCAGAGAAGTATGACGTTGATCTCCGCATGGGCGCGTCTGCCCTTGGTGTGAGCCGCGTGGCTGAAGCGACTTTGTCCCGCGGGATCTATCCCTAAGGGAACATATCCGTCCGATAAGTCGAGGGCTTCAGGGCCGCACGACAGCAGCCACTTCTCGCTTGAAGAGGCATTATTCGCGGAAAATACGAGAGCGGGGGCGCCCCCGCCCCCCGCCGCGGATGTGGGTCAAGAAAATCCACCGCGCCGGCGGCGCGGGATCAAGAAAAAGAAACCCGAAGAGACCCCGGAA
>JAPPLM010000063.1:6124-46393 GCA_028874195.1 Chloroflexota bacterium
CACCACACCCCCAACTTCCCGTTTTAATTGTATTTTCCCGCGTAAATCCCGTGCGGGGGGCCCCCCCCCCCCCCCTCTCTCATTGTGCTACTCTAATGCCCTGCCGGAGGGCGGAGCATCTGAACTTACTCGATCGCGAACGTCACGCGGATGTGCGCGGTCACGCTGACCGTGCCGCCTTGCACCGGCGAGGAAAACCCACCGCTATCGAGTGCTGCTGACTCCGCGAAATAGGCGCGTGCCTGCGGCCGTTCGATCCACTCCTCATTTACGACGAGCGCGGCGCCAAGTTGCACGCCGAGTGTGTCGGCAATGGTCTGCGCCTTCGCTTGCGCGTTCTTCACTGCGGCGATGAGCGCATCCGTAATGATAGTGTCGGTGTCGCTCAAGCCAAAATTGACGCCGCCAACTTGATTTGCACCGGCTTCTATCGCTACGTCAAGCACTGAGCCCGCCTTATCGATGTCGTGGACCGTGACGCTCACTGAATTTGAGGCCCGGTAGCCGACGATCTCACGTTGCTCGCCGGGTTGCACCAGCGAACGATCTTCGTAGACGGGATACAAGTTGATGCCGGAGGTCTGGATGTTCTTTTCTTCGATACCGGCCCCCTGAATTGCGTGGATGACGCGGCCCATCTGCTTGCTATTGAGCGCTAGGGCCTCCATCGCCGTTTTACCAGTGGTTTGCACGCCCAATGAAAGCGTGACCAAGTCCGGTTTGGCGCTCACGGTGCCCTGTCCCTGCACCGTGATGCTGCGCTCGCTCGGCTTCTCTTGGCCGCCGTCGTACACGGTCGCGGCGGGCGCTTTTGCGTCTGCGGCGGTAGGCGCGGCTTGCACCGCCGCGGTGGCGCACGCCGACAAGAGCAGGATGCTCGCGATGGCTAGTAGACCGATGAACTTCCTCGTAGAGCGCATTTCGGCCCCTCCCGTTCTCTATGCCTGGACTTCCTTGACTCCATCTTACAGCATTTCGAGGCTGCAAAGCCTCAGGAGTACTGTGTTTCATGCCCTTCCTGTAAACGTCAGGAAACTCGTTGACGGATTTGACAGAAAGAGTGATGGGTCTATCGTCGGTTATCCCAGCACACATGTCATTCCGAACGGAGCGCAGCGGAGTGTCGCTAAGAGCGCGGAATCTAGAGTGCTAGTTCGCACTTGACTGGTCCTTGGAGCGCCCTTGGATTCCTCGCTGCGCTCGGAATGACAAGAACCGTCAACGCTGTCTCGTGGACAGGATATTCCGTCAACGAATCACTTAGCACTGACAAGGCGCATATCCGCGCCGAAATTGTCGGGCGATGGGGGCAGAAGAAAGGGCGTCTCGACCCTGTGCTACTATGCCAGAAGGGGTGGCCTTTCAAACGAGCGTACGGAGAATCCGCGTGTCGATTCCGGTCAAAGAAATCCGCGAACAGATGCCTGCCATCCCCTTGCTGCCCGGGTGTTATCTCTTTCGCGACGGCAAGGGTACTGTACTCTACGTCGGCAAGGCCAAGCTGCTGCGCAATCGCGTGCGGTCGTACTTTGGCCTGCAGGAGCGGCTGCCCTGGAAGACCCGGAGCATGATCGAGAATGCTACGGCTCTCGATTACATCATTACCGACACGGAGATCGAGGCCTTGGTGCTGGAGAGCAATCTCATCAAGCACCACCGGCCGCGCTACAACGTGGTGCTGCGCGATGACAAGTCGTTCCTCTACCTCAAAGTGACGCTCAATGAGAGCTATCCGCGTGTCCTCACAACGCGCCGCATATTGGACGACGGCGCGCACTACTACGGACCATATACCAGCGCCTATAGCTTGCGCGACACGATGAATCTGCTCAATCGTCTCTTTCCCTACCGGTCGTGCTCGCTCGATATGGAGAAGGAGTATGACCGGCCGTGCCTAGACTATCACATCAAGCGCTGTGCCGGACCTTGTATTAGAGCTGTTTCACAAGAAGAGTATGCGGGAATAGTCGAGCAGGTAACGCGTTTCCTGGAAGGCCGGCCCGGCGACGTGATACAAAACCTCCGCGGTGACATGCGGGAGGCATCGGATGCCCTGGAATTCGAGCGTGCCGCCGTAATGCGCGACCGCATCCGGGCGGTGGAGCGCGTTCTCGAACGCCAGAAGATTACCAACATTCGCCAGGGGGATATCGACGTGATCGGCTTTGCGCGCGAACAGGATGAAGCCTGCGTTCAAGTCTTTAGCATTCGCGGCGGCCATCTGCTTGGGCGTGAGAACTTTATCCTCGAGCACGTGTCCGACGAGGAGGACCGCGATGTGATCCGGGATTTCCTGCAGCAGTTCTACGGCCGCAGCATGCAGATCCCACAGGCGCTCTTTCTGCCGGTCGGCATTCGCGGGGCTGAGTTGTTGCGCGCGTGGCTGCGGGAGCGGCGCGGCAGCAGCGTGACGCTCAACGTGCCCAAGATTGGGGAGAAGCGGCGGCTCGTGGAATTAGCCGGAAATAACGCCCGCCAGGGCTTGCAGGACCACCGCCTGCGGCACCTCGACAGCCAGCAACGAGCACAAGTGGCCTTGACTGAACTAGCGGAAGTGCTCGACCTGGATGAAGCGCCGGTACGCATCGAGTGCTATGACATCTCGAATATCCAGGGAGCGTACACGGTTGGCGCGATGGCGGTCTTTGTTGCCGGACTGCCGAGTACAGCCGATTATCGCCGCTTCCGTATCAATTCCGTAGACGGTCCCAACGACTTCGCGAGCTTGCAGGAGATGCTCACGCGGCGGCTGAAGCGCTTGAGCGAGCAGCGAGCGGAAGAGGAAACCGGCGAACATAAGGAATCCGACGGGCAAATCGAAGCAGATGCGCTAGACACATGGGGTATAAAACCCGACTTGCTCGTGATAGACGGCGGCAAGGGGCAGCTCAACGCGGTGCTGGAGGTGCTGGCGAACCTGGCGCTGCACGATATCCCGGTGCTGGGTCTCGCTAAGCAGCGTGAAGAGGTTTTTGTACCTGGGGAATCTAGGCCAATCGAGCTGGCAGAAAGGTCTGAGGCGCGCAAACTGCTACAGCGAGTCCGCGATGAGGCCCACCGCTTCGCAATCACATACCATCGCACGGTACGCACCAAACACACGCTCGGCTCGTTGTTGGACAAGGTGCCCGGCATCGGCACAAAACGCAAAGTGGCGCTGCTGCGGCACTTTGGCAGCGTGGACGCGATCCGGGAGGCGCCGGTTGAGGCTCTGGCCAGCGCGCCGAAGATGAACCGCTCGGTGGCGGAGAAAATCAAAGAGCACCTGTGACCTCTGCACGCACCGCACTTCGACAGGCTCAGTGCGAACGGAGGATGATGGTCGCGCCAGGATGATGAATTGCACTTCGACAGGCTCAGTGCGAACGGGGAGTGAACGCTGTGCTGTTTGCTGGATCGCACTTTGACAGGCTCAGCGCGAACGAGAGTGATTGCCGGTTGATGGAGTGGACTTCGACAAGCTCAGTGCGAACGTTAGAGTGTAGGGGCACGATATATCGTGCCCCTACGTAGCTATCGCGAGCGCTTGATTGATGTCTGTATGGAGTTTTGTGGCCGCAGTCGCCGCCGCCTCGGCAAAGTCGTTCTCGTTGCTGGCGTAGAGAATGCTGCGGGAAGCGTTGATAAGCATCGGAGCTGCTGTGCCTGCTGCTTGGACCGTTGCCGGCAGGTCGCCGCCCTGCGCGCCGATGCCGGGGATAAGCAGTGGGAGGTAGGGTGCTACCTGTCGCACCTCTGCCAGTTCTTCAGGGTATGTTGCCCCAGTTACCAAGCCGCAATTGTCGTTCACGTTCCACGACTGTACGGCTTTGGCCACCGTGATATAGAGCCGCTCGCCGGTCTCATTGCGCAGGTCTTGGAAGTCCCGCGCGCCGGGGTTTGATGTGCGGCAGAGCACGAAGACGCCGCGGTCTGGGCGGCTCAAGAAAGGCTCCAAGGATTCGGCACCGAGATAGGGGTGTGCAGTAACCGCATCAAAACCCAGCACGTCGAATACGGCCACGGCGTAGTGCACGTTCGTAGAATCAATGTCGCCCCGCTTGGCGTCGGCAATCGTGACTACATCGGCTGGAATTTGTCCGCGGACTTCCTCTAGCGCTTCCAGTCCCCACATACCCATGCTTTCAAAAAAAGCGACATTAGGCTTGTAGGCGGCAGCGAACTGATGGGTGGCTTCGATAATCTCGCGGCAGAAATGCACCACACCTTCACGGGTAGCGGGGATGCCAGTCGGCAAGCGGGCGAGGTCAACATCTAAACCGATGCAAAGCGCGCTGTTCTTCTTGGCACAGGTCTGGCGCAAGCGGGCGTTGAAGGACATAGAGCTTCGTTTCTCCTCCAGCTAACGTAGGTTGAGCAGGCGATAGCCGGCGGCTTCAAAATGGCGCTGCCCCCACTGGCTGATGAGGTACTTTGTGAATTGCGAGAGCGTGATCGGGTACTTCGTCTCTTGAGCCGTGCCAACGTAGTAGATGATGGGGCGGTGGCTTTGCTCGGGGACCGGCGCCTGCACCTTGATGCGTTCTTCAGATGTGACGCTCGACGACGAATAGAGCAAGGCGGCGTCGACTTTGTTGTCAATGAGCCTGTCCGCCAGTTCCCGCTCATCTTTGCTCTTTGCTCGTTTTCGCCCCAGTGATTCCCATAGGTCGAGACTCTCTAGCGCTTGCCTGGAGTAGATGCCGAGCGCTGACTGCTCCCAGTCTGCAACTCCTATGCGACTCACCTCATCGCGCAGCAAGTCCTGGGCGGACTGTATCTCCAGACTACTGCTCTGCGGCGTGGCAAGTACGAGCCAGTTGGACGTAATCGGCCGCATGCTGCCGATCTTGATGTGCCCCGCCTCGACAAGAGGAATGGCAAAAGTGTCCCCGGCGAGCAGCAACGCATCGAAGCGCTTGCCGCGAAATATGGACTTCATGATGGAGCCTGAAGACGCAAGCGAGAAGGTGAGGGCCACGTGCGGGTTAGCGCGCTCGAAGTCGTCCTTCAGCGCGGGAGTTGTGGGCCCAAGACTCGAGTCTGCCAGCACGGTGATGTGCTCGCGGTCATCCGTCTCGAAGAGGGATCGCGCACTCTCAAGCGGACTGCACGCAGCAGCAAGGCCGGTAAGCCCGACCTGAAACCCATAGCGCAGCAGCGTTCGCCGGTCGCCCATGTGAGATCGAGACCTTAAACTAAGAAACCGCCCGCAAAAATATCTCTGCGGGAGGCAGTCTGCATGCGTTTCCTTGTTCAACTCCTGGCGGACGAACACCAGTTCCGCTTCATGATAACACCCATTTTGCTATCTCAGCAAGGCGCTGTTGCGTGCTACGGCTTGGCCAAGGACCTGCCATGCGGCCCGGTACAGCCCCCACCTCACTGCCTGGTGGCCGCCGTCAGGCTGTCTGCCTGACCAGCGCGCGCAGGTATATAATCCTTGTAGCGGAGGCGCGACTGTTGCCGGGGAAACGTGCAGCTTGCCAGGCGGCGCGTGCCGACGTTGAGCAAGACGTAGGACCACAGAGGTAAGAACTTGGCCGGAACAACATTGCATACGAAGAGGAGCAGATGATGAGCTACGGATTGAACATCAATGCAGATGCGGGACGTGACTTCATTTCTTTGGGAGCGCTGGTGCACCGTTTGGATCCTGGGATTATCCCATTCCGCAAGGCGAACTCATGTGATATTCACGTTAGTGGCGGCGAATTCAACACGGCGGCAAATCTTGCGAACTGTTTCGGCCTGAACACGGGTGTCGCTTCCGCCATGGTTGATTATCCCATCGGCCACTTGATAGCCGAGCGTGTCAGGGCCATGGGGGTGACGCCTTTCTATAGGCACTTTGACCACAACGGTGTGAACGGGCCGAACATGGCAACGGTATACAGCGACCGGGGCCAGGGCGTGCGCGCGCCGGTGGTGTTTTACAACCGCTGCAACGAGGCGGCGGCGCAGCTCAAGCCCGGTGACTTCGATTGGGGCGCCATCTTTGCGGGCGGCGTGCGGTGGTTTCACAGCGGCGGTATCTTTGCGGCGCTTTCGCCAACCACGTCGGAAGTGATCATCGAAGGGATGCAAGCGGCCAAAGCGGCCGGCGCGGTCGTCTCTTACGACCTGAACTTCCGCGCCAAGCTTTGGGAGATATGGGGCGGTGAAGACCAAGCGAGTGCCGTAAACCGGCGCATCGTAGAAAACGTGGATGTCTTGGTGGGAAATGAGGAGGATCTGCAAACGGGGCTGGGTATTCCGGGGCCGGAAGTAGCGGCGACCTCGAAGCTCGACCCTAGCGCCTTTACCGCCATGATCGATCAGGTGGTAGGGCAGTTTCCGCAGGTCAAAGTCGTGGCTACGACGCTGCGCGAGGTGCACTCGACCAATCGCCATAGCTGGAGCGCGGTGGCGTGGATCAACGGCGAGACCCACCTCGCCCCTACCGCCGAACTCGACGTCTATGATCGGGTTGGCGGCGGTGACGGGTTCGCCTCCGGTCTCATCTACGGCACAATTTCAGGTGAGTCCCCGGCAGATGCCGTGAAGCTCGGCTGGGCGCACGGTGCGCTGATTACGACGTTCCCCGGCGACACCACGATGGCGACGGTGGACGATGTACGCGCCTTTGCGGCGGGCGGGTCGGCACGCATCCGGCGGTAGACGTGTAATGCGGACCTCTTGCCGCGACCCCGTGTGTACGGGAATCCATCCTGTGCAAAGTGGTTCCAAGCGCACTACCGAAGCGTCATTTGTATGTTGAAAGAGGCGGACACATGAGCGAATGTAAGAAGGCAAAGCGAGGGGCGCGCCGTCCGTCATTGCCATGAAAATAGCACGAGGGACTCTGTCATTACCATGAAAAGAGCGTGACCAAGCCGTTCGCCCCCGTATCGAGTACGGGGCAGGCTCTGAGCACTGTCGAAGGGTGAACGGCTGAGGTAACGGGTAACATAGCTTTCAACACTCTTCTCTCCGTCCATGCTTCGACAAGGGCTTCGCGCAGCCCTCAGCACGAACGGAGAGATATGCGTTCATTTTCATTCCCTTGTGCGGCCTGGGCAAGGCCATGGTGATTCCCATAAAATTAGCACGAGGGACTCCGTCATTCCCGCGAAAGCGGGAATCCATCTTTGTCTTTCATTGGTCCCCAGCGATACCCGCTATGGGTGACTATGTCTTTTGAATATGTGCTTGGTGTTGATGTCGGAAGCACCGCGACCAAGGCAGTCCTCTGCGACAAGACCGGGACTATTGTGGCGCGCGGCAGCGTGCCTACACATATCGCGCGCCCGCAGCCAGGCTGGGCGGAAGTGGACTATGCGCGCTGCTGGGAAGGGGTGGTAGTAGCGTGCCGGCAGGCGCTCGAATCCGCGCCTGACGCTGCAATGCCTCGGCGCATCGTTGGGATTGGCCTCACCTCTCTCGCACCTTCCGTGGCGCCTTTGGCCCATGACGGCACGCCGTTGCACGCCGGGATCATCTACGAAGACCGGAGGAGTGCGTCGCAGGTTGCACACGTATTGGCGCGGGAAAGTCAGTCGGCCATCGTGCCGCGCACGGGTATGCGGATCGAGAGTGGCAGCACGACGCTGAGCAGCATGCTGTGGCTGGTGGCAGAGCGGCCCGATCTAGTGGAAGCATGCGCCTGCTTTGGCTCTCTGACGACGTATCTCGCACACCGCTTTACCGGAAACTTTGGCATAGATTGGGCAACTGCGCAGCTTTCCGGTCTATTTTCGCTGGACGACCCGCCCCGATGGCTTGAAGAGTGGTGCCGGCAGCTTGGCATTCCACCTGAGAAGCTGCCGTCGCACATGCCGTCTCAGGCACGGATTGGTGAGGTCTCCACTGCAGCCGCGGCGCAGTTAGGTGTCCCGGCGGGCACACCCGTCGCTATGGGAGGTCCCGACGCCCAGGCAGCGGCGGTTGGCGCCGGCCTAGTCGAACCGCAAGCCGGGTTGCTGTCTGTCGGTACCACCAGCGTGCTCACTGTCTGCACGGAGCGCAGCGTGGCCGATCCGCGGTTCTATACGCGCCGACACGTCCTGCCGGGCCGCTACCTGCACGTGGCGCCGACGCTAATGGGCGGCACGACCCTGCGTTGGGCCGCGTCGCTGCTAGGTGTTGAGTCTGTCGAAGAAGTGGTAGCGCTGGCGGAAGCAAGCGAGCCCGGCGCCGGGGGTGTGATCTTCCTGCCGTATCTTATGGGCGAGCGCGCGCCGTTGTGGGACCGTGACGCGCGCGGGGTCTTCTACGGTTTGCAACTAAGTACCGGCCGAGCGGAAATGGCGCGGGCGGTGGTAGAAGGCATTGCGTTTGCCGCGCGCAACGTGCTCACGCACATGGAGTCCCACCTTGGCGACACGGTTGCGCCCCTCCTCGTGACCGGCGGTGGAGCGTTCCCGGGTGTCGCGCAGACCTTCGCTAACGTTCTGCAACGCCCGCTCACTGTGATAGAAGGCGGCGAGAGTGCGGCTCAAGGGGCTGCCCTACTGGCTTGGGTAGCCGCTGGAGAAACGGACCTGGACTGGCTGGCAAGTTGGCAGCCGAATGTCCAAGAAAACTATGTGCCGGACGGTAGCGTCTGTAGAATGTACGAGCAGAGCTATGAGGTGTTTTGTACCCTGTATTCCGCTCTAAGGCGCACCTTTGAGTCACCGGCGGAATAGCAGTTTATGGCGCGTAGGGTTTTACCTGTCTAGAAGAGTGCGTGAGTGAGAGCCGGCTGCAAATCGTTGGGACTAGAAGATCTCGGCTGGGTCCATTGCGAATTCCGTCAAAGTAAGGGAAGTCAGGGCTTGGCCTTCACCATAAGTGCCGGCCAATGTGAAGCCGTGATCGTCGTGAAACAGCACCGTCACCGTCTTGGCATCGGTGTCCACCAGCCAGTATTCCTTGACGCCGTGCCTGGCGTAGAGCGAGCGTTTGAACGTTTGGTCTCGCTCCGCAGTAGATGGAGAGAGGACTTCCACAACCAAATCGGGTGCGCCTTGGACGTTCTCTTCAGTAATGATATGTGCCCGCTCGTTGGAGATAAACAGTAAGTCAGGCTGGACTACGTCCGTGTCCGAGAGCACTACGTCGAAAGGAGCAGCATAGACGTGACCGGCACCGCTAAGCTTTACCGACTGGAAAATCAACAAGGAAAGATTCATCAAGACTCTTTGATGGACCTCTTTGGGCGCTGGAACCACAACTAAGTCTCCATCCAACAACTCATAGCGCTTGTCTTCCGGCGCGTTGCGGTAATCCTGATATGTGAACTTGAATGTGGGCGCAGAGCTTGCCATGATTGCTCTCCTTATCTTCCAACCCCGACAGCATCATCATAAGCGCTTGCGCGGTCAGGCATCAACCCTGGTTGCGCGGTGTTAGTCAACCGCTTCTCGTTCTTCCCAGAGGTCGTCAACCACCTGCTCGACAACCTCGTAGCTGAAGCCCCGGCGGGCGAGAAACGGCCCCAGTTTTCTGCGGAACTCATCACAATCTGCGGTGGCCATTGTAGCAGCGCGCTTGCGGGCGGCTGCGCGTGCCAGTGCTGTCTCATCGCTGCTGTACCGCGCCAGTACGTCTTCGATGATGGCATCGGCAATGCCTTTCTCCCGCAGTTCCCATGCCAGCGCTCGCTGGCCCTTGGGACGGTGCGTCTCTCGGCTTTCCACCCAGAAGCGGGCAAACGCCGCATCGTCTAGGTAGCCGAGTTCCCGCAGCCGGTGGATAGCATGTTTGCGTGCCGCCGCAGCGAAGGATTTCCTGCGCAGGTGAGCGTCCACTTCCTTGCTGCTGCGCGGGCGAAAGGAGATGAAATTGAGGCCGGCTTCGACGGCCTGCCGGTTACTGTCATCATGTTGCCAGGCAAGGATATCAGTGACATTGATGGTGTCGCCTACGTTGAGTCCGCGTGATGCCACCGTCTCCGCCCGCAAGCGTAGGCTCTCGCTATTGCTAAGCTCCACCGTGAAGGAGGCTCCCTTAGCGCCACGCGGATGGAGCGCAGTGACAGTAACGGTGTCCGCTGCCTGCTCGTACGCAGGGTTCCCTTCATCTCTTGCAGCAGGATCCTCAGTGAGGTCGTTACCAGGCGTCACTGTACGCCTCCTCGAGCGTTGGTTACCGGCTATCAGTCTCGCCGTCCTAGCGAGATGCGACGTTCATTGCCGGCCAGCAGCCGCGAGATATTGTCGCGGTGTTGGACAACAATGAGCACGCCGCCAACGATTGCGTAGACCAGGTAAGCGGTGGGAACGTGCGTCCAGAACATTGCGATGGCGATGAGAACCGGAGCGGCGACAACCGTTGTGAGAGAAGCAAGAGAGACATAACGGCTTAAGAAAATGACCGGCAAGAAGATCGCCCAAAGTACGGCCATGAGAGGCGGCACCATGAATGCGAGGCCCGCCGCTCCCGGTACGATCCCTCTGCCACCACGAAAACCGATGAAGAGGGGCCAGTTGTGGCCGACTATCGCTGCAAAGGCCGCAATGGCTTCGACTTCCGGTTTGTCAGGAAAGAGCAGTCGAATAGCCACGAGCGGCACAATCACCTTCAGCGTATCGCCAACGAACGACGCAACGCCCGCGGCTACGCCGAACGTGCGCCACACGTTGGTAGAACCCGTGCGTCCGCTGCCGTGCTCGCGGATGTCCGTATGATAGAAGAGGCGCGCCACCAGCCACCCGCTGGGAATTGACCCCGCGACATACCCGATACCTAGAAAGAGAGCAAGCAGGAAGAGATCAGCCATGATGATCGTGGAAGAGCAGCCGTAAGGGCGTCCCGTCGAAACCGAACTGCCGCCTGATGCTATTCTCCAAGAAACGGCGGTGGGAAAAGTGTACAAGAGAGGGGTCGTTGACGGAGAAAATGAAGGTGGGCGGGTGCGTACTCGCTTGGGTGACGTAGTAGACGCTGAGGCGGCGTCTCCTCGTTGAGAGGGTGCGATTTGCCAACCAGTTGCGCAACGCGCGGTTTAGAGTTCCCGTGGAAATGCGTCGGCCCCGCTCGGCATACACATCCAGCGCAGCCGGAAGCACGCGGCCGAGATGGTAGCCGGTCTGGGCAGATATGACCACCAACGGCGCGTGCGGCATCCAGCGTAACCGGCCCTGCACCATCCGTTTGACTTCCCCGGCGTCCGCGTCGACCAAGTCCCATTTGTTGATGAGTACCACCAGCCCTTTGTACGCCTCATTGACATAACCGGCAATGTGCACGTCCTGTGCGGTCAGTCCTTCGGTGGCATCGACCACGAGGAGAGCGACGTTGCAGCGCTCAAGGGCGCGGACCGTGCGGAGAACGCTGTGGGATTCTACGCCGTGCTGCACCTTGCCGCGCCGCCGAATGCCGGCAGTGTCGATCAGTATGGCGGTGTCTTCTTCATAGGTCACTACGGTGTCAATGGCGTCACGCGTTGTGCCGGGAATGTCGCTGACGATGGTTCGTTCGTGTCCGAGCAGTGCGTTGAGCAGCGCCGACTTCCCCACGTTCGGACGCCCGACAATCGCAAATTGAGCAAGCGTCGATTCAGATTCTTCAGCAGGATCGTTAGGAAGATGCGCGCAGACGGCGTCGAGAAGGTCTCCTGTGCCGAGGCCGTGCAATGCCGAAAGCGAGATCACGTCTCCGCTGCCCAAGGAGTAGAATTCGTACGAATGCATGTGCGTCTGTTGGTTGTCCGCTTTGTTCGCGGCAATGACAACCGGCTTATTCGTACTGCGGAGGAGTCTGGCGATTTCTTCGTCCTGCGGCGTGATGCCGGCTGATGAGTCTACGACGAAGACGATGACGTTTGCCTCCTCGATGGCTGCTTGCACCTGTCCATACACCGAGTCCGCGAGGACATCGACTGCCTCAGCTATGCCGCCGGTATCGGTGACGGTGAAGGCGCGGTCTCGCCACTGCACCACGCCGTAGACGCGGTCTCGTGTCGTGCCGGGCACGTCCTCAACGACCGCTTGGCGTTGTCCGAGCAGGCGATTGAAGAGGCTGGACTTGCCGACGTTTGGCCGCCCTACAAGGGCGACAATGCCGTGCGGGGTGGTGATGGGAGTTGGCGGCGGTGTTTCCACGTTTGGTTGATCGGATGTCGTGCTCATCAGAAGTATCCGTCTTCACTTGACGGGGGATTTGCTAAAGACAATGCGAGGAATCCCGCGTGAAACTCTGTTTGGCGCCACGTGCCCGCTTCCGAGCGCTTCTGTTTGGTTGAGGCTAGGCTATTGTACACGAGTCAGGCAGTAGCTCTGCAGCCAGGGTACTTTGTGCAACGGGCAGGCGCATATGCGCTGCTGCGGTGTTTGCAAGAGCAATGCGGGCTGCTACGGCCGGCGCGATGTTGGACAATGCTCGGCTAGAGTTCGAGGAGCGGAATGCGCACTGAATCCCCGCTAGGAAGCTACCGCGTCAAGCTCTTCGAGCCAGTCGACAACTTCCTCTACGGACCAGTCCGGTGTCGAAGCGCCGGCGGTGATGCCCACGCTGTCAGAATGAGCAAACCAAGTGGGATCGAGTTCCGCCGCAGTTTCAATATGGTAGGTGGGCGTGCCTGCCTCGTGGGCAATCTCCGCGAGGTGCGTTGTATTGGCGCTGTTGCGACCGCCAACGACAATCATCACGTCTACCTGCGGAATGATGTCGCGCGCGGCGGCCTGCTGCTTCGTGGTCGCGAAGCAGAGCGTGTTGACCACGTGCACTTCGAGGGCGTCTTCCAGCGCCAAGTCCATGAGCCGGCGGGCAACTGCCTGGAACCGCTCTACCGTTTGCGTGGTCTGGGAAACGAGGCAGATCTTGCGGCGCAAGCGCACGGAATCCAGCGCCTCGGCATTCGCTACTGCCACACCGCGGCCTGCGGACCAGCCGAGTATGCCGCGCACTTCCTTGTGCGTGGGGTCGCCGAAGATGAGAATTTGGTAACCGCGCTCGGCATGCTCCTGAACGATGCGGTGTACCTTGGAAACGATGGGGCAAGTAGCGTCCAAGAGCTCGAGGTTGTGTTCCGCAATCTGCTCTGTTACCGCTTTGCCGGTGCCGTGGGCGGTGATGGTGGCGATGCCATCCTGCGGGATAGTCTCCATGTCCGCGACGACGTTGATGCCGTCATCCTGGAGCTTCTCTATCACTGAAGGATTATGGACAAGCTGCCCCAGCGTGTGTATCTCGCCTTTCTCTTTCGCTACGGCTTGGGTCATCTCAATGGCACGCTTAACGCCGTAGCAAAACCCCATCTCTTTCGCCAGGATGATGTTCATGCTCTGCCTTTTGCCATGCGCACAGTTGCTTTCATTGTACCGGAGGAAAACTGGCCGAACAACCGATTGGCGCACGAGGGCCGGAGAGCGCTATGCTCAACGGATAGCCTACTCAGAGAGAAGAGCGATGAGCCGCTGCCTGAGGGAATCCGCGATGGCGTCTGCCTCGTCTCCCGCGAGCTTCTTCCCATAGTGTTCGTGCAGTTCTACCGGCTCGTCGAAGGTTACGGTAACACCCACCCGCGGCACGGGGAAGTTCCCGCCTCTTGGCAGCGCCTTTTCGGTGTTCTCGATGGCGGCGAGCACGATGGGTACCCGTTGGTGAACGGCGATGCGCACAAAGCCGGAGTTAAACGGGCCGACCTCTCCGGTCCGGCTGCGCGTGCCTTCGGGGAAGAGCACGACCGCCTCGTCCTGCTTGAGCAATTGCATGAGAATGCGCACGCTGCGTACGTCATTCGTTTGGCGAATGATCGGGTAAGTCCCCCAACGGGGCAGCAAGAAACGCAGCAAGGAATTGCGAAAGAGCTCAACCTTGGCCATGAATGTAAGGGCGCGGTGGGGACACGCTACTCCCATGGCAAACGGATCGAGGTTGCTGCGGTGATTGCAGATTATGAGCAAAGGTCCCGAACGCGGCGGTTTGCGCCCGACGACCCGCAGTCCCAGATAGAGATGAAAGAGCGGCAAGAGTATCAAGCCGCCAATAACGAAATACCAGAACCGGTTGCGCATGTTTCGGTGGTTGCGCTGATACTCAATGTCAGCCTCAGAGATCTGCGAGGGATCGAAACGCGGTTCGATGTCTCTACTCATTACGTCTTTCCCGGTGGCGGCAGACCGCATGCTACCCCAATGCTGTCGCAGCGGCGCGAAGACGCGCCGAAAGCATAATGGCGACGAACACCGTGCCCACATCCCCGGTAGCGCAGGCCCTTCGACAGAGCCTGTGCTGAGCCTGTCGAAGTGCTCAGGACGGGTTGCAACCCCGAATCATACGAAACTACGTTTCGGCGTACGGGGCAGGTTCTGCGGCACAGCAGGGTCAATCTATGTGCACGCTCTCCTCACGCGAAATCGTCGGCTAATACGCCCTTGCTCTTTACCTTGGCGGGGGACAAGCCCCCGCACTACGTTAATGCGACAACATTGGCATGCTACCCTGGCACTTCTCGCCGCGGTGTGCATCGGGTAGCGTGTGCGAGGCCTTTGACTCACCCGACTCCAGCGTGCGTGAGCTTTGCGTGCATTCCTGTACAGGATACCCAAGGGCATGGCTTCTTGCCACTACCGGGTGCATGTCAACGCGCCAGTAGAAGTGTACAGTCTCCCAAGAAGTGTGCATGGAGGCACGCAACTGGGGGCGGCGCGGCATTGTGCGCTCGCTAAAGAGTCTCCAGGCATGCCGCAGGCTTGGATGGCTGTGCTCTCGGTCTCTGTTGCCCGCTGTTTCGCTGGAGAACCGGCCCGGTAGAGCCGTCAACGCACATCCTTACGCACTAAGCGGAAGGTAGTCTTTGCATTTACGGCGCTTGCACTGCGTGCTACGCTTGATCTTGAACCCCAATGACCCTCATGAATCCCGGATTTGGGAGTGAATACATGTTCACGATCACGGAATCTGCCGCGCGCTTCATCAAGGCGCAAATGGAATCAGAAGGCGAGGGTGAAATGTACCTTCGCGTCTTCGTTCGCCCCGGCGCGGACGGTATGCAGTTCGGCATGTCGAGCGAGGAAAAGCCCGGCAAGAACGACGAGGTCAGCGACCAATACGGCCTCAAGGTGCTGGTTGATAAGCTCAGCATGCGCACGCTCGACGGCGTGGTCTTGAGCCTCACGGAAGATGGCGGCTTCAACCTCGGTAAGCCTGCTGACGCAGAGACGGATTCTGACGGGGAGTGACGGATTTTCTTGTCTGCTTTTGCTGGGTACTTTGGCCGGTGTGTGAATCACCGACGAGCATGTGGGCAGATACTGGCATCTGCACTGCCCTTGACAAAGAGGCGATCACCGCACTCACAACGCGTTTTGCCTTACTGCAAGAACCTGCGCAGTGACACCGAGTTCCCCTTGCATAGTTGGTACTGCGGTATAATTTAAGGGAATCGGAGGGGTGTCCGAGTGGTTTATGGAGATGGTCTTGAAAACCATTGACCGAAAGGTCCGGGGGTTCGAATCCCTCCCCCTCCGCCGCAGAAGCCGGCAGTGACAAAGAAGACGTGGGACGGCATTGAGGGCAAAGTGACGTGCTCCAATGTGGCTGGTTCGTTCCTGCCGCGGCAGCACGCGGACGTGAGCGCAGTGTGCTGATCAGAATTTCGTCTTCTTCTGCTGTGTGTCACGCTTGAAGGCTGCACACGTCCGCACACGGTGTCGCGGTGCACCTTGCCGGATACGCTATAATGAGAGTGTCTCCACGAAGCTATCTGAACCGGAGTACGTAGGTTTCGGATGGCGCATTGGAGCATAGGGAGGGGTCGCATAGTTGGTCTAGTGCGGTCGCCTGCTAAGCGACAGTGGGGTTAATAGCTCCACCGAGGGTTCGAATCCCTCCCCCTCCGCCACTAGACTACAATAGAGAACGGCGCCAACAACACAGTTGGCGCCGTTCTCTTCGTCCTTTGTCGATTCGTAACCTGATTAGATGTACTCTTTTAGCGGAAGAGCACATGGCACCCAATACGAGCCTGTGAGAGGCTTCTCGCGAATGCCTTGAGCTTCGACTACGAGACCGCGGTGCGCACGGCTCGTTCGATGGCCGGCATCATTTCCGCAACCGGTCTTTGACCGGAGATCGCCTGGCGCAGCGGCGTTGTCAAATTGCGTCCCAGGGCTTGGCGGCCCAGCACCGGCGACGGGCTCTCTTGGTCAAGCAAGTCCAGGTACTCCATGTACGTCGGCGTGAAGTTCGTCACCAGCTTGGCCATGGGATACTTCCACTGCGGTTTGAAGGGCAGCGTCATATTCGTGTTGCCCAGGTAGTCCTGCAGTGTTTCCCTGGTGTAGAGGAAGGTGAGCAGGTCCCAGCCGGAGGTTGGATTGCTGGCAGCCTCGGGAATAGCAATCTGATGCGACCAGACCTGCGTCGCGCCCGCGCTGCCGCTCGGCCCTTTCGGCAGCGGCAGCCAGTGAAACTGCAGGTCCGGATTGCTTGACTGTGCCGCCGTATGCACCCGGACGGCGTGGTTGACCGCATCGGCGTTCACCACGGTCATGGACGTGTCTCCACGCACGAAGAGACGTGCGGTATCGACGTACGGCGACGGATCGCCGCTCACTTTGTCCTCAGTGACCAGGTCGGCCAGGAACTGGAGTGCTGCCTGCGTGTCAGGGTTATTTACCACAACATTGCCGCCGTCAGCATTGCCCTGGAAAAAGCCGGTGTTATTGCTGTAGAGCCACGTCAAGACTTGCAGCCAATTAGGGCTTACGTGCATACCCGGACGTGTAACTCTGTCGCCATCACGCTGCGTGAGCTTTATCGCGGCTTCCCGCAGATTGTCCCAGCCCCATTGCTTGAAGGCCTCGACGTCAACCGACATGCCGGCATCTTCCATATGCTTGGCGTTGATGGCCAGTCCGATGGCTTGCGGATCGTCGTAGGGGAGCGCATAGATCTGCTCGTTGACTGAGGCGTACGGTAAGACACCCTTCACGAACTGCGTCAACTTTACGGTTCGCGGCCAGTCGAGGTACGGGGTGAGGTTTCGCACCAGCGATGCCTCCGCCCAACTTGGCAGTGCGCCCATGGGCACGTGTACCGCGTCCGGGCCGCCGGTACCCGCGGCCGTGGCCTGTGCGAGTCGGCTCTCTACCTCGCGCTGGCTTCCCAGAAAGACCGGCTGCAGGGTGTTGCCCGTGCGGGCGGCAAACAAGCCCTGGACGTCCGTAAGCCACTGCTGGGTGGGGCCCGTGGCCCAGGTCCAGAACGTTACGAGTCCTGGTTTGCGAATGATGGGCATTGGCCCTTGCACCGGCGTTGGCGTTATCGGGATAAACGGTGTGGGTGTAGGCACGCACGGACCGTCGCAGCGGCGGCGATTCAAGCCGGCGCACGCCGAGAGCAGCGATGTTCCTGCCGCACCGAGACCAAGTGAGCCTAATGTGCGGAGTACTCTCCGCCGCGAGTGTTCCAATGGGTTAGATTCATTCTTCATGAGGCGCTTACCTCCGTCCTGCACGTGCCTGCAAGTGTTGTCTTAACGCTGCGATCATTCCGAACGGCTTCATTGGCTTAGGCAAATAGGATACCCTACCTGTTCCGAGGAAGTCTATGCTTCCTAACAAGTCTACGCTCTTTGGCACAGTTTTGCCACCTGCCGGCAAATCCTCGCAAGACCTTTTCTTAGAAACTTCTTAAGTGGAAGCGGCACTTCTCAAATAACACTATGCTACGATGAAGTCAAGGCATCCAAATATAGGAGTTAGAGGGGGAGAACGTACATGCAGTCGACAGTACCGTGGCGCAGAGAGTTTCTTGCCGGGGCGATTGCCGCGGCGGCCTTTCTCGCAATCTACTTTGTCGCCCGTTTCATCTGGCAGATTCCCGCTGTGCCGGAAGCGGTAGCGGAACGGATATTGAGCTTCGTGCCCCCCGCGCTTTTCGAGGCCGTAGTACAGGTGCTGGGCACTCTGGCAAAGAAGCTCAACTTCTATGCCATACTTATCGCCATTGTCGGCTTCGGCGGCCTACTGGGATTGCTCTATGGCCGGCTGCTCGCCCGGCTCGGCCCCGCTGGCAGTGGTAATGAACGAACGCCGACAATGCTGCTCTACGGGCTTGGGTACGGTCTTCTGCTGTGGCTCGTCTATGCGGTGACGTTGTCGCCGTTCATACTGCGCGGTTTCTTTGGCCTGGATGCGTCCGTGCCGGTCTACAATGCCGTGGCAACCGATGTCATTGCGTTTCTGGTTTTTGGCCTGGCGCTGGCTTACGTCAGGCAGCCCTTCACGCGCGAGGCGGTAGAGTCCGGCGCTGAAAACGTGATCTCCCGCCGCTCGCTCGCTCCCTTGGCAGCTTCCGGTCTGGCCGTGGGCGGCGCGTACATGCTCAACCGTACCCTCGGCGCCCAGTCGCAAGCATACCTGGCCGGCCCGGTAGACACTACGACCACTTCTCCCACCGGCGAGGAAGTCCCCATCTTCCAAGAGGGCTTTGAAGGTCTGGAGCCGCTGGTAACGCCCAACGATGAGTTCTATGTCATCTCGAAGAACGTCATCGATCCCACCGTGGACGTGAATGACTGGAATCTCACTATCACCGGTATGGTGGAGAATAAGATGGTCCTGGACTACGAGACGTTCACGGCCATGCCGACCACCCAGCAGTACTGCACGCTCCAGTGCATTAGCAACGAGGTCGGCGGCGACCTGATCGGCAATGCGCTCTGGGAAGGGGTGCCGCTGTGGAATCTGCTGCTCCAGGCCGGTATCCAACCGGGCGTAAAGGACATCGTGCTGCACGCGGCAGACGGTTACCAGGAGAGCATCCCGGTAGAAAAGGCGCAGGATCCGAACGTGATTGCGGCGTTTCGCATGAACGGCGCCACGCTGCCGAACAACCACGGGTTCCCGGTGCGCCTCGTGGTGCCGAATATCTACGGCATGAAGAACGTGAAGTGGCTGACGCGGATCGAGCCGGTAGACCACGACTTCAGGGGCTTCTGGCAGCAGCGCGGCTGGAGCGATGAAGCTATCATCAAGACCATGTCCCGCATCGACGCCCCTCGCCACGGCGCATCGGTGAGCGCCAGGGTGGATCGGGAAGTACTGATCGGCGGTATCGCCTTTGCCGGCAGCCGCGGCATCAGCAAGGTCGAGGTCAGCATCGACGAGGGCGATAACTGGCAGGAGGCTATTCTCGGCAAGGCGCTGGCCCCGTTCTCGTGGGTGCAGTGGAAGACCACGTGGGAGCCGCCGGTTGCGGCCAACTACAAGATCCGGGTGCGCGCTTACGACGGCACTGGTGAACTCCAGGACGAGAAGGAAGTGGAGCCCGCTCCCGACGGCGCCTCCGGCTGGCACCAGGTCAGCACGCGCATCACCGGCATTAGCGACGGGCAGCAATAGTGACACGTACAGCGTCTAGGGCTGATTAATACTAGCGAATAACTTACCTGGGGCGCGTGAAACACATGTAGAAGAGGCGTGCGCGCTGGGGCGACTGCTCACCACTGAGAGGTCCCAACTCTGAAGCTAGCACGCTTTTTCGAAGTAGCTTCCGGGTCACATGAACGGTGTGGCCCGGAAGCTTCGCTTAAGGCGGTCTGCAACATTCTGAGTGATTTCCGGCTGTGGAGCGACGGACAGGAGTTGGCCGATGTTTGTGAATGGTTGGTTAGGATCCTGTTCATGAAGCCGATAGAGCTACAAGACATTTGAGCAGGAAGCAGGCTTGACGAACCTCGTCAAGCCTGACTATCATGAAGCCGTCCTGTCCGGGATATCTTCCAACCAAGAGAACTCCCAGTCTAGGGAGTCCGGGTAGTCTACGATGTGGTCTGGGAAGATGAGCTTGATCCGCCAAGTTCAATTGTTCAGACATGCTAGAGTACCACGCTGCCCCCACTTAGTGTTGAGCCGCCTCAACCTCACCAGAGACAGGAGACGAGATACATGGAGCCGGTGATGTCTCCGAATGGAGGGGGCGCTAGAGAACGACAGGCTCTTCACGAGCGTTTCGGCAACCGCATTTCTATCAATGACGAACTCACGCGCAAGGCAGTTTCCTATCAAGGAAATCGGCGCGTCCCAGGCCTTCGTTGGATGAAATACAAGGAAGGCTTTTCGCGTGGGCTTGTCGAGCGTTTCATCGACGAACACAAACCAACGGCCGTTCTTGACCCATTCGCTGGTATTGGCACCACACCGTTGATTGCTGCGAGCAAGGGAAGTGCGGCGACGGGGATCGAAATAATGCCCGTTGGCGTATTGGTAGGCAACGCGATCACCCATGCTGCCAACGGGGTTTCACAGTCGGCACTCGAAGCTGCGGGCAGCGATTTGCTTGGTAGGGTGTCATTTAATGAGCCTGCTCCAGCAGAATTTGCGTTCCCTCATGTCGCTATCACGAGAGCGGCATTTCCAGAAGCGACTGAGATAGCCATCGCCAAGGCTCGACAGTTCATTTCCACCGTTGGCGATTACGCTCTGCAGGCCTTGCTGAACGTGGCATGTATGACCATCCTGGAAGACGTAAGCTATACGCGCAAGGACGGTCAGTACCTCCGCTGGGATTATCGATCCGGTCGAACACTTAGAGCGAAAATGCACAAAGGGCCAATCCTGACGTTTGAGCACGCGCTGGAAGCGCGGCTCTTTGAAATGATCCAGGACATTGAAGTGCTGAAACAAGAGTATGGCGGCGCTAACCCTATGTTGGTTGTTGGATCGTGTCTGGATTCGTTGCAAAAGCTGGAGGATGCGCGCTTCGACATGGCGATAACCTCGCCTCCCTACGCCAACAGATACGACTACACGCGAACGTATGCGCTAGAACTCGCTTGGCTCGGCTTCGATCAAGGCGAATTCTTAGACCTCAGACAGCGCATGTTGTCCGCAACTGTTGAGAATAAGACGAAGCTCTTGTGGTTGCGGCAAGTGTACGACAGGAGTCCCGCCCTGTTGAATGAAGCGATCAGCATGTACCAGAATCAAGAAGCTATCCACGAAGTGCTCGCGATTCTCAATAGGCACGTCGGCGAGTTGAGCAACAGGCACGTTATCAGGTTGCTGGAAGGATACTTTTTGGAGATGGCGATAGTCGTCGCGGAATTGGGCCGGGTAATTCGCCCAAACGGAACTGTGATCATGGTGAACGACAACGTCCAGTACCACGGCGAGGAAGTGCCGGTAGACCTCATTCTATCCGACTTCGCAGAGCAGTCAGGGTTCGCTTGTGAGAATATCTGGATGCTGCCCCGAGGCAAAGGCAACGCAAGCCAGCAGATGGGCCGTTTTGGCAGACGCGAGATCAGGAAGTGCGTGTACAGGTGGGTACGTAAGTGACGAGCCTTGACGATGCGCGGCTTAGGTCAACGCTGATGTCGGAGAGAATCCGGCATCGGACGGATCAAGCTCTGAGAAAGCTGGTTGAGAGCTTTACCACAAGCCTGGTTTTCCCTCCAATTGAGGAACTTATGATCAGTGAACAAGCTTGGAAGCTCATAATTGATTCAGGTATTGACCCCAAGCTAGTATTCGCCCATCCTAAACTTCTCAAGGAGTATCCACAAACATCACAGTATTACCGTGGGATAGCGCTACTGCCGCAGAAAAGAGTCGCCGACATCGCAGTGCCGGTCGCTTCTTGGGAAGATGGGACTCGCAAATCTCCTATCGGGGACGAACAGAGCTTAGAAGTTGCTCGTCTCTATAACGCGGTTATCTCCTCAATCATCGAAGGTACGACCAATTGGACCCTGGAGAACGGCTATAGGAACATAATCGCCAATATGGGCATTGGGCTGGATGGGACGTTTCGCAACATCATCGGTCAGGATGCTGAGAAGCTGGTGAAAACCAGGATCAAGAACTGGCTCAAGAGTGAAGGACTGATTCTGAAAGAAGATGGTTCTGGAACACAATTCGAACTGCCACGCGGCTACTGGATGCGTTTCGGTTCCGAGCCCGACGTACTGTTCCGATTTAGGACCGAGAGACAGAGTGAGGATGTCGCAACGATAGAGATTAAGGGAGGCAAAGATCCTGCGGGTGCACTGGAGCGTCTGGGTGCTATGCAGAAGAGCTTTGAGGCAACCCCCGCTAACTGCGTTAATTTTCTTGTTGTAGGCGTAGTAACCGAGGAAATGCGATCCAGACTGAATGCCATGGGCGTTGTAAAAGTATTCTTGCTTGACGAATTGGCGCGCGATGGCGAGCCCTGGACTCGCTTCCTTAACGAGGTCTTTCACTATACAGTACGAATCACCGACTCGGTCGTAACCTAGCGGGTTTCTGGTGGGCCATGGGTTAAGCCTTCAACTCTACGTGTTAGTGGTGCAAGCGAACTAGGTGATGGCGTGATTCACCATAGTTTTGCAGGCCACTGACCAAATACCTAGAGACGTGCCGATAGTGAGGGAATGCCCAGGGCTTCGGCCATGGCATCCAGATCTTCCACGATTTCGGTGGCGAAGGCGATGCCGTCGCGGAGGAAGTTTTCTTTGCGCTCTAGCTCGATTTCGCCGGGCAGGTAGACGCGCTCGAATCCTTTAGCTTTATCCGAATTGCGCATTTGGCGGATTTGCGCGTCCATGCGCTGCTTAAATTCATCCACCGGCATCATGTGGCCGATGTCGAGCGCCATGAACATCTGCCCCATGGCCTGGGGCGTGTTGGGAATGCCGCCCCGGCGCACGTCCTGGCCGAACAGCGCGCCCGTTAGCACTCCGCAGAGCGCGTCAAGCACCACCGCGAGGCCGTAGCCTTTGGGGCCGCCCACCGGGGCCATGAGCGTCGCGATGCTGGGGTCGGTAGTGGGTACACCCTCGTCAGTCAGCGCCCAGTCCAGCGGGATTGACTCGCCCTTGCGCTTCGCCAAGGCTACCTTGCCTGCTGCCACCACGCTCACGGCCATATCGAGCATGAGCGGGCGCTCCTCGTGCGCCGGTATGGCGTAGGCAATGGGGGTGTTGCTCAAGCTGGGGGTCGTTCCGCCGTAAGGCGCCATAACCTGGATGCCGTTGGTCGAGCAAAAGCCTATCGCGTCGTGGTCGACCGCGCGCAGCGTGTAGTAGGCGGCCGCGCCAAAGTGGTTGCTCTCGCGCACGCCCACCGCGCCGATGCCGAACTGCTTGGCTTTCGCAATTGCCAGGTCCATGGCCTCCACACCCGCCACCTGGCCCATGGCGTTGCGCGCGCTGATGACGGCCGTGGCGCCGTTGTCCGCGACCACTTCCGGGGTGGCATTGGGATCAATCGACCCGACCTGAATCCAATTGGTGTACAGCGGCAGAAAGTTGCTGCCGTGGGTGAAGACGCCGGTGAGATCGGCGTGCACCAACGACTGCGCCACCAGCGACGCATCCCCCGGCAGCATGCCGACTTTGCAAAACGCTTCCGTATCGAACTCTTCCATTCTTGCGGCCGGGACGCGGACAATGCCAGCTTCGACGGACATGTATCAGTCTCCTAGTGTGTTGCTCGCAAGCCTTCTATTGCTTGAGGAGCCTTTGCAAACTCGCGAGCACTTTGCAGGCATACCTGTTTGCACGCGGGGAAATACAGCAAAATGAAATGAGAAAGCGTTCCTTGGGGCGTTCTTTAGTATAGCATTCATGGCATCGGTCGACAGATGCAGGTGGGTTAGGAGCTTGCCGGTTCGCCCAAGGAAGCGGCCAACGCATCCGCCTCGGCGGGATTTCGCAACTCAATGATCCGCACATGGGGAAAGGCGCCTTCGTCCAGAATTTGCCGGTACGCCCGCCGCCGTCGCCGATAGGTGGTAGTCGCCCACAGGATGATGGAATCCCGGCTGAGGAACGCCTGCCGGACGGTCTCCCGATTGCCGGAGAATAGTTCCTCCCGGCTTATCACCCGCCTCGTGGTGCGGTACAGGGCGCGCCACAACACCACCCGGAAGGAGAAATTGAGCCAGACTATGGCGGTGGCACGGGCCCAAACGATATCCCGACTGACGCTGTAGTTGCCGTCCACCACCCACCTCTCCCCGGCTACAGCCTCGCTGACCAATTGCCGAAACTCCTCCGCCGGACGGGATTGCCAGTTGGGCTTCCAGTGAATAGCATCCAGTTCAATGTGGGGCGCCCCGAGTGCCCGGGACAGTTGCCGTGCCAGGGTGGTCTTGCCGGAGCAGCTTGTCCCCACCACTACCACCCGCTCCATGGCCCGGCGCACGTCTCCTCCCACCACCATGCCGGAAACCTGCCGCATCAGGCTTTCACCTCATCGGCAGCCGGCTTCTTGCGGGCGGCCCGCAAGAGCAGTCCCGCAATCACCAGGCAGATGGCGCCGGACACGCCCAGCAACAATACCGATGCCACCGTGTCCAGGAAGTGCAGGCGGCTCACGCTTTCGGATAGTTCCTTCAACGCCACCGCCGCGCCGCCGCTGAGCACCGTCACGCCGAACAGGCCGCGTATCCGCCCGGGTTCGACAAAGCGAGTAGCAGTGGCCCCGATTTGCGCCCCCGCCGAGGCGGCGGTCAGCATGATAACGGCCATGAGCAGGTCCACGTGGTTGCCCAGGGCGTAGATGAAGGTGCCCACCGAGCCGGTGATGATTATCTGGAAGAGGTCGGTGCCGATGGCCATGACGGTGGGGACTCCCACCACGTAGACCAGCAGGGGCATCAGAATGAAACCGCCGCCCGCCCCCAGCAGCCCGGCCATGAAGCCCACGCCGAAACCGATGCTGAAGGGCACGAATACGGAGATGCTCTGAATCTCCGACAGGGGCAAGGACACCCGCGTCGGCGTGACCCCCCGGCCCGGCAGCCAGACGGCATGGGGCGGGATTTGTAACGCTTGCACCCGCCGCGCCAGGCTCTCGGTGGAAACCGCGTCGCCGGTCGCTCCGGCGCGGCGGCGCACCTTGAAGTAGTCGTAAACGATGAACGATCCCAGAGCGCCTAGGAAGACTACGTAGACGTACCGGATCACCGGTCCGATGATGCCCGCTTCAAGCAAGGCAACATTCAGCCGCTCCGCCAGAATCTCACCGGGCACGGTGCCGCAGACCATCAGCAGTCCCAGCCGGAAGTCCACGTGGCCCAGACCCTTGTGCTTCAGCATGTTGATGATGGAGGAACCCATGACCAAGGTGAGGCCGGTGCCCACCGCGTAGATGGGCGGCACGCCAAAGACCAACAGTCCTCCGGTAATCAGGAAGCCGCCGCCCACACCAAAGAAGCCGCCCAGGGTTCCCACAATCAACCCCAGCAACACGAGAAGCAACGGGTCAATCACCACGCCGGCGTTGGGGAAGAACATGCTTAGCCCTGCCCGCTGTCCCGGGCACGGCTGCCGGCCCAGGCCGATATGACCCACCGCAGGACCAGTTCCCAGAGGCTGTAGAGGCCCAAAGCAGTACCCGCCACTACCGCCATGACCAGCAGGGCCCACAGCAGTGGCGACCGGCTGCTGATTTCTTGCAGAAAAGCCGTGAGAGCGTCGTACATGCCATCCAGTATAGCTAACTGTACCGCGCCTGCGCGCCGGATCAGCGTGCTCCCTCATTCCACGTCTGAGCGCGGCGCATGAAGACTTGAGGGTCGTTCACCCACTCCGCATAGCCGATGCGCCGGTTGTCAGTCAGCCAGTTGATCTTCGCGTCGAGACAGGCGGCGAGGGCGGCATCCTCTACGGCCAGCGTAAAGCCGCCGTGCTCAACGGCCTCATCGAGGGCCGTAACCGCCAGGGCGCCGTCGGCGGTGTGTGCGGCGTCGCGGTTGCCGATCTCGCCCCGGGCCAAGGCGTCGATCTTACCGGCGCGGAGAGCCGCAATGAGCTCCACTTCGCCTGATTCATCCCCCAGATAGACCACCTGCGGCATGGTTTCGTCAGGCGGGTAGAGATGTTGCCTCCCGGCAAGGTTCTCCGTTGCGCCCGCGGCGGTGATTGTGTAGTTCGCACTGCCGTCGGCAGTCACCGTGCCCTGCGCTGTTTCCACGCGCGTGCCGGCCGCCAGCACGCCGTTCGCGTCCACGAGGCCGGTTAACTCCAGCAGGCGGAACTCGCCGGTTGTGCCGGCAAGCGCGCCCACGCGCATGTCGCTGGTGAGGTCGGCGTGGCTGGCAAGACGTTCCGCGTCCGCGGCGCGCACCAGCAGCGACTGGCGAAAGGAGATGTGTCCAGCGGTAAAGACGACTACATGCTTGCCCGCAGCGTCGCGGGTGCGCGATTCGAGAATCGTGATGCCGCCGCTGATGATGTCGAACTCCGGGCCGGCGGACTGCAACCAAATGCCGTCCCAATGCGCGATGCCCCGGCGGGAGAAGGCCAGTCCCGCGTCTGCCATGGCCTCGAGCGCGCTGAGCAGGTCCGCCTCGTAGCCGCGATGCGTGTTGAAACCGACGGCATTCGGATCTTCATCGGCACTGAAGCTGACGGGCGCAAAGTAGGCGTAGAAGCCCACGTTCAGCACGCGCCCCGGCTCCGTGCAGACCTCCGCTCGCTTGACGTCCGCCGCTTCTTTGCCGCTGCTTCTCACCGCGCCATCCGCCTGTTCCACCCGCTGCAGGCTGCTCACACTCACCCCACAGGCGGCAAGGCATACCAGCGCGGCGCCCAACGCCAGAACTCTAACCACGGCCACGCGGAAACGGCAAACGGCTGTGACTATCGGGTTCTTCCTTGTGACGAAATCAAGTATCCGTATACACACTGTCAGTGAAACACATTGCCTTGCTAGTATAGCATTCCGTGTTGCTGCAAGATTTAGGCGCAAGCATCCAGCGCTCTTTTTAATGTTGATCCGTCATTGCTATGAACGTAGCAAGTCAGACACTGAAGATTGGTATACTGGGCGCATGACAAACAGCATCACTGCGCCGCCGCTGCAAGAGAGAAGGAGAGCGGCAATCAAACGTCTCGCACTTCTGCTTGGCTTCGCTCTGTTTCTCCTCATGCCGACATCCGTTACGGCGACGGAATGTCGATTCGTCCTCGGCTTCAAGACACTGCGCGATCTCATCGGCCACGAGATCGTCGGCGAGTGCTTGGAAAACGAACGCTACGCCGCCAACGGCAACAGCGAGCAGGAGACCACGGGCGGCTTGCTCGTCTGGCGCAAGGCCGATAACGTGACCGCCTTCACCGACGGCTACCGTACCTGGCTCAACGGCCCCAACGGCTTGGTGCAGCGGCTCAATACCGAGCGGTTCGCATGGGAAGCCGACTATGCCCCCGGCGGCGGCATCGCCACTCCCACCCCTACGCCTTCGCCCACGCCTAGTCCAGAATCGCTCATCCGGGTGGAACAGGCGATAGCGGCCGTTCCTGATATCCAAGAACGACCGCTACTCGCCAGCGAACTGCGGCGTCTCGCAGCAGTCTCTCAGCCAGTCTTTTGGAGTTACTTGAACCGGGCCGGAGACAGCCGGCTGGAAGCAAATCCGCTTAGGCACACTTCTAATATAGCCCAAATCGACGAGCTAACCGCCCTGCAGATTGTCCAAATGCCCTTTATGAGCACGCCAGACCAAGGAGCTGATTACGCGGTGCTCGAGCATGCCAGTCGCCTGGCTAGATCAGATCTGACAAGCCTGAAGCAGGTGCTTTCTCACCCAAAGCTGCATGGCGGTATTGCGGACGACCACATAACAACCTTCGTATTGCTCGTCCTCGAACTTAGTCGCCCAGATGCAACAGCGGCAATTCAAGCCTTGCCGTGGATCCAAGATGGAGTTAGCCGGCACCCATTCAACAATATCACCAGCATCCGCGCAGACCCAGAGCGTTGGGAAGAGCACACAGTGCTAGTACTGGTGAGGATGGCTTCGAAGTCGCAGGAAGTGGTGATGGCTTTGGCGCGCAAACCTTGGCTTCAAGACGGCCTGGTTGGATGGGAACACCAGGTAATCTTTAATCTCTCCGATATTACTGATGGCGATGCGGAATCTGCCCTGCAACTTGTGGGCATGCCCTTCCTCGAAAAGTCCGCAACTGCTGACGATGCCGGCATCTTGGATGCTTTGGATGGCGTGCTTTGGTACAGCCCTAAAAAGGAAAAGGGGCTTCGAGAACTGCTTGCTCACCCAGCGCTGCGCGGCGGAATCACCGACAAACAACGCGCTACCGTGGAATTGCTTGCTGTTTCTATGCGAACCCCTGCGATAACAGCGGCCATTGACACCTTGCCGTGGGTGCGGGATGGCATTGACGCTTCCGAAGAAAGAGCTGTCAGCATGTTGCATGAGGCATCCCGGGGAACACGGGAGTTGCTCCCAGCCTTAACGCAGAAGTCCTGGGCACGAGACAGCCTCACTATGGATGAACTAGAGATGATTCAGATCCTTACAGGGATTTCCAGAAACTTCCCACACCCGGACGAACTGGCGGCACTTACCATTCTTGAAATGCCCTTCTTGGCTGACGAAGACTTTGACGCGGCAGACTCCGCTGCAATGAGATCTCTCAGTGGCTTGCACTCAGAGTTCGGTGGGAATTATCTGCGGCAGGTCTTATCTCATCCGACTTTGAGTGGCGGGATTGCAGATGCGAACAGAAGCCGTGTTTCAGTTCTGGCTTCGGTCGTCAGCGAGCGTCCCCACCTATTGGATGTCCTGTTGGACCCTATACAGACTTCAGTCGAGGAACGGGCGATTGTGCTGCCTAGAGCAGGTGAGATGTTGCTTGCGGTCGTCCACACCAGGCCTGGGAAGTTCCGCACTATGGACATCCTAGAAGACACGGTGCGTGCGCAGGAAGAGTTCATGCTCGTGGCCTTTCCAAGAAAATTCGTTGGCTTGCTGGTAGCGGACGCCAATCCAGCCGGCGGAACAGGAGGGCAAATGGGCATTCCCACAATCGATCCCGGAATGGAAGAGAACATTGCCATTATTGCGCACGAGGTAGCTCATACGTACTGGTCATTTAGCGCTAGCTGGATTAGTGAAGGTGGCGCGGAAGTGCTGCGTGCAGTGACGGAAGGGGCATCTATTAACGTGCGCCATGCGCAACTTTCGTTGTGTCACCTGGCCGATAGTCTCTCAGAGATAGAAAGAATCGAATTTGAAGCAATACGAAGTGGGAAAGCTAAACCCTATTCTTACCTTACGGGAAACTGTCCGTACGTTTTGGGATTAGGGCTCTTTTCGGACCTGTACGAGAGACTGGGTGACGGGGCATTCCGACAAGGGTTCCGCAACCTCTACATAAAGCTAAAGAATGATGAACATGAAGACGTGTGCTACGGCGTGGGGCGATCCGTATGCTACGTGAAAGCCGCCTTTGTGACTGACGCTTCCCCCGCGGCTGCGGCGATTGCCGAGCCAATCATCAACCGCTGGTATTATGGCTTGGAAAGCGGCGCTCAGTAATAAGGGCACAGGCGGTTGGCAGGCGCGTTGACCGTGAAGAGTCTTTGATAGCCTTCGACCCCGGAACGGCTGCTTCTCTTAGGCATGGATTCTTGTCAAACACCAGGTTTCAAACCGGAATAGTAAGCGCGCTCGCCGCGCTGTGTGGCGCAGTGCATTGGCTTGTCGCGCGTTCACTCCGCTGCCGGTTCGTTTCGTTGCTCGTTCTCCGCCGTACGCAGGGTTTCCAGCTTTAGCAGTTGCCGATCCAGCGCGCGGCGGCGGGTGCCGGTGAGGGTGTCGAAGTCGTTAGCGAGGCGCTGGAAGTCGGCTTCCAGTTTTTCGAGCGCGTCGGCGTAGCGCGACCACTCTTTGGAGAAGGCGCCCAGGAGGGTGAGCATCTCGCCCGCGGTTTGCTGGAGGGAGAAGAATTCGGCCGCCTGGCGAATGACGCTGAGCACGCCAAAGAGGCTGAAAGGCGAGCATAGGACCACGCGGCTCTCCAGGCTGTTCTCCAGCAGCGTGCTATCGCGCTGGAGGATGAAGCCGTACACCTGTTCCAGCGGAATGAAGAGCAGGGCGCACTCCACCGTATTGGCTGCGGGGTCTATATACTCCCGTGAGGCCACGGCCTTCACGTGGCCGCGCACGTCGCGGATAAACTGCTGCTCCAGACGCTCTTGCTCGGTAGCGGATTCCGCTTCCAGTGCCCGCAGATAGTTATCGAGCGGAAACTTTACGTCCATATTGAGGATGAGATCTTGCGGCAGCTTGAACGTGAAGTCGGGACGCGTGCCCGCCGTGGTGGTCGTTTGCTTGGTGTAGTGGATGTTGGGGAGCAGGCCAGCGGCGCGGAGCACGTCCTCGGCCATGCGCTCGCCCCAGGCGCCCCGGGCGCGGCTGTTCGCGAGCGTTTCCCGCAGCGAGTTGGTGGTCTCGGTAAGCTGCTTTGTCTGGTCGGCGGTGTTGCGGATTTCGGTTGTCAGGGCGCTCAGCCGCTCTCCGCTCTGGGACTGCATGTCCGTCATGAGCGCGCGCACCTGCTCCAGCGTCGCGCCCATTTGATTGAGCTGCTGGTCGATCAGTCGCTTCTTGCCGTCGAGTTCCTGGGAGGTCTGCGTCTGCTGCGCGCCAAGCTGGCTCTGCGCAATTTGCACGAGTTGACTCGTGCTCTGATTGAGCGCCTGCAAAGAGAGGCTGCTGAATTGGTCGGCCATGTGATTGAGCAGCGTCTGCGCCTGTTCCTGCTGCGCCCGCTCGGACTGCGCGCGCAGGCGCTCGCCAATAACCTCGGCGGTGCGTCTGCGCCACAGACCAAAGAGCGTGGCAAGAGCGAGTCCGAGGATCAGGCCCGCCACGCCGCCAATGATGAGTTCTGCGTAATTGGAAACGCTATCCATCGCAAAATCCCGGTGGGAAATGGGATTGTTTCGTCTCCCGCTGGAGACCTTTGCGTAACTGTTCTAAACGGTTGGAATTGGACGGAGTTGGCACACGTTTCCCCTCACCCCGACCCTCTCTCCCCAGAGCGAGGGAGCCGCAACTGCGAGGCCCTATCACCCCGGCCTTCTCTCCAAGGAGAAGTAGTCATGCATGCGCCCGTCCGCGGCCGTCATGCCAGGCCCCGGCGCGCGCCGGCGTCGATATCGATAGAGGTGCCAGTGATCATGGCCGCTTCATCTGAAGCTAGGAACGTCACCAGGCTGGCTACGTCTTCAGGCAGCGTCACGCGCCCCAGCGGATTCGGGGCGCGCATCTCGGCGGCTGCTTCCTGCGCCGGAATTCCCCTCAGCTTCTCGGTTTGCTGGGCCATATCGTCGATCAGTCCGGTTTCCGTCAGACCCGGATTTACCATGACGATGCGGATGCGGTCCTGGGCGACCTCATCGGCAAACGTCTTGGTAAATGCCAGGAGACCGGCGTTCATCACGCTGGCGATGGCCAGCCGCGTGGAAGGATCGTGGGCGGAACCGCCGCCGATGAGAACAATCGCGCCGCCGCCACTCTGCCGCATGTAGGGCACGGCCTCCCGCGCGCAGCGAATGTAACCGAGCAGCTTGAGACGGATTTGCTCCTCCCAGGCCGCGTCCGGCACGTCCAAGGTGCCGCCGACGGTGCCGCCGCCCGCGCATGCAACGAGAATGTCCAGCCGACCGAGGTGCGCAGTGGCTGTTTGCAGCGCAGCTTGAATGTCGCTCCATTGCGTTACGTCCGCAGTGATGCCGATTGCGCGGCGGCCGGTGTCTCGCGCAATGGCGTCAGCGGTCTCGCTCAAGTCGCCGGACGTGCGCGCCAAGAGGGCCACGTCCGCGCCTTGACCTGCCAGGGCGCGACCAATCGCTCTACCAATGCCTCGGCTACCGCCGGTCACTACGGCTACACGGTCCTCAAGGACTGGCGATCCCATGTCACTTCTCCTGGATACGCTGCGTAGAAGCAAACGGCACTCTGTACTGAACTTATAGGACTAGATATGTTTATGTTCCAATTGTCAAAGTGATATGCCAAGAATGCCACGTTATATGAATATTGACTTGCAAAAATTCAATTCGTTCTCTATACTTTACTGAAAAGACCGCTCTTGCTCGACGCTAACAGGGCAATAAGGAGTTTGGCGGGGGCGAGGCGCCTAGTTTCTCGCAATCGTCATGGGTCTTCCTAGCGACCTCTTGGGTGAGATTGATACAATTGGGTTTAGCGTAGCATATTCTCCCTTGGTTGTTCTTGGCGCTTGGATGCGCAAAGCGTCAGGCGCGACCGCATCAAGATGAGAAATCCAAGTCTTCTTTGTAGCGTAAAGGGATGGAGAGAAAGCAGTGGCCAGATGGCAGAAGATCGCTCTGCTGGTGATAATCGTTGCAGCGCTTATTCTATTGGTCAGGACTGTCGTGTGGCCGCGACTTAGCGGCTCTTCCGGCGATGCCGCAGTAATCCAAGAGACGGAGTTCGTGACGGTGAGCCGGGGGACGATCATGACCACGGTCAACGCTTCCGGCAGCATTGTGTACCCGGAGCAAGTATCCCTCGGTTTCTCCACGTCGGCAGATCTGCGTGAAATCTTCGTCGCTGTCGGGGACGAGGTGGCAGAGGGCGCCCCGCTGGCCTCCATAGACGACACCGACCTCCAACTGATGGCGCAGGAAAAAGCGGCGGACTTGCGCACCGCCGAGGTGAACTTGGAGAGGTTACAGAGAGCACGGCCTGAAGATATCCGGACGGCGGAGCTTGCGGTTGCCGACGCTGAAACCAAACTGGCGGAACTCCTGGAGGGTCCGTCGCAAACCGAAATCAACGACGCGGAAACAGCCGTACTAAACGCCCAAGTTGTCTACGATAAAGCCGTGAAGGCGCTTGAGGCCCTGCGCAGTCCCGAGGAAAGCGATATCGCCGCCGCCCGTAATGAGGTCAAAACCGCGGAAGATGCCTTGATAGCAGCGCAGGCGAATCTGGACGCGCTGCGCGCCGGCGGCAGCGGGAAGAGGATCCAAGCGGCTGAAAATGCGCTTCTGATAGCACGAAATAGATATCACGAGGAGCGGGAGCGCATAAAGGAGGGGATCAAGTATCTCGACGAAGAGTTGAAAGACAAGGAAGAACGCGCGGAAGGCGACTACGGCAACACAAAAGAGGGGATCAAGAATCTCGTCGAAGAGTTGAGAAACGCGGAAAGGCGCTTGGAAGATGCCAAAGAAGCGCATGAAGTGAGCGATAACACCTCGACCCGGAGCAAATTAGAGGATGCGCAGGAGGACTACGATGAGATAGAAGAGGAAGCGAAGGAAAAGATAGAAGAGTTGGTTCTGCAACTCCTGCCAAACCCGCCGCTGGGCACGGAAGCGGGAGAACTCTTGGGCGCGGTGAGAGAGGCGGAGTTCGCGCTTAAAAGCGCGCGTGTGTCAACCACGGAGGACGAGCAAGCGGCCCAGCGCAGCGTGGAAAGCGCCATGCGGACCCTCACGTCCGCGCAGGATAGACTTGATGCCCTACTCAACCCCTCAGCGGAAGACGTAACGCTGGCTGAAAGAGAGGCGCACAGCGCCCAGTTGAGCCTGGAGAACGCCCAGCGCAAGCGGGACGAGCTGTTGCAGGGATCGAAGTCCGAGGACGTGGCAAGGGCGCGCAACGAACTGGAACTCAAGCGCCTGGACCTGCAGGATAAGCGCACCGGCGCCAGCGCGCAAGACCTTGAATTGGAACGGCTGAAAGTCGAGCGGGCGCAGCGGAGCTTGGAAACGGCCCAACAAGACTTGGCGGACGCCACCTTGCGCGCGCCGTTTGCCGGCGTAGTGGCGACAGTGAAGGGCACCGTCGGCCAAGAGCCGGAAGCCGTCGTCGTTACTCTGGTGCGCACGGAGCGGGTCGAAATGCACGCCCGGGTGGACGAGGCGGACGTGGGGTCCGTGGCGAAAGGGCAGCCGGTGGTCGTCACCACCTACGCATCCCCCGACGTAAAGATTCCCGGCGTGGTGGAAACCATCTCGCCCATTTCTACCACGGAGCAGGGTGTGGTGCTCTTCCCCATTACTATCCTTCTGGAACCGGGCGACCAGCGTTTGCGCGGCGGTCTCTCGGCCAACGCGCTGATCGAGGTGTCGAGCCGCGAGAATGTCCTGTTGGTGCCGAATCGGTCCATACGGCGTGAGGGCGAGGATCGCGTGGTTTACGTACGGCAGGAGGGAGGCGCGCTGGAGCGGCGCGTCGTTGAGATTGGCGTGCGGGACAGCGAAGTCTCTGAAATCTTGAGCGGCGTGAGTGAAGGGGAGGAAGTTGCCGTGCCGTCACGGGCGGGCGGCAATATTGGCGGCGGTGGCATCGACATCCGTACGCGGTAGCGTGATGTGAGAACACGAGACGGTTCACTATGCCTAGAACTCATCTCATGAATACGTTTTTTGTGCAGATGTGCCCTTCGACAAGCTCAGGGCGAACGGAAAAGCGAGAATCTGTTCGTGCTGAGGGCTGCGCGAAGCCTGGGTTTCATGAAGCCCAGGCTTCATGAAACGCCTGTCGAAGCACGAAACGGCATGTCGAGCCGATCTATGAGATAGTTTTTAGTCATGTATCCATAAGGCGGGCGCCCCATGCGCGAGAGCGTGATCGAAACAACCGACCTCAGGAAGACCTACGTGATGGGTGATTCTGAGATTCATGCCCTCGACGGTGTTTCGCTGCACGTTGAGCGGGGGGAATTGCTGGCGATCACGGGTCCTTCCGGTTCGGGAAAATCCACGCTCATGAATATCTTGGGCTGCTTGGATCGTCCGGATGCGGGAGACTACTTGCTGGACGGTGAAGATGTAGCGACGCTCGATGACAATCGCCTGGCTGAGATTCGCAACCGCAAGATCGGGTTTGTCTTTCAATCATTCAATTTGCTGCCGCGCGTGAGCGCTTTGGAGCAGGTAGAGCTTCCGTTGCTCTACGGAGGCGGGAATAAGCGGAGCAACTCCGCGCAGCGGTCTCTCCAAGGAACCGAGTCAACACTTCACGCCGGCAACAAGACGCCCGAATTGTCCGGGGCCCAGCAGCGGGTTGCGGTCGCGCGGGACCTGTTGCTCCAAAGAGGCGGCGCCGAGTGGCGCGACCGCGCGCGGGAGGCGCTCGTTGCCGTCGGTTTGGAAGATCGTATGTCCCACAAGCCCACGGAGCTTTCGGGCGGCCAGCAGCAGCGTGTCGCCATCGCCCGCGCCCTCGTGACCGACCCCGCGATTATCCTGGCAGACGAGCCGACCGGCAACCTCGATTCGCGCACCAGCGAAGAGCTCATGGCGCTCCTGTTGCGGCTCAATGCCGACCGCGGGATTACGGTGGTCTTCATTACCCACGAGGAGGAAATTGCGCGCCGCACCAACCGCATCATCCGCATGCGCGATGGGCGCGTTGCCGCGGAGGAGCGCGGTGAGATGGGTGACAGCACACACTCTCCGGCTGGAGCGGAAGCGGATCGCGTACCCAGGGGTTCCCTGAGTCGCGCCGAACCAACATCCGACAAGCGAGCGGCGCGGCCAGCGTCGCGTCTTGATGAGGCAAAGCCGTGAATTTTGCGACGTTGAAAGTGGCGATCAGCGCGCTGGCTGCCAACAAGCTGCGCACCAGTTTGACCCTGCTGGGCATGATCATCGGCGTGGCGTCTGTCACCGCGCTCATGTCGATCGGACGGGGGGTGGAGAGACAAATAACGACTGAGCTTCAAGCGGCCGGTACGAACGTGCTCTTCATCTTTAGCGGGCGTCCCGGCGGCGCGTCTAGTGACGACCCGGTCAAAGAACTCACGTACGAAGATTCGCTGGCGCTTGAAGAACTGACGTGGGACGGTACGGTCGTAGGGGTGGCCGCGGAGAGTTTCGGCCGCAGTTTGAGTGTGGTTGTGCAAGGTAGGGATAGTAATGTCAGAGTGGCTGGTGTCACTGCCAACTATCTGTCAGTGCGCAATCTTGCCTTGGCGTATGGACAGTCGCTCTCTCCCTCAGACATAGACACCCGCGCTTCCGTGGCCGTACTGGGCTCCAAAGTCGCGGAAGACCTGTTTCCTGACGATGATCCCATCGACCAGGTCATCCGCGCGGGGAACCTGCGCCTGCGCGTAATCGGGGTGTTGGAGGAACAGGGCGGCAGTTCCGGCTTCGGGGACAGCAGCGACAACATGATCTTGGTGCCGATCACGACCGCGCAAGAACGCATCAGCCGGTGGGTGACTGCGCGGGGCGAACGGCCTGTCAGTTCCATTAGCATTGAGCTAATGGATGAGCAAGAAGAGACTATCGATGCCGGCGCGGCCGGCATCCGGCAGATTCTGCGGGAGCGCCATGAAATTCCCGAAGAAGAGGACGACGACTTCATCATCATGAGCCCCAAGGATCTCATCGCGGCGGTGGGCGCGGCGCTGGGCGTTTTCACACTCTTCTTGGGCGCGATCGCGGGCATCTCCTTGCTGGTTGGTGGCATTGGCATCATGAACATCATGCTCGTTTCCGTCACCGAGCGTACCCGCGAAATCGGTATCCGCAAGGCCGTGGGCGCGAAACGACGAGACATTCTCATTCAGTTCCTTGTTGAGAGCGTAGCGGTAAGTGTGCTCGGGGGCCTGCTTGGAATCTTGCTTGGCACTCTCATCTCCTTTGGCATCTCACTAATACCGTTCGGAGGCGATGGGGATAGATTGCAGACCGCGGTTACGCTTGATATCGTCTTGCTGGCCGTCAGCGTCGCAGCGTCGGTGGGAATCTTCTTCGGCATCTATCCGGCCAATCGCGCGGCACGCCTTGATCCCATTCAGGCCTTGCGTTACGAGTAGTGTGCGGATTGCAGGCTAAACACTGAAGGCTTGAGATGAGGCCTTTCGTTTGCGAGAGACCCTTCCCCCGGAAAGCCGCTAAGGAGAGCCACTATGAAACGGGAATCCTCATACGACGAACGGTACGCTGCCGAGGAGTACTATTGGGGTGCGAAACCGTCTGCAATCTGCCAACGCGTTCTGCAACTGTTGCCGCCGGACCGACCGCTGTCGCTGCTCGACATTGGCTGCGGGGAAGGCAGGAATGCCGTCTACTTTGCGTACCAGGGCTACAGAGTTACGGCCTTCGATCTCTCGGCAGCGGGGGTGGCGAAGGCAGAGCGTTTAGCCGAAATGGCGGAGGTGCCAATCACGGTTCTTCAGGCGGACATGAATGAGCACAGATTGGGGCAAAACTTCGACATTCTCTTCTCAACGGGCGTCTTCCACCTCATTCCCCGAGTGCAGAGAGAAGAGATCTTCGGTCATTACAAGCAGCGTACAACCCCTGGCGGCTTGAACGTGTTCTCCATTTTCGTCCGCAAGCCCTTCATCGGCAAAGCGCCGGACAGCGACCCGGGCGCGGAGCCCTGGCTGTCAGGAGAACTTTTCACGCTCTATCACGACTGGAAGATCGAGTACTGCACTGAAGAGATCTTCGACTGCATGTCCGGCGGCATTCTGCATCAGCATGCGATAAGCCGGATGATCGCGCGGAAGATGTAACACGAGTGTTACATGCTTCGCGTAAGGGCAGTGTGACCTCTCATTGCTTCTTCTTTCCCTCTGCTTGCCCAATAGAGCGTTGCCATACCCGGTAGCGCAGGCTTCAAACCTGCGCCCACCTGTCGCTAGAGGCAATCCTTGTGACTGCCCGCGCGTATGCGGCACCGTTGCCGCTTGTGGGTACTCCCTTTTTCCTACAGGTCTTTCCGCGCGAACACGCGCACGCCCAAGAGCACGGCGAAGGTGATATACAGCAGCGCCCAGGCGAGCATAAAGAGAGAGGGTTGACTGAAGCCCTCGAAAGGCCCGCCTGCCAGGATGGCAAGTTCCTGCACGTTTAACCGTTGCGCAGCCATGCGCCACAGCGCGTCAGAGGGCAGGAGCAAGCTGGCAATGATGCCGATGTTTTGCATAACCTGGTTGTCCAGCAGCACGCCGAGTTGCTCCACCATGCCGCCGACCATGGCGAGACCGTAGAGCATAATAACGGTCACGCCCGCGGTGAGGGTCGAGAGCAGTGTGCTGGCGCATACGGTAACGCAGGAGAGTAGGATACCCAGCAGGCCGAGCAAGAGCGCCGATTGCAGGCCCGACCACGAAAAGAAACCCGCAAAGAGCCAGGTAAGCGTGAGCAGGGCCACGGTGGTCGCAATCGCGAACGCGGCGGACATGGCCCCCAAGCCGCAGCACTTGCCGACAAGCACCTGCCAGCGCATGAGGGGCTTTGGGATGATGGCGTGGAGGGTATTTTGTTCCACCTCAGTGGCTATGGCTCCCGCGGATGTAAAGATTGCCACCAAGGCCGTGAGCATGCCCGCGACATTGAGGGCCGCAGCCAGGAGTTGGCCGGACACGGCATCGCGGAACACGTCCGGATTCACAAAACGTTCGGGCACATTCAGGTCGCGCATGACAAAGTACATGCCCAGGCCATAGAGCGTAACGAAAGCGGCGGCCAGCAGCACCCCGCCGAGCACGGCTTTCTTGCGTATGCCCTCTTGCAGCGTGATCTTGGCTATGACGAAAATCGGCAGCATCAAATTGAACTCATCTCATAAACAGATGGATCTATGCAGATATGCTCTTCGACAGGCTCAGAGCGAACGGAAGAGCCAAATACCCGTTCGTGCTGAGCCTGTCGAAGCACGGTCGACGTGATGAGCCGCTTCATTTAGATAGCTTCCATGTCTTATCACTCAGCGATGATGGTACAGGACTATAGGCATCACGCGCCGGTATCATCCACGGTGCGGACGAAGAGGTCTTCCAGGCTCTCGTGGCGCAGCTCCACGTGGTGAACGGCAGCGCCTGCGGCAACGAGCATTGACACAACGTGCGGGACGTCGTCAGGATCGGTCAGCGCGAGCGTAAGCCGATTGCCCTCGTGTGCCGCAAGCTCCCACCGCGCCTTCACGCGCTCCAATGTGCTCTCACTCATACCCTGAGCCTGTACGTCCAACAGGCGACGAGAAGCGAGAAGCTCGTCCAGTGTGCCGTCGCGCACGACCTCGCCCCGTTGGATGATGGCTACCCGGTCGCACACCGCCTCCACCTCAGAGAGCAGGTGGGAATTGAGGAAAACCGTCTTCTTTTCGGCCTTGAGTTGGCGAATGATGTCCCGTACCAAACGCCGGCCGATGGGATCGAGGGCGCTGGTGGGTTCATCGAGAAAGATCAACTCGGGATCATGGAGCACGGCTTGGGCGATGCCGATGCGCTGGAGCATGCCCTTAGAAAAAGTGCGCAATTGCTGGGCGGCGGCGCGTTCCAGATTGACCAGCGCAAGGACGTCTGCGATATGCCGCTTGCGCTGCTTGCCGCTCATGCCGTAGAGCTGGCCGTGAAAATCCAGAAACTCGCGGGCGGTGAACCACTCGTGAAAACGGAATTGCTCCGGCAGAAAGCCAATTCTTGCCTTGATGCGGTGATCGCCCAAAGGCGCGCCAAGCAGCGTGCCGCTACCCCCCGTAGGAAATACCAAGCCCAAGAGCATCTTCACGCAGGTGCTCTTGCCGGCGCCGTTCGGACCCAGAAAGCCGAAGATCTCTCCGGTCGGCACCGCGAGATCCAGGCTCGCGACGGCCGGGGTTGTGCCATAGACTTTGCGGAGTTGCTGAGTTGTGACGGCAAGTTCGGGCATGATTGGGGTGACGATTAGGCGAAGAGCGTGTGACTGTGCGACTGTTGAGCGAAGGCGGCTTGCGCATTCTTGTAGAGAATTCTCTCCTTCTCCTCGGCAGAGATGTCCGCAGCATAAACCTTGGCCAACTGCGAGATGAAGGAGCGTCCGGTGCCGTCGCTGCCTTGGACGATGTGATTGGCGCCCACGTACTTGACGAGCATCTCTGTGTAGCCGTTGGTCGCCTCGCAGCCGCCGATGTCGAGATAGATGTTCGGCAGGCCGGGGGCGAGTTTCACCGTATACTCCACGTCGCCGCTGGCGTGACCCCAGAAGAAAGTCACACCAGGGTGACGCAAGGCGGCGGCGCGCATGTCAAAAGGATCGGTCTCGCCGGGGAGATTGCCCGTCACTTCCAGCCACGTGTGCTGCAATACGGGCAGCCGGTAGTCGGCGCACATGGCGAATACCGCGTCAGCCCGCGGGTCGTTGGCCTTGACCGCCGTCCAGAGCTTTACCCCCTGCGGGCCGCGGTGATTCTTGACCCGCCGCGCTAACTCAGCCACCGCAAACCGGCCGTGGGCGGGATTGAGATACCACATGGGTATGACGCGCTCAGGATGGGCCGCAGCAACTGCGGCAGTCTGGTCGTTGCAGCGCGTTATAAACTCTTGCGACGGGAGGTTTGGCGAACTGCTGCCAATCAGGTTGATGCTGTTGAGACACAGAATCATGTCAAGCTGTTCGGCCTGGCGCAGCGCGCGGGCAAGCATCTGTTCGGAGCGGATGTGCACGTGGACGTCGATGATCATGGAGCGTGGATCTGTGTCCTTTCGGACCGCGTCTCCGGTCGGACTCTTTCACCGAAGAAAGTGGATTTCGCTCTTCCGCCGCTTCATCCGTTCGCCCTTATATCTTAGGGAAAGGGAGATAAAATGAGAGCAGG
>JAPPLM010000024.1 GCA_028874195.1 Chloroflexota bacterium
ACGACAGTATACATCCGTACATGCTATTTTTGAGACAGCCTCCAGAGGGAGAGGGCTAGGGTGAGGGTGAGACTTCGCAGCAAAACCAGTTCGATTGGGTGTTAGAAATCCAGAATGGCGCGCACGCGGAATTGATCACCCTCACGATCCGGCGCATTGGCGAGGACGTCTTGCTCCGAGAGCGACGGTTCGACCGCATCAGTCCGCATGACGTTCTTCAGGGGGATGACTTGCGCAGTCGGAGGAATCTGCTCGGTGTCCAGGGCGCTCAGTTTCTGAAAGTGCTCGAAGACCGCGCTAAGCTGGTGCTGAAAACGCTCTTCCTCTTCCGGGGAGAGTGCCAGCCGGGCAAGGTTTGCCACGTGCTGTACATCAGCGCGTGAAATAGAATCCGAACGTTCAGAATCCGTCACAACCGCATCGCCTTTCGTTGGTATCACCTTGATTATAGCCCTTCTCAGGCTCTCCCACAAATGACATTGTTATGTGTCCGTCAAGATGACCTGCGAGAAACCTCCTCGTTAGGCAAAACGAAATGCCCGAACATCACCGGGTTTGCTCACCGGCGCCGGTTCTGCCATACTTCACTGACCGCAAGAGGCTCTTCACGTCATCAAGTCATCACTTCAGACAACCCTAAAGGCAAGCGAGGTCACTATGGAAGCACCGCAAAAGATAGAACCCCAGAGTCTCGCCGACTATCTCGAAGTCATGAGTAAGGCCGTATTTCACAGCGGCATGTCATGGGCCGTGGTGGAGGCGAAGTGGCCGGACATCAAAGCAGCCATGCGCGACTTCGATCCGGTCGCCATCGCCTTCCTGAGCGAAAAAGAACTGAATGACCTCGCGCAGGACAAGCGCGTCATACGCAACCGGCGCAAGCTGGCGGCCATCGTGAAGAACGCCCAGACGATGCGCGACCTGGAGGAAGAACACGGGAGTTTTCAGAACTACCTGCGGTCTCACGGCGACTACGACGCAACGGAGAAGGACTTGCGCAAGCGCTTTGGCTTTCTCGGCGAAACCGGCATATACTACTTTCTCTATGTGGTGGGTGAAGACGTGCCCGCGTACGAAGAGTGGTGCGCCTCCCGCGGGCGCCGACTGCATACCGAAGGCTAGCCTCGCTAGCTCGGGCATCTCGTTGGACTCTTCTTCGAGGCCCCTGACCGCAACTTATGCTTTCGTGCCCATATGCGACGTTAAATCGGATTAGTAGTCTCTCACCTCTGAAAGTCCAGCGCTATTGCTGTCTAAGTCCCCGCTGCATACTAAGCATCTTGCCTGAGATAGTGTTTACTTTTCGCGCCAAGAAGCGGGGGGACAAGCCCCCGCGCTACGACCGGATTGCAAGCATTGAGCGTACACTGGCAAGTGAACATTAACTGTGGCAAGGTGCTTAGCCCTGCACCTACCTATGTACCCGGGGTTCTTGGTTGATTACCCTGTTGGCATATAACTCTGGAAAGATGAGTGAGAGACCGCCTCTCACAGGGGCATTCCTCAGGTTTCAGACGACACCAAAGGCCTGCTGTCTCCATCCAGTGAAGCAGGTTCCTGAGTAGCTAGGGCTTTTGAAGTTCAATGGGTCTTGTCTTACACTCTAGCCAGGGTGGTTTCTTGCTGAAGGCATGGCAAAGAGCGGATCACATTGGTAGCTGCCTGAAGACAGGATGGGGGCTATGTGAGGTATTTTTCGAAGGAGAAGATGAAGGAGGCCAAATAGGCGATTGAGGCGACCAATGGGCAAGCGACCAAGAATGTCGCTCTGCTTTTGGGCTACTGGCGCTGAATCGGCTACAGAACGCTCATACGTCTCCTAAACTCGGAGCCCTTAGAGCGATGTCAGTTGCTCATTGTACGCGGTGAGGACTAGCGCCTATGTGTTTGACATAGAAAAGGAGATTTATCGTGAACCGCATCAACGCAGTCTTGTTGACACTCTCGTTATTGCTGCTCTCGGCCGCAGTAATTATTGCTAACGATGGAAATGGGAGCGGTAACGCTCAAGAGTCGTCTACCAAAAGTAATAGCAATACAGGCCAAGAACGTCATACAGGCTCCTCGTTCCGCCTTCTCGTTGCACTTCACTCAGAACCTGAATACAGTGGTGACATTTCCTACGACCAAAGTCTCTATGAGCATTGGATTGACGCGGACGAAGATGGTGAGAATACGCAGGCTGAAGTCTTGGAAGCAGAGTCTCAAGACGGCACCTGGCAGTCGTGGTTCGACGGCGAGTCTATTGACGATTCCAGCATGGTAGTAGTGGTTCACCTTGTACCCTTGGAAGAAGCGCATGAATCGGGAGCGTGGGCATGGACGCCGGAGAAGCGCCGTGATTACGCCAATGACCTTGACTTCGAACAGGCCCTGACTGCGGTATCGACTGCGAGCAATGAGAGCAGGGGCAGTAAAGACCCGGCTGAATGGCAACCCTCTGCGGAAACGGCATGGTGCCGCTATGCTCAAGACTGGATTGCAGTCAAGAATCATTGGGGCCTAACCTACGATGCCGAAGAATTGTATGCCCTAACAGCCATGCTCAACACATGTGAGGATGCAATACAATTCCCAGTGCCAAGCGCTCAGTCTACGCCGGAACATGACCATAGCCACGGCGCGACCCCTACGCCGGAACATAGCCACAGCGGGACCCCTACGCCAGGACATAGCCACTAAGCCTCGTTCACGCAGGTGAGGATGGGTCGCAGGAACGTCACAATCGAAACCCACGAGAATATTGACGCATGGCAGCAAATTCCTTATATTGTTGCCGAGCTACAACATCCATAGGATTGAAAGGAGCGAACAGACTATGGATACAAAAGAGAGGAAGAATACCTTCTCACGCAGGCGTTTTCTGGCCGGAGGCGCCGCCACAGGCGGGTTCCTGTTGCTGGCGGCGTGCGGTGGCGCAGGCACGGGCGAGGCCATGCCCAAAGAAGAGATGAAGGAGGCTGAAGCACCGAAAGAGGAAGCCAAGCAGCCCGAGATGGAGAAGATCACGCTGGTCTTCCGCGACTGGCGCGCCGTCGGCGATACCCCAACGACCTGGGACCAGTGGTTCATTTGGGCGAGCGACACCTTCCGCGAAATGAACCCACAGGTAGAGAATATCGAATACACGCGTGTGCCGTTTGGCGAAAACGTGGCGAAACTCACAACGGAAGCCGCGGCCCGCGTCGTGCCCGACGTGATGCACAGTTCGATCATCTGGGCGCGCGACCTCTGGGACAACGGTTTGCTGACGGATCTTTCAGCACATACCGCCACAGCGCCGGACATCGCACCCGATGCCTTCATGCCCAGTGCCAACCCGTACCGGATTGCGCAAGGCAAGGTCTTCGGCATTTCCTTCTGGGGGCCGGACTCCTATGTAATGGTGATCAACCAGGACCACTTCATTGAAGCGGGCCTCGACCCGCAAGGCGCCGACCTCGCCACGTGGGACGGGCTGACGGCTGCCAGCGAAAAGCTCGCAAAGAAGAACGCCGCCGGCAAGCTTGAGCGTCTCGGCTTTACGTATCACATTCCCGGACTGCCGGAATTCGCAGCTTGGACGTACGCCAACGGCGGGGACATGCATAATGAAGAGCTTACTGAAGCGGTCTTCGATTCCGCCAAAGCGCTGGAGGTAGCCGACCACCGCGCCAAGCAGCACGTGAAATACCGTGACGTGATCGACGACTTCCCATCCGGCCGGGAAATCCTGGCGCAAGGTCGCGGCTCCGGTATCCACTGGGGCACCTGGGCCGCCTACTACATCCGCGACGAGTTTCAGGAAGGCTTCAAGTTCTGGTTCGTGCCGCCGCCGCAGGGTCCCAGCCAGGACGGCGATGCCAGCGGCGCTACCTGGATCAACATGATTGTCGTGCCCGACGGCACGGCACATGCTGACATGGCGTTCGAGATGAACCGCTTCATCTGCGGCCTGGAGGCCCAGGTACAAAAGCTGCTCATGGTCAACCAGGTTTCGCCGCGGCTCGACTTCTACAACTCGGCCGAGTGGGCCAGTGCCGTTGAGGACTTCCCAGTAATTGCCGTTACGCCTGAAGTGGGCGCGAAAGGCAAGAACTACCCCTTCTATCGGCGCTGGACCGCGTCCAATCCGCACTTCAAGATCGTGCAAGACGCCATGAGCGGCGAGAGCGAACTCGACCTGAGAGGCGCGCTGGCGGAATCCGCAAGACTCATCACCCAGGAGCTCGAAGCCTAAGTATAGGTGCTGAGCTTCTGACTGTGTGGGAAACACGGTTTTAGCTGATTGGCAACATTGAGCCGGAGAGGCGGCAAACCGTCGTCTCTCCGGTTCTTCTTTTGACCACCGGAGTAAATTCGCCGCATAGTGCGCTGCGACGTGCCTTTCGGCGCCGCATGGTATTGGAAGTGTAGGATCCGCACGAATAGGTGCTTGAGCAATTAGCCAATGCCCCTCTTTGGATTGGATTCTGTAAGGTGTTCCGTTCGCCCTGAGTCTTCCAAAGGGCACGCGATTCCCGTTCGCCCTAAGCTTGACTCTTGACGAAGGGTAAGACCCTTTAACTCTGCGTGCCTCGACAGGGGCTGCGCGAACGGTTCCTCATCCATCCTAATCACCTTGTGTTGTTAGTATCGCACGCAATTCCCCATTCGCCCTGAGTTTTGCGAAAGTCACACAGATTCCCGTTCGCCCTTATATCTTAGGGAAAGGGAGATAAAATGAGAGCAGGCGTGGCAG
>JAPPLM010000021.1 GCA_028874195.1 Chloroflexota bacterium
TGCCACGCCTGCTCTCATTTTATCTCCCTTTCCCTAAGATATAAGGGTGAACGGAGAAGAATGGCACCAATCGCAAGAAGAGCGGGGGACAAGCCCCCGCGCTACGTTTGGAATGACATACACTGTCAACACTACCTAACAACCAAAGAGCCGGGCACAATCTACGCCGCCCGCGTCATGACGATTGTCGCTATCGAACATCCCTACACCATCGGCCCGATTGCGTCTTGCACTATACTATCGACACAAGGGGTACTTCCCTAAAGAGGAGTCTTGAATGACGGTCAGTGACCCAGAACACGGCGAGACGCTTAGCCTCGACTTCGACGACGGCAGCGGGTTGCGTGTGGCACAGGCCCGCTTTGAGTCGGAGTCGAAGTTCTCCTGGTCGCTGTTCGACGGGTACGACCGCATCCGCATTCTCACGTACTCCGCGGGCGTCAGCGCCATCGTCCGGTTGCTTGACAGGCATGGCTTTAGCGACTTCGAGTGCGTGTTCGGGTGCGAGAGCACCTTACGCACGCTGAAGGACATCCTGGCGTTTCAGCAAGTCGCCATCGGTGACACCCGTGCCGCAATCAAGAACCTGTCCGATGAACGCCATGCCTTCATTCTCAGCCGCGTGCGGGAGGGACAAGCGCGCTTTCGGGTGCTCCGCAAGCAGATCGCCCACGCAAAACTCTACTTGCTCGAAAACACAGCTACGGGCACCACCCGCGCCCTCATCGGCTCCGCCAACTTATCCGAGACCGCCTTTGGCGGGCGCCAATCGGAGACGCTAGTGTGCTTTGACGACGATGCCGCCGCTTGGGATTACTACCTTGGCATGTACGAGGCCATTCGCGACCGCGCCTCCGACGAGATGCCGCTGCCGCCTGAGCGGGTCGAGAAAACCGAGATAGCGCTGCAAGAGGTGCCGGTCCTCGCTACGCACGACCTCTCCACCTTGGTGATTGACAACGAAGAGAGCGAACCTGAACCGGGCAACGGCGCCAGCTTCAACGTTCCCGCTCAAATCGAGCGCATCGAGAAGATGAAGGCAGCGCTTCCCCCGCCGATAGCCAGCCTCATTCCGCCGCCGCGCAACGGCAAACAGCAGATCACGCCCGACATCCGGCGCAGTATCGTGCGGGAGTCGAGCCGCATCCGCTCAGTGCAAACCGAGGAGGAAGCCGATCATCGCGAGCTATCCATCGATAGGGACGCCAAGACCGTCACGCTCCTGGGCGAACCGTTAGCTCTGGATGCCGACCTCGCCGCCGCCAAGCGTGACGCAAACCTGCTGGCCGCATTCTTCAGCAGCTACGAAGGCACGTTCGAGGGCGGCATGGGGGTGGAGCGGCTCCAGCGGGACTACTTCATCCTCTGGTCGTGGCTCTATTTCGCGCCGTTCATGTGCGACATGCGCACGCTGGCAGGCCACCAGGGTGACATCTTCCGCTTCCCGTCGTTCGCCATCGTCTACGGCAAGCCCTCCTGCGGCAAGTCCAGCCTCATCGAAACCCTGATGACCTCAATGTTTGGCAAAGCCTTCACCATCGACAAGCGCGAGTTCACCAAGGCGCAGCTGCGCGACATCCAGCACAATTATAAGCGCTTTCCCGCCGTGTTCGACGACATCGGCAGAGCCGCCATACGCAGTCACGGCGAGGACGTGATCAAGGACGAGAACCCGCCGCTGGTGCCTGAGTTTCCCTGCTTTGTGCTCTCCATGAACCAGGAGTTGAAGGCCTTTACCGACCAGATCGTCAAGCGCAGCCTGATGATCTACACCACCACCGCACTGCCCTCGTACAAGGAAGAACTGCGCCACGAGTTGCACCTGAAGATACAGGACGTGCGCCGCAGCCTCTCCCCACACTTCTACCGCGAGTACTTGCGGCGGGCGCTCGACCGCTTCGACGATGATCCCCATCCCGCCGACTGGTTGGCGTTCTCTTCCACCGTCCTCGCCGGGTTGCTCGGCGACTTGCGGGATGCAAGCCCGCCAAAGTGGTGCACGCCCTTAACGTGGGACGACTACGCCGGCAAGCGCTACGAGGGCGTCAAGACGCGGATCGAGCACCTGCTGCGGCCGGCCACCCGCATGAAGCAAGAGGGTGACCAGCCCATCGGCTGGATACTGGAGGATGACAAGATCATCGTCATCGAACAGACGGACACCTTCGGCCGGCGCGAGTTCGATTGGGAAAACGTGCCCTCCACGCTCATCGACGAAAACGCCAGCGTCGGCGGCCGCACCGTGCTGAACCGGCGGGAGTTGGAGGAATTCCTAGACGCGAAACTCAGTGGCGGGCGAAACAGTCTGTTCGCCAAGATCTTTGGTAGAAGATGATACCTGTACCGCCCTTACTCCGACCGTTATGTCTCATATCCGCTTCACATGCTGTACGGTATATCGTACAATACAGCCATGTACACGATCCTACGCAGCGCAACGTTCGACCGGTGGCTGCGCAGGCTGCGGGACCGGCAGGCGGTAAACCGCATCGTCGCCAGATTGCTGGCAGCCGAAGATGGACATCTCGGAGACGTGAGGTCTGTTGGCGGCGGCGTGTCCGAGATGAGAATTCAATATGGACCTGGATACAGGGTCTACTTCATCACGCGAGGCGCTAAGTTGATCGTCCTACTCTGCGGCGGCGATAAGGACAGCCAACGGCGAGACATCGAGCGGGCTAAGCGGATAGCGATGGAATGGAGGAACTAATGTCTGAGGAGTATCGAAAGTTCGATGCGGCAGATTACGTCAAGAGCGAAGAGGATGTCCGAGGGCTTCTCAGGGCGGCGGTGGATGAGGACCTGGGAGACGGGGCTGTGATTCGCGCCGCTCTCAAGCACGTCGCCCGGACGCAGAACATGAGCGCCCTCGCCCGCGACACCGGGCTAAACCGCGGCAACCTCTACGCCGCGCTGTCTGAAGACGGCAACCCCACCCTGGCAACACTGCTGAAAGTCACCCGCGCCTTGGGACTGAGGCTCCGCCTTGAGCCCATCGAGAGCCCCGCACCGGGCCCACAACCTGCTGAGCAACGGAATCTCCCGGCAGGTTCGACTTCACCCTAGCGTCGTCATCGCGGGCTTAGTTTAGAGAGCCATCGTTCGGGCCGAACGTGTGGTCAACTTGTCGCATACTATAGTCTGGCGTCAACTCACTGAGGGACAAGTGCTAAATCTATCACAGGTAATTCAACACTGCCATGACATATATCGCAGAAAAGGACCGCAGCCACGAAAGCATCATCAACGATACGCTGGCCCGATTCCTGCGGGAACGGTGCAGCTTGTCCGCGGTAGCTGAGACGCTACACGACGGCAAGCGACCGGATGTTATCGTTCGTCTTCCCGATGGCCCTGTAATACTGGAAATCGAACTTGAGCCTGCCTTGACCGTAGAAGCGGACGCCCTCTCCCGCCTTGGCATGGAGATAGACGGCCGGCGGGTTCAAAACGTCTTCGCCGTCACGGTTCCTGGAAGGCTACGCTCAACGGGCCAACAACGCCTTTACGAGCGCATGGCTGGCGCAACCCTCATTTGGCAGGAGTGGCGCATTGACGGCACTGCCGGTCCCAAGCTCAACGGGACAGCAATCGACTTGGCGAATTCGGTTCAGCGCGCTACGCCGCCGCCCGGCGATTTGAATGAAGCGGTTGACGCTCTCGACGAGGGGGTCAGGCGTGCGGGTTCTCTCCTCTACTCCTCCCCTGGAACCTTGGGGCGGGTCTCGGCAATCTTCGCTACCGAACCGAGTGACGATGTAGCAAACATGGCTGCGCTAGTCGTCATCAACGCGATGATCTTCCAGGAGCGGCTGGCCAGCAACGAGACTGCCTTTCATTCAGTGACAGTAGCGATGCGAGACGGACGATTCTCTCGCATGACGCTGCTACAGCTATGGGAGCAAATCCTCAGCATCGACTACTATCCCATATTCAGTATGGCCCGTGACGTAGTACAGAGGCTTTCCGATGTTGAAGCTTCATATGTGCTGAAAGAGTGCGCCAGGACGGCTGACGCGTTGCTGAGCATGGGCGCCGTCGGACGTCACGACTTAGCTGGAATGATTTTCAATCGACTGATATCGGAGAGGAAGTTGCTGGCTGCATACTATACCAGCATTCCCGCCTCAATTCTCCTTGCGGGGCTGGCTCTGTCCTCGGACAGATGGTCGCACGTTGAATGGAGTAATATAGAGGAACTTTCCCGGCTACGTGTGGTTGACCCTGCTTGCGGTACAGGGACTTTGCTCATGGCTGCCTACAGGCAGATTGTCCAGAATCATACGGCTGCGACTACCGACAATTCTGTCGAACCGCTTCTTCATCAGATTTTGGTCGAGAAGGTCATATTCGGTTCTGACGTAGTGCAGGCTGCCATTCACTTGACCGCGGCAACCCTCGCCGCGATGTCCCCATTCGTGAGATTTAGGGAGATGCAGCTTCACACCCTCAAGTTAGATTCGGTGATACAAAAGGACTTGCAGGGCAAGGAGTCGAGAGACATCTGGCTTGGCTCCCTGGACTGGCTGGTAGCGTCTGAAATTCAATCGTCATTCTCCACAACCGAAGAGCAGGTTGGAGCGACCACGGGAACCGGAGGAATTGTCCCACTTCCGAGGGCCGATCTTGTCATCAGCAATCCTCCGTTTACCCGGCGGGGTAGCGACGGAGGGAAAGAAGAAGCTATTTCCCGTGTGTTCTCCCTACCGGAGGGCGACCGAGACTCCCAGCGTGCCTTAGCCAAGAGGACTTCTGCTCTGCTCAAAGGGACCGCCGCTAACCAAACGGCTGGACATGGCTCGTCCTTCACGGTCTTGGCAGATCGAATGGTTGTACCTGGGGGGCGCATTGCTCTAGTGCTTCCGGTGACGGCAATGTTCGGCGAGTCTTGGCGAGAAATCCGCCAAATGCTGTCCGCCAGGTATGATATCGAGTTCGTAGTGTCATCTCACGACCCGAAACTTCGCACCATGTCGTACGACACTGGCATCGCGGAGATCCTTGTTGTCTCCAAAAGACTACAGGAGGGCGAGGTACCGACGGGTCGCGGAGTGTTCGTCAACCTCTGGCGTACGGCCTACCAGGAAACGGACTCCCTGGCGTTGGTCAGGGCTGTGACTTCAACAGCTTCAGCCCCCGTACACCGGTCGGACGGGCCGCCAATCGGGGGCACCGCCCTGTTGTTAGGCGGCGAACTATGGGGCGAGATGCTGAATGGCCCGGTAGGGGAAGGGCCATGGACAACTGCCCGTTGGAAACAAGCCCAAACCGGCCAGTTCGCAGCAGCCTTGAAGCGAGGCGAGCTGTGGGACATGAACGGTGCCCACGTTGTAGGGCGCATTCCAGTCGCTGCTATGGCCGACGTCTGTAACGTTGGACCACAACACCGCAGAATTCGCGGCTCCCTCGGCGTGTTTGACGCTTACCATGGGTGGAACGAACAGGCCCAGTTCCCTGCACTTTGGCGGCATAAGGAGTCGATTCACAGGACAATGTCTGCTGAGCCAAACGCCTGGCTCATCCCCAAGCCGGGACAGAATCACCTGCCGATATGGTCTCAATGCGGGACACTTCACATCACCCCAGACGTTCAATATGACTCTCAGAGGCTAGTTGCAACGCGGACCAGCATGCTTGCACTGGGCGTGCGTGCTTGGCACACGTTGATTGTAAGAGACAAGGATTCTCTAGTCCGTTCTCGACGAGAGGTTGCATTGGCCGTCTGGTGTAATTCCAGCCTCGGATTGCTGCTCCACGCCGACCATGCCAATAGAGCACAAGTAGGAAGAGGGACAGGCAGCAAGGGAATGTTGGAAACACTTATGACCCTTGACGTTCGAGAGCTGGACGTGTGGCAGCTTGAAGAAGCCCAAGCAATCTGGAGGGAATTCAGACATCAAGAACTTCAGTCGTTTCACCAGTGCGCTGTGGACCCTGTACGCATCGAACTAGATGAACGTGTTGTTAGAGACATGCTGGGTCTCAATGAAGACAGTGTAGTCGCAATTGCTCGAATTAGAGCGCTCTTAGCCGGGGATCCGTCAATCCACGGATCCAAGAAGCCGGAACTGCCAGCTTGAGGAACATAGAAGCCTTGCATACGCCCATCAGCAATGCCTTAGCGTTGCTGAACGGAGCAGAGATGAGAAAAGCTAAATGAGGTGATGTCAATGGAGGGCAGGCATGAACCAGGATCTGGAAAAACCGCATAAATTTTCTAGAAGGAGAAGTCAATACATTGGAGACCATCATGGCGGTGATGGCGTCCAATAACCTTATGACGCTGATATAACAAGGAGAACTATCAATGAGTTCTGGTTCCTCTACCCTGCGCCCATAGTTGGTTGTCGAGGTTGAATTGAGTGACCGAAGAGGGTGTTTGTAACCCTAGCCATGTCATCCTCAGCTAGTTTTTCAACGTGGTTGTTACCGATCGGTTGGCCTTTCGTGCGATTGGCATAGAAGGTGTTGAACGGCCAAAGGCGGTCTGGTCCGCTATCCCAGTCAATGAGCAACTGTGAAATTCGACTTTTAGAGTGTGTTTCCAACTGTTCCAATTCCGCAAGGCTAAGAACAAATGGGCCATACCGTCGGGTATTGCCCAAAGCCGCCGAGCTAGCCAGTTTCTTTCGGAGCGGTTCTAGCAGTACACCCATCGCAGGGAATGGGTCCGACACGACGATGACGAAAAACCATCTGGCTATATTTCGCGTTAGTAGGCCGGGAATGTTACGTTGGCCAGTCTGCACTTGTTGGCAGAAGTCAATCTCTTGATCTAGGCCCTTCTCGATTTTGAGACGCAGGTCCTCCAGGAACGCTTGAACGTCGCCTTTGACAATACTCTTCCCGTACCGTGGCCGGCCAACTTTGAACTCGAACATTGTGCACCGCGTGTTGCGGCTTCCTATGGTTTCAATGACTAAGTTATCCGGAATTGACCCGCTTCCCGGTGGATAGTCGTCCTCCGATAGCAAACGTACCTTCCGCCCAGCCCCTAGTTGCTCAGCCCTGATCCGGCCCAAGATATCGCGGCCGTAACGTTCATGGAGCTCCCCAAAAAAGTTCTGGAACGACTGACGGTTCGGCTTTGCGGATCCACCGTCCGGCAACGCATCGTGGATGTCCCAGTACAATCCGCAAGTGTAACGCTGGATGAGCAATTGGCCTGACATTCCAGCCAACCTGCCATCTGGAAGCGCGATAGCGGGCTTTCTCAAGAGGATCCCAAGATCGAAGGGGTTACCGATTTCGTCTCCGTTGGTGGCCTGGTGTTCTCTTCGGATTTGTTCAGGCGAGGTCGCCACAAGTCTTAGGATTCGGTTCAGTTCCTCTTTGGGCACCTTCATGTCTGCGAAGTAGCGCTCAGGAATCAAATACCCTAGTAGCGGGCGCACCTCGCCATCGTCTGACCACGGCGATCCGGTTATTGAATTGCAGTACAATGCAAACAGCACCGCCTTAAAATCGTCCAACTGAACGCCTAGCTTGGTTTTCACCACTTCTTGAATGTCTACCCAGCTATTGAACTCACTCTTGGTGCTTGGCGCGGCCAACCGCACAAAAAGTTCAGAGTATCGTCCTATCAGGTTAATGGGTCTCTCATGTTGAATAAGTGAGTACCCCTGTAGGGCGGCTCTTTGAACAGTTGCCTTGACGCCTTCGTCGGTACTGAGATCGAATTCTCCACTAGGGTAGAAACCATTGGTCATCAGCAAGAAATCTAGGAACCTGCCATCCTTGACTTGAGCTTTATCCTCGGACGTGGAGCCAAAGGTGCAAAGCAATTTGATAGCAAACAGCAGTTGCCACTTCGAAAAAAATTTCCAATGACTTTCCAAAGACAGTTTTCTCTCAATACGCCGAGCTGCCCCAATGGGGAATAGATCGCAAATCTGTCGGTCCAGTGTCTCATATGCCGCTGGTTCGCTAGAATCGCCGTATTGCAACAGCGTGATAAGGCCCGGCAGCAACTGTCTTACAGGCAACTGGCAAATCGCTTGAATGAAGTCGGGTTCCGATACCTCCTGACCCTGTAGAACTTCCCAGGCCAGAGGCACTTGGACTCTTCCTTCGAGTGGGTGTAGTTGTTTCATAAGAAAATTATCCTACATTTGAAGCGTCCCAGGTTCCCGCAGATTCACGTACGTTGTGGTGACCGCATCGCCAAAGTGGTCAATGCGCTAGCCCTCGGCAACCGAACATGGTGTGCGCCTGCTAGAAGCGTTTGGCCTAAGAAAACGAGAGTGATGAATCAGCAAACGCAGAAGCAACCCGCCGAATCGCCGGCCGAAAGTTATGAATATCAGATGGTACCGGCCATTTTTGCCCTTTGGGTGACGGCCCAACTGGGCTCCGCAGCGCCGCAGATTGGCGAACGTTTCCTGGATGACGCGCGTGGGACCGGCGTTAATGCGCGACGTTGCCGAGGCTTCGGAACTCTTTGTGGATCTCTGAATGCGTAAGAAGAGGCCGGAGATCGCCGCAGAAGAAGCGAGGAGCTTGCCCAGGAAACGGCGGCAACCCCTGGATAGCGCCGATGTCATTACTTTCGCCGAGGAGATGGACGAGTTTCACAAGGACAACGACAACGGCAATCCCTCAGGCTTGAAGAGAAGGTGCCTTGGGCAGATAGTTGAGGGGCAGATCACCTGGGCTAACCTTGTAGGTTACCGGACGAGCGGGTTGGGTACCGAGCGTTCGGGCCTTCAAGAATGGCGCGCTGGGAATCGGTCAAGTCTGCATAGTTATTGGGGTCCAGGTAGCTGGCCGACCATGAGAGCGAGTGCGGGCTGTACTTGAAGAAGATAGTGCGGCGCTCGTCAGCGCCGTTCCAGGGAAGGGTGCCGTGGGTAAGGGCCTCGGTGAATAGGATGGCGGTGCCGGCGGGTCCGGTTACCCGCTCCACGAATGGGCCCGGTTCGTCCATTGCTTTCCACTCTTCGGGGAACTTGAAGTTGCTCTTGTGCGAGCCTGGCACGCAGCCAAAGCCGCCGTCCATGGGGCCGACATCCTTCAGATTGTAGGCAACCACGGAAAGGCCGTTGTACATCATCCCGTTATGGAAGCGGTAGTAGAACGTGGGGCTGTAGGGAGCACCGCCGCCGTGGAGGTTAGTCCCGATCGGGCCCTTACCCGACCTAATGACGTCGATATAGACGTGGTCGAGCCTGAATTGATCGCCAAGCAGATTGGCCAGGTAGGGTGTGATGGCCGGATTGTCGATGAGGTCGCGGTACTCCTTGGACCAGTCGAGCAGGTTCTCAAACCTGTGGGTTTGCATGTCCTTTGGGCACTCAGCGGCGATGTGCTCGTCGAGCACGCTGTTGAGCCGGGCGATCATCTCAGGTGACAGTGCTCCCGGCACAGCAAGATAGCCTTGAAGGTCGAACATGTAGCGCTCGTAGTCGTTCATGAGTTGTCTCCCAGTTGCATGTCTTCTGGAATCAGTGGCAACAGCCTTTATGCCATTTTCCTTCCAAGCCCTGATTGTACACTACGTCGACCGCATCGATGGTCCACCACGAGGCGTCAACTCAAAACTTACCTTGCCACTCTGGAGGATCAAACGCAAGAACCTGGTTTCGCTCTCTGTAACCGAGGTCATGCCAAGACAGCAGACATGCACTTGAGTGGCGTCCAAGATTTGCTTTCGAGCGGGCACCCCTCTAACTTTCCTTATACGGACCCGTTCTTACCCTCCGTATTGTCAAGTCCCTAAGAAACTATCTCAAAATGGTCAGCCGCCACTGTCGGCATAACCACAGGGAGAGTCTGGTCAAATGCTATCGTGGAATAGTTCGAGTCCCTTCAAGTCTTAGCTATGAACCGGTGGGCAAAAGAAAACTTGGACCTCCGGCCTCCACGATGTCAACGTAGCGCTCTAACCGGCTGAGATATTTGCCCTGCATTTGCAGCGGAGTATAGAACGGCGCTCAAGTCGGGACAATGGGCAGGGAGTGGTCCAACTGAATGCTCGGTGTGTCACTAAGCGACTACTGGCGCCTCAGCTACTCCCATCTCGGCAATTCCCAATCCAATGAGGCCCCGCGGCCATGTCAGATATGTGTCACGCAGTAGTCCTGTTCCTGCCGAGCGCACGCAACGCCGCGCAGCCTTAGCGTTGCAAGCTGTTTTCGCAAGTCGCCTGGACCGGCCCGGGCGAGCCAGCGATGACAAACAGCGACTGCTGCAACCGGTGTGTCACTCCGCTGCGTAGGCCATGATGAGGTCGCGCAGGGTCACGATGCCGATGGCGTTGCGGTGTTGGTCGACTACCACGGCGCGAGAGAGCTCAAAGCGCACGAGGATGCGGACGGCGTACCTGGCGAGCATTTCCTCCGGGAGAGTCAGGAGCGGCTTAGACATGATCTCGTAGACGTTGACGCGCTCCGGGGCGCGGTTGTCGGCGATCACGCCGCGGGCGATGTCGGCGACCACGACGAGGCCCAGTTCGTCGTCCTCGTTACGACGGTCGACGACGAGCGAACTGACCTGTTGGCGCTTCATCATGGCCATCGCCTCGGCCACGGTCGCGAGCCCGTCGATCGTGTGCAGATCTGAGACCATGAGGTCTCTTACTCTGATAGTATTACTCTCTGTCATATCTCGGACTCCAATTCCTCCAAGATTGTGGGTATCTGCGTTTTGAGTCCTACCGCATCTTCTATGGGTAGTTGAAAGGCGATGCCGGCGCCCGGCTCGGAATCGAATTGTGCCGCGTCGCGGATGCGCTCGAGAATCTCGCGGGCTCGGGCCTCGACCACTAGGAAGAGGGCGATATCGCGCTGGGCCGCAAGGTCGAGGCCAAAGAACGTCTTTTCCGGCCTCAGACCACCGCCGCGCACACTGGTGACGATCGTATCGCCAGTGGCGCCCGCCGCGCGCGCCGCTTCTACGACGATATCAGTCTTATCGTCGCTCACCAAGGCGACGATCAGCTTTAGTTTCATAGCTCAGGCCTCCTTGGAAAGTCTTTATTTCCGCCTGCGGGCCAGCCAGGACGCAGCAATAGAGTATCCCAACACGGACATGATTGGGAAGACGCTGGCGAAAGCGATGAGTCCGAACCCGTCAATCAATGGGCTTCTTCCGGGAACGCTCGCGGCGAGGCCCAGCCCGATAGCTGCGACCACCGGTACAGTCACCGTCGAAGTGGTGACGCCGCCGCTGTCGTAGGCGAGGGGCACTATGGTCCGGCTGGACCTGAATGTGAGCACCATCACAACGATGTAGGCACCGATGATGTACCAGGGCAAGGGAGTGCCGGTAACGATGCGGAAGCAACCCAGCGTGACGCCCACGGCAACGCCGACGGCCACGGCAATTCTAAGTCCCCAGGCATGAACGGCTCCGCCCGATGCGTCGTGAGCCTTTATCGCCACGGCAACGAGGGAAGGCTCGGCCACGGTCGTCGCGAACCCGATGGCAGCGGCAAAGGCGTAGAGCAGCAGATAGTCGTGCCAGTCAATGCCGTCAGCCAGCCTCTCCGCTCCCAAAGTCTCGGGTGCGGTGAGCTGGCTCGCCATAGTCCTGCCAATCGGGAAGAGTGCATTCTCCAAGCCTATGAGGAACAGCGCAAGTCCCACCAGGACGAGGACGGATCCCGCAGCTATCCGGCGCAGGTTGGGTGGCTTGCGACGCAGAAAGACGAGTTGAAACAGCAGAAGGATGGCTACAATGGGCGCGACGTCTAGAACTGTGGAGAGCAAGGCATCGGCAAAGGCTTGGGGCAAGTCGGTCACTAGGCCACCATCCCATAGGCGAGGACGCAGATCATTGGCGTGAGGCTGGCGAAGGCGATGAGACCAAAGCCATCGACCATTGGGTTGCGCCCGCGTATGGCCGTGGCGAGTCCGACGCCGAGCGCCGTCACAAGCGGGACCGTTATGGTGCTGGTAGTCACGCCACCGGAGTCGTAGGCCACGCCGACGATCTCTGCCGGGGCGAAGACTGTCATGGTGGTCACCAGCACGTATCCCCCGATTATGAGCCAGTGGATCGGCCAGCCCTTGAGGATACGTAGTATGCCCAGCACGATGGCGGCGCCAACAGATACGGCCACAACCATGCGCAGTTCTAAGGCGTAGGTTGCGCGTGCGCTGTCATCGTTTGCAATGGCGCCGGCTTCAGCAGCGACGGCGGCGGCTTCGGCGGCAACGGCGATCAGGGCAGGTTCGGCTATCGTCGTACCGAAACCGAGGCAGAAGCCGAAGGCTAACAGGATGATAGCACTACCCTTCTGTGCGAATCCCTGCGCGAGCGCTTCTCCCAAGGGGAAGAGGCCGCTTTCCAGCCCCTGGATGAAGAGGGTCAAACCAGCTATCACGCAGAGGAGCCCTATGAGCACGCTCAGTAAATCGGGGAAAGGCTGGCGGAGCACCACTACCTGGAAGAACGCTATGACGAGAATGATAGGCGCCAGGTCCCGCAGCGCACTGAGGGTCAAACCCAGCATTGCAGACAGGAACTGTGTCACGTCTTCTGGCTGCTTCTCTGGGTTTGCGCCGGCCCGACACATGGAGTGTCATGGGACAACGTGGAGTAGCTCAAGGAAGGGAGCTTAGGGTTTTGGTTTGTATGCCATGCTTTCACGACCCAAAGGGGAAGTGGGGAATACGTGTCGAGCACGGCTACGTCAGACCCCAATCTGAACTTCAGCAAGAAGGCTCTCGATTCTGTCCACGCTGGTGGGCAAGAGAGGACTTGAACCTCCGACCTCCACGATGTCAACGTGGCGCTCTAACCGGCTGAGCTACTTGCCCATTCTCTGTCGCGGAGTATAGCATGGGATTCCCACCGGAGCAATCGGGAGCGGCTCGACAATTGACCGGTTCTCCGGAGGGACCATTGCACAACTCTTCATTCCGGCTTTCGCCGGGATCCAGAGGCTTCTGTGTAAGGCTTGCCGCAGAATGCCGCCGCGTATTCCTTTACCTAACATCCCGCCCCCCTCCCGCGCAGGGAAAAGGGCGCCGCAAAAGCCCTCATTAGAGGAGCGTATACTTACCGCAAGGTTACAAGCACCTCATTGCGGCGAAACCAAGGAATGGTGAACGGCGGATCATAGGTCGCAATTCTCCAGTCGCCCTGGTGCTCAAGACCCCGTGCCTGCAACCAGTCGGCCAATTGGGCCCTTTGTCGCTCCGCGCTCTCGTTGGAGAGCCTGCCGCTGAAGCGAATGCTGGCGACTTCGTGCTCCTCAACCTGGCGAATGGAAACGCTCTCGTTGGTGGGAAGCGGCGCGGTCTCGGCCGTATAGCCTGCGGGCAGCACAAATGCCATCGTCCAAGCGTCGATCTTCTCCCCGGCCAACCTCCGGCCAGGTGCATCCCCGCTTGACGGTCGCGGCTCCACCAATACCGGCACCGTCATTGCCAGCTCTTCCGAAGGGGACGAACCGGTTGGCTCTACGAGCACCGGCGCCGTCATCTTGACGTTTTCCCGGCTGCGGTTTGCCCCCGAAATGTAGCGGAACAACGGTCCAAAGGAACCACTCGTCGCCCGGTCAAACGACCCGGCCACTGTGACCTCCGCGAGCACGTAGGATTCATATCTGCGAATCTCGATGTTGCCGTCTTTCAAGACAACTTCATGTAAGGGTTCTTCGTATTCGCTGCCAAACAGCGAACCGAAGATAAACGACCGAAAGAAGTACGCCCCTGATCCAAGCAAGAGAACAAATATCAGCGCCACTGCCAGACTCCGCTTGACTACCATCGTCCTCTCCTGATCCACTCACACTTTCGCCTCTATATTCTGATTGTATCCGAGGTTCCTGAATTGAATCTGAGTTGCCCGCCGGCCAAACCTACTCGCTGGTGTCTTGGCGCCCATTCAAGCGATCAAGTCGACTGAACGCGCGTACAACCGCACTACTTGCCTTGCTCCAGTTTGCTGTATAGCATGGGGCTAGCGCTGGATAAGATCGGTCCAATGAGCGCCGGTTTGCCAACTGCGCCAAGCAATCCCGGCGAAGGGCGAAAAGGCCACAGTGGATTTGCATAGCCACGTTAAGGCGCAGTAACACTGAAACAGGGGGTTACGATCGTGAGCGTTACATTGGAGCGGCCCGAGGTCGGCACGGCAGCGCCGGACTTCAGCCTGCCGGACGTGTACGGCAAACGGTGGTCGTGGCGCGAGTTTCAGGGCAAGCGCGTGCTCTTGTTCATGTGGGCCTCGTGGTGACGCTGCCGCGATCAGTTGCCAGGTTGGCAGCAATTTGCCGAAACCCACGCCGCTGATAATTTCCAGATGCTCTCTGTGGCGCTGGACGTGGGCGGCGCTGAGAAGCCGCGCGGGTTTGCCGAGGAGTTCGGCGTCACGTTTCCCACGCTTGTGGATGCCAGCGGACTCCTGTTCCGCTTGTACGGCTTCACGGCGGTGCCAAACGGCGTCTACGTGGACGAGGCCGGCATCATCCGCTTCCAACTCTTCACGGGCTTCAGCATAGACCGCGAGGATATCGTCGCACAGCTTGAGATGCTGCTCGCCACGCCGACCGGCACGGTTCCCGCCGCGCCCACGGTAGGTCAACAGCCCTTCGAGATCGAGGTCATGTTGGAGCAAGCGGCGGCACACCGCGACAACCCGCACGCGCAGCTTGGCTTGGCGGAGGCCTACTTGCAGGAAGGTGAGAGCGCTCACGCGGCAGACGCCTTTACGCGCGCGCTAGACCTCGATGGCGAATCTGCCAGTGCCGCCTTTGGACTTGGTACTTCGCTCTATCAATTGGGTCAAACGACCGAGGCGCTCGCGTCCTGGCGACGCGCCTTGCGGCTCGAACCCGATAATTTCATCATTCGCAAGCAGATCTGGCGCGTCGAGCACCCTGAGAAGTTCTACCCTACAATTGACTACGACTGGCAGCAGGTGAAACTCGCTGAGGAGAAGGCCGCGGAAGGCCGGGCGTGAACGTGCGAAACGGACTTTGCTTCCGTAAGCCGTCACTCCCGCGAAAACTCCGTCGCTCCCGCGCAAGCGGGAGTCCAGAGATAAGAGAAGATGGATTCCCGCGTGCGCGGGAATGACGGACGACGCGCCCCTCGCGTTACCCTCTTACATTCCCTCATCTGCTCGTCTTTTTCAACATACAAATGACGGAGTCCGTCGTGCTATTTCCATAGTAATGACGGATTAGGAAGTTTCTCTGTAACAGGGACTTTTGGTTTGTTGTGAGAGCTCGCCTCGGAAAGCAGCTCTGCGTGCAATGAGGGTCTAGCGTATGGCGTGGGGGGTCCTGAATAATTTCATGCGGCCGAAGCGGCTGCTCGACCGCATCTTGTTGGTCGCTGAGCACGTCGCCGCAAGCGATGACGGGGCGCTGCCCGCGCTCCTGATAGACACGCTGCGGGAGCAATTCGGCGCGCAATACGTCTGTATCCACTTTGCCGATCCCGGCATGCTGTCCCCCGAGACACGGCAAACCTTAGTCGCCGCTTGCCCCGCTATCTCTGCCAACGCCACGGAAGCAGCCGGGGATGCGTTAGCCGAGGCCGGATTCTGGCAATACGCACTTACGTCAAGTAAGCCGGTCACCGCTGCAACCACACCCGCCGCCATACAGGATGAACTCCGCCCAGTCCTTGAGGCAGCCGGTGTGCGTGACAGCATAGCCATTCCCCTAACCTACCGGGGTAGTATCTATGCCGTGGTGAATCTCTACTTCAGACGATCAGTGCCGTCCACACTCGCCACTGCGGAAGACGTCTTGCGGAGCATCCGCCTGTTAGGGAACCTCGTCTACGGTGTTGTGCTACAGGAGCACCACGAGCGCGCGCTGCAAGGGAGTGACCGTCTCGCTCTGGCCCTGGCTCAGGCGGCTGCCGTCAGGGACGGCTACGCCGACGGCCACGTCGCGCGCGTGCGCGCGCTGGCGGAGTCGCTGGGTGAAGCGGCGGGATTGAGCCGCGCCGAACAAGAGGCGGCGCGTAAAGGAGCGATGTTACGGGACATCGGCAAGCTGCATGTCCCGGACTATATCCTCCAAAAGCCTGGACCGCTCAATGCTGAGGAACGCGCGCTCGTCCACGAGCATCCGGTTACGGGCGCGCGTATGCTGCTGGAAACCGACTTCGTCGTAGACGCCGACTTCGTCGCAGACGCCGGCCACGGTATTGAATCAGCCAGCCAGATGCTCTCTATAGTTGCTTCCATTGTCCGCACCCACCACGAGCGGCTCGACGGCTCCGGCTATCCCGATGGGCTAGCGGGATCAGACGTGCACAAGCTCGCCCGCATTGTCGCGATAGCCGACGTCTATGCAGCGCTGGTAGCGGACCGTCCGTACCGCGCCGCGTTGCCGGCGCCTCGCGCCGCGGAGGTGCTTATGGATATGGCTGGCCCCAAACTCGACGCGGATCTGATCTCGCTCTTTCTTTCGCGCGATGTTCCCGCGGTCGATTTGTCCGATCGTTCTGAACAGCCTGCTCAGACCACTGTCGCTACCGCCGCAATCTAGAATTTTGACTGCCCGCGATAGCTTGCCGGTTTTCTTCGGACCCAACTGCAAAATTTCTTATGCCGCATCCGTTCCCTGCCGCGCGCGTCTGAAGGCAAAATGCGTTAAGAACGGCATGAAGAGCGCGATTGGCACAAGGCTCAACATGGCGATCCGAAACGAAAGGTTTTCCGCCAAGACACCAATGACATAGGGTGGAAGCAGGCCGCCAAGCGCCGCGCCAAGCAAGAGCACAATGGCAACCGTGCCGGGCCGGCGAGGAAACCGCTGGAGGGCCACCGCAAACATGGTCGGAAACACCGGGGCCAGGCACAAGCCGAGCAAAAAGACCGCCGCATAGATTACGAGCACGGAAGGTGCCAATCCGACCACAAGAATCAAGGGCACGCTCGCAATCAAAGGAATCTGCATGATCTGTTCGGTCGTCAGACGGCGGCTCAGCCACACTATTGCCAGCCTGCCCAGGAAGATCGCTCCCCAAAACAGAGAGACAAGCATCGTGCTCTGCCCATAGGGCTCCTGAAAAACTTCGGTGACGTACGTCACACCCCAGCCGATAAGTGAGACTTCTACCCAGATGTAGAGTACAAGCACAGCCGTAATCATCGTGATCAAGCCGTTGCGCGCCAAGGGGATGACGTTATCGCGGCTCAGTCGCTCGATGCTGGCAGCTTGCGGAAGCTGGACGCGAAAGGTGAGGGGCAAACAGGCGAAACCAAGCAGTCCAATGGCTATCATGGGCAGGCGCCAATTGACATCCAAAGACAAGCCAATGAGCAAGGGGCTGAGAACGGCGCTCAATCCAAAGAACATGTGCAAGCGATTGAGATCAGCCACGCGATCACCACTGCTCGCATCTGAAGTAGTCACATTAGTAATTATGTCAATACAGCCCAGTCCTGCTCCCGTAAAGAACATAATTCCAGCCATTACGGTCCAATGCGGCGCTAGACCCCAGCCTAAATAGCCGAGTCCAAGCATGAGACTAGTGCCTACCAAGACCGGTCGCCGACCATAGCTGTCGACAACGTACCCTGCAATCATGACCGCCAGGGCGAAACCCGCCGTCGCCAGCGGAAAGACTATGCCAACGCTTGCGACACTCAGCGAGAACTCATTACGCATGGCCGGCAAGGCGGGGCCGATAAGGTTCCAGCCAAGCCCCATGAGAATGACAAGCGCGTAGTTTAAGAGAGACAGAAAGCGGTAGCTGGGCGCCTCCTCTTGGGCCATCTCTGCGGGTAATGTTGGTGAGGCTGGCTTTAGCATTGACTGTCGCTGCGTGCTTCAACAAAGGCTCCGTGGAGCCTAGGCTTCGTGAAGCCCAGGCTACGCGAAGCCCGCTCAGCACGAACGGACTACGTTACATGAACGGATTTATATGGCGCGAACGGATCAAGTGAACTGGAGTACGGATTGGCATATCGTTGTCCTAAATCTTGGTATAGCCTGCTACCTGTGCCAGCCAGCAACCGCCCGCGATTGCGGGCACTTCCCGCCAATCCGCCATTTGATTCCACACGCAGGCACGTATGTTGACGCGGCGTTAGTTTCACGCCCGAAATGCCGCGGCTACCTTTCTGATGGCACCCAGCACGTCGTCAAGGTCTTCCTGCTGCAGCGTCGGGTAGACCTCAAGCCGAAATGCGCGTGCGCCGATGTCTTGCGCCCGCGGGCACTCCACACGGGTGTAGTCAACGGCAGCGAACGGCGCGTGCGTTTTGCCATAGCCGACCTTCTGCTGATAAACGGGCTCCAAGTACAACTCAGCGCTTGTGCCGCGCGCGGCGCGAACACCTTCCACCTGCACTGCTTGCACAAACTCATCGCGCGTGCAGGTAAGCTGCTCCAGATGGAGTGTAACGTAGTAACAGTAGAAGGCGTGCTCTGATTCCGGTGTCTCCGGCGCGGGACTCAACACACTGTCGAGTTCCCTAAGTCCCGCGGAGAGATATTGCGCATTCTCGCGGCGGCGCTGCAGGTGCCAGTCCAACCGCGCCAGCGCCTTAAGTCCGAGGGCGCTTTGCATCTCCGTCATCCGATAATTGTAGCCAACACGATAGTGCGTGTATTGGTTGAGGGAGCCGCGCGCTAAGGCGCTGCGACGCTCAGATTCGTTGAAGCCATGGTCCCGGAAGCTGCGGGCGACCTCGGCAGCGTCAGGATCATTGGTGCCCACCATGCCACCTTCACCACCGGTCGTAAAGATCTTGTCTTGGCAAAAGCTCCACGCATTCACTGCGCCGAGGCTCCCCACTTTCTTGCCGCGATAGCTCGCGCCGTGGGCTTGGGCGCAGTCCTCGATCACCGCCAAGCTGCGCTTGCGAGCGAGCGCGAGCAGAGCGTCCATATCCACCGGCAGACCGGCAAGGTGGACTGGAATGATCGCGGTCGTGCGGGACGTTATGCGCTCGGCGACGGAATCGACTGAGAGCGTGTGCGTTGCCGGGTCGATGTCGGCAAAGATAGGCGCCGCGTACTGATTCGTCACCGCCGAGGCGGTGGCAATGAAACTGCGCGCGGGCACGATGACTTCATCGCCCGGCCCTACGCCCGCAGCCGCCAAGGCGACGTGCAGGGCGCTCGTGCCGCTGTTCACCGCGATCGCCTCTTTCACACCCATGTAGGCGGCGAACTCCGCTTGAAACTGGCGGCCACGCTCACCGGTCCAATAGTTCACATGCCCGGAATCCAAAACCTCCTGCACCGCCTGCTTTTCGTCATCCCAGAAGACCGGCCAGCGGGGAAAAGGGCGCTGCTGTACGTCCCGTACCGGCGTGCCGCCGTGGAGCGCGAGTTCACGCGTTAGTACCTGTTGTGCCACACTCGTTTCTCTCTCACTGTTATGTGCCTGCCTGCTGTACGATTCCCGCAATCAGTAGACGGCATTTGTCTTGCGAGAGTATACGTCATCGGTGGTCGCATGCAAAGAAGACAGCTACACCGCGAGCGCGCGCCAGTGGCGCAAGACCTCGGCCACGCTCCAGGCCTGGGCATAACAACCGCGCGGCGCATGCGGCGGATCGCCATCGAAGACCTCGCTCATGGTGCCCAACGCTCCGTCTGTCATGTGCGCCACGAGACCCTGGAGCACGGCTTTGGCCGCAGCGGTGTCATTGCTATAGCGCAGCAGCGCATCCAGATACGGCCCGATCAGCCAACCCCACACTGTCCCGTTGTGGTAGCTGCCTTCTCTGTCCCACAATGAGCCGCCATAGTGTCCCCGGTACTGCTCGTCTCCGGGCGCAAGCGAGCGCAACCCGACCGGTGTGAGCAGAGTCTCTGTAACGGCATCCAGGACTTGCCGCGCCTTGTCGTCAGGAACGAGCGCGTGCGGCAAGCTGAGCGCAAGCACCTGGTTGGGGCGCAACGCTGGGTCATTGCCGTCCGGACCGTCGATTACGTCGTAGAGATGACCACCCTCTTCCTGCCAAAAGCGGTCCATGAAGTGTTGCTCGATTAATGCGCGCCACTCCGGGATTTCCTCTACGGGTTCTTCAGCCGCATTGCACCAGCGCTCCAGCAAGCGCAGCGCATTATACCAGAGGGCTTGAATCTCCACCGGCTTGCCGATGCGCGGTGTGGGCAGCCAATCGCCTGCCTTTACATCCATCCACGTTAATTGCACCCCCGGTTCGCCGGCCCAAACCAGACCGTCCGCCGGATCGACGTGGATGTTATAGCGGGTGCCACTGTGGTAGTGGTGGACGATGTCTTTGAGCGTGGGCAAGAGTTCCCGCAGCAGCTTGTAGTCGCGTGTTTCTTCTAAATACACGTGCAGCGCTTGAAAATACCACAGGGTTGCATCTACCGTGTTGTATTCGGGAACCTCCCCAACATCCGGGAAGCGGTTGGGAATCATGCCCTCACTGACGTAGGCGGCAAAGGTGCGCAGCAGCCCTTTCGCTGCGTCGGAGCGATTCGTCGCCAGTGTCAGACCCGGCAGGCTGATCATTGCGTCCCGACCCCAGTCGCCAAACCAGGGATAACCGGCAATCACGGTGAGCGATCGTTCACCTTCCGCCAACGTTCGCTGCACCAAGAACTGGTCGGCGGCAACCACCAACTGCGCGCCCATCGGATCGTCAAGAGGGTCTATCGCCGCCTGCCGCAGTAGCGCACCGATGCGTTCCTGCTCTGTGCGCAGGGCGCGGGGAGCATCATGCTCAATGTTTTCCAGCGGCTCGCCGCTCGCGATAAGATACGCGCTCTCCCCGGGCGCAAGTTCAACTGTGAAATCGACCGGATGATAGAGATCCTCCATGAAGTCCAGCGCGCGTTCTCTTTCAACACGATAGACGTAGTTCCAATACCACTCTTCCCTCGCTTCAAATCTACCGCCCTCTGCGAGAATGAGGTGGAGCGGTGATTCAATCTCATGAGCGGTAACTGTCGCATACGTGGTGTCATGGATGGTAACAGCAGGGCGCGCGTGATCGGAACCACGCATAAGCCCATGGAAGTCGCGCAGGGCGGTGAAGAGCCGAACCGTCAGAGCAAGGGGCTCACTGCCGGAGCGATGTGTGTACGCAACATAGGTGGTGTTCCGGCCGTGCGCCATCCAGATCCGCTTTTCGAGCACGCTTGGCCCCACGTTGTAACCGAATACCGGCACCTGCCCTTCAAGATGAAAGGAATTCAGCAAAGCGTAGCCTTGCGGATGGATGACGTCCGGCCGAAACTCGTTTGCGCCAATTGCAAAGTCTTGTCCCGCAACGGAGACGACCTCATCCACTTTAGCGAGCATCACGGTCCGCCCCAGCGGCGGGTCCAATGCAGCCACCAGGAGGCCATGGTACCTGCGCGTGTTGATGCCCGTTACGGTACCGCTGGCGTAGCCGCCGATCCCGTTGGTTATTAGCCACTCGCGCTGAATTGCCGCTTCCAGATCGTGGAGAACAGCGGCATCGAGCGAAATCTCCGCAGAAGTCATGGACATAGAAACGGGCACTTGCGCGCAGTCAACCGTTCACGGACACAATCTCGGAGCAGAAACGGCACCAATCCAACCAACAGGAGAGTTACTCGTAGAGGAGCGATGCCAGATACGCCATGAAGACGCAGAACGTGTCTGGATCAGAGGGGTGCCGAGAGCCGGAATCGAACCGGCGACACCAGGATTTTCAGTCCTGTGCTCTACCGACTGAGCTATCTCGGCAACTGTCTGGTGGGCGATGCAGGACTCGAACCTGCGGCCTCTACTTTGTAAGAGTAGCGCTCTAACCAGCTGAGCTAATCACCCACGCAAACCGATTGTATCATCGCCAAAGGCAAGATTCAATGACGTTACTTGTCAAGCAAATGAACGGCGATGGCGCCTCGGCAAGCCTGTGAGCGCCTTACAAGACATCTACATTTCGCGCCATCCTGTGTCGAACATTTCCTGCCGACTCTAGGCGCATCCACCCTCTTCCTCAGGTTTGTTGGGAATATGGAACCTTCTCGACAGGGAAGATGCGGGGGTCACAAGGCGAAGTCGCGCCACCGTCGGGAAACGCTGTTGCGCCAGGAAGAATCCCGCCAAATGAACGCTCTAAAGAGCATGACACGACACAGCAAAGAAAGTCCTTGAGTGCCGCCACAACCTATAGCGATAGAAGTAGGCACATTGCGCTTGACGGGCTATTTCCCCTACGCTATGATTAATCCGCCTGCCATAGGAACGCAGCATGGGATCATTTATGGTGGGCGTGAGGAACTCCGATTTGGAGTCCCTCTTTTGATATTTAAGGGATATCCGTAGTACCAACAAGACCTAAGACCTTGAAGCACCACCTCGAATCATCTAAGCACGCTAATGGGAAATCGTGTATGAGCCTATCGAGTTCTCCAGACCCTGCTTTACCTCAGCAGTCACCGCGGCATGACGGCCTCTATCGGCCTGAGTTCGAGTTTGACTCTTGCGGCGTCGGCTTTGTGGCCAGCGTCTCAGGCGTGCCGGAACACAGGATCTTGCAGACGGCCATCGAGGCTGTCGTCAGGCTGAGCCATCGCGGCGCGGTTTCCGCCGATGGGCGCACCGGCGACGGCGCGGGCATCCTCACCCAAGTTCCACTCCGCCTCATACAGCGTGAACTTGAGTCAAGGGGCATTCGTCACGTCGCTCCCACGGACGTCGGCCTCGGCATGGTCTACCTGCCCCAAGCCGGTACTACCACCAACGCTCAGGCCGTAGAAATCGTAAATGATGTCCTGGAAGAACAAGGAATCCCACTGCTGGCTTGGCGGCGCGTACCTGTGAATGCGGCTGCCCTGGGCGCTATTGCGGCGCAGACGGCTCCCGACATTCAGCAAATCCTCGTGCAGCGCCCGGAAGGCATGGACGACCTCGCCTTCGAGCGAGCGCTCTATGTGGCGAGAAGGTCGATACAGGGTGCTGCCAGCCGCGCGGGCATCGACGAACTCTATCTGCCTTCGTTCTCCCACCGTACGGTAGTGTATAAAGCACTCATCATTGCGAGACAACTTCCAGAGTTTTATCAGGACCTCGGAGACCCCGACTTCGAGACCGATTTGGCCGTATTCCATCAGCGCTACAGCAGCAACACCTTCCCAACGTGGCAATTGGCCCAGCCGTTTCGATACCTTGCCCACAACGGCGAAATCAACACGCTTTGGGGTAACCGCAATTGGACGCGCGCCCGCGAGCACAGCATGATCGCGGCAGCCTGGGATGAGCGTATTGGCGCCGGGATTCCCTTCATCGAACCCGAGGGCAGCGACTCCGCTTCCTTGGACAATCTCGCGGAACTCATCCACCTTTCCGGTCGCGACATCCTGCACACGCTTGCCATGATGTTGCCGGAAGCATGGGAAAACAACGCGGATATGGACCCGGACCTGCGCGCCTTCCATGCCTACCATGCCGGTATCACCGAACCGTGGGAAGGGCCGGCGGCGCTCGCGTTCACCGATGGCCGCATTGCCGCTGCCTGCTTGGACCGCATTGGTTTGCGCCCGGCCCGGTATAAGGTGACGCGGTCTGGAATGGTGATAGTTGCTTCGGAAGCAAGCGCTAAGGTCATTCCCGATGCCGACGTCATTGAAAAAGGTCGGATAGGCCCCGGCGAAATGCTGGCCGTCGATACGGAGAACAAGTGTCTTCTGACCAACAAGGACATTAAGGAGTTACTAGCCAGCAAAGCTCCTTACCGTGCCTGGCTCGAGGAAAATCGTGTCCGCGCTCAGGTTAGTGAGCCGAAACCAGAGGACAGTCTTGGCTTCGACCAAGATAGCCTCGGCACGTTGCACCGTGTGTTCGGCTACAGCAACGAAGAGTTGCGCGTTGTGCTCGATCCTATGGGGAAAGAGGGTAAAGACGCCGTATGGTCAATGGGCAACGACATTCCTCTGGCGGTGCTTTCATCCCAGCCGCGTTCGTTCTTCAATTACTTCAAGCAACGCTTTGCGCAGGTAACGAATCCGCCCATAGATTCACTGCGCGAGTCACTCGTCATGTCGCTCAGGAGCTACATCGGCGGCCGGGGGAACCTGCTTACGGAAACACCTGAACACGCTCACCTCTTAGAGTTCGACAGTCCGTTGCTGGATCACGGTCAATTCAGGAACCTCGTCCATCAGATAGACCCCGCCTTTTCATCCGTGACTCTCTCCACGCTCTATCCGGTTGCCGAAGGGCGAGCCGGCTTGGAAGAGGCTTTGCAGAGGCTCTGCTCGCAAGCGGAGCAGAGCATCGATGAGGGGCGGACTGTCCTGATCTTGAGCGACTTAAACGTAGACCCCACCCACGCGCCAATGCCGATTCTGCTCGCCGCCTCTGCCGTGCATCAGCACCTTGCGCGCGCGCGCAAGCGTATGCAAGCGAGTATCGTGGTGGAGAGCGGAGAAGTGTGGGATATTCACCACTTTGCCTGTCTGCTCGGTCATGGCGTGGGTTTCGTGTACCCGTATCTTGCGCTTGAGACTATCCGCCACCTCGCCGAGACCGACCGGCGGCAAACGGTAGACGTGCTCACGGCGTGGCAGAACTATCGGTTGGCGGTCGACGACGGCCTTCTCAAGATCATGTCGAAGATGGGCATTTGCACGCTCAGCGGCTACCGCGGCGCGCAGATTTTCGAAATCGTCGGCCTCAATAGCCGTGTATCGAGCTATTACTTTACCGGAACACCTTCCCGCATCGAGGGTCTCGGCCTCAAGGAAATCGCTGCAGAGGTTGCAAACCGCCACGCCAAAGCCTTTGCTGAGCGAAAAAATGGCAGACTGCCAGACTACGGCCTCTATCGGTTTCGGCGTAATGGCGAGTACCACGCCTATAGTCCCGCCTCCGTAAAGGCGCTGCAAAAGGCGGCGGTCACAGGGGATATGGAAGACTATCGGCGCTACACAGAGCTTGTGTATGATAGGCCCCCAACCTGCCTGCGAGATCTCTTGGAATTTGTCCCGCGCGGCCCAATACCGCTCGAAGAGGTAGAGTCGGTCGAGTCGATTCGGCGTCGCTTCACAACCCAGGCTATGTCGCTGGGGGCACTTTCACCGGAGGCCCACAAGGCCATTGCCATTGCCCTGAACCGTATTGGCGGCAGGAGCAACACCGGCGAAGGCGGAGAAGACCCCGAATGGTACAAGCCGCTGCCCAACGGCGATTCCGCCAACTGCGCCGTAAAGCAAGTCGCCAGCGCCCGCTTTGGCGTGACCACGGAGTACCTCGTGCGCGCCCGCGAGTTAGAGATCAAGATGGCGCAAGGCTCCAAGCCGGGAGAAGGGGGGCAACTGCCCGCTTTCAAAGTTTCTCCTTTCATCGCGAGAATTCGGCACGCCATACCTGGGATTCCGCTCATCTCGCCTCCACCTCATCACGATATCTACTCAATCGAAGACATCGCTCAGCTCATCTATGATTTGAAGCAGGTCAATCCGCGCGCCCACGTGGGAGTAAAGCTGGTCTCAGAGGCCGGCGTCGGCACCGTGGCGGTCGGCGTCGCCAAGGCCTATGCGGACTACGTGCTCATATCCGGTCAAGACGGCGGCACGGGCGCCTCGCCGCTGAGTTCTATCAAGAACAGCGGACTGCCCTGGGAACTTGGGTTGGCCGAGACGCAACAGACCCTTATGCGCAACAACCTCCGCTCTCGCATCCGTGTGCGCGTGGACGGCGGCTTCAAGACCGGCCGCGACGTAATCGTTGGCGCCATGCTCGGCGGGGAGGAGTTTGGCTTTGCTACCGGCAGCCTGGTAGCGATTGGCTGCGACATGGCGCGCCAGTGTCACCTGAACACTTGTCCCACCGGCGTCGCCACCCAACGGGAGGACTTGCGCAAGAAGTTTACCGGCACGCCGGAAATGCTTGTCAATTACCTCACGCTGGTGGCCGCCGAGGTGCGCGAAATCCTGGCAAGTCTTGGCTTTCGTACGTTGGAAGAGATCATTGGGCGCACCGACCTGCTGCGCCAGCGCGTACTGGCCGAAAACTCCAAAGCCAATACTATTGATCTTCTTCCCCTCCTGGCCGAAGTCGATCCCAGTGGAGCGCTTCCTCGCGTCTCCCAGCAAGAGTGGAACAATCCGGAGGGGTCCGCCCTTGATGACGTAATCCTGCAGGATGCTGCCGTTGGCATTGCGGGAACAGAACAGGTAAGCCTGACGTACGACGTGCAAAACTACATGCGCAGCATCGGCGCCCGTGTGGCCGGAGCCATTGCCGATAAGCACACCGATGCCGGCCTGAGCAAAGATTCCGTGGCGCTGACGTTCAATGGCAGCGCCGGTCAGTCCTTTGGCGCTTTCTGTGTGCCGGGCATGACACTGACCCTGCACGGCGAGGCCCAAGACTATGTGGCAAAGTGCATGACCGGTGGCGAGATTGCCATCATTCCTTCACCGCAAGCTCGTTTGCCGTTTGACAAGAACGGCCTTATCGGCAATACGTGCCTCTACGGCGCGACCGGTGGGTCTCTCTTCGTAGCGGGACAGGCGGGGGAACGCTTTGCCGTGCGCAACAGCGGCGCGGAAGCGGTGGTCGAAGGGGCAGGCGACCATTGTTGCGAATATATGACTCGCGGCATCGTAGTCGTTCTCGGCGAAGTGGGCTATAACTTCGGCGCGGGCATGGCGGCCGGCATCGCCTACGTGCTCGACGAGCATAACACCTTTTCTCGTCGCTACAACCCGGAGATGGTGGACATCGAGCCGCTAACGGACGGGGAAGATATCAACACGCTTCGCCACCTGCTGGAGCGGCACGTATCCGTTACGGGAAGCCCTCGCGGGAAAGCCATCCTGGACGACTTTGGCCGCTACTTTCCGAAGTTCTGGAAGGTCTTCCCTAAGCCCCTCCGCGCATTGATGGAACAAGAGGCGGACATAGAGTCCCAGGTCGAGGCCGGCGCGGCGCGCTGATGGCAATGACCTGAGAGCGGTATTTTCCACACACAATGTGGAATGCCTCTGTTCGTGCCCATGATCTGCGCCGCAGGGCATACTTGTACCTATCGTCCTCTTTTATCCCCGATGGGAAACCACGTATCGCCGGCGACCGCTGCGAGCACTGCTGGCTCGCATAAATACGTGCTGCCGGCGCACATGCCCTTTCTTGAGCAAGTCAAACGGTTCTGTGCTACAATACGAGCGGTTGTGCACGTTTGTGAGCAGACGCAAAGAGGCCACGCTACTCAGTCCGATAACTAACCTGATGGAAACGTGAGGCTGTGCCCGTATGGAAGGAATCGAGTACCGTGAGATGCAGCCAGATGACGTTTTCAGCGCGTTAGCCCTTCGCAACGAAGTATTTCCGGACGCGCTCGTATCGCAAGAAAACTGGGAAAAAGACGAAATGCTGGCATCCATCGCCGTCCTCGAAGGCGAGGTGGTGGGTGCCATTCCCCTGGTACTGCGCGAAACAACGATCGCGCCGGGCGTGACGATTACTGCGGCATTTGAAAACTCTGTCGGTACGCGGGAGGAGCTCCGCAGCCAAGGCATTGGCCGGGGCATGATCGAGAAGGCCCGCGAATTCCTGCCCGGCCGCGCCGATGCGCTCTTTGTCTATCGTGGCGACGAGCGCAGTGACGGCTACCGCTTCTACGCAACCACCAACCACTACGATCTGCTCTACTCTCGCCATTACAGCTACGGCTCACCGGAGACCAGTTACTTGCCGCCCGGGGTCACGTTGGCGGGTAAAGAGTCCATCTTCCTCAACACGGAACGCCTCGAAGCTATCTTCAATAGCACCTACGGGCGTTTCGGCGGTTATCCGCAACGCCGCGGGGACTATTGGCAGCGCGCGCTGGATTCCTCGATCTATGCGGAATTCCCAACCGACTTCTCTTTCGTTCACATCATCCAGAGCGATGAACTCTTAGGATACGCAATCTGCGGTATGCGCACCACCCGGCACAATGGCATGGCCAACGTGCTGGAGATGGCAACGCTGGGCGCGGACCTGAGCATCGCCCAGCGCATCCTCACCGGCGTGGCGTCCGTGGCCGGCGAACGCAAGCTCGGCGTAGACATTCAAATATCTGACGCTGACCCCTTCCGCCCCCTCTTCCAAGCGAACGGTTTCCTATCGGAGCCGCGCGGTACGATCATCATGGGGCAAGTCATCGACGTGCCGAGTTTTTTTAAGAAGCACTGGAGCGAGCGCTTCGGCCTCTACAATACCGCTCTCGAAGTCACTACTCCCAAGGACGACTACGTACTCATCGACCCCGAGACGCGTCAGAGTACCCTGACGTTGGAGATGAAAGAAGAGACGCTGCACCGCTGGTTGCTTGGTCGGCTTGACCTGCGCGCGCGCCTCGCGGAAGGCAGCGTAACGGCGTACGGCACGAATTCCCCAGTAATCGAGCGGGTCTGCGACGCGATTCCTTGCTCGCCTTGGGCATACCACTTCATTGACTGGATCTAGCGCCGAGACGACGCCATGTCTTTGATTAAGGCGGCTCCTGCTATTCACCGGGTCAAACACCCGATATGCCACATCGCACCGCCTACTCTGTGTCGGCCATTGTTCAGTACGAGTAGTCCAGGGCTTTGGCGGGAACCATCTCTCTTGCAAACAGAGACAAGCATTGTCTGCCCTAAGCCCCGGCAGCAGCGTAGCTGGCATCGGTCCTTTGCGGCCTCACAAATCATCCTATTGTGAATCACGTAATACTATGAGACGAGCTACCCTCCAATGAGAAGGACGAGGCGAGTGTGATGAGTGCAAAAGTGGACTGGAAAGAGCATCCTGCCGTCGTCGTCTGGAGCGATGACTGGGGCATGAACGCGTGGGCGCCGACTGCGGAAGCCTACAACGCCACAAAGCACGAGGAACTCATGCAAACCCGCTGGTCTTCGGGCAGCCTTGAGACGTCTGAAGACCTAGAGCGCACGTACCAATTGTTGGAAGCGCACCACAGCGGCGATGGTCAGCCAATCGTCTTTGAGCCCTACTACATCGTGGGCAGCCCAGACTATGATGCTATCCGCGCCAACGGCTTTCGCCATTATGTTGACTTTGGCCTCGACCAAGGAGTCTCCCAAGGCTGGGAGCGCGGCGACATCGTCACCAAAGCGCGCGAGGGCATCGCGCGCGGAGTCTGGGCGCCACAGTACCACGGCCGGACACACCACTTCAGCCACCACCGCTGGCTCAAGCGGCTGCGTGAAGGCGAAGCGCGGGCGCAGCGGATGTTTGCCCACCGCATGTATGTCTGCGAGACCGTGAAGGAACGAGTGCCGGAGCATGAGAACATGGCGGAACCGGAGCGCAAAGAGTGGGTGCGCGGGGCGCTGAGCTACTTCATCCGGACATTCGGTTTTTCACCCACAAGCGTGCGCAATTCGGATGAGGCTGAGATTGCCTGGGCGACGCAAGGACTTCAAATCAGGGTTGGAGTCGCCGACCGTGAAGGAAAGAACCAGACGGGAGAACACTCACCGCTCTGCGACCTGTGGTACGCCGGCCGCGCCATTAACTTCGAGCCGTTCCAGACGGCGGATCAGGAAGACATTCTTTCCCGCGTCCAAGCGGAGACTGTCGCCGCCTGGCAGGCCAATCGACCGGCCTTCATCAGCAGCCACCGCCGCAACTTCACCGCCTTCACGGACGACGTAGACAACAACTTTGCGGTATGGGACTCGTATCTCTCGTGGCTCGAAGCACAGCATCCGACCAACGTCTTCCTCACGATGCCTGAGGTCCGCCAACTTTGGGAAAACGGGACTTCATCGCGCCGCTATGGCGACACCCTTGTCTTCCGCAATTGGACGGACAAACAGCAGACTATCACGTGTGTGGCAGGTCCCTATGAAGCTATTGAAGATATAACGTACGCTGACAACGAGTCACGGCTTTCAGTTTCAAGTGGCGCCGGGAAACACATCGTGGATGTGCCCGCCGGAAACTATTGTCTCACCGTAAGAACACGCTAATCTCACCTCGTTGGTACATGCTATACTGCAATCAGCACACGAGAACCAAAAAGGTAGCCGATGGCATCGCCAAACGGGAGACAAGAGCGGGTAGAGAGGCACGCAGCCACCAGCCTGCGTTTCATCGACCAGTCCCAAGCGGAGCTTGAAAAGAGGGACACGCTTCAGGCGTCAGAGAAAGCGTGGGGTGCGGCTGCGCATGCGGTGAAAGCCGCCGCCGAGAGCCGGGGATGGAGACATGGCACGCACAGGCTGCTCTTCGACGCCGCGGCCCGCATCGCGGACGAGACAGGAGATCCCGAGTTCTTCGACCTCTTCAAAGTAGCGAGCGCCTTGCACCAGAACTTCTATGAGGGCTGGGAATCGGACTATACCGTACAGAAGAGCATAGAACGCGTGAAGAGGCTTGTGGAAAAGATGGAAGCGTTGCGGCTACAGGCAACTCGGGGCATGTAGACTACCATCCATTGCGTGATGCGATCCGTAGCGAATTGTCGCTTTATCGGCGTTCTTATTCCGTGATCGTGGTCTGACCTTGGCTTCAACACCGCTAAGACTCATCTCCATATCGCAGATTCAGTACCAAGCCGCCTGGGACCTGTTTGCGCTAGAGGAGATAGCGTGCATCCTTTGTGGCGCAGAATTGTCTCCGGACTCATTTCTCGGCAACTGCCTACCGCCTTGATGATGCTTCGGTCCTAACGCTAAAGTGTGACAATCGAAAGGTGCACGCGACGCGTGGTAGTATCCCTATATCTGCCTGCGCCGCGGCGTAGCTAGTGGCTTCCGGTTCAAGTGGCCGCTTCAGTCGTTGCGTGACACGCTACGACAAACTTTAAGAAGGGACATGATTAGTGCGAGACATCACCCGCTCCCAGGCGCTTTGGCAGCGTGCACGCAAGCATCTTGCCGCCGGAGTAAGCAGCAATATCCGCCTACAGGAGCGCCCGGCGCCCCTCTACTTCAGTCACGGCAAGGGTTCCCGCCTGTTCGACGTAGACGGCAACGAGTACATCGACTACGTGGCCGCCTACGGACCGCTCATTTTGGGCCACAGCCACCCCGAACTGGTGGAAGCCGTGCAACGGCAAGTTGCCTTGGGGCAGACGTATGGCGGCCAACACGAAATCGAGGTAGAGGTAGCCGAGAAGATATGTGCGCTGGTGCCTGCCATGGACGTCGTGCGCTTCTGCGGCAGCGGTTCTGAAGCCAATCACGCGCTCTTTCGACTGGCACGGGCCTACACCGGCCGCACGAAGATCGTGCGCTTTGAGGGCCACTACCACGGCTGGCTGGACGACCAAATCATCAGCGACCACCCGCACTCGGAGGAAGAAGCGGGGGCGCTGCCGTTTCCGCAGCCAGTGCTCGGCAGTAAGGGGCAACTTCCCCACGCGGCCGGCGAGACCCTGGTGCTTCCCTGGAACGACCTAGAGGCCTTTTCGAGTCTCATAGAGCGCGAAGGGCAAAACGTGGCTGCGGTGATTACCGAGCCCATCATGTGCAATGGCGGCTTCATCCTGCCCAAACCGGGCTTCTTGGAAGGCCTACGCGAAATCTGCACGCGTGAGAACATACTGCTTATTTTCGATGAGGTCATCACGGGCTTTCGGGCCGACCTCCACGGTGCACAAGGGTTGCTCGGCGTAACCCCGGATTTGGTGACACTTGGCAAAGCCGTTGCCAATGGCTTTCCGCTGAGTGTCTTTGGAGGACGCCGCGAAGTCATGGATCTCGTAGGCAGCGGTGTCATGCACGGCGGCACGTATAACGGCAATCCCATCACGCTTGCCGCCGCCAATGCCACCCTCGACGTGCTTTCTCGTGACAATGGTGCAGTGTACGAGCAGATTCGAGCCGTTGGCAGGAGCCTTATGGATGGCATCCGTCAGGCTGCGCAGGAGGCGGGTCAATCTGTCCTCGTGCAGGGCATCGGCCCGGTCTTGTTTGCCTGGTTCACCGAGCTTGAGGAACTCACATCCTTCCGCGACAACTGGGACTGCGACGAGGACAAGTATGCGGCCTTCCAAGGAAAGCTAGTAGACTACGGCGTGCGCACCATTCCCTCGGGCCGCTGGTACGTTTCGGCAGCGCACACAGAAGAGGATGTACACCAAACGGTTGACGCCGTGGCGCAAGCGCTCAAGGCGCTGTAGCAAAAGGAAACCTGTGGTAGCCCAGGCAGGAACCTAGTCAAGTCGAGGCATTGCGCCAATCGGAAAACGATGCGGTTTGACTGTTGAAGATTTTCAACTCAAGCTTACCTAGCAGTCCCATATAACACTGACAACTACTGTAGCGTTATGTAAAGAGATGCAAGCAAGGAGTTCGCCCAATGCCCAATTTGCTTGTTGGAAAGAGCGCAATCGTAACCGGTGCCGCCAGCGGCATCGGGCGCGCCATCGCCCTGGCCTTCTTACGAGAAGGAGCGAGTGTACTCGGTGCGGATTTGAATCTGGACGGCCTAAAAGAAACAGCAGACCTCGGCAAGGAGCATGAGCCCGCTTTCCTCACACACCGCTGTGACGTTACTCAGCGTGCCGATGTCGAAGCAACCGTAGAACGGGCCGTTGCGGAATTCGGCAAACTCGACATTATGGCCGCTATTGCCGGTATCGCCATGGAGCATGACTTCGTGGATATCGAGGATGAAGATTGGCACCGGACGGCAGCCGTAAACATGCACGGCGTCTACCTCTGCGATCAGGTGGCTGCCCGTCAGATGGTGGAGCAGGGAAGTGGCGGCCGCATCATCAACATGTCCTCTGTGAACGGCCTCATGGGTGAGGAAGAATTGGCCGCGTACAATACGTCAAAAGGCGCTGTCACGCTGCTCACCAAGAGCGCTGCGATTGACCTGGCGAAGCACGAGATTACCGTCAATTGCCTCGCCCCCGGCTATATCCGTACGCCACTGAATGAAGAAGGCATTGCCGATGAAGCCTGGATTACCGAATACTTAAAGCGCGTCCCCTTCCGTCGGGTAGGTGAACCTGAGGAAGTGGCTGACTGCGCGGTCTTTCTCGCGAGCGATCTCAGCCGCTACGTTACCGGCCATGCGCTCGTGGTTGACGGGGGACAGATTGCCGTAATCTAAGGATCACGAACCAACGACGCGGGCGCTTTGCCTGGAGCAAAGGGCCCGCGTTTTGCTTTTCGCGCGCTACAGGCACTGCAGGGCTTGCTTATCCCTCCCGCGGCTTGGGATGGAAATCGCGCTGCGGGCGAATTTCGCGCGCGCGGAACTCCTGGAGGAATTCTGCCGTACGCTTGACGGCAGCCTTGTAGAAAATTTCGCCCCTTTCGGCGGTGGCGACAGTGGGGTCGCCCTGAATGCCGGTTGACGTATTGCGGCTATAGAACTCCTGGAACTGGATCTTGGTGTTGGCCGGCACGCTCCCCAGATGTGCTCGCTCCGTTGCACTTCCTCCACCGTGCGTACCGCCTTGCTCATGTCCACCAAGTGCGGACAGAGATAGAGCATGAGAGAGGTCTCATCCTCTTCGGCGTGATGGGCCACGCCGTGAGATTCGCGGGCCCATGGCAGGTCTTCATCCCGCACCAGGGCCCAGTAATTCGCCAGCACGCTGATTGCCGGGCTTTCATTGTTGATGCGGCGCATGGCGAGGTCCAGCACCGGCACGTTACTGCCGTGACCGTTGAGAAGCACGATGTGCCGAAAGCCGTGGTGGGCAAGACTGAAGCCAATCTGCGCTACATAGTCGATGATTGTGTACATATTGATGGCACGGAATAAGTAGATTTAGACTTTACAACCGAATTGCTCCTTGCTAACATGCTACGTGCTACAGCTTGATTGATCCGGCAGCGAGTCTCAAAGGCGCGCTCGGGGTGACGTGTTCGCACGTCTCCTTGCGACTCCCTGCTGGTGTCAGGCTGTAGCAAACCCGTTCACTTCGTAGCGTGTCGCAAGGAGGCACCTTATGCGTAAGATCGTCATGGCTTTAGGACTTGCAATCATAATTGCGGGATGCGGTGGGGATCCGCCCACTCCGGCAGAGGCTACCGCAGAAGCAGTCCGGGACGCTGCTAGGGCTACCGCTAGAGCAGAAGACCGGGCTAGAAGGGCCTCGGAACGAGCCACCCGTGAAGCCAATGAAGCCGCACAGAAGGCTAGGGAGAAAGCTGCCGAAGCAACAGCCGAAGCCAATGCCCAGGCAACTAAGATTGTCGTTCAGGCCACTACCACTGCCGTTAGAGCAGAGGAGCAGCGCACCGGTATGCACTGCCTCTCCGAATGGGACGGTCACAATGCCTGGCTAAAGAGAGACGTTGAAAAGGCATGGGACGACAAGAGGGATTACAAGGCACTGGAGACACGCATCTGGCCGGTGAACGACAATAATGAGCACTACATTACCATGCTGTTCAGGGCAAGAAACGAATTCGGCGGCGTGTCACGCTACATGGTCTTTGCCTACGTGAACCACGACGATTGCAAGGTAAGGCGGGTGGAGAATATCAAACGGCAATAGGCAGTGTTGATATAATGAGAAACGGACTGGGGAAACAGCCCAGTCCGTTTCAGAGCTTCAAAAACATCCCCATAAAGGAGGGGCACCTATAGCTATGTCTACTAATATACACGACCGCAGATACGCGGTCAAACTCGCTATGGAGCAAAGAGCCATTGCCCATGCAAAGAGAGTGTTGGGATAGGAGCGAGTCAACGAGGTGATTAGGCTCCAGCTAGAACAGCACAGGCAGGCGACACCCGAGGAGACCGTAGACTTGATGACTCTTGAGTTTGGTTGCCGTGGTATTGGGTTGGAGACCAGCGATCCAGATAGAGCAGAACTCTATGCTTTGGGTCGAGGTCTCCGCGAAATCTACAGCGATACGTTCAAGCAGAGCGTCTAGTTCACGCCCACAGCCCGCTGCATGAAGTCCGCGAACGGCGTCTCGGACTTCCGGGTGTTGTACTTGTAGCTGGCCTCGTCAATGTACATGGCGGCATGTTCCATGGTGTAGTGGTGGTGCTGGCCGAGGATCGCGCGTTTTACGAGGCTCCAGAATCCCTCGATGGTATTCGTGTGGATGATGCCGTCCACGTACTCGCCCGTGCTGTGATTGATGCGCAGGTTCTGCACCCAATCTCGCGCCTCGTTGTAGCCGGGAAACTCGTCAGACATGAGGATAGCGCGAGGGTCGATGTTGCGGCGCAGGAAGTCGTTGATGAGGGCGGCGGTCACACGGGGAGTGAGCTCGGCCCGGACTTCGCCGTCGCGTTCCACGACGCCAACGACAGCCTGGTTCTTGCGGCTGCGTCCGCCTGGACGCTTTCTACGGCGAGACTTGCCGGGTCCATGCGCCTGGGGGATGTAGGTCTCGTCGGCCTCGACGATGCCTTTGAGGAAGCTGGAGTCGCTCTTCATGGCGCGGCGAATCCGGGTAGCTAGGAACCAAGCGGTCTTTTGGTTCAGGTCGAGGTCACGCGCCAGTTGGTGGCTTGATACGGACTTCTTAGCGTTCAGCAAGATTGCGATAGCCGCGAACCACTTTTGCAGAGGAATCTTGGTACCCTGAAAGATGGTGCCGGAGGTGACCTTGAAAGCGGACAGGCACTTGCGGCAGTTCCAGCGTCCCACGCCCTCGTTGTTCTTGATGCGGCGTACCACGTTGTCGCTCTTGCAGAACGGGCAGTAGGGACTGCCCTGCCATTTGACGCGCTCCAGGTGGACGATGCAGGACTCTTGTGTGGGGAACTTGCGGGCTATCTCTAGTACGTTCATGGTGACACCTCCTAAAGATATTGTCTCACACCCGTTAGATGATGTCAAGTCTCAATCTACTTATTCCCTGATGGCAATCGTGCCGGGAAAGTCCATGTGGTGTTCATTGAACGAATACACCACCGGCGGCATCACGATCACGTCAGGCGTGAGTAGCTCGGCGACGTCATTGGCAATACGGTGCGGAATGATGTAGTCAACCAACAGCGGCAAGTGCGGCCCGTGCTGCTCCATGGTGCCCACCGGCAAGACGACCACGGGATCCCGCAAGGCCGCCTCCCCTACCTCGGGCCACTTGAGTTCTTCGTATCGGAAGTTCGTCATGGTGCCAGCTACCCTTTCGCCTACAGCGGAATGTCTCCTTTTAGCAGTCCATTGGTCCTATGGTGGCGCTCGATTCAGATCCCGGGCGCCAAGTGTCAGTCAACCCGTTGCACCGTCACCCACGAGCGGCTTGCGGAAGACTCTACTACCGCGTGCAGCACCTCTTGAGTCTTTAGTCCCTCCGTGAAGGTGGGCGTGATCTCCTGGTCCTCGCGGACAGATTGCACAAAGGTCTCCATCTGCCGGGTTGCGCCCGCCAGCAGTTGTCCGCCGTGCCCTTTGTCCACTGTGGGTGGTTCCCCAGGGATCGGCTCGCCTTCCTGTCCGGGCATGAACAGCCAGCCCTGCGCGTTTTCGTAGAGAATGCCGCCCTTCCGCCCGTTGATCATGGTATGGCGCCTACCCACCGGGTAGTTGGAATGCACGGAACCTAATCTGCTCACGCCAATCGTCCCATGTGCGCCGTTCGCGATTTGCATAAGGACAATTGTGTCGTCGTCGAGGTCATGGGCATGCGGCGTGCCGTCGTCATCGAATACCTGCGGCGTGAATGTCTTCATATTGGCGCTGACCTCGGTGATGTCACCCACGAGAAAGTGGACGAGATCGATGTGGTGGGAGCCCAGGTCACCGAGGATGCCCGTGCCCGTGCGCTTGGCGTCGGTGCGCCAGGTGAAGCGTGGTTTGTCAGAGCGTACAAGAGCAGGGTTGAGACTCTGCGTATGCAAGTGCACGACCTCGCCAATAACATCATCCTCAATGATCTTGCGGATGTTGTTGGCCGCCACGTTCCAGCGATTTGAGAACCCTACGACCGTGCGAAGATTGGCCTGACGTGCGGCCTCATACATCTCGCGGGCTTCTTCCACTGTGACCGCCATCGGCTTCTCGCAAAAGATATGCTTGCCCGCTTGCGCTGAGCGCATCACCAGATCATGGTGAAAGGCATCGGGCGCGTCCACCAGCACACCGTCGATCTCATCATGTGCAAGTAAGTGATCAGGGTCGGTGTAGGCATGCGATATACCGAACTTTTCCGCAAACTCCCGCGCGCCGGCCTCGCGAGGCCCGCAGACGGCAACGACTTCAACGCCCTCGATGTGCGCCAGTCCCTCCGCGTGCACGTCTGCGATCATGCCGTAGCCAAATACACCGAACCTAAGCATAGCGTTGGGCCTTTCACGAAACTGTAAGTACGTATTCCACGGTCACTCACACAGGTGCGCCGGAACATCACTGAAAGCAAACATGCGATAGCTAGTTCTGTGGAGCACTACTGTGGTGAGTACTCTAACGTTCGTTCCTAATAGTGCGGGTCTAGCGCATTCTGCTGCCCGGACCGGCATATGACCGGAAATGCCAGCACGCAGAGCGCCTCTTGCTATTAGCTTCCTCGTCCTAGTGAAACAGACAGAGTGGAAAGACGCAACCGGTGCCCTCTTCGCAGTAATTCAGCATCGGTAGCCGCTGTCCCTGAAGGCTCAGCTCCCGCTTACGCCAACTTTCCGGGAATCGCCAGTGCGGTGCTCCCATCGCTACCATCGGCCCTTGATCGGCGACTCAAGTCGAGAGTGTATCCCCTTGCCCCGCCTTGTTTCGTTACCCCACCGGAGCCAGCGAAATGTCGGCCTGGTGCAGAGCAGCCGTTAGGTGGTCCATATTGTCCGCTACCGTCTGGCCGGGAGCAAAAATGGAAGACCCCGCCACAAGCACGTCCGCGCCGGCCAAGACTGAAGCTACCGCCGTTTCGGCATTGATGCCGCCGTCTACTTGCAGCCTGACGTCCAGGCCCTCTCGATCAATCACCCGGCGCAGCACACGGACTTTCTCAAGCATCGCCGGCATGAACGCCTGTCCTCCCCACCCTGGCTCTACGGTCATAACCAAGGCAAGATCAAGGTCGGGGAGATAGGGGAGCAGAGCTTCAACCGGCGTGTCGGGTTTGATTGCCAGCCCGACTCGTTTCTTGGCATTGCGGAATGCCTGAAGAGCGCTTGGCACATCCGCGCATGCTTCAACATGCAGCGTGAATAGGTCGCCCGCACTGCCGAGAAACAACTCGAGGTGACGCATAGGCTCCGTGACCATGAGGTGGACGTCGAAGAGACGAGACGACGCATGCCGCACGCTTTGAATCACGGCTGGCCCGAAGCTCAGGTTTGGCACAAAGCGGGCGTCCATGACATCAAAGTGGAGGGAGTGTGCGCCGGCAGAGTGGGCAGCTTTCACGTTGTCCGCCAAGTGGCCGAAGTCCGCGGCAAGCACGGAAGGCGCTATTCTGACGGGGCGGGGAGAGACATCAAGTCGCGAGGAAGTCATGTGGGAGGAGCGAGCCGACTGTTACGGGGATGTACTCTCTGATAACTCAAATGGCTCTTGCCGTGTTGCGGTGAGGTTTCACAGCCGCCAATCAATTGAGGAGCGGCAGAGGATTCCTGAAACGATTGTGGTACAGCACTTCGAAGTGCAGATGCGGCCCGGTAGAGTAACCTGTGCTGCCCATTGCTCCAATGTATTCACTGGCTTTGACAAAGTCACCAACGGAAACTGCGATAGTGCTGAGGTGATTGTACGTGCTTTCCCAACCGTTACCATGATTTATTACTATACGGTACCCATAGCCGAGTGCACTCCAACCCGCCGCGGTAACCTGCCCGGCGTCAGCAGCCACGATGGCGGTCCCTGTGCGATTCCCAATGTCCAAACCATAGTGGCGGGAGTGGTAATACTGCGTAATGACGCCCTGCGCGGGCCACCGGAATTCCCCGAACGCTGCCACCGGTTGTTCCCGCTGAGATAGTTGTGTTTCTCCACTCGACTTTCGCAGTGCCTCCGGCAAGATGCCGTTCGGAATGATCAACTCCATGCCCGGTACAAGCGTCGTGGAAAGGCCGATGCGGTTGTATTCTGCAATCGCAACCGGATTACTTTGATACTTCTCGGCTATTTCGTGCAGCAGGTCCCCCCTGCCTACAACGTGGATGACACCATCTATTGGTGGAATGCGCAGCTTATACCCAAGGATCAGGAGATGATCGTGAGCAATGTCGTTAGCCCAGAGTAATGTGTCGAGTTCAATGCGAAATCGGTCAGCGATGTCAACGAGTGTATCATTGCCCTGCACCTCGTACGCGAAAATCTCATCTCGCGGGCGCAAAACTACCCTGGTTTCCAGCAGGGTAGGGCGTTCAATCACATCCGGGAACACTGCTTCCGCCGTACTGACACGGAAAGCCGGTAATGTACTATATCTCTCGGGCTCATCGAGAAGCGCCCGTCCGGAAATCTGCCCGGCGACGAGAGGCGTAGCCCAGAGTGCAACTATCCCAAGGGCCAGCAAGACGATGTGACCGGCAGCACGATAGGCAACGGCGCTCATCCATTGCGACAGAGCCGTGCTGCGGAGTGCCAGCGCTGCCAAGCGTGGAAGCTGAAAGACGCCATAGCCGCAGAAGATGACCAAGCCAACAAGCTGCAAACCGAGGGAACGGCGTGGAACCTTGGAGGCAGCCGTTGGCAGTCGGGCATCATCTTGATCTTCGCGGGAAGCTGCACTCTCTTCGCGCAGCGCCTCAAACGCCATTTTTTGACCTTCCCCAGGATGATCCAGATGGGTGAAAACAGGCTGAAAGGTGTCGCTATCACCCTCCCGCAACCTCGAAACTACCTGCAATGTCCACTACCGAGGCAGCCGATTTGAACGGTATCAGCTACCCGTTGGGCTGTCAACAATCGGAATTAGGTGACGATCAATCTATTATGGAACTGTCTGTCTTACCCCCCTCGGCGAGCCTGGGTCGGAGTAACCTGGGCTTGTCCTTGCGTCCGGTTAGAGTTGAAAGGCGAGGCACTGCCTGTTGACTTGGACAGGGAGAAGCTACACGTCCACGATCTTGCCTAGTCGTCATTGCGGCGGGCATAATGCGTAAGCAGTGCGTAGGAAACGTAGGCTAAGCAATCCAGATGAGGAGTGCAACACATGGTCGAGCACCTGGTGCTGTTCAAGGTAAAGCAGGGCGTAAGCGAAGACGCAGTTCAGGCGATGCAGGATGCATTGCGAGGGCTTCAAGAGGCTATACCGGGGATACTGGAAATTACCGTGGGAGCCAACTTTAGCGAGCGGAGTCAGGGGTTCACGCACGGCTTGTTAGTGCGCTTTCAGGACCGCGCAGCGCTGGACGTCTACATTCCGCATCCCGCCCACGAAGACGCGAGGAACAACTACATCCTGCCTATCGTCGAGGACGTGCTCGTCGTAGACTACGAGCGGTAAAGCGCCCAGATCCAGCCAAACGCGACCGGCGCACCTTGAAATTCTACCCACCCATGGGCGCAGGCAGTGGGTGCGATGGCGGAAGCGGTCGCCAGACGGGAGTGTCAAGCGCCGGATGGGTTCGCCGTCGGCCACGCCCCCAGCACTCTGACGAGCACACATTGCTTCTCGAGTTCGGCAAGCGCCGTATGGACGGGGTCCTTGGCGGGATGTCCGATGAGGATTGCAAAGAAGTAGTAGTCCCATGTGCGCCGACGTGAGGGCCGGGAGAGAATAAACGTCAGATTGACATTGTACTTAGCAAATATGCCCAGAGCATTGTACAGGGAACCGGGCTGGTCCATGACGCTGAAGAGCAATGCGGTGCGATCGTTATTCGTAGAGTCGGGGAGCTGTTTGCCCAATATTGCGAAGCGCGTCACATTGTCCACACGGTCCTGAATGCTGTTCGCGATTATGGGAACTCCCTCCGCCTCCGCGGCGAGTTCGCTTGCGATAGCCGCAGCGCCGGGCTCATTCTTGACCCTCGCGACTGCCGCGGCCGTGCTTACAACCTCTATCGTGTCGGCATGCGGGAGTTCTTCCGCCAACCAGCCCCGGCACTGCGCCAGCGCCTGAGGATGGGAGTATACGACCTGCACAGCATCTCGCGGCGAACTGGATATGAGATGATGCGCGATCGGCAGCACGATCTCGCCGCAAATCTGCAGTGCCGTATCCAGATACTGCACAAAGGAGTCGAGAGTAGGCGTTACCCCGCCTTCAGTAGAGTTTTCAAGCGGCACCACGCCATAATCCGCTAAGTCTCTTTCTACAAGCTGGAAAACATGGTCCACCGAGGCCGCCGCCTGGAGTTTTACGGCGCTGCCGAACGATTGGATCGCCGCCTGATGCGTAAAGGTATTCTCAGGCCCCAGGTATGCTACACTAATCTCTTTTTCCTGCGCGCGGCACGCCGAGAGCACCTCACGATAGATGGTCGTGATCGCATTCGCGCTGAGTGGGCCGTCCTTGGCAGCCGACGCTACGTGCTCAAGCACCTGGCGTTCGCGCTCAGGCACATATATCGGGAGGTTCCCGCCTTTCTCTTTACCAATACGTATCGCCAGCGCCGCGCGCCGCTGCAGGCGGTCGACTATCTCGCGGTCAATTTGATCTATTTCCCGGCGCAAGTCCGCCAGGATACCACTTGGCTTACGCATCAGGGCCGCTTATCCACTGCGCAGTAGACTACCTTCCCATGAATGAAGTTACGTGCCGTATGGGAAGAGTGTCTCGGATTCGATAGTCTAAGAGCCTGTTTACGTTCTTTCGAGATGAAGTTTGCATAGCCGATAAAAGCCGTTCGTGCTGAGGGCTGCGCGAAGCCCCTGTCGAAGTACAAACGGCGATTCGCCAACTTTTCACGTCCCATTCACCCTTCGACAAGCTCAGGGCGAACGTTACGCGCCCAGATAAGAAGATCGTAAACAGGCACTAAAACCCCGTCTATTCGGGCAGTATTGTAGCAGGTTCACTTTCGGCCTGCACCGCAGTCGAGGCTTCCGCACGAGGGCTGCTAGACGCCGCAACCGGCAAGACTGCCGTTGCTGCGCTCCTTGACGATCCAGTGAAATCTTCCTAGAATTAAGGCGAGAGGAAGGTCATGCGGGCCAGGCCGCAGCCACACTAGATGCTCGGACTTTAAGACGCTTGCTGGAGACGAGGTGATACGCGCATTCACAATTGCGTTTTTAGGACGGGTTTGCGGCATTCATGAAGGAGTGAACATACCGCAATGACATACGTGATTGCAGAACCATGTATTGACATTAAAGACAACTCGTGTGTGGACGTCTGCCCCGTAGACTGTATCCACTCCGACGATGATTCGGCGCAGTTCTTCATTGACCCTGACGAGTGTATCGAGTGCGGAGCCTGCGAGCCGGTCTGCCCGGTTACGGCAATCTTCTTCGAAGACGATCTGCCGGACGAATGGCGAAACTATATCCAGATCAATGCTGACTTCTTTGCGGATCAGTAGAGATGGTGATAGCGCCGCCCATGTAACGAAAGGGCAAGAACAGTGGACACCTATAAGGCAGTCAAGGCACTGACGGCGGTGGGTTTTACGGAATCTCAAGCTGAAACCCTGGTTACCACCGTCACTGAGACCATCGGCGTGGGACATGAAGAACTGGCAACCAAGACGGATATTGCCGACCTGCGCACGGAACTGCAAGCGTTAGAGATTCGCATGATGCGGATGCACGTTGCCAGCGTCGCAGCGACAGTGGGTTTAGTTGTGGCGCTCATTAAGCTGCTGCCGTAAGGACAGGCACATGGGCACGGAGTTTGCCTACTGCTCCTTTCCCAGATCTTTAGGCCAGACCCCGATCCCGTTTGCAGCTACGGACTGACTGAGTACTTAGAGGCCCCCTGCAAAGCGAGCATACTGGTACAATGCTCTGTCCACAGTGTGCCTTGCCTCTTCAAGTGCATCTCAACTCTTGCGCATTGCAGTAATGCTCATTCAGCCCGCTTAGCATCTGCAAACGCTGCTGCAAATGCCGACGTGCCGTCATCGTTTTCGATTTCCATTCGCGAGCCGCGTACAAAGCGCGGGTCATTCCCCAAATCGAATCCTCGCTGCAGGTCGTGCTCGTAGCCCGCATAGATGCTGGCGTCTCGCGCTCCGTACTCTTCCGGCCAGCTAATGCGAAAGATTTGGCGCGGCCGGTCGGCTTTTCCATCCACGCGGTAGCGGTCTATCGCTTCTTCATCTAACGTCACGCCCAAGCCGGGACCTTCAGGCACAGGCATATATCCGCCCTCCACCACAAATGACTCGCTGAGCAAATCGTGCTCCCAGATGTGCATGCATGAGATCGCCGGCCACTGCGCGTGCGAGAGGACTGCCCCGAGCTGCGCGGACCATGCCGTGGTTAACCCGAGCCCAACAAGCTGCAACCAGAAGGGTTTGTTTGCAACTGCCGCTATCGTGCCCGACTCCATCACTTTGGCCAGCCCTCCGCCAACCACAAAGCCATCGCAGACGTCATCCTGCAGAGCCGTCATGATGGGCGGCGTACCGTAGTGCATGGCTAATGGGCGCGGTACGTGTTGGCGAATCTGCCGGTTGCCGGCCACGTCTCCCTGGGGGATCGGCGTTTCATAGATTGAGACGTTGACAAAGGAGAGCAGGTCCTGCAAAAGCGGAATGGCCGTGCCGGCATCCACGAGCATGCTGTTGAAGTCAATATCCAGGTGCATTGACTTTGGAATAACAGCCTCAAGCGCAGTCAATTGGGCGTGAATGTCGCGCCAAGGTCGGCCTTTGAGCTTCATGGTAACGTAGCCGTTATCGAGCGCCTTTTGCGCCTCTGCCGCCCACTCCTCCGGCGCCATATCGAGGCACCACCAAGAGATGGGAACGTGGGACCGCACTTGCTCACCCAGGAGTTGATGTAGCGGCACACCCGCAATCTTGCCGGCCAGGTCCCAGAGCGCCATCTCAGGACCGGCGCCAAGGGTTGCATCCCAAAGGTGTGAATGCGGGTCGGTACCAATGAGGCGTTCTCTCAGATCGTCCGGCGGCCTGCCCCACGTATATTCAACGACAGTTTCTCCAATGCCGGTCAGGCCGGAATCCGTGTGAATGCGACATACTTCGACGAGGCGCCAATCCCCACTCAAGCGAGTCATATGGAGATCGTGATGCTCAGTGAACGGCACCAAGAGCAGAATCTGTTCGACGTCCGTAATCGTCATGGCCGCTATTCCTCCCCATCAGATGCTTGATTAGCTTGCCTCACTTAAACCGGCAACTCCGCCTTGGCAAAAGCGCGGTAGTTAGTTCACCCTATCTTGGCCCATCCCACACGGTCCTGACTGTTGCCAATTTGCCTATTCCGTTTCAGAGTCAGAAGCCCGTTTCGGGTAGTCGAAGTCCAGCAGCTTGCCACACTTCCTTTGCACATCTTGCCACGAAGACACATCAAGTTGCAGGCGTACGACGCTGCACGTTGGCATGTCGCCGATATATTCCTGAGACAAAAGATCGCTCAGTGCGGTGAACCCAGGATTGTGTCCAATCAGCGCCGCGTGGCCGAGGGTATCATCGAGCTTTCGCACAATCAGGAGCAGTTGGTCTGATGTTGCGTGATAGATACCTTCTTCAAATGCGATCGCTGACTTTGGGTAGCCGATTTCTTTGCCCAGCCGCATAGCGGTGCTGCGCGCGCGTTTCGCTGGGCTTGACAGGATCACGTCGGGCAAGAAACCAACCGCCGCCAGCCGTTGGCCCATGGTAGCAGCGTCTCGTTTGCCGCGCCCGTTTAAGGGTCGCGCAAAGTCCTCCACGCCGGGTTGTTTCCAACTGGACTTTGCATGCCGGATCAACGTGAGCAGCTTCATATGACACTCCCCTAGAGCAGCATGTCGAAGATGCGCTTACTGTTCTCGTCTAATGTTCGGTAATCGGGAATGTGGAAACGATTTCCGTCGATATCAATGATGAGTATTTCGTATTCCGATGGCAAGAGGACGGAATCAAGCTCCCAACGCATGACAAACTCGCGAATGCCGTGGTCCGTTTCCACGGTCCAAAACGACGTGCGCCACTCATTGCGGTAAGCGCGCACGGAGCGGATGCGGTAAACCCGATAGTAGTCCTCCAGAGCCGCAAAGAGAATGCTCCGCGACTCTTCGTCAAGCTCGTCCGGATCCTCTATGAGGCAAAACTCTTTGTCCTTCGCATCGAGGATAGAAACGTACCGTTTGAGCGAAAGCGGAAACGCCCAAACCGCCTTGCCCCGCAGCAGGCAGCGGTCTCCCTCTATCTCGGCCCTGAGTTCGCCCCCCGGTCCGCGCAGAAAGCGCACTTGCGCGGCAGCGGTCGTCCCGGCGCCAATGTCGGCGATGTGTACGAGTTCTTCGTCTTTGACGGCTGTGTCTTCCAACGTACGCCTCTATTGCAGTTTGCCTAAAAAGGCAGGTTCAAATCCTACTTTGGCGGATGCTGTAACAGAACACTATGCTCACACTATAGCAAGCCTGCCGATAGCGTGATGGCCCCCCTCTTTCATCTTCCACAAAGGGCTTTTATTGCTCCTCGCAGGCACTAGGTTCTGTGGACATTCAATGTCATTCCGAGCGCAAGCGTCGAACAGTGTTCGCGGAATCTCAAGCGTTTGTTCGGGATTCTCTCGCGCTTTGCTCCGCAAGGTGACAGTATGATCGATTGACAATGATAATACTTGCTTATTTGGCTCCTTACTACCTGGCGTAGCAACGCAGTCTGGGCCGCATGAAGATGGATTCCGCGCCCCCGCACGGGGGCGAGCTTGCGCGGGAATTGTAAGTGTCAGGTAATTCGTTGACAGATTTGGGAGAATGAGCA
>JAPPLM010000081.1 GCA_028874195.1 Chloroflexota bacterium
TGCCACGCCTGCTCTCATTTTATCTCCCTTTCCCTAAGATATAAGGGCGAACGGAGGAGAGGGAGCCGTTCGATCCATCGTCAAGCTCAGAGCCTGCCCCGTACTAGATACGGTGGCGAACGGAAAAGCGAGAAATCGCTCGTGCCGTAGGCTGAGCGAAGCTCTGTCGAAGCACGAATCGCACGTCGAGTCGTTCTGTGAGTTAGCCTCTAGCTTGTTGTGAGGTTATCTCCCGCCTCAGACCCGTGTCACGCCGGTTGGTGAACGAGCTTCTGCAACGACCTGAGCTCCCGCGGCGGTTCGAGATTCATGCCGTACTCGCTCCATGACACTTCAGCGACATAAATGTCGCCCTTTGAGTCGACGGCGAGGCTGTGGGGGGAATAGAAGCGGCCGGGCGCGTCCCCATAGGATTCTCTGCCCAGTCGCGCCAGCACGTTGCCGGCGGTGTCCAGAATGGAAATGCGCGGGCCGAGGTCCATGCCCATCGCGTTTGAGTCAATGCCGCCAAAGTACTCACCGACGTAGACCAGGTCTTCGCCGCGCGGGTCAGCGAGCACGCAGGCGGCCTTGGAAAGGTTTACCCACTGCGTGAGGTACGTGCCGTCTGCCGCGAAAATCTGCACGCGGTGGTTCTCACGATCGGCAATATACACGCGCCCGGCGGCATCCACCGCGATATCGTGCACGATGTTGAAGTGCCCCTCCTCTGTGCCGGACGCGCCCCAGGAGTGCAGCAATTCACCGTCGCCTGAAAACCGGTGCACGTGGGCGTTGCTGTAGCCGTCCGCCACAAAGAAGTCATCTGAGTCCGGCGCGAACGCGACCGTGGTCGGGCGATTGAACGGCGCGCCGCTCATAGGCGGCGGCGGTTCGTGGGGCGTGCCGAGCGTCAGGAGCAATTCGCCCTCCGGGGTGAACTTGCGCACGGTAGAGTCGCCGCTATCGATGCAGTACACGGAGTCGTCAGGCCCAACCGCGACGCCGTGTGGAATGTCGAAGATGCCGTGCCCCCAGGTGCGCAGCACGTTGCCCTCAGAGTCGTAAACGACCATAGGATGGGTGCCACGATTGAAGACGTAGACGTTGTCTTGGGAGTCCACGGCTACCGACGTGGCTTCCTTGTAGTTCGCCCCCGCCGGCAAGTTGCCCCAATTCGCGCCCGTTGTAGCGTAGGTGTACTTTCCTTCGCCAAGTGTGACCATTGTGCGTATTCTGCTCCTGTGTTTAGGTTTTTCTCATTATACGCGCTCTTTGCAGAGTGGTGGCCGCAAGGGAAGAGAAGGCGCGCTTCAAACCTGCGCTACCTGCGAACTACCGGTTTCTTCACGCTCCGGTAGAGGCACGACATGTCGTGCCCCTACTCAGCACGAGTGGAGAAGAAGTTGAGCCCGCTGCACTGTGTTGTTGTTGCGTTAAGCGTTGTGCATGGAATGCTACTTCGTGAAGCCGCGCAATGCATGCGGGTGGTGGGCAGTAGTCATGCACGGCCAGGGAAACGAAGCGAAACGCAATGGCCCCACGTTGGATCATCCACGCCGATCTGGATGCCTTCTTTGCCGCCGTCGAACAGCGGGACAACCCTGAGTTGCGCGGCAAGCCGGTAATGGTCGGCGGCCGCATGGGACGCGGCGTCGTGGCGGCGGCATCCTATGAGGCGCGGGCGTTTGGCATCCACGCCGCCATGCCCGCGGCGCGCGCCCAACGCCTGTGTCCGCACGGCATCTTCCTGAAAGGGAGCTACCGGAAGTACCAGGCTGAATCTGCGCGCGTCATGGACATCCTGTCCGACTATTCGCCGACGGTGGAGGCGCTCTCAATCGATGAGGCCTTTCTCGACGCCACGGGTCTGGAGCGCTGGAAAGGCGGCCCGGTGGTGGCCGCTGAGGAGATCAGGGAGCGGGTCCGCGAGGAGTGCGGCTTGACGATCTCCGTCGGTATCGCGAGTTCGAAGCTGGTGGCGAAGATGGCAACGAACACCGGCAAGCCCGATGGTCTGGTGCTCGTGCCGCAGGGCGGCGAGCGTGCCTTTCTCGCGCCGCTGCCGGTCGGCGATCTATGGGGCGTGGGACCGCACATGGCGGAACGTCTGCGCGTGTACGGCATTCGCACCATCGGTCAGTTGGCGGCGTATTCCTGTGATGCTTTGCAGCGCGCGTTTGGCGTGTGGGGCGTGCAGGCCTATCAGTTAGCGAACGCGCGCGACACGCGCGCGGTGGTGCCGACACGGGTGGTCAAGAGCGTGAGTAATGAGTCCACGTTTCCCCATACGGTTTACGAGCGTACGACATTGCTCCACATGCTCATGGCGCTTGCTGAGGAGGTCGGGAGACGGCTGCGCGCGAAAGGACTGCGCGGCCGCACGGTCGCGCTCAAGTTGCGCTCGGCCGACTTCGTGACGCAATCGCGGCAGACGACGATTGCGCGCCCCACTGACGCGACCGACGTCATCTATGCCGAAGCGAAGCGGCTCCTATCAAGTTTTCAGCTGCATGCGGGAGGGTACCGGCTCATAGGCGTGGGCGTGCACGATCTCACGCCGGCGGTGGGCGGCCAGTTGCCGCTCTGGCTTGAGCCGGAGGACCGGCTGAGCCAACGCGACCAAGCCGTGGACGCCATTCGAGAAAAGTACGGTATGGGGGCCGTGCTGCGCGCGCCGCTTGTGGCGCCCGCGGAGACATGGGTAACGCGAGTCTTTGCCGGTGGCGCCGGCGAATGAGAGGGTGTCTCCAAAGGTGTTGTCTGCACTAGCAACGTTCGCCCCCGTATCGAGTACGGGGCAGGCTCTGAGCTTGTCGAAGGGCAGTTCATGCTTCGACAGGGGCTGCGCGCAGCCGGCTGCGCGCAGCCCTCGGCACGAACGGTTTCTATGGGCTTTGCAAACACCCTCTGAGGAGCACAAAGGAACAGTGGCACCCCCGGGGTGATTCGAACACCCGACCAACTACTTAGAAGGCAGTTGCTCTGTCCACTGAGCTACGGGGGCATGAGAGGGTCGTTTCGCACCTAGTGAAGCCTGGAGAATCCGCTCGACTGCGTGCAGAAGAAACGGCCTCGTTTTCGATTATACCAGCGGGTGGAAAGCGTGGTCTATTGACGCTGCATTGCTTTTTGGGCACGCGGAGTGTTTGAATTACACTCGTGCATTTTTTCGCACAGCAGCCAACAGCGACATCAGAGTAAAGCGAGGAAAACTCGGGCACCGTACCAAATGAAATAGAGCCCAAAGAGCGCGAGAATAGCACCGAAAAGGTAGAGCGCGGACCCATATACGCGGTCTGTGATGAATCGTCTCCCGGTTGCGAAGACTAGCGCAACCAGCGTAAACCAGAAGAAGTCGCTGGCAATGTGGCCAGTGGTGAAGGCAACGAGCCCGGTAGCGCCGCGCGGCAGCGCAAGGGTTGTCATCGTGGAGATGCCCACGGTGGCCCACCAGAACGACCAGTAGGGGTTGGCGAGACTGAGCACCGCTCCGCCGACCATAGGGTTGTCGGCGCGGCTTTCAGAGGCCGTTACGTCAATGGTAGCGCCTTGGCGCCGGACGCCGCTCACGATTTGCCAGCCCATCCAAATCATCACGAGGCCGCCGATCACGCCGATTGCGCCAAGCGCGGGTTCCCATTGGAAGATGCGCGCAAGGCCAAGCCACAAGAGTACAACAAGAGCAATTTCCAACAGACCGTGTCCCAGCGCCGCCAGCGGACCGGCAATAACGCCGTGCCGCGCGCTTTGCCCCATGACGAAGACCGTCAATGGGCCGGGCGACATGGCCCCGGAGAGTCCGATGGAGAACGATGCGGCGAAGACGATTGCGAATGATTCGAGGGCTGCCATAGCGGTGTGATACGGGCAAGAGATGTTACAAAGTGTGCTGCACTACCGGCATACCACGCCGTTTACCTGCTGATTCAGTCCATGAGTATCCCGCCGTTGATGGCGAGCGTGTGGCCAGTGATGAAGGACGAAGCGTCGCTGGCGAGATAGAGCACGCCGTGGGCGATTTCCTCCGGCTTGCCGAGGCGTTGCAGCGGCGTACGGTCGAGCACGGCGCGCAGGCGGTCTTCCGGAATGCGGCTCATGCCGGTATCGATCTGGCCGGGGGCTATGCTGTTCGCGCGGCCCCAAGGCGCCATTTGCCGGGCGAGGGCTTTGGTAAAGGCGATCATGCCGCCTTTCGAGGCGGCGTAGTGCACACGCGCGCTCTGGCCGCCATTCTGGCCGCTGATGCTCGCCATGTTGATGATATTGCCGCGCTGTTGTTTCTCCATTTCGGGAAAGACGGCCTTGGCGCACAGGAAGGAACTGCGCAAGTTGTTCTCCAGCAAGTCGTCCCAGTCCGCCGCCGTAGTCTCTGCCATTGCGCCATGCCTGCCAGACTCCCCCGCGTTGTTTACCAGCACGTCCACGCTACCGAACGCCTGGGTTGTGCGCTCTACCACCATTTCCGTATCTTCAGGCACGTTTACGTCGGCTCGGATCGCCAGCGCCTTGCCGCCCGACCTCAAGATTTCTTGGACCAGTGACTGCAGCGCACTCTCGGTGCGGGCAGCCACCACGACGTTTGCGCCCGCGGCCGCGAGCACTTCTGCCGTGGTGCGGCCAATGCCACGGCTCGCGCCGGTAACGATCACGGTCCGGCCGGAGAGATTAAATGCGTCGAGCATGATGAACGGTCTCCTATCTGAAATACGTGCAGGTCTGACATGCTTCGCGCGCTACGGCGCAAGGTCAAGCGGTGGACCCAATTTGCAGAATTCGTGACGCAGGATTCTCACAGCATAATCCGCGCGGCAATGGCGGGCGGAACTATCAAGTCCCGGAGCCCTGCTGAACATGGACTCGGCGCGACTAGGCTTCCACCACTATCCGCTGGCCGCGGTCGAGCGTGATCTTATGATGGTCGGCAACTGCGCGACCCAGGACCGGTGCGTTGCCCAAGATGATAATCGTCGTCGTTACGGGCGGAAGGGAGCCGATACGCACTGTTCCCCGAAATGCGGGAGCGTGCACCAACGACCCATCAGCTAGGTATGCCCTGATCTTCCATGCGGCGCTTAGTCCGAACGCAATGGTGTCCTCGGGCACCGCCAGACCGCCGTCGAAACCGGTGTCGAGGAGAGCTTCAAACTCCAACCTATGACCGCGCAGCGACAGTGTGACGGGCAGGTAGGGAAAGTGACTGCTCTCAACCCGCACGACACTGCCGCCCCTTCATCTCCACCTAAAGACGCTGCGGTCGGCGCCGAGCCTGAACACGTAGCTGCCTGGTCCAAGCTGCTCCAAAGACAAGTCGAGGACTTGCTGCAACGTGGGGGCGTGCACGACGACGCCCTGTGTCGAGATCGCCACGAATTCACCATAGTGTTCAGCTTCAAGTGGCTTGCCATAGCGAGCATAGAGCTCATCGGCCTGCCGGTTGGTTTCTCTCTGGGAAGTCTGGTGCGTGTCTTTGGTATTGACTACCATTGCGTCTAACACCTCCGAGTGGATGATTAGCATATGCCGTAGTGCGCACTGTTGACCGGAGAAGGCACACTCCAGCCATGCGCTCTTCGTAAGACACCAATCAGACAACTGCTACGCCTAGTATAGCACTGCTCGCTGCGCGGTAGTGTCCTATCACTATGAAGCCGCGACGGCGGCGCCATTCCGCGTAGCTTGCGTAAACATGCCCCGCGCGTCGAACGCGATCTCCTCCATCTCGCCCATGCGGTGCACGCGGCCCGTGGCCTCCAGTTGTGGCGCTAGCGGTTCGGAGACCCAGAGGTCTTCCAAGTGTTTCGTGTCCTGAATGCGCATGATGCGCGCGGTCTCGTTCTCGATCTGGTGGCAGCAGGCCAGTGCTACGAAGAGCGCTTCGCGGTCGTTGGCGACCGTGAGCGGAATGCGCGCGCCTTCCGGCCCCTTGGCGGTGACGACATTCATGTAGGTCTGCACGGGGTCCAGCTTGTCGACGATCTGCTGCAAGACGACGTCGCCCAAGCCAATGCCGCAGGCGTTGCCTTCCGTGTCTTTGGTCAAGTCGCGCATGACGATCCGCTTGACGAGAGGAGGATGGGGCAAAGGACCGCTCCAGTAGCGGTTGATGACGTTGGTATCCGCGCCGATACCGCTAATATCCTTGCCCAGTTGGTCGACGATCAGCACGTCGACTTCTTCACCGGGCAAGCGCGCCATGCGCTCGCGGGCAACCTTGAGCAGCTCCTGCTCCTCTTCCAAGATGCGGTCGGCGGGAACCGCTTTTATCAACGACAGGCGGGAATGCCCATCTTCCACAAGCGCCAGGCCGAAGGGGATGTCCATGTGCTGGAGCGTAAACTGGCCCACCGCCGGAATGAGCGTGGGAAACTCGTCGAAGCTGCGGCCGTGAAAGGTGTCGGCGCCCTTCTGCTTGCCGAGGCCGATGGCGAGCATCTTCATCAGTCCCGATTCGATATTCCCGTGAAAATCGGTGTGCGGCTTGACGCGGTTCACGGGAATTGTGATGTCCGCCTCGGTATAGGCCGTCTTGTCCACCCAGACCGGCACATTGTCCTTCACGTGACCGAGCAGTACCGTATCCATGCTTGAGCGAATGGGGCAGCCCATGGCCTCTTCCGTGACACCATAGTGTTCCAGGATCTCGATCTGCCCCTCTGCGGTGGCGCCGCCGTGGCTGCCCATAGCGGGCACGATGAAGGGTTCGGCGCCAAGCTGCTTGATCTCGTGCGCCGCCGCTTCCAGCACCTGATCGATGCGATTGATGCCGCGGCTGCCGGCCGTAAGCGCCACGCGCTTGCCCGGCTGGATGGTCTCGCGAATTTCCGGTCGCGCAAACTCCTCAGCAACAGCGGCAGCGACGTCTTCGATGGTGGCAGTGACAAGCTCTTGCCGCATCCGTACCCAGCGCGGGAGCTTTCCCCGCTCGAATATCTCCAGACCCATGGTTCACATCTCCCCTCTGCGGTGTGCCGCCGCGCAATTCCTCTCCAGAGTTTCAAAACGCGCCGTATCGTTCCAGCCTTATTTCATCTTGTTTAAGATACCACTGCCATGTGAATGTTGCCTGCTTGCGACCGCAAACGTGCCTGTTCATACGCAGTACTGCGAGCAACGTGGACGTACTGTGCACTGGCCCGCACGTCCACCTCGGCGTTCATTGGGCGGGTGAGGAATTGTCCTCATCCGCATTCTCATAGGTGACAGTGCCCGGAAAGAGCTGCTGCGCCTTGCGCACCACGGGATCGTTTGCCGGGTCCTTCTCATAGGCGCTCGCCGGTGAATCTCTTTGCGCCAGCGTGCATTCGATGGAAAAATGCCGACCGATGGTCTGGGCAACGGCCTTTTCAACCAGAATGAGATTGTCCGATTGGCGCACCTGGTCGCGGTGCCAGGCGTGGGCAAACTCCAGCGTTAAGACCCGATCCTGCACGGCAATCGGCGTGCAGTCGCGCAAAACGCCGCGCAGGTGCACGTTCGGTCGGCGGAAAGAGTCCACCACGGCATCCCAGCGCTGCTGGATGTCCGCCAAAGGCGAACCATCCGTGCTCGCCGCCGGCGCATCCGCTGGCGGCGCATCAGATGGCGCTGCTGTGGGCGCGCTGCTCGCTTTCTCCACTGTTTCGGAGGTTTTCGGGCCATCCGCTGCCGGGCGCTCGACAGCGGCAGTGCTTGGCTCGGGGCCCGGTTGCGCCGCTTCCCGGCGCGGCGCCGCAGTCGCAGGTTGCCGTGGGCTAGGCGCGGGGGCTGCCGTAGTGCCGGTGGTTTCATCTTTGGCGCAGAATTCCACCAAGGCGAGTTCGACGGGGAGTTGGGGGAATACGCCCAGGCGCAGCGCTTGCTCGGCCTCGGAGAAGAGCCTGATCGCTTGGACGATCTCGGAGAGGGAGATGCGCTCCGCTAGGCCGTCCATAAGCGCGGCTTCTTCCTCGCTCATTTCCAGCAGTTCGGCCGCTTCCATGCCACTCTTGTGGAGCAGGGTGCCCCGCAGGTAGCGGACGGTCTCCCGCGCGAATTGCCGCATGTCCAGACCCTGGTCCGCGGCTTGAGAGAGCACGCGCAGGCCCTCCGTGGTGTCGCGGCGCGCCAGGGTGTCGACAAATTCAGCTACCACCGCAGTGTGCGCCAACCCCAGCATGTCGCGCACGTCGGTAGCGGTCACGCCGTCTTCCGCGTAGATAATGGCCTGGTCGAAGAGGCTCACGGCGTCGCGAGCGCTGCCGCCGGCCATGCGCGCGAGGATGTTCAAGGCTTCCGTTTCGGCGGTGACCTTTTCCGCCTCCGCGATTTCCTGCAGGCGTCCCACCAGCGAACGCACGGGAATGCGGCGAAAATCGAACCGCTGGCACCGCGACAGGATGGTGGGCAGCACGCGATGAATCTCGGTGGTCGCCAGCACGAACACTGCGTGGTCCGGCGGTTCTTCCAGCGTCTTCAAGAGCGCGTTCGAGGCTTCCGGCGTGAGCTGGTGCACCTCGTCGATGAGGTAGAACTTGTAGCGTCCGCTCACCGGGGCGAAGTTCACGCGCTCGCGCAGGTCGCGGATGTCCTCGATCCCGCGATTGGAGGCGGCGTCGAGCTCCACGAGGTCGAGGAAGCGGCCTTCGAGGATGTCCGCGCACGCCTCGCACTTGCCGCACGGCTCAGGTTGGACGCCCTGCAGGCAATTGAGGGCTTTTGCCAGAATGCGCGCCAAGGAGGTCTTGCCGGAGCCCCGCGGCCCCGCAAAGACGTAGGCGTGCGCCACCTGCCCCGCTGCCAGCGAGTTCTGCAGCGTGCGCACCGTCGGTTCCTGGCCGACGACGTCGCCGAAGGTCTGGGGCCGCCACTTGTTGTACAACACCACCCGCGACACGGATGAAGGTTCTCCTACATTGCTCTGTGCAGATCCGCCCTTCGACAGGCTCAGAGCCTGCCCCGTATTTGATACGGGGGCGAACGAAATAGCGAACAGTCCGTTCGTGCTGAGTGCTGCGCGAAGCCCTTGTCGAAGCACGAGTTGGCACGTCGATCCGAATTATGAGATGGCTTCCAGTCATTTGGCGAACGCTGCACTGGCAAGAATTCACCGAAATCGTTCGAATGAAACCCTACTCATTCCCTGCATTGAATTGTACGTCATTCCTGTAAGTGTCAGGTAATTCGTTGACAGATTTTGCAGGGCTGTGCCTTAGATTCCGCGCTCTTAGCTACACTCCGCTGCGCTCCGTTCGGAATGACATGTGAGTCGATTATAGAATACATACCCCCTGTCAGTCTGGGAAGAGGGAGTTACCCTTGCACATTCGAGGAGGGTTGCGCAAGGGTCTCATCGAGGGAGAGGATAAGAACCTGCCCGTACTCGATACGGGGGTGAGAGTGAATTCTCATCGATACAACCCAATACCACTCGCTTGGTCGCGTTATGGAAAGGTCTCCATTGCTATTGGGCCGTTTTTAATTGGTCGCCTGCGGCGCATACGCTATACTGAAGCCAGTGAAATCCGAGCACGCAAACGCTCTCTGATCAGCGCGCAATACATGACACTGGACGTCCCAATTCGCGTTCGCTACGCCGAGACCGACGCCATGGGCGTGGCGTATCATGGACATTACTTCACGTGGTTCGAAGTTGCGAGGGTTGAACTCATGCGCGCGATGGGACTGCGCTACCGAGACCTTGAAACGGAGGGCATCTACCTGCCGGTAGTTGAGTGTCGGGCGCAATTCCTGTCTGCCGCCCGGTACGATGCTTCATTGCAGATTCGCACCGCGCTCATGGCGGCCTCGCGCGCAAAAGTCGTGTTTGGCTACGAGGTGCGGGAAACGGAGGGGTCGTCGCTACTCCTCGCGCGCGGCCAGACCACCCATGCGTTCACCGGCCGCCAGGGCCGCGCGACGCGCCTGCCCCAAACCCATCCCCTCTGGCAGGGCATGCGCCAAGCCGCCTACCTGCCTGAGTTTGTATCCTTTGCATAGGAGCAACCGCTACCAATGACCCCTCAACCTCGGCGGCAAACGAGTTCCGTGCTCCGGCTCATCTTCTATGGGCTGGTAGTTCTCATTCTCGTCATCTCGTTCCTCTATGCGTACGAGCTGACCGGCGGGCTGATCGATGGCTTGCTGGAAGGAATTGGCGACATCATCGGCCAATTCTAGCGCGAGAGCCTCAGGAGCGTGAAGGCCCGAATAGTTCCCCAGGCTTCCGTCGCAAAACTTGACAGCCTGTAAGCGAGATCATCTCTGTGCGCGCGTGGAGCCGGAGTACACGATAAGACGGCGCGCAACGGGTTCTGCACGGGCCATGACTAATCCCAGGGATCCTCAACCCAAATGCAGACTGTGCGGTCAGGATTACAGTACTCCTCGGCATCATCAGAGACATGGTCGGGTCGTGTTGCCGTGAGCAACGGAGGCGAGTCGACGCCGAGCGCCAGCTTGAGCAGCGCAGGGCTTTCCCGACGCCGAGGAGATAGTGGAGTACGTGGCTAACGGTCCGGGGCTACTCGGGGGGCATCAGCTCCAACTCGTCATAGCTCTCCAGGAGTGCCCGCAATTCCTCGCGGGTGATGTAGCCCGCCTTGTATCTTAACACGGCCCATTCTCCCCGGGTCAGGCGCTCAAAAATGAGGTCCCCCGTCGGTGTTGGTATCGGCGTCGCCATCGGTGTCGGCGTTGGCGTCGGTATGGGCGTGGGTGTCGGCGTCGGCGCTGGCGTGGGTGTGGACTGGGACCTTTGTGGCGCGGGTACTGGAACCGGTGTCGGTTCGGGTGTGGAAGCTCGCGGGGTTGCCGGGACAGATGTGGGCGTGGGTGTCAGAGCCACAACAGGTTCATCGCCGCCTTGGCTTGAACCGGAGATGACAGTCGGAAGCGGCGCCGGGCTCGCCTCGGTTGTTGGCGTTGCCTGTGGAGCAATCGGTTGCGGCGTTGGCGTAGGGGTTGCAATGCCGCCGCCTGGAGCGTAATCCGGTTCCCATGGAAAGCGCTCCGTATTCAAGCGCTTCTGGAGGCCGTTCGGCCCATTTATCCAAGTGCGGTAGCCATCGGTGAAAGCGGTGTGGTTATCGGCTTTGCGCCAGACCAGCAGCCCGCCGGTAGTAGCCTGGACGCTGTCGCCATTCTCGTTGTAGCGCTCATTCTCCAAGCACTCGCCCACAATCTCGTGGCCGATCAGGTCGCGCAGGGTCTTGAAGCCTCGGACGAACTCGCAGTCTACTGCCATTCCGGATGCGAGCGTTAGTGATGCAATGGCCAGACTGAGCAAGATTCCGATGAACGCGCGCCGCAAGCGCACAGACATTGCCATTTATCTTACCCTCGAGCGCTTCACCGGCCTTGGGGATTTAGCATGGCTACGTAACTCAATATGCTTAAGTGTAGAAGTTTACACTGTCAAACCGAAAGAGACAATCCAAGAATTGGCGTAAGCATGCAGCATTGAGACCAAGAGCGGCAAGTGAGAGGGAATAGCGTATGGGAAACTAAAACGCGTTGCTCAAGTTGCGCGAGGAAGCGCCTCCAGAAAGACACTTGCTCCGGCGCTGCGGTCGGCAGGGGTTTGGGAGTAAGGCGCTCTTCGGCAGGGTCGTGGGCGCTTTGCGCCGCTTCTTCAACGGGGAGTTGGCCGCGAGCCAAGGGCAGCGTGATCATGCTAAAGAGTTGTCGGTTCAGTTGCGTTGCCGTCGCCAAATGGGAAGACGCGCTATGTGCCGGCAGCTCCGGCAGCACGCCGCGCGCAATAGGGTCCAGCAGCAACGACATGATGTAGCCCGCACCGCTACTCCGGCTGCCCGCAGGCGTCCAAAGAACGGGTTGAAAGTCATTGCGGCCCTGCAAGCGCCTCAACTTCCAGCGAGAAACGGCCCGCCATGGAACCGTCGATACACGTCGCGGAATGCTGCCGCGCGGTCTGCCGGGACGTGCTTGCGGAACACTTGATATACCTCCTCCTCACTCGGATAGAACTCGAACCGCGTATATGACCGGTACAACTCCGCCATCGCCGAGGTGAACGCAGCCTCACCAATGGTGTTGAACAGGTGGGTCAGGAGGTAGTGGCCGAGATGGTAACTGCACGAGTTCTGGAACGTCGGGCCGGCCTCCGCGAGCGCTGCGACGTTGGAGACGCCGTTGTTCAGGCACCACTGCCTGCCCGCATACTCGTTACCCTCGAACAGTGGCACCCGTCCGTCCCAGTCCTCCGCGTCGTCCCACGCCTGCCGGTAGGCCCGTACGAAGTCCGCGCCGCCCTCCACCAGCCAGAACGGTCCGATCTCGTGCGCCAGGTAGTAGTAGTGGGCGACCTCGTGGTACAGGAGGGCTGCGTGGGCGCTGTCCGGCCAGCCGCTCCCTGTGGACAGCACCATGGAGTCCGAGCGATTAACCCCGCCGAATCCGCCGCCGTACCGCTCGGGGTTGACCTGCAGCATGATGAGGTCGGTCACCGGAAGCGGGCTGGCCATCACCCGCTCGGCCGCCCGGGCGCCGTCTTCCATCGCCTCCAGGACGTTGCCCTCGATTGCGTCATGGCCGAAGGCCCAAAGGACTGTCTCGCCGCTCAACGGCAAGTCGACGGTCGCTTGCAGGGTGAACCGCTCTTGGAGCAGGTCGGGGTACAGGGTGTCATGATACGCCACCTTCTCCAAGACGATGACGAAGGCCCGCTCCTCCGGCGAGAGGCCGTCCGCAAACCACTCCTGGGCCTGCAGGAGTTCGAGGCTGGCCGGGTCATCCCGCGCCATGTCGCCCAGGACATTGAGTATGTGGATGTTGCGGGTCCGCACCGGCTCCTCCGTGCTGTACGCCAGCATCCGGCGCGCCAGCGCCGGGTCGTGGTCGTAGAGGTTCCCCAGCCCGTAGGGCGCGTTGTGCTCCAACGGGGCGGTGATGCCGTCAATGACCCAGGGGGCTTGCGCCAGATCCCTGCCCAGGTCCGGGTCGCGCAGCCACACTTCCACGAACGGCAGGGCGGCCAGCGGGTAAGGCGGGTCGTCGTACCACGGGAGCAGTTGCGACAGCGCGGCGCGGGCCGCCTCCTCGGGAGCGAGGGGCGGTGTCGCCGTAGGCGTGAGTGAGGGTGTGGGCGTCGCTGTTGGCGTAGGAGTCGGCAAAGGCGTTCCCGTTGAGGTAGGCGGCGTCGGTGTGGGCGGAACGCGCGTTACCCTCGCGCCCGCGGGCACGGCCGCGTCCAACTCCGCTCGTTCCAGCGCCGCCACCGACAGGCCGTAGCGCGCGCCGTAGCGGGCATCCCACGCCTCCTTGCCCAACACGAAAGTTCCGTAATTATTGCTGTCAATGCCGAATATCTCCACATCCTCGATGGATTGGATGTGCAGCAGCTTGGGGCGCTCCCACTCGCTCTCCCACTTCACCAAGTAGATCGGATCATTGTCCTTAGCAGTCCCGCCGTCAGCCAAGGATCGCCAATCGGATAGGCCGTCAACTCAGCGAAAGAAACCTCCCGCCGGTCGTTCCAGTTGATGAGCCTACCGGCGAGGGCGCGCGTATCACCGCCCCAGTGGAGCACACCGCGCTCATCCGCAATCCATAGGTGCGGCGTGCCGGCGAGGCCAACAACGGCACCGGGCGCGAGTGGAACCGGAGCGGAAGCAGTGAGAAGCAAAACCAGCAGTACGTGCGCAAGCAAAGCAAGCGGTTTCCGCATAGGGCCCCTCTTTCCGGCGACAATACACTCCGACCGGAGTTCACCAGGTATCCTGCCGAACCGACATGCGCGGCAGCGGGAGATGAGATTACGATTGCTCCGGCACCGGGGTCGGCGGCGGCTTGGGGGTGAGATACGCTTCCACTTCGTCGTGGGCGTTCTGCGCCGCTTCTTCGATGGAGAGTTGACCGCGCGCCACGGGCAGCGTGAGCCGGCTAAAGAGCCGCCAGCTCAATACCGAGGAGCTTGCCAAATGGGACGGCACGCTATCCACCAGGAGCTCCAGCAGCACGTCTCGCGCCACGGGGTCAAGCAACAATGACATGTACTTGCCCGCCGGCTTGTTGATGAAGCCCTGCGCTTCCGTAACGGCCGGCACCAGGCGAATCTGGCCGATATGATGTCCCAGATGCAGCATGGTCGCAAAGCCCGCGTCGCCATTCTGGCTGCCCACAGGCATTACCAGCGCCTCTTGCAAGCCGAGGGGCACCCCGCTGCGGTCTTCTTTCGGAATGACCGCCGGCATCCGATCGGCCCGCAAACGACCGAAAAACGGCGTGAAAACCATCGCCGTTTGCAGGCGCTGGCCGTTGATGGTGCCGCGCAACGTATTGGAGTCTAAATCGGGGCCGTGGGGCATTGCCTTGTGCGTGCGGCCAAGTTCCTGCCAGAAGCGTATGCCGCGCTGGGCGGCCGGCTCCGTGAGCTTGATCGTGCCGGTATCCAAGTCTACGGCGTCGCCGCCTTCCTGCAAGACGAACGGCAGCCAGCCGGGTATGCTCCATTCAGCGTAGCCCCAGAAGTCAATTGCCGTATCCCCGTCGACGTCGCGCGTCAACGACTTGGCCGTGACGATGAAGTCCTCGTGGTTCCACGTGTGTGTCGGCTCCTTTACCTTGAACTCCTTGAACTTGGTGCTGTTGTACATTACCATCGCCGGCAGCACCGCGAGAGGCACGGCCATGAGCTGACGCTGGTAGCGCGACAATTGCAGCGCATTTGCCGCAAAGGACTCGAGCCGGTCGCTGTCGTCCGCCAGGGCATAGCGGTCAAGCGGAGCGAGGATTTGGTGCGTAAAGGCGCGGGGAAAGTCGAGCGCGGAGTGCATCCAGGCGATATCGAGCGGCACGCCGCTCGCGTCGCGCGCCACCACGAACTCCCAAAATGCATCGCGCCACGATTTACCGCTCGGCCGCGAGATCTCTACGGCTTCCAACTGAGCGCGCGGCGTGGGGCCGTCAATGTTCTCCGCGTGCCACGCGGCAATCGCATTACTGGCCTCGGTGGGGATGCCGGCGAGGCGCGCCATGTAGGCAAAAGTGAGCGTGACCGGCTCGGCCGCTTGACTGCCGTTTGCAGAGCGCGGGGCCTCACGGAAGGGGGCTTTACCTTCAAGCTCGGGCCTGGCGGGCGCGCGTCCCGGGCCCCCGCCGCAGGCCGCGAGCACTGCCGAACCACCGCTCAAAGCAGCCAGTGCCGCAATACACTCTCGTCTCGTCATCAAGCCTTTACCGGTCTTCCCTGTAATTTCGTCCTAAATCTCCGGCACTAGCCGGGAGGTGAGCCCAACCACTCGCGTACGACTGCGGCGCCTCTCTCCAAAGCGGCGGCAGCATCCAGATTGCCCCTGAGCGCAGGCAAGGCCATATGCTCGGTTAAAGTCTTCCCTAATCCACTATACAACGAGAGCGTGGTACCAATGCTGTATGAGAGACTTCGCAGGACGACGTCGGCTCGGTCCAGTCCCAAAGCAAGCTCAGGGTGCCGCCGATCGGGACGCCGGATGAACTCGATGGCGTTGTTGCGCGGCGGGACGAGCAACTGTGATCCGAGTTGCGCTGCCAGCGGCTTGGCGACCGTATAGGCCGCGTCCAGATCCCCACTTTGGGCAGAGACGCCCACCATGTCGGTAACCACCATGGGCACGGACTGCGCCGGACCATTTGGCGCACCAACAAATCCATAGGCCGGCGAATACGGCTCGATGTTTTGCCAGTTGATGAGATCGAGGCGCAGCGGCGCGCTGGATGCTCCCTGGCGCCGCCGCATGATAGCCTCCATGGTTATGCGCGGACCGCCCTCGAGCGCGCCATGCTGGTGCGCAAGGTCCAACCAAAACTGCAGCCCGCGCCGGGCCTCGGACTCAGCGAGTGTCGTCCTACCGGCACTGAGGTCGGCCACGCGCCCGCCGGTGCCGACAATGAAGAGCAACCACGCCGGAAACGACGTGGTGCCGAATCCCCAAACCGTATTGCCGTTTGCGGTACGAGTCAGCGCCGCAGCCTTGGCCGCAAATTCATCCCACGTCCAGCTTGAAAGCGGTGGCGGCACCTCATGCGCGGCCAGAACCTCAGTATCGTAACGTACCGCCAGCACGCCGAGCGCCGCCGGGAGCGCCATCTGCCGTCCCCAATATTGTAGGGCGCGCAAGGACTCGGGGTGATATCCCTTGAGCGTGTTATCTGAATCGTTATCGAGAAAGGGATTCAGCGGTCGCAGCAAGTCGCCGCGCAGGATTTCGGGCAAGTCGTCGTGAAGACTAAACCAGACAACGTCAGGAGCCTCCCCGGCCGCAACGCGCTGGCGCACGCCCGTTACAAAAGAGCGGCCGGGCGTGGAGACAATCTTCTGAATCTCCCGGATATTGGGCATGCCGCTGCGCGCGCCGGGCGAAAGCCCATAGCGAACGGGCGGCAACGCTTTTTCCAGGACAGCGTCCGTCCTATCGCTGGCTCGCACCGCAATCGTGACGGTGACATCCTGCGGCACCGGCGTCGGCACATCGGAGGCGCCGCGCTTTCCGCAGGCAAGCAGCAACGCGCTGCCAAGAACTGCACCGCCAGACCGTAGTAGCTGCCGTCGTGTCATGCTCGCACCCACCGCAAAGAGCTGCTATGACGCCATTATACTACACGCCGCGTGCGCAAAAATGTCAATCGTCTGAAAAATCAGATCCCGCCTACTTGCGCAGCGCGTACTTCACGAGTGTCCAGAGCGCGTGCGGGCCGTCGGTCCACGGATTGAGCTTGCGCTCTCTGCGCGGGGTGTAGGCAATCGGCACTTCGACGATGCGGTACCCTAGCTTCAGTATCTTTGCCGTAATCTCAGGCTCGATCTCAAATCCCGACGCCTCGATCGTGAACTGTTCGACGACCTCCTTCGCCATCATCTTGTAACACGTTTCCATGTCATGCAACGGGACGCGAAATAGAATCCTCGTCATGAGCGACAGAAAAATGTTGCCAAGTCGCCGGATGAACTCTTGGTGGTCCAGCGAGCGTACGCCGTAGACTACCTTGCTTTCGCCACGTTCGATAGGTTCCAGCAACGCCACGAAGTCCGCCGGATCGTACTCCAGATCTGCATCCTGGATGACGACTACATCGCCGGTGGCCGCTTCCAGTGCCGTGCGGATTGCAGCGCCTTTCCCCCTGTTTTCAGGATGAAAGATGGTGTGGCATTGCGCGTCCTCCAAGGACTGCAAGAGCGCGGTTGTACCGTCCGATGAACCGTCATCGACAACGATTATTTCCAGGTCCAGTGGGACTGAGGCGACCCGCTCTAAGACGGCACGTACTGTCTCGCGCTCGTTATAGACGGGAATAAGAACAGAGAGCTTCATGGGGCCCCACTGCCAGTCTAAAGGTGAGAAGAAACCGAATCGCCGAGATTGTCGCCATACCGGCGCGGCCCACTGTGGGGCAGCTACCATGAACGTAGGCGCTGTCCCAAGCAGTGCTTGCCTGGTTGGTCTGGGAGCGCACCTACTATATCATTGGCTCTGTAACGAAGTAAATGCCTGCGACAATGCGGCCCGGCTTGCGTCATACCACTCGAAGCTGAGATTAGAGGCAGGCCGTAATCGCATTGAGCCACACTGCCCACTATAGATAAGCGCCAAGGAGCACACCATGGCCACCCCGCCGTACGCCGTCACACTGGAACGCAATGTCGTCTCGCCCATGCGCGATGGCGTCATCCTCCGCGCGGACGTTTACCGCCCGCAGGCGGAGGGGCCCTTTCCGGTCATACTCACGCGCACGCCGTACAACAAGAGTTCGCTGGACGGCAGCCCGTCACCTACCTACGAGACATTGGCCGCCGCCGGTTACATCGTTGTCGCCCAGGACGTGCGCGGCCGCTATGCCTCGGAAGGAGAGTTTACGCCGCTCTTCGCCTTTGGCTATCCGGATATCGAGGACGGTTACGATACGGTGGAATGGTGCGCCCAGCTTGCGAATTCAACCGGCGACGTGGGTATATTTGGCAATTCCTACGGCGGTTTCACATCCTATTGCGCTGCTTTCAGCGCGGCACCCAGCCTGCGTTGCGTCTTTGCCGAAGGCATGACGCAGCGTCTCACTGACTTTGAGCCGCACTTCCGCCCTGGACGGCGCTTCGCCTGGTCAATGTGCACCATTGCGCCGGACATTCGTCTCAAGCAGGGTCTCGGCGAACCGCATACGAAAGAAATAGCCGATCAACTCTGGGAACGGGAGCGGCACAAGTGGTTGTGGTACCTACCCCGTAAAGACATACCTGACGAGCTGTTTGGCGGCGAAGTACAGGCGGAGTATTATCGCATTCTCATGACCGAGGCCGGTGTCGACACCTTTCAGTGGCAAGACCGCTACCCGGACGTGCGCGTGCCGGTAATGCACCGCGCGGGTTGGTACGATCGCTTTGTCCGCGCCATCGATGGTTACACCCTAATGGCGCAGCAGGCCGCCACCCCGGAAGCGCGCGCCGGCCAGCGTGCCATGATCGGTCCGTGGGGGCACACGAGCGCCCTCAATGTCTATGAAGGCGAGCTTGACTTTGGCGCAGCAGGTCTCATAGAGCAAACCGACCTCTTCCTGCGCTGGTTCGACTACTGGTTGAAGGGTCGCGCTACCGGCATCATGGACGAGGGGCCGATTAGTCTTTACATCCTAGGCGCTAACACCTGGCGTAATGAGAACGAATGGCCGTTGGCGCGCACCCAGTACACCGACTACCATTTCCACAGCGACGGCAATGCGCAGACGCCCCGCGGCAATGGTTTCCTTTGTACCGACCTCCCTGGTGAGGAAACTCCCGATCAGTTTGTATACGATCCCCGGGATCCGGTGCCTTCCGTGCATCTGATGCATGATCAAGATGGCGTGTTCGACCAAGGGGTGCTGGATTCGCGTCGCGACGTGTTGGTCTATCGGACCGAGCCTTTGACTGCGCCGTTGGAGGTGACAGGCGAACCGATTGTACACCTCTACGCAGCCTCTAGCGCCGTGGATACCGACTTCACGGCCAAGCTGGTAGACGTGCATCCCAACGGCTTTGCGCAAAACCTCAGTTACGGTGTCGTGCGCGCCCGCTACCGCAATGGCTACGAATCACCGCAACTGCTGACGCCAGGACACGTGTACGAGTTCACCATCGCCCTGAACCCTATCGCCAACGTGTTCCAGCCCGGTCACCGCCTGCGCCTCGACATTTCCAGCAGCGACTTTCCTAACTGGGACCGCAATCTAAACACCGGCAGCGATGGCTATTCTGATGCGACGATGGTCAGCGCCCGCCAGACCGTGCTCCACGATGCGAGTCACCCCACGCGCATAACTCTCCCTGTGATTCCCAGCGGTTAACCACAGCGAGGTCTTCCCGGTAGCGCAGGTTTGTAACCTGCGTGGTAGGGCCAGGTTCGCAGCCCGCGCCGCCGTCCGGCTGGGGGTATGCCGGAATCATCATGCCCTTGGGCAGAGCAGATGAGAGGATGAGAATGACGGCCGGTTTCTTGATCGTCACTCCGGCGAAAAGCCTGCCCCGTACCCGATACGAAGTATCGACTGATTCGGGGCCGGATTCCAAGAGACGCGGCCTCCTTTTCACAGCAATGCCCGGCAGAGGCTGGGTTGCGATTGGCTGAACGGAGACAGAGAGAGGATTGGTATATGGCGGGCGCAGCCGCGGGCTTCAAGGAGAAGCTGCTCTACGTCTCTGCGGGCCACCGCCGCCTCTTCCGCAACCGCTCGTTCGTACTGCTCTGGAGCGGACAGACGATCTCTGTCTTTGGCGACGCCTTCTTCAATCTCGCCGTCATGTGGGTAGTCTGGTCGGAGACCCAGTCGACTCTGCAGACCGCAATCATCCAAGCAATCTGGCATCTCCCGGACGTCATCTTTGCGCCTCTGGCCGGCGTTCTCGCCGACCGTTGGGACCGCAAGGCGATCATGGTGACGTCCAATTTGGCCGCCGCAGCCGTGGTAGGTGCGGTGGCCCTGCTGGTGATACTGGTCGGTTACCTGCCCCCAGTCATTGCGTTCATAGCAATCTTCAAGCTGAACAGCCTGACTACGTTCATGAGCCCGGCGCGGGCATCGGTCATGCCTTCAGTCGTAGGAAAAGACCTCTTGACCACGGCGCAGGGCCTCTTCTCCACTGCGAGAGAGACGGCGTCTTTGGTTGGCAGCGCGCTCGGCGGGCTGCTGATCGCGGCTGCGAACGCAGTGTGGGCGCTGGCGGTTGATGCGGCGACGTTTCTGATCGTGGCGCTGTGTATCGCGTTCGCCCACCTGCCGGGCAGGGCTGCCCCATCTATTGCCACAAACGAAACACGCATCCGGATCTCCCCTTGGTCGGTCGCCCGCGACCTGCGCGAAGGGTGGCGGACGGCCTCCGGCGTGCCGGTGGTTTGGGCGTTGCTGTGGCTTGGCGTCCTCATCAACATCGGCTCTTTCATGGGCCCGCTGTTGCCGGCTCTCGTGCAAGAGCGATTGGGCGGCGGGGCGGGTTCCTTTGGACTGCTGCTGGCGGCTGGTACGGTTGGCGGCTTGCTCGGCGGGCTGGCAGCAGGACCACTGGAGCGGCGCTTCGGCGCGGGGCGTGTGCTGGCAGCGGGCTGGAGTTTGGCGGGCGTGTGCATTTTGGGCATAGCCATCTCCATCTGGCAGCCGGTCACGATGGTCTTAGAATGCGTCGAGACCGCTTCCCTTACCGCCAGCATGGTAGCAACCAGCGGGATCATGGTTACGTCCGTACCCGAGGAGTATCGCGGCCGGGTGTTCGGAATACTGCGCAGTCTGTCGGTAGTCCTCATACCCGTGAGTGCACTCGTGGGAGGTTGGATCGCGGAGTTCGTGGAAATATGGATCATGTTCGCCGCCGGCGGGGCGCTAACCCTCGCCCTCGCCCTCGCGGCCTGGATAAATCCCCACGTCAGAACCGTGCGCATCTGAGAAGCGATGGGAGAATTCGAGTCCAGGTAGCGCAGGTTTGCAACCTGCGCCGGTATGACCACATTTGAAACCTATGCTCCCGTCCGCCTGGGTACCGCCACAATGCCCCCCAACGTTAACCGCTCGGAGCCGCGCAGTTAAGCGGAACCGTGCAAGCGCTCACTTCTTCACGTCGGCACGATTCTGTTGACCCCCTCGATCTTGTCGAAGTCGGTATCCCAGCTATAGATCTCGGTGATTCCACGGGAACGCATATGAACCGCCGTGTATGCGTCAGCGAAAGAGATGTTTTGCCGTACGAACAGGGCAAGAGCGTCTAGGCACAGTCGCTTCTCGGCAAACCGGATTCCCGGCAGGGAGATGATGGCGCTCACCATCGCCCCTATCCTCTCTCTAGAAACTCCATACGTACGCTGGAGCGTGAAAACTGTTTCGAACACAACCAATGGCGAGGTGACAACCTTTTCCTCCCCCCGCTCGACTTTCGCCAGCAGGCGCCGCGCGGCCTCTGCCATTTCCAAGTTATCACCCGTGAAATAGCGCAGAAGAATATTGGTATCAAGAAAGCGCATTGTCTTCGCTTTGCCGGACAGACTCTGCTTCTCTCGCTACTCCTTCTTCGAATGCTGCGCGTTCTTCACGCCACGTCAAGGCCTTTCGCGAACTTGCTGCGGCGCCAAAGTAGCGGTCCACCCGTGAAGGAACCGGCAGCAAGCGAACTCCATCCGGTGTAAATTCAAACCGCACGAAGTCTCGTGGCTTGATGCCTAGCTCCTTTCGTATCTCAGCCGGCACGGTTACTTGGCCTTTCTGCGTTACGCGCGTTTCGTATACTCGCATCGTAATACTCCAACACTTATTACTGCGTTTTCCTTTAGTAATACTACATTAAGTATATTACTTCTACATATAGTATAGCACTCGAGTTGCCTCTGCCGAATCCCGCCGCATTCGCTACAATAGACGGTACTAGCTATACTTTGCGCTATTGAAAGACACAACCCAATCCAATTGCGAGGCAAGATTCAACCGTGCGCACTGACGAAATTCGCCAGAGATTTCTCGACTACTTCGCGGAAAAGAACCATCTTGTCATGCCGGGATCCTCGCTGATTCCCCAGGGCGATCCCAGTGTTCTGCTCACCAGCGCCGGCATGCAGCAGTTCAAGGACTACTATCTCGGCCTTGCCGACCCGCCGCGGCCGCGCATTGCCACTGTGCAGAAGTGCCTGCGCACCGACGATATCGACGAGGTGGGCGACCAGTCCCACCTCACGTTCTTCGAGATGCTTGGCAATTTCGCTTTTGGCGACTACTTCAAAGAAGAGGCCATTGCCTTTGCCTGGGAACTCGTGACCGAGCGATTCCCCTTTGCCAAAGACCAGGTGTGGGCAACCGTATTCGGCGGCCAGGACGATCTCGCCCCCGATGAAGATGCCGAGCGGGCCTGGCTGGCGGTCGGCGTGCCGCCGGAACGAATCGTGCGCTACCCGGGCTGGGAAGAAAACTGGTGGGGCCCCACCGGTGATTCCGGTCCCTGCGGTCCGTGCTCGGAGATCCACTTGGAACTCGCCCCAAATGCCGACGGACATGACTGCCTGGGGCCCGCCTGCCCGTGCGGCCGCTTTCTCGAAATCTGGAATCTCGTTTTCAATCAGTACTACTCGTCCGTCGGCCTCAGCCAGATTAGCGCAGACTCGCTAACGCCCTTGGACCGTGCCGGCGTAGACACCGGCGCCGGATTGGAGCGCTGGGCAGTGGCCCTGCAGGGCGTAGCCACTATCTTTGAAACCGACCTCTTTCAGCCTGTCGTGCAGCAGGCGGCGGAGTTGCTTGGCTGCACCTACGGCGAGAACAACGAGCAAGACATCGGCATTCGCATCATCTGCGAGCATACCCGGGCGGCCGTTTTTCTCATTGGAGACGGAGTCTTGCCGGGTAATGCGGAGCGCAGCTACGTGGTGCGGCGTCTGATCCGCCGCGCCATGCGCCACGCCTATCTGCTCGGACGGCGCGAACCCATGCTGGCCGGTCTGGGCAAGACTGTTATTGCGTGCATGGGCGCCGCGTATCCTGATTTGCGCTCCCGACAAGACTTCATTCTGCGCACCATTACCCAAGAAGAAGAGGGTTTCTTGCGCAACATCAGCCAAGGTCTCCCCATCCTCAACACCATGCTGGAAGACGTAGCCCAAGCCGGCAGCGCGGCCCTTGCCGGTGCTGATGCCTTCTTGCTCCACGATTCGTACGGCTTTCCCATCGAGCTCACACGCGAGGTTGCCGGCAGCCGCGGCATTAGCGTGGACGAAGAGGAGTATCAAGCGGCCCTCCGGGAGCAGCAGGAGCGCAGCCGGCAAAGCGCCCAGTTCGAGATTGTGCAGAACTTGCCGGTCGACTTTGCCGGCGTGACATTCACCGGATATGAGACCACCAGCGATACCGGCACAGTCGTCGGCATTCAGCAAGGAGATGAGCGCACTGGCAGGCTGGAGGCCGGAGAAGAGGGACTAGTCGTGCTCGACCGCACACCCTTCTATGCGGAAGGCGGCGGCCAAGTAGGAGACACGGGGCGCATTGAGAGCGCGGACGGCGTTTTCAAGGTGGAGACCACCTATTCGCCGCAGCCCGGCCTCATCATTCATCAGGGAAAGGTCACGGCAGGCGCGCTTGAAACCGACACCTCCGTTACGGCTACCGTAGACGCCGAACGCCGGGCGAATACGGCGCGCAATCACACGGCGACCCACCTCTTGCACGCGGCCCTGCGCGGCCTGCTCGGCGACCACGTTCAGCAGTCCGGTTCTTTGGTCGCTCCCGACCACTTACGCTTCGACTTTGCCCATCCCGAGGCCCTCACGCGCGAGCAGATTCAAGAGGTCGAGCAGCGCGTAAACGCACACATTCAAGCCAACGTGCCGACAGAAGTGACGCATCTCGAAACTTCGGAGGCCGTCGCCGCCGGAGCGCTCGCCCTATTTGGCGAAAAATACGGCGAAACGGTGCGCGTCCTCAGCATCGGCAGCGTGAGCAAGGAACTCTGCGGCGGCACACACGTCTCGGCTACCGGTACCATCGGTCTGCTTGTAATCGAGAGCGAGTCCAGTATTGGGGCCGGCTTGCGCCGCATCGAGGCCCTCACCGGCCCCGCCGCCGTTCGTCACATCCAGCAGCAGAACGCGCTGTTACTCGATCTCTCCAATACGCTGGAAACGCCTCCCCAAGAGCTTGTGGACCGCACCGCTGCCCTGCGCGAGGAAATCGTGCAGCAACGTCGGCAGATCACGCGTTTGGAACGCGGCCAAGCGGGGCAGCAGGTGGAGAAGCTTATCGGCTCTGCCGAGGAAGTCAACGGCGTGAAACTCGTGGTTGGCAGTGTTGACGTCCCGAATGTGGACACGTTTCGCGAGTTGGGCGACAGAATCAAAGACCGGCTCGGTGACTCCGGGGCATTGTTGCTCGGCTCAGTCCTCAATGACCGTCCCCAGTTCCTCATTATGACAACCAAGGGCTTGTCGAAACGGGGCGTGCACGCGGGCAACCTCGTACGCGAGGTCGGCAAAGCGGCCGGCGGCGGCGGCGGTGGCAGTCCGGAAACCGCCCAAGCCGGCGGCCGGGACGCCGCCAAACTTCAGGAAGCCTTGGACAGCGGCGCAGAACTCCTAAGAGTTGCGATAACCGGCGCTACGTAGCACGGGCACCCTAACGGCACGAACATCCTTTGACCTTCTCTGCTTTAATGTCGGCACAAATCCATTCTCGCAAGAAATTATGGACTACATCACAAGAAGAGCGCTTGAGTTACTTCGCCTAGGCACTGGCATTTCCGATGCGACCTTTCGCGAGGGGCAGGAAGAGGCCATCCGTTATGTTGTGGAAGGCAGAGGCAGGTTGCTCGTCGTCCAGAAAACCGGATGGGGCAAGAGCAACGTCTACTTCATAGCCACCAAGCTGCTACGGGAAGCCGGCGCTGGTCCAGCCTTGCTCATTTCGCCATTGCTTTCGCTCATGCGCAACCAGATTGAAGCTGCGGAACGAATGGGTGTGCGGGCGCTAACAATCAATGCAGGCAATAAAGATGAGTGGACTTGTGTGGAAGGTCGGCTAGAGAACGATGAAGTGGACATTCTTCTCATATCTCCCGAGCGGCTTGCCAACGACGACTTTCGGGAACGAGTCCTTGCTGGCATAGCAGCGCGCATTGCAATGCTCGTTATTGATGAAGCTCATTGCATCTCCGACTGGGGTCACGATTTCCGTCCTGACTACCGTCGGATCGAGAGGGTGGCGCGGACACTGCCAGCAAACATCCGTCTGCTTGCAACGACCGCGACGGCAAACGATCGCGTAATGGATGATCTAAAGGCGGTGCTCGGCCCCAATCTTCATGTTCTGCGTGGAGAGCTTAATCGGCCGTCTCTCTTGTTGCAAACTATCTTGCTCCCTAGTCTAGGGGATCGGTTAGCCTGGCTTTCAGACCAACTTGCATCAATTTGTGGGTCAGGCATCATCTATGCCTTGACGATTCGCGATGCTGAGCAGGTAGCCCGTTGGCTTAGATCAGAAGGACTGAACGCCCAGTGTTACACAAGCAGATCAAGGAACCGGAAAGGGTTAGAGCAAGCGCTCTTAAGAAACCGGGTAAAGGCACTAGTCGCTACAACTGCCCTGGGCATGGGCTTCGATAAGCCCGATCTGGCATTTGTCATTCATTACCAAACACCGGGATCAGTGGTGCACTACTATCAGCAAGTCGGACGAGCAGGCCGTGCGTTGAAATCCGCCTACGGCGTGCTACTCAGCGGGACCGAAGACACGGAAATCACGAGCTACTTCATCAATAGCGCCTTTCCAACAAGAGATGAGGTTGGTGAAGTGATTGCTGCCCTGGAGAACGAACCAAATGGGCTTTCCATTTCTCAACTCTGTGGCGCAATAAACGTCAGCAAGAAGCGCATCGAACAGACCACAAAACTTCTGTCGCTCGAGTCACCAGCTCCCATTGCAAGGCAGGGATACAAATGGCAGTTGACTGCGGCGCAACTAAGCGACGAATTCTGGGAGCGCGTGGAACGACTCACTGCTTTGCGCCGAGGAGAACAGCGCCAGATGCAAGAGTTCGTGGCCCTAAAATCAGGCCATATGAACTTCCTAATTCAAGCACTGGACGGTAATCCGGAAACCACAGAACTGCCTGATATACCACCGCTGCCCACAAAGCCGCAACAGGAGACGGTGCGGAGGGTAGCTGAATTCCTGCGTCGTACTCGTCTGCCAATCAAGCCACATAAAAAGTGGCCGGATGGTGGCCTACCACGGTACGGCTTGCGCGGATTCGTTCGGATTGAGCATTGGGCAGAAACGGGGCGGGCGCTTTACCAATGGGGAGATGCCCACTTGAGCCGCCTCATTCGCATCGGAAAATACGAACATAATTACTTTGCAGACGATCTAGTTTCAGAATCTTTCCAATTGCTTCTTGAGTGGAATCCACAGCCGACACCTACTTGGGTAACCTGCATTCCATCACGGCGTCATCCCACACTGGTCAGGGATTTTGCCTCGCGGCTGGCAACTGAATTGGGACTGCCATTTCGGGATGCTCTCGTAAAGATAGACAACCGACCACAACAAAAAGGCATGGCCAACAGCATTCAACAGGCACGCAACGTTGATGGCTCACTCGACGCAGTGTCAGATCTCATTATTCCTGGACCCGTTCTGCTTGTGGATGACATGGTAGACTCGCGGTGGACTCTTACGATCGCAACGTGGCTACTACGTACCCATGGTTGCGGGAAAGTATTCCCCTTTGCGCTTGCTACCACTGCAACGGATTGATCTATGGTGTTAGATGCAGAGTTGTCAGCCAACACAAAAGCTATACTCCTGCTGACCGCTCCATTGGTCGTCGGCAAGAGTGAGAACTCAGTACGGCCATTGTCGCCAGCAGAATACTATCAATTGGTGTATTGGCTCAGGCAGCACGGCCGCGAGCCGGCCGATTTGCTCGAGCGCCAGACAGGCGATGCGTTGGACAAGTCTGAGCTCCGACTTGACCACGAACGAATAGGTCAACTGATCCAACGAGGCTTTTTGCTCAGCCAAGCGCTGGAACACTGGCAAGCCCGGGCAATATGGGTGGTTAGCCGAGCAGACCCAAGGTATCCAAATCGATTCAAGCGACGGCTCGGCAAGAATGCGCCGCCTGTCCTGTACGGCTGTGGAGATGCCGAATTGCTAGACAGCGGTGGGCTGGCCGTGGTGGGATCCCGTGAGGTCCCTAAAGCATTACTAGGATACTCCGAGGGAATTGGTCAGTTGGCGGCAGCAGCCAAATGTATCATTGTGTCCGGCGAGGCGCGGGGCGTTGATCAGGCAGCAATGCGTAGGGCATTGGCGGAGGGCGGAAGAGCTATTGGCGTTCTGGCAGGTGGCTTGGAAAACGCTGCAATGGCCCGCAAGTATCGTGACGCGCTGCTAGATAGGCGGCTTCTTCTAGTTTCTCCATATGATCCACGGGCGCGCTTTAATGTGGGAAACGCCATGCAGCGCAATAAGCTGGTGTACGCATTGTCCGATGCCGGACTGATTGTGGAATCCGATTACAACAAAGGCGGCACGTGGACTGGAGCCATCGAACAATTGAATCGTCTGCGCTTCGTACCAGTTTTTGCTCGCTCCGATGGACAAGCCAGTCAGGGCATCGAGGCTTTGCTACGAAAGGGAGCTCACCCTTGGCCAAATCCCCAAACTCCCTCAGATTTTCAGCAGGTTCTAGACGGCAAATTCCTGGCTTGGCAGACTGAGTCTCCAAGGCAAGCAGCGTTGCTGCCAGAAGAAGAGGATGCTGTCCCACCCAGCGCTGTAGACGAAGCAAGGGAAGTCACGATTCGAGAAGCACAGGCCAAAGACGCCTATGCTCCAGCAGAGACCCCTTCCGATCAACTCTTTTCCAAGGTAGAGCAGCTACTAGCCTCGATAAATACTCCCACGTCAGAATCTGAGGTAGCAGCATACCTTCACGTTACTAAAACCCAAGCAAGGGACTGGCTAAAGCGACTAGTCCGCGATGGGAAATACAAGCGGCTAGAGAAGCCCGTTCGTTACGACAGGATCCTTTAGGAACATCCTTGGTGAAGTTGATCTGCTCAGCCAATTGAGCCCCCAACTCACAACACCTAGTTTCTTGTCAAATCCTGTCAGTTTCAGGCATCGTATAGAGTGAGCTAAATGACTAGCATCCCATATCTAAGGAGTAACGGTATGTCACTGACTGCAGAAGAACAAGCATTGTTGAATGGTGAGAAGCGCAACCTGCCTTTTCTGCCCGCTCTCGGCGGGTGGTACAACGAGGAAGAGGTGGAGGCGCTGACGCAAGCGCTTCGCGAGAGCATGGACTGGAAAGCGGGCTTCACCGGCAACGACATCTCCGAATTCGAGCGAGAATTCGCAGAATACTGCGATGTGAAGCATGCCTTTGCCGTGAATTCGTGCGGCACCGGCCTCGACGGCGCGATGCAGGCCCTCAACCTCGGCCCGGAAGACGAAGTTATAGTGCCGGCCATTACGTACATAGCGACGGCACAAGCAGTCGTCGGCGTCGGCGCCAAGGTCGTGCTGGCAGAGTGCCATGCCGACACGTTTAATATCGACCCCAATGACGTGGAACGCCGCATGACGGCAAATACCCGCGCGATCTTGCCCGTGCACAATAACGGCCTCTCCGCCGATATGGATGCCTTGGCCGACATCGCCGAACGGCATCCCCACGCTATCCACGGGCCGCCTCCCGTCATTGCCGACGCCGCCCGCGCCGCCGGCGGCGGCTACAAGGGCACGAAGGTCGGCAAGAAAGGCGCCATGACCATCTTCAGCTTCCAGACCACCAAGAACATGACGACGCTCGGCGAAGGCGGCATGGTGACGACGGATGATGACGACTACGCCGCCTACATCAACAGCAGCCGCTCCTTTGGCTGGGGTCTGCAGGGCTGGGGCACCAACTACCGCCTGACCAAGCTGCAGGCCGTCGCCGGTAGAATCCAACTCGCACGCCTCGACCAAATGAACGACCTGCGCCGCGACCGCGCGCTGCTGCTCTCCGATTGCTTGGCCGATGTGCCCGGCGTCATCGTGCCGCAGACGCCCGAGGGCTACGATCACGTGTGGTACGGCTACACGGTGCTGCTGGCGCCCGAGTGGGCCGGTGAGCCGCGCGATAAGGTCAACGAGCACATGAAGTCGGAATACGGCGTTGGCAGCGGTGTCATGAATTCCGCCCTTCCCGACTACGATTCCGTATTGAACAAGATGGGGCACACGCCGGAGGACGTGCCGGTTTCCACCGACATTGGTCGCCGCCTCTTCTGCCCGTCGCTCCATCCGTTGATGAGCGACGACGACGTACGCTATGTCGCGGCTTCCATCAAGGCAAGCATGGCAACAGTGGCGGGCAAAGTTGGCGCTGCTGCCGCTGCTCGCTGAGATCCCACTCCCTTAAGTAGCGGATCCTGCAGCAAACAGACCTAAGCTTCGTGGCTGGGTGTGGTGTGCTGACAGTTGTGCACCTCACCCAGTCGTTTCCTTACCGCTGCAACTCACGGTGGCGTGTGTCACAGGGCTTTCAAGCGCTTGTTCCCGCAGTTGCGTCCCCATACCATATCCTCTACATTTGGGAACTAGAGAGCGTTTTCTCTACCATCTACCAAGAGAGTGACGTAGAACCTGTGAGAGAAACACGTTTTCCCAATCCAATGCAAAAGATGATTAGTAGGACGACTTGATCCTTTGATGCTCGTATTCAATGTCTGGCGCCGGGCGCTGGGCATGCACTACTTTGAGTTCTTTACTGTCATTAGAGGCAACATCCTCTGGGCGCTGCTCTGCCTGCCCTACCTGCTCTACAGCTACGTGGCCCTCTTGCCGTTGCTTACTGATTCCGCTGAGACCGCCCAGGACGCGCCGCCTATTTTCCTGGGCATCTCGTACATGATCGCGTCGCTGGTACCTCTCACACTTGCCGGGCCGGCCACGGCGGCCTTATACGACTTCGCCGCCAAGAACCTCGCGGGCGAGGCCGTAAGCATGCAGGTCTACGTACAGAGCTTCCGCACGCACTTCATCAGGGGCTATCTGGTGGCGGCGCTCGACCTCTTGATTCTTGCCGCGCTCGTGCTCAACACCTGGTTCTACCTAACGGCAGATATACCCCAACTCATGCGCATTCTCAGCATCCTCTTCTTCTGGGGCATCGTGTTCTGGGTTGCTATTCAGCCGTACTTGTTCTCGGTCATGATTCGGCTTGACACGTCTGTGCTGCAGACCTTTCGCAACGCAGTCCTGCTGGCCTTGGACAACCTCGGTGTCACCATCAGCCTGATCGGCGTACAAATCGTCATGCTGTTCTTCTTCATTCCCCTCATTGCCATAGCCTATCCGGTCTTGGGCGGATCTATCTTTGCCCATACGCACGTAGGCGTCCTAAACGAACTCCTGGACCAATATGACGCGAAGCGCAGCGCCGATGAGGCCGCGCAGAGCGACTCGTAAAGAGACTGCAATGGCAAGCCTCACCCTAGAGGGCGCAACCAAGACATACAAGAAACCCAGCCCGCTCTCCTGGAAGAACCTGATCGGGAGGTTCAGGGGTGGGGAAGCTGCCGATGACGTAGTTGCCGACACTGAAGACGATCTAATCCACGCGCTCAATGGGATTGATCTCCAGATCGATGACGGTGAATCGCTGAGCGTGCTCGGCCCGTCGGGGTGCGGCAAAACGTCCCTACTGCGCGTTCTCGCCGGTCTCGACCATCTGGATAGCGGCAAAGTGCTCTTCGACGGGGAAGACGTGACCACTGTCGGCCCGCAGGACCGCAACGTTGCCATGGTGTTCCAGGACTACGCCCTCTATCCCCACTGGCAGTCGGAGGACAACCTGGGCTTCTTCTTCCAGATGCACCAGCGTAAGCATGAGATTCCGGAGCGGGTGCGCATTACGGCGCGGGTCATGGGACTTGGGTTCGAGACGCTGCTCAGCCAAAAGCCCCCCAAGCTCTCCGGCGGCCAGCAGCAGCGCGTCGCCATCGCGCGCGCCATCATTCGCGATCCACGGACATTCCTCTTCGACGAACCGCTGTCAAATCTTGACGCGAAAGTGCGCGCGCGCACCCGCGTGGAGATAAAGAGACTCATCCAGCGGTTCGGCATTACGTCGGTCTACGTCACCCACGATCAGTCCGAGGCATTTACCATGGGCGACCGCATCGCCGTAATGCATGACGGACGCATCTTACAGGTAGACACCCGCAAGCGAATTGTCGAGCGCCCGCTCAATCTCTTTGTAGCCGACTTCATCACCGTGCCGGCGATGAATCTAATGCCCGGTGTCGTGCATAGAGAGTACGTCGACATTCACGACCGCAAGGTCGAACCGCCGCCTGTCGTGCTCCAGCAATACCAGGCCGAGCGGGTCACTATCGGCGTCCGCCCAACGGACGTCGTGCTGCGCTCGGAGAACGAGGAAGATACGATCCCGGCCAAGATCGAGATCGTGGAGCCGCTCATGAGCGAGCGGTCGGTGCTGCTGACGGTGCGCGTGGGGCGCTACTCCTACCGCATTCAGCGCCCACAGACCGAGCACCACGAGCCCGAAACGCTCATCTTCATGGAACTGCCCGCCCACTGCCAACACGTCTTCGATAGCAAAGGCCGGCGCGTGAACTAGCGACCGCAGCGTGGATGTTTGGTTTTGGGGATCTCTGGGTCAAGGCATTCCGCTACAGCTTGGGGCCCAGCCAATTGCACCCGACCCAGTGTGCCTTGGTGGGATCTCAGTCTTCCGGATACTCCAAAAGCACGCCCAGGAATTCATCCTTGCGGTCGCGCAGACCCTCGTATGCCTTTTGTCCCTCTGTGTAGGGCAGCACGTGCGAGATGAGCGGCTCCACGTTGATCCGGCCCGTAGCCAGCAGCGACCAGAGGAACGGCATATCCTGCTCGCGCGTGGCGGCATCGACCGTGCTCGCATGCGCACCGATGACGTGTACGCCGGTCCGGTGGATATCGAAGTAGGGATCAAGCTCCAGCTTATCGCGCGGGCTGCCCAGCAGCACAACACGCCCGTGTCTTGCCGCAGCTTTGAGCGCGAGGTCGATTGTCGGACCACTCCCCACGGCCTCCACCACATAGTTCGCGCCGCGCGGCCCAAATTCCGGCAGCCAGTCGGCAAGCGGCTTCTCGCTCAAGTCAAACACCACGTCCGCACCGCACGCCAGTGCCTGCGCCAGCCGCGGCGCCGCCAGATCCGCAGCCGCCACCCGACCGGCTCCCGCCGAGGCGCAGAGCTGCGCGCAGAGATTACCCACCAGACCCATGCCGATCACGAGCACGTTCTCGCCAAAATACACCGGCGCCTGCCGCGGCGCAGACATGGCGATCTGCAGCATTGCAATGAACGGGACGTGTGAATCAGGAACGCCCTCCGGCACCGGCAGCACGACATCATGACTGAGAAGCGCGTGGGTGGCGTGGCGGCTCCGGTGGAAGACACGCGTACCGGGCGCTAGATCGGACACGCCGTCGCCGGCCGCCACCACCTCGCCAACCACGGCGTATCCCGGCCGAAACGGATAACTGGCATAGCTAAAGTCAGCCTCTGCGAACCCCCGGTGCGTCTCCGTGAACATGGCAAGTTCCGTTCCCGCGCTAATCAACGACAGCCGGTTGCGAATCAAGACCTCACCTGTCCCTGGGTTGTCCGGGATAGTCGTGGCTTCCACAAGACACTGATCTTTGCCGGGAAAGACAAGACTTTGGATTTTCATGACGTGTCGGGCCTCCTGTAAGTGCAAACCGCGTAGGCGAAATCTGTCTGTGACTGTTCATTGTCAGCGAGCATTGCCTGCTGGACTTTCAATTTCGAAGGCGTTTCGACGCAGTTTCGCTCGCTCGCCGCCGTCGCACTAAGCCTAATGAATAACGCTCTCCACGTACTCCAAGGACTGATGCCGGAAGTAGGTGTCATAGAGTTCAGCGTAGTGGCCGCCTGCGGCCAGCAGCATTTCGTGCGTGCCTTCTTCCAGGATGCGGCCGCTGTCCAGCACGAGGATGCGGTCGGCGCGCTGCACCGTGTATAAGCGGTGAGCAATGACGATAGACGTGCGGTCGCGCATGATGGCTTCGACGCCGTCTTGAATTTGGATTTCAGTGAAGGGATCCACGCTTGCCGTGGCCTCGTCCAGAATGAAGACGGCCGGATCGTGCAGCATGACGCGCGCCAAGGCCACGAGTTGCCGCTGGCCCATGGAGAGGCGTCCGCCGCGCTCCCCAACGTCCGTATCCAGCCCATTGGGCAAGTCGGCCAGCCAATTACCTCCCGCAATATGCTCCACCGCGCGCAGCACATCCGCCTCTTTGGCGTCAGGCCTGCCGTAGCGGATATTCTCACCCACGGTGCCGCTGAAGAGGAACGGCGATTGCGGCACGATGCCAATCTGACGGCGGTACGATGGCAGGTTGAATGCGCGGATGTCACGACCGTCGACGAGCAGTTGCCCCTCCTGAAACTCATAAAAGCGCGCCACAAGACGCACGATGCTCGTCTTGCCGGAGCCGGTGTGCCCAACCAAGGCAACGGACTCACCCGGAGGTATCGTCAAGCTGAAGTCCGGCAGCACCGTCTCCGTCGGTTGGTAGCTGAAACGCACGTCCCTAAATTCAAATCCGCCTTGCAGGTCGTCCGCGGGAGCGTCGCCCGTCTGCACCACGCGCGGCTCAGCATCGATCAGACCGAACACCCGCTCGCTGGCGGAAAGGCCGTTTTGGAACTGGCTCCAGAACGAGGCGATTTGGGTCAGCGGAAACCAGAAGAACATGAGCGCCTGGATGAAGAGATACCAATCGCCCACGGACATCGCGCCCGACGCGGTGTTCAAGCCCCCGAAGTAAACGACGATAGCCGTGCCTATGCCGGCGGTGGCGTTGAAAACGGGGAAGAAGGTATTGAGCACGATGCCTTGCCGAAAGTTCACCCGGTATGCCTGCCGGTTGATCCGCACAAAGTCGTCGTGTACTGCCTTTTCTTGGCGAAATACCTTAGCGACGGCGATGCCGCTGATGGACTCCTCGATGTGCGCGTTTACCTGCGCCATGATACGCCGCGAGTGCAGCGAGGTCTCCCGCGCAATGCGCCTGAACACGAGCGAGATCGCCGCCACGAAAGGCGCCATCGCTATCGTAATCAGCCCGAGTTGCCAGTTGATCACAAGCAGAACACAGCCCATCAGTACTACCAGCATCACCTGGCTGATGAGATTCATGGTCAGGGAGACCGTCTCGGCGAAGCCGTCGGTGTCCGAGGAGACGCGGCTGACGAGTTTGCCGGTCGGCTGATCGTCGAAGAACGAGAGGTCGTGCCCCATAGTGGCATTGAAGGCATCCTCCCGAATCTGGAGCGTCACGTTGCCAATGGCTACGGCGCTGAGCCACTGGCGCAGGAAGTTGAGGCCCCAGGATACGCTGCTCAACACCAGAATAGCGATGACGAGCAACACCATTATCTGGGTAGCGGGATTAGCGACTACCAAGTCGATGCCGCGAGATATGAGGATCGGCACCGCCGTATCTGTAAGCGCGCCTGCAAAGATGGCAATCGCTACCAGGAGCATGGGGCGTGCTTGCGGACGAAAGTACGTGATGATGCGGCGCAGCAGCGCGCGATCGCTATACTCGCGATCGTACGCGTCTGCGTCCAAGCCGTCCATCACAAAGCCCATTTAATCAGTCCTCGTTCGGTGTGTGCGGTGCCGGACATCCTGTAGCGCGGGGGCTTGTCCTCCGCTCATGACCCCTCGCACGCCGCACAGCCAAGATGGATTCCCGCTTTCGCGGGAATGACGGACGACGCGCCCCTCACATTATCCGCTACATTCGCTCATTTGCACGCCTTCTTCAACATACAAATGACGGATAGCGGTATCGCTGCTCCACGTCTTATGCACGACTCTTCGTGCCAGATGCAGTTCATCTTCTATTCCCCCACAAGGGTCGCCGGCAGCGCAGCCGTGTAGCGCTCGTCCCGGTGGGCGAAGATGTTGCGGTAGGCCGGGCTGCGCGCCATGAGTTCATCGTGCGTGCCTTGATCCTCCAGTTCGCCGCCGCGCAGCACGAGGATGCGGTCGGCCCAGCGGATTTGCGAAAGACGGTGGGTAATCAAGAACGTCGTCCTGCCGTGCAGGATGTTGCGCAAGGCGCGTTGAATCTGGTCTTCCGTCGCGCTGTCGATGGCGCTGGTCGAATCATCCAGCACTAGAATGCGCGGGTCTGCCAGGAACGCGCGGGCGATGGCGATGCGTTGGCGCTGCCCGCCGGAGAGCGTCACGCCGCGCTCGCCGACCACCGTATCGTACCCATCCTTGAAGCTCATGATGAAGTCGTGGGCCTGCGCCTGTTTCGCAACCGCCTCAATCTCTTCCCGGTTCACCGGTCGGCGCACGCCAAAGGCGATGTTCTCCGCCAACGTGCGCGAAAAGAGGAAGACATCTTGGTCTATCGTGGCAATTTGCGAGCGCAGCGATTCCATCGACCACACCCGCACGTCTACGCCGTCGATGAGCACGCGCCCATCTGAAACCTCGTAGATGCGGTTGATCAAGCGGGTGAGGGTGGATTTCCCCGATCCGGTCTGGCCCACAATCGCGATCGTTTCGCCCGGCTTGGCCTGAAAGCTGATGTTCTTAAGGGTATTGGCGCCGTGGTAGGCAAACGAGACGTTGTCGAAAACGACCTCACCCTCGATCCGCTGCTCAATACCGGCCCGGTTCTCGTCGATCTCAGTCTCCGCGTTCAGGATAGCGAGGATACGCTCTGCTCCGGCGGTGCCGAGCTTGACGAGAGAGAACGCAAATATGGAAACAAATGTGGGGAAGCGCAGCATAGCCAAGAACCCCATGAACGTAATCACCTGCCCGATTGTCAAAGCGCCATTCGTGTAGAGATAGAGCGAATGTGCAAGGCCCAGCGCCAAACAGAACGAAAACATGAGCAACGGCAGGTAGAGCGCCTGAATCTTGCCCTGCTTGACAAAGAGATCACGGTAGTCTTCCGCTTTGACGCGAAAACGGTTATGTTCCTGTTCTTCCTGGGCATTCGACTTCACCACTTCAATGCCGGCAATCGACTCGGTAAGGGTAGCGTTGAGCGCGCCAAATTGCGCGCGGAGCGCGCCCGCGACCGGCGTTAACCGTCGCAAGTACCCACGCAGTGCAATGAGGAAGAGGATGAGGAAGAGAACGGGTATCGGCAGGAGGTCTACACTCAGGAAAATGCCTATGGCGGCAATCGGGGCCACCATGTTGACGAGCCACTCCGATAGCAGGAGCAGACCGGGGTTGACCATATAGTTGAGCTGCTTCACGTCGTTGGTGGCGCGCGCCATGATGTCGCCGACCCGCTGTTGGCCGTGGTAGGTCTGGCTCTTGCCCAGCAAGTTAACGTAAAGTTCGTCGCGCACGTCGCGTTCCATGCGCAGCGCCACAATCTCTGCCGTGTAGTTCGCCAGCAATTGCAGCGCGCCTCTGAGCACGCTGATACCGAGAATAGCCAGGCCAAAACCCAGGAGCACACTGGCCTCGGCATTTGCTTGCGCCACGGCGTCGAAAGCATCCCCCATCAACTTCGGCACCTGCACCGCCGCCACCACGACACCGGCCCGAAAGAGCGTGCCGACCACCACGTGCATGGGGTAGCGCATGGCGTGACTGACGAGCCACCGCCAGACGGAAGACCGGTCATAGGTGTATTCGGATTCGGGCGTAAACTCGCGATTGTTCACCTGAGACTCCGGGGAATGCCAAGCAACCCTGTCACTTCACTATAGCATTCCAAATACCATGCGATATTTGGTCTACGCTGTTCGCCTATTCTGATGCCCCAAGTTGAACGCGCTTAGGTAATTGAAGCATGAAACCGCGGCTAGGCACTTGTTCAATTGCGCACAATATAGGAACATTAGACTGTAGAATGTATTACACGCGAAGGATGGGAATGGGGAGTGCCGTGAAGATTTGGGATGTGCCAAGCCGTTGGCCGCAAGCCTGGCAAGTGCTGCTTGGTCTGCTGATGTGTGCGATCGCGCTGGGCGGATGTATCGCGCAACCGCAAGGTGTCGTCATCAACACCAAGCCTACCCCCACACCCACGCCGATTGTGGGCGACCCAAACAACCCAATGATCATCGAGGTCACGTTAGCGGATAACACCGTGCCGCCTGAGGGCGTCGGCATTGTCTGGGTCAATCGGAGTGAAGGCTGGGCGCCGTATGAGAGCCCGGGCGACGGACGCTTGCCGCCGGACGAGTACAGCATTCAGATCTTCATCGATGACAAGCGTATTGGCGTTGTTTGGCCGGATGAGACCGGAGGGTTGGGCCCGCGACCGCTTGCCGTGCCGCAAAACGTCTGGGGATTTGAACTGGGTCAACACACCTTGAAATTCGTCCAACAGGGGCCGGAAGTCTGGCGGGAGTCGGCGCCAATCATCATCGTCGTAACGGAAAACTTCAAGCCCACGCCGACAGTTCCCCCAACCGCCACACCAGAACCACCGCCCACACCTTCGCCGAGACCGTCGTAGCCTATGTCAGAGTCAGTGGACGCTGATATCGGTGTAGTGCTGCTGGCCGCGGGTGAGTCGCAGCGCATGGCGATTTCGTCGAAAACGACGTCTCCGAAGGCGCTGCTGCCGTGGTTCGGGCGTCCGTTGATCCAGTACCAGCTTGAACAGCTTGCGGCAGTCGCCCCCGCGCACATTGCTCTTGTCACCGGCTTTCATGCCGAGCGCGTAGCGCCGTATGTCAACACTGTGGCCGGGGTCTATGTTGTGCAGAATCCGGACCCCGCGCGCGGAAGATCATCCTCCATCGTGCACGGTGTGCAGTCTCTTCCCGATACGCTATCTGCTTTCGCCATAGTCAATGTGGACCAGCCCTGCACCGCCTCGATTCTCACACAACTCATCGCTGCAAGCGCCACAGGAAGCAAGCTGATTACGCTTCCCCGCTACCGGGGAAAACGGGGGCATCCTCCGCTCTTCGCAAACGCCCTGCGGAGTGCATTGCTGCGCGTGCGCGAGGAGACCCAGGGCCTGAAAGCGGTCACCCGCTCCCACCGCGCAGACACGGCGTACGTGGACATAGACGACCCCAGCGTCGTGTGGAACCTCAACACTCATGCCGACTATGAGCGAGCACAGCAACAGCACATCCTGCTTGCTACCACGAATAGCGCTAAGACCGAGCATCTTGCCTGGCTACTCGAGGACGTGCCGCTGCGGCGTCTCACGCTGGCAGAAGCGAACCTCAGCCAGGTTTCCCCGCCGCCCGAGACTCACACAACACTGCAAGCCATAGCCGAGAGCAAAGCGCTCGCGTGGTCGCGGGCCTTTGGCGGGCTGGCGATCGCCTCAGACGGCGGCATTGCTATCCCGGCGTTAGGCGACGCCTGGGAAGAGCGGCTCACGGCCCGCTTTGCGGGCAGCCACGCCACAGACCAGCAACGCGTAGAGGCGCTGCTGGCGTTGCTGCGGCCTCACAAGGGTAATGAGAGGCGCGCGTACTTCCGCGAATGTGTGTCCCTGGCAAACAACGGAACTCTCTTACAGTCATGGAGCGCCGAAAGCACGCCGGGCATGATCACCGCATCCTACCGACCGGAGCAGCTTGTCCCAGGATTCTGGCTGCTCACGTTGTGGTGCGACCCCCAAACCGGCAGACGCTTTGGCGGGCTTGCGCCTGATGATCCGGCGTACCTGGACGGCGCTTGGGGCCGCATCAAGCCCAAGGTCCAGCAGTTCCTCAAAAGCTACGTCGAGCGTACCCTTAACCCGGCAACCTGACCGCAGCGCCGGACCACGAATCTTGATCACCGGCGATCACCACCAACCCATCGCGCTCGAGGTCCTGCACCAATCCCCACAGCCATGCTACGGACACGTCTTCATCAGCCTGCGTTCTAACGTAGGAGACGAGCGCTTCAAAGGAAAGAGCGCCGCTCCGCGGAGAGTCGCGCAACGCAGCGATGATGCGTCCCCGGTAGTACCGTCGCGAGCCGCTGAATTTGCCCTGGCCCTTTGGACGTAGCGAAGGCAAGTCTGTGACTTGTGTTGCCCGCCGCGCCTGACACCAGGTAAAAAACGGACAGCGCGGGCACTCCGGCTGGCGCGAAGTGCAGACGGTTGAACCAAGGTCCATGAGCGCCTGGTTCCAGCGCGCGGAGCGACCGTCCGGCACGAGGCCATCGGCCAACGCCTGTACCTGCCGCTCCGTCGGTCCTCTTTCCCCAAACAGCGCTTGGAGTTCATCGCGGAACACGCGGCCGAGCACGCGCCGCACGTTGGTGTCCACCACCGCAACCGGCGCGTTGTTCACAAAGCTCAACAGCGCCCGTGCCGTATATGCGCCAATTCCGGGAAGCCGTAGCAACTCCCGCAAGCACATCGGAAATTTGCCGCCATGCTCCCGCACGACAGCCTGCGCGGCACGGTGCAGGTGGACGGCGCGACGGTTATAGCCAAGCCCGGCCCAGAGGCGGATAACGTCCGCCAAGGGCGCCGCTGCGAGCCGCCGGATGGTGGGATATTCTGCGAGGAAGGCATGATACTTCGGAATGACACGCTCGACCTGGGTCTGCTGCAACATCATCTCTGAGAGAAAGACGCGGTAGGGACTCTTCGAATTGCGCCACGGCAGCGTACGACGATGCGCGCGGTACCACCCGAGTAGCGCGCGCTGAACAGCCTGCAACGTCTCACCCCGTTCCACGCGCATGGTGCCGTCGGGTGAGAGCAACCACGTGTCGTCGCCTTGTTGTTCGCATTGACGTTGAGATTGCATACGCCAAGTGAATTACTCTTCAGTAAGGGCCGCTTCTACACTCCGCCAGTGTAGGACACCCCTCTCAGAACCATAGATTTAGCGTTGCCGGAAGCAGCGGTTCAGGACGAGTATGCCACAGGCGCTCTATGAGGAAGTGGAATGCAAGACCGCACTCACACGGGTGCGGGGCATGGCGTTTGGCTGGAGCCTCAATCCCTACCGGGGGTGTACCCACGGCTGCCACTACTGTTTCGCCCGCAGCACGCACTTCTACTATGATCTCAATGCCGACGAAGAGTTCTCTTCGATCATCTTCGTCAAAAAGAACATAGCCGAGGTGCTGCGCTTGGAACTCTCGTCGCCGCGCTGGCGGCGTCACCGCGTCGTCATGGGCACGGCCACGGACCCCTATCAGCCGATTGAAGGCAAGTACCGTCTGAGCCGCGCCGTTCTCGAGGCCTTCCTCGCCTTCCGCACGCCGGTGTCCATCATCACCAAGTCGTCTCTTGTCGTGCGCGACGCGGACATTCTAGCCGAAATTGCGCAGCGTCTCGGGTGTACCGTGAACTTCAGCATCACTACGCTTGATCGCACACTGTGGCGGCAACTTGAACCGGGCACGGCCCCGCCGCTGCAGCGGCTGCGTTCAATGCAGCGGCTCGTCGCCGTCGGTGTACACGCCGGGGTGCTCCTCGCTCCCATCATACCGGGTATAACCGCGACGAAAGAGAACCTGGAAGTGGTGGCGCGCGCCGCCGCCGATCATGACGCCTGCTTCCTGGGCACGAACATGCTCAACTTGGGTATCGGCGTAAAAGAGCATTTCTTGAAATTCCTCCAGCGTGAGTATCCCTGGCTTCTGGGCGCCTATCGGCAGCTCTACCCCGGCCGCTACGCGCCCAAGAGCTATGCCGAACCAATTCACGATTATGTAAATCTACTACAGCAGCGCTACGCCCTCAACCGGCGGGAACTCACACACTCGCCTGTGCCCGAACCGCAGCAGCTATCCTTAAGCAACTTCTAGAAGCTTGCGCCTGCTCGTCAGCGTCCGACAAGAGTCATTGCGTGGGGCTTGCAATCCACCACGGTTCAGGAACGGTAGACAATGCGCGCGAGAATGCCTTCAGTGTTTTTCCACAGTTTGCAGGTACTGCCTAAGCAAGACTGGATCAGAGTCTCATCCCAACTGAATTGGCAATTTTTTAATAATGAAATAGAATTCTATGCTAGAATAGCCAATTTACTGTTTATAAGAAAAGAATACTATTCTATACTATAAATATTTGTTTGTATCTAGCTGAAGTCAGAAGGAGCTAACATGGGTAAACAGAGTGATCTCGACAACCACGCCGATCAGCTAAACCCGAACAACGACGCCTTTTGGGAATCGCGCGGCTGGGATGAACGACCGGACGACTGGGAGGATCGCGCAGAAGACGACAACACACTTCCGGAGGGTGACGAAAACTAGCGGGGAACTCCCTGGCTCAGCAAGCGGGGGCACGTATCGCAACTAGCAGTCTTGGGCTTGGGTAGGCCAAGCAAGATACGTGACCGTCTCTAGGTCTGAGCCAACTCCCAACTGTCATCCTGAGAAGCCCTTCGGAAAGCCTGTCTTGAGCCTGCCGAAAGGCTCAGAATAGACTCCGCGACGAAGAATCTAGAATCGGGAGCTGCTTAGATTCCTCCCCGTGCAAAGCGCGGGGCTGCTGCCCGCTCGAAATGGCATGAACCGCTGCCCTGCCAAGACTGCAAGCCTATATCTACTAATTTCCTCTCTTGCTATGTTTGCAAGGGCGCGCGCCTGTGATAATTTGTTCTCGTTTGTCGACACAGCAACTCAGCATGAGCCCGTTTCTTGATGTTTGGCTACACGTTTCTGAATCGCGGCGGCACCACCTACTCCTTCCGCGTCAGCGGGCGCGGCGACGGCGTCCTGTATAGCACCTCCTACGGCAGCACGACCTCCACCTCCGGCAGCACCTACTCATGCCCGCGCCCCACGCCCACACCGGTACCACCGCCACCAACGCCTGTCCTTGAGGTAAGCGCTACCTCCCAGACCAGCATCACGCTGCGGTGGGAGGCGCGCGCCGGCGTCAACTACACCCTGCAGTACTCCAGCGACGGCGGCAACACGTGGCATTCCGCCGGAAACTCCATCGCGGGGAGAGACGGCAAGGTGAGCAAAGAGGTGACGCTGGCCTGCGGCACGGCATATACCTTCCGCGCCAGGGGCAGGGGTACCGGCTCACCTTTTAGTACAGCCTATAGCGCGTGGTCGTCGTCGGAATCCGGACGCACCACCGGCTGCGACCCGCCGCAGCCTATTATGAACGCCATCGGCGCTACCACCCAGACCAGCATCACCGTCAGTTGGACACTGCCACCCGGCTCTGGCGCCGTCGCCTCCTACAAGCTGGAGCGCTCCGCCGATAACGACAACACCACCTGGCCGCAGCCTAACAATGATAATTTCCCCAACTATGACGGGCACGTCATAGAGGGCATCACGGAAACCATGCAAGAGGTGACCGGCCTCACCTGCGGCGTCACCTACTACTTCCGCGTCAGCGCCAAGGGTGGCGGCAGCACGACCTACGCCGACACCCACGGCCCAACGTCCGACCCACCGGCATCGGGCAGCACGCTGCCGTGTCTCACCCCGCCGCCTGCGCCCAGTAATGTGAGTGCTTCGATCATCGTGGGCACCGGCGCCAATACGTACGGTGTCGACTTGCTATGGGGACTGCTGCCAAGGGCCGCCTCCTTCAAGGTGGAGCGTTCTGACGATAATGGTGTCACTTGGCCGCAGCCTAACGACCCTGGCTATGACGGGCACGTCGCAGAAGGCATTACGGGGACGCTGCACTCGGTCACGGGGCTGGTGTGCGACAACGACTATGTCTTCCGCATCAGCGCGTTGGGTGACGGCACAAAGTACCTAGCGGTCTACGGCCCTACCACGCTTGTGACCCGGTACGTGTCAATCGCAGGCCAAAGCGCCAGCAGCGATGTAGACGATTTTCCTTGCACGACGCCCACTCTTTCTGTTATCCCTCTATCTGTTTCACCTCATCTGGGACGCAGAGTAAGGATCGAGTGGGAGTATAGGATGGGTTCGAGGTATTTTCCGGAATACAGACCGATCCAAGAAGATGGAACCGAAGCTGGCTGGAAGAACTTGTACATCAATGGAACCGTTGGAGAATTTATTGTACTGGACTTTGACGATGACACTGATCTTGGTGGCTTTTTCAACGAAAAAGAGGGATTTGGCTTTCGTGTCAAGGCAAGTTTGGGCGGACAGGAAACCGACTATAGGGAGATAATACTCATAGATACCCCCATTCTAAGGACCGAGGTAGATTCGTCCGGTACAGTTAAGCTCACCTGGACGGATATCGATACCGTCCTCGGTGGAAATGGACTATACACGGTCGGTGCGTATACAGCCCATGTGCGCAAGTTTGGCGAGTCGCCTGCAGACGTCCCACACATTGCAGGAAACGTGCCGCACACGAGCAGGTATTGGCACCCGACACAATTTGTAGAATCGAAGGTTTATCCCGTTGACGCCGACACCTTGGATGACCCCAACACCATGGATATCTCCGGTCTAGCGGCTAACGAGGTCTATGCCGTTCAATTGGTTGCTGCGGTGACGAAAAAGGGGAATGCAATCCCGACGGCCGTATTTGCGGTTCGAGACTCGTATGTGTGGACTTCGCATCGTGCTGTCACGGACGGCAACCGGGTAGCTTCCTTTCCTCTAGAGGCTAGGCTGAAGAAGGACGCGCAAGGCAATTTCACCTACGCCTACCACATTTGCGAAGACACGTTCACCTTTACAACCAAGTGGAGCGAATGGGAAAAGCTGATTGTGCATGCTATGGGCCAGTGGCAATTGGCAACGGACAACCTGATCACAATGAGCTACCTGGAGGATATGGACTGTGCCAACTATAGCGACGTTTTTACAGATGTAGCAGCCGAAATTATAGCGAGTGGGCACACACCGGACATTTTACATGTGCGCAACTTTGTAACAGGCCTCAGCTACTATGGGAACTTCACTGAGGAGGACAAAGCCAAGAATGAGATCATCCTAGTGGATACAGGCGCACTCTTGTTTAACGACGCTATACAGAGTGCTGCGACATTCCCAGAACTTGCTAGAGAGATTGGATTGTCCCTGTGCGTATTTGGAAATGCATTCGGGTGCGCAATTTCCGGAGGCCAAACTCGGGATATACTGCTGAACTACGACAAATTTACATCCGACGCACTGGCGATCCCTGGCGGAGCTGGCAGTGACCCCGAACCCCCTGACAGAGGCGACGCGCCTTTCAACAAGTGCGCGCACCACAATACAAGGAATGCAGACAATGCATACTTGACAGTGGTTCACGAAGGCGGACACGTCGTCGGCATTGGTGGCGCCAATGATAGAGACCCGATGGACCCCAAAGAATCGGAGCACAACGGTCACCCCAACTACCGATTGCTTAATTCTATTGTGAATAAGAGAGATAGGGCGGGTTGTACGCCCAATCCGCTGGACATCATGGCGATATTCGCAATTTACCAGGCGCGATAGGTTTGGGAGTGGGATAGATGGACGATTCTGTGACGGGATTTCAGCCGCTACGTATCGGGCTGTTACTGCTCGTACTCGCGCTGGGCCTTGCGGGATGTGCAGTGTCCTTGCAAGAAGGGATGCTGACCGAGGAAAAAGCCACCAAGGAAG
>JAPPLM010000071.1 GCA_028874195.1 Chloroflexota bacterium
CTGTCACCTTGCGGAGCAAAGCGCGAGAGAATCCCGAACAAACGCTTGAGATTCCTCGCTCGCACTCGGAATGACATTGAATGTCCACAGAACCTAGAGGAGCATCGTCTTCTGCACCAATCCGACGTGAGAGTGTCGGTAACTCTAATGCACCAAACCCTCCGCCAATGAGTACCAAGCGGGCCCTTGATCTCCGTCTCTACGTTGTGCTTGATCCGGCGATAGCCGGGGGGCGCTCCGTGGTGGAAATCGCCCGCCAAACCATTGCCGGCGGCGTGACAATGCTCCAATTGCGCGACAAGCGCTCGCCTGACCGTAACATCCTGGACGCAGCGACGGCTATCGCTCAACTCTGTCGGGCTGCGAGCATCCCCTTTATCGTGAATGACCGCGTGGACATTGCCTGGGCGTCCGGCGCGGATGGCGTGCATCTCGGGCACGATGACCTGCCGCCTGCCGCCGCCCGCAGGTTGTTGGGGGACGATGCCATCATCGGCATGTCGGCCGGCAATCTCACTGAACTGGCGGCAGCCTTGCCCGCGCTGCCCGACTATCTGGGCGTTGGCCCAATGTATGCGACGCATACGAAGCGCGATGCCGGCGCGCCGGTCGGTCCTGCAATGATCCGCACGCTGCGGGAGGCCGCGCCGACGATCCCGCTCGTGGGCATCGGCGGCATTACGGCCGAGAACGCGGCGGCAGTGCTGGCGGCGGGCGCCGCTGGCATTGCCGTGGTCTCGGCAGTGGTCGCGGCCCGCGACGTGGAGGCCGCCACTCGCGCGTTGCGCTGCCTCTAGCGCAATCGTTACGCGCGCACGAGCAGATCACGCGCGTCCCTCTTGCAGGCTCTGTTGACGATACCGTTCCTCGGTTTGCTCTGGCGGCCGGCTTGTTTCTCACTTGGCGTGTCGTATATGCTCGTAACAGAAGGTTTATACGCTCGATCCCCGGCTCTCAGTTTTCTTTTCCTCGGCTGAAACAGCGACAGTGCAAATTGGCTTCTATGGCGGAAACTCAGCAGACACATTACGACGTAATCGTGGTAGGCGCGGGCCATGCCGGCTGTGAGGCGGCGCTGGCGGCGGCGCGTATGGGTTGCGCGACGCTGGTTGTGACGGGTGACCGCGACCGCATCGCGTTCATGCCCTGCAACCCCTCGATTGGCGGCCCGGCCAAGGGCCATCTCGTGCGCGAGATCGACGCCCTGGGCGGCGAAATGGGCAAGAACACCGACCGCACCTTAATTCAGATCCGCTTGCTCAACAGCAGCAAGGGTCCCGCGGTGCAGGCGCTGCGCGCCCAGAGTGACAAGCACTTCTATGCCCAAGCGCTGCGCCAGGTGCTGGAAGACCAAGCAAATCTGACCATCCACAACGGCTTGGTGGAGGACCTGCTCACGAGCGAGACGCCCGAGGGCAGCCGACGCGTTAGCGGTGTGCAGACCCAGGCCGGACACACGTTCCAAGCGCAGGCTGTGGTGCTGACGACCGGCACCTTCCTGGAGGGCATGCTGATTACGGGAGAGAAGCGCGTGGGTGGGGGGCGCGCCGGCGAAGCCCCGGCGCAGGGTCTATCCCATGCGTTGCGACGCCTCGGCTTTCGGCTGCGCCGTCTCAAGACCGGCACTCCGCCGCGCGTGCTGGCGGAAAGCATCGACTTTTCCCTCACAACGCCGCAGCCCGGTTCGCTGCACCCGTTGCGTTTTTCTTTCACGCCCTTGCGGGAAGAAGAAATCCGGCGTGATAAGCCGGATCCTGTGTATCCCTTTCAGGTTGAGACGCCTTGGCGTCAGCAGATGGTCTGCTACTTAGCGCATACAAATCCGGCGACCCACGACGTCATTCGCGCCAACCTCCACCGCGCGCCTATGTTCAACGGCGCCATCAGCGGTGTGGGGCCCCGTTACTGCCCGTCTATTGAAGACAAGATCGTACGCTTCGCGCATAAGGATTCCCACCAACTCTTCCTCGAACCGGAGGGATTCACGACGCATGAGGTGTACGTGCAGGGCGCGAATACGAGCTTGCCGGAAGACGTGCAAGCGGACATGCTGCGCACCGTTCCCGCGCTCCGCCGCGCTGAGATCGCGCGGCATGGCTACGCTGTGGAATACGATCACGTCGTTACGGACCAGACGAGCGTCACGTTGGAGGCCAAGTCGGTGGCCGGGCTCTTCTTTGCGGGGCAGATCAACGGTACCTCCGGCTACGAAGAGGCCGCGGCCCAGGGCCTCATCGCCGGTATCAACGCTGCCCGCCGCGTGCAGGGCAATCCGGCTATCGTGCTGGGACGCGATCAGGCGTACATCGGGGTGATGCTGGATGACCTCGTGAGCCAGGAGCATCAGGAACCCTACCGCCTGTTCACCTCGCGCGCTGAGTATCGGCTGCTGCTGCGTCACGACACTGCCGACGTGCGCCTTACGCCGCTTGGCTATGAAATCGGACTGATTGGCGGCGAATGTTATGCGCGTGTCGCAGCGAAGCGTGACCAGATCGAGCGAACGATGGAGCGCCTCCGCCGGTACTGGATTACGCCGTCACCAAGCACGAACACAGCGCTGGCGGCAGCCGGCGTGCAGCCAATCCGCAGCCAGACCAAGGCCCTGAGTCTCTTGCAACGTCCGCACGCGCGGTACACGGTCGTTGCCGCGCTCATGGACGACGAGCAGGAGGATGAGCTCGATGCGGAGGTAGTCGCGCAAATCGAGCTTGAAGCGCGCTATGCGGGGTACGTGGAACGGCAGCAGTCCCAGGTGCGTAAGATGGCGCGCATGGAGGCCATGGCGCTGCCGGAGGACTTTGACTACGTACAGCTACCGTCCCTGAGGGTGGAAGCGCGCCAGAAGCTCAGGCAGTTTCAGCCGCGCACCATCGGACAGGCGGCCCGCATCGCGGGCGTCACACCGGCGGACATTGCCGTGCTCATGGTGCACGTCCACCGCGGTTCGGAAAAAGCAGCGGTACGGTGAGCGATGAATCTACCAAACGCGGCCGGCGCTTGAAGCAAAGGGCGGTCCAGGCCCGTAAACGCTCCCGCGACCGCCTGCGACGGCACGTGCACACGCTGATCTTTGCCGTAGGCGTGATTCTTTTGCTCCTGCTCATAGGCCGCGCGGCCTATCGCAGCGGTGTCCTCCGCAGTCTCCCCGGAACGCCCGTACCGATTCAGAGCAACGAACACATCGCCTCGGTGGACACGCCGCACCCGCCGTACAATAGCGTGCCGCCTACGTCCGGTTGGCATGTTGCGACGTTAGCGCCTTGGGGCGTGCACAAGACACCGATTCCGGATGAGCGGCAGGTGCACAATCTGGAGGACGGCGGTGTGCTGGTGCAGTACAATTGCCTGGATTGCACGGCCTTGATCGCGCAACTCGAGGCATTGGCATCCCGCCACGAGTACGTGATCGTAGCGCCCTATCCGGAGATGCCCCACCGTATTGCCTTGACCGCCTGGGGCCGCATTCAGACGTTTGACGCCTTTGACGAAGAGCAGATCGCAGCCTTCATCGCTGCCTACGCCGGTCTCGACCACCACCCTCGCGGCCTATAGCTCGGACGACGTGTCTGGACAACTTGCCGGACTGAGTCTCTCGCGGCATGATAGCCCGAGGGAGGCCGAACGTCGGCTTTCGGATTGCACCCACTTGCCCTGAGCATAATGAGGTTTCAATAGTCGAAGTGGTGTCTCCGCGCATTTAAAAGAAAACAAGCGCGAGGCGTGACTCCGCGCTTCAACTCATGAATAGTATCCGGATCAGGTTCTGTGATCGTGTCAGGAAGGAGACGCTTCGCGATATTGGCACATTCGGGAAGCAATCACAGTCTTGGCAAGACCTTTAGCGCGCGGAGCGACACGGGCGAATTCCCGGAGTTCCTTGGTTTTCGCAGCGGGAATGCGAGGATGATCCGAGAAGGTACCGCTGCACTCAAGTGAGCGTGTCACTCTGGATTGCTAGCGTACTCTTGGCTGTCCCACTAGCGCAATCGGCGCAGGATTGGTAGCCAACAGCACCGGCATCAGTCTGGATCTCGCACAGAAAACAAAGGGTTCACTGCTGTACACTTCTCCTTATGCCACGTGGCTACCTTGACGGTAATGACCGTACCGCAAAGGTTCAGTTTCTCGTTGCGGTTTCCTAGTTAACCACACTGCCTCTCAGCGTGTCAACCGCCCATTTTGCCCTATTTAGAACTCACTTCTTTCGTCACCGCGCGATGATGCGCCGCGTGTTCAGGGCGTTCTTCTTTGCGCAAAACGAACGGGGTGGTTCCGTCTCCCGCAATGGCATTTACTCGCAACTCCGAACTCTGCTAAGTCGCTGCTGGGAAGAGAGCCGGCAAATGCCAAACTGTACGAAACACAGCTTGCTACCGGCTCGATCTCCCATTGAGACGAGAGGCATCACCCCGTATGCTGTGTGAGATTCTCCTTAGGGCTTCGCTACCAAATGACCGCAATTGGTCACACCACCTCGCGACACCTATCTCACTGCGGAGCACAGCTTCCAATTTTGCGTTCCAAGTTAACCACAGAGCCGTTTGGCGTGTCAAACGCCCCCTGCACTCCCCATGACTGCTCACCCCAGCGGTTTCGGTACACGGGAATGTACCGTATTCCGCGCGATCTCCCTTAAGAACTGCTGTGTAGAGGTCGCTGGGCACAGAGAGCGCGGATAGCTTTTGCACGTTCCAGATAATTAGGAGGCACCGGTGAGCAGCGCTCCTGACGCAGCGTAGTCCCTCTCGATTGCTCGAACCCGCAACGGTTGCGCCGGCTGTGCATTACAGCAGTGGCTTAGCTCACGAAGCTTTGCTGCTCAACCACCGCCCTAGTAAACCACACCTTTGTTCCAAGTGTCAAACACTCATTGCTGCCAGACAAGCCGCGCCGCCATGCCGGCAGAATCCGATGTGCTTGGAGTAGTGCAGGCGTTATGCTCGGATTGTATTTGAGGCCACTACTCAAGCGCAGCACCTCGTAGCACACGTGTAGCTATCGCGTCCCCGGTTCATGACACTATCTTGTCAAGCCTAAACCTTGGATTGCGTCCGTACCTGGGAATCTCACGCTGCAACGAGTGTATGTAAGCGGTCTTAGCTAGGGGATAGTGAGGCGGCTTTTCTTTGAATCGAGCAAGGAACTACCGCCAACGCACAAGGCGGCGGGAATACGTGCGCGTGATACCGTCTAGGTGGCGTGGCGTATGGCTAGCCAAAGACGGCGCAGGCTCATGCGCTGGCCGTAGATGAGGATGCCGGCGCGGAAGACCCGGGCCGAGAGCCATAAGAGCGCCAGTCCGCTGCCAAAGGTCACGACCAGGCAAAGCGCGATTTCCCAAAGCGCCACGTCGGTTACCCCAAGCCGGATCATCATGGTGGGGGAAGCGGTAAAGGGAATGAAGGTAAGGATGCGCGCGAATACGCCGTTGGGCGCGAGCGAGATGAACGAGGCGAGGATGAGCGGCGCCAATGCGGGGAGAAGGATGATGCTGGAGAGGGAAGACGCCTCGCGCGCTGAAACCGTGGCGGCGCTGAGGCCCGCCATGATGACGGCAAAGACGAAGTACCCGGCGAGGAAGAAGACAACGATCGCCGCCGCCAACCCCGGTGAAAGCGCCAGATCGCCGATATTCGGAAAGGCGCTCACGATGCGCGGCACGAGCGCCGCCAATGAGACCAGCCAGATGCCGACTTGCAAGAGCCCGGTGGCGCCCAAGCCCAGCACCTTGCCTGCCATCAAGGCCAGCGGCGAAACCGACGTGATGAGCAGCTCGACAACGCGATTTTCCTTCTCCTCTGACACGCTTTGTAAGAGAGTGCCGCTCACCATGTAGATCACCATGATCATGATCCACGCCGACAGGAACGGTACCGTAAAGAACGTGAGGATTTGCCCTTCTTCTTCCGCCACTACGTCGCCGTTGGGGGTAACCTCGAAACGCGTAAGGTTCAGAGGGTCTTGCAGGCGCTCCATCCGATCGGCGGAGAATTCGGCGGACGTCAGCGCTTGCAACACAAGTGCGCGCATGCGGTCTTCGCTCTCATCCCCCGCTATGACGCTGCTCAAGCCGCTATCCGTGTGCAGCCACTCGATGCGGCCGGTCTGGACGTAGTCCGCCGGAATGATGAAGAGGTCGTCCGCGTCTCCCGCTTGCAACGCGGCAATGCCGGTCTCGCGACCGGCGAACACCTTGATTTCGGCAGAATCTCGCTGTTCAAAGGTAAAGTCCGGGGAGAGGTTGACCACGGCAATGACCCTTCCGCTTGCTGAAGTGTCAGCGTTGGAGCCGTCGCCGCTAAAGAAGCCGCGTACGAGCGGCACGGTCAACGCCAAGACAAGCAGAATGACCACCGGCGTGAAGGTGACGATGAGGTACTGCTTGCGGCGGATGCTCCGCCGCACTTCCTCCGAGAAGACGACCCTGATTTCTGACAAGAGTCTTTGCATGCGATTATGAGTGAGCCGATTGTCTGGGAAAGAGTACCCTCTGTTTGCACCCGCATCTTCCCTTAGTCGGGTAGGGGGCTGTCTGAAGGCACTTGCCGGCACACGTAGGTTCTTGGAATGCCCGCCAACTCAGGCGCGGGACTTCTATGCATTCTCAACTGCGTGACAGATCAAGACAACTTACCGGGACAGCAACTCCAGCGCGGCGAGGATTGCTACACCCGCCGCGACCATACCGCCCATGCGCAGCGTCAGACGCAACTCCACCTCTCGCAGGCGCGCTTCTAGATCGGTCTTTGTCGCCTGTTCCAAGGTCTTCAGGTCTGCTTTGGTCGCCAGCGCGCCGTAGCCTTCGCTCCCAACGTCTAGCAAGGCTTGAGCTTGACGATCCGTGAATCCAGCCTCAATCAACGTCGTGAACGCCTTGTGCGTGTCGAATACTGCTGTGGGTCATGCTTTCTCACGTTCTCTGTAGGTTCATCCTGCCTGCGGCTGCATCTCACCTAAAGGTATTGTAACGGTATGGCAAACCCTACGTGTTGCCTACAGCGCTCACCCACCATGACGCAGCGCCGTCCATGCCGCCCGCAGGCTCATGCGCTGGCCGTACAGCAACAGACCGGCGCGGAAGATGCGGCTCGCCAGCCAGAGCAGGAGCGCCGCGGTCACGATCATCAGGCCGAGACTGAGCGCAATCTCTCCGGGCGCCACGCTGCTGGTCGCAAGACGCAACATCATCGATGTCGCCGCCGTTATGGGGAGCAGCGAGAGAAAACGCGTAAGCCAGTGGCCTGCGTCGGATAGGAATAACGGCATAGCGTAGAAGGGCACAGCCAGCGGGATGATGACCAGTGCGGTAAGCGGTCCCGCTTCCGTAACCGAGGTGGTAGCGGCGCCGATGCCCGCCATGAGCGCGGCCGCAATTGCGTAACCGGCGAGGTAGAACGCCAGCACAAGGAACAGGAACCCAAAGTCAATGGGGATGGTACCAATATCCGGGATCACGCCCGCAAAGCGGGGCACAACGAGGATGACTGAGGCAATCCAGACCGACATCTGTATGAGGCCGGCCAGGCCCAACGCCAGCACCTTGCCCGTCATGATGGCCAGCGGGGAGGCAGAGGTCAGCAGCACCTCTACCATACGGTTCTCTTTCTCTTCCGATACGGTCTGGAGCAGAATCGTGCCGTAGGCAATCAGGGTAAAGATCAGAGCGATGGCGAATCCCTGCCCCACCAGGAACGAGACGGCAACGGCGACACCGCTCTCCGCGGCTACCTCGCCATCGTCTGCTACCGTGAAGCGCGCGAACTGCGGTCGGGCGAGTGCCCGCTGCCTGAGTTCAGGCGACTGGGTCTGGCCTAAGAGCGCATCCCTCAGAGTGGCGCGAAGTTGCTGCCGGCCCTCACCCGTGTCGTCGGTGTAGTAGTACTCAACGTGGCCGGTAGCGACATACTCGGGCAAGATCACGAAGAGTTCCTTGATCGCACCGGACCGCAGATCGTCTAAGCCTGCCGCTGTCTCCGCGAAGACCTTATACTTGGGGAACTGGCTGAAGTCTACGCCTAGGTCAGTCGTCTGTATGACGATGCCAATGGGTTTAGCGGCGGCAGCGTTGTCCGAGTCTTCAACCGATGTGCTCGTGGCGCTGTCGGCAGTGGCGCTATCCCCGGCGTCATCTGCCACTATCCCTCTGACCAGCGGTATGGCGATCCAGAGAACGACGAGTATGACCGGAATCGTCAAGGTAGCGATAAGGAAGCCCTTGCCGCCGATCTGTTTGCGAAACTCATGCGCAAACACGATGCGGGTGCCGTCAAGCGCTGCGGGCACGGCTCACCTCTTCGATGAACATGTCGCGCAAGGAGGGTAGGGCGACTTCGAACCGTTCCACCGGAATGCCGCTATCCAGGAAGGACCGGAGCACGGCGTTCGGATCGGCTCCCTCGACGAGAAGATACTCGAACTGTCCGTCCTCGACCGTGGTGTGCGTGACGCCGGGCACGTCCGCCGGTTGCTGCGGCGCGGCTACCCGGATGTTCTGTATGCCGCGCGCCCGCTTCAACTCGTCGAGCCCGCCGTAGAGCAAGACGTTGCCGCCGCTGACGAGCACCACCCGCTCGCACATCTCCTCCACGTCTTCCATGTTGTGAGAACTGAAGATGATGGCTGCGCCGCGCTGCTGCTGTTCGCTGATGATTTCCTTCATCACCTGCACGTTGAGGGGGTCGAGCCCGGAGAACGGTTCGTCGAGGATCACAAGATCGGGCTGGTGCAGGAGCGCGCTGGCAAATTGCGCAAGCTGGTTCATGCCGCGTGAGAGCGCTTGCACCTTCTTGGCGCGGTGCTCGTAGAGGCCGACGCGTTGCAGCATGGCGTCGGACCGGGACTGGGCTGCCTTGGCGCTCAGGCCCTTGAGCCGCCCCAGGTAACGCAATACGTCGCTCAAGGCTGACTTCTGGTAGAGTCCGCGCTCCTCGGGCAGATAACCGACCCGCTGCAACGCCTGCCGGTTCGGCGCGCTGCCAAACAATGCGACCGAGCCGGCATCAGGGCGGATGATGTCCAGCGCCATGCGGATGGTGGTGGTCTTGCCGGCCCCGTTGGGCCCCACGAGACCCATAATCTCTTGCGGCTCCACCGTGAAGGAAACACCATCCACGACCGTGTTGTGGCCGAAGATCTTCTTCACGCCGTCGACGTTCAGGGCGCTCGCCACGGGTACGCTCTCTTTCCTAGTGGACTACCAACGAGATCATTGGGACGAAGGCAAACGGTATTGCGTTCAAACAGGTTACTTATATTAAACAGAATACTCTATACTCTGACTCTTGGCAGCAGTCCACCGTCGGGCATCCCGCGCAAGATGGTAGCGCGAGCAAGGCAGCGAAGCACCCGGATCTCGCGGCGACGGGTGAAGCGCCGGACTCCATCTGCGGCGGCCTTTACCGCCTCGTCGGTTGCCTCTTTGACGCGTCGTGCCCCCACAAGCAGTTGACCAATTGGTTGTGCACCAGGCACTGTACGGGCAGTGTGCCGCAGCGAGCGCCCTGTGTTTCCGGGCGAGGAACACCGGATTGCCACATCCGATGGGAAACTGCTCGGTGTTCTGCTAGTCTTGCGGACATGGTGGTAAGAAAAGTCAACCAACCACGCAGAAGCCTTGCACTTTCCAGCCCGCCCGGTCTTGACTCTGTCTTTCTGCACAGCCAGCGGCCGGTAGGCGCGGCCTCGGCGGCGGCGTTTCGGATCATGTTTGGCCTGCTGGGATTCGCGGCAGTCATTCGATTTGCCGCGAAAGGGTGGATCAACGAACTCTACGTGGAACCGGCGCATCACTTCACGTACGTAGGGTTTGGTTGGGTGCAACCCTGGCCGGTGTGGGGTATGTACCTGCACTTCGCCTTGCTTGCGTTGGCGAGCTTGGGCGTAGCGCTGGGGTACCGATACCGTCTCTCAATTACTGCTTTCTTCCTGCTGTTCACCTACATAGAACTCATCGATAAGACTACCTACCTAAATCACTATTACTGGGTGAGTCTGGTCAGCTTCTTGATGATCTTCCTGCCCCTGCAGCGGAGGTTCTCGTTGGACGCTTGGCGCAAGTTATCATTGCGCAGCGAGACGATTCCAGTTTGGGTGCTGTGGGTGCTCTGCGCACAGGTGGGAGTAGTCTACGTCTTCGGAGGACTGGCAAAGCTGAATCCCGACTGGCTCTTCCATGCCCAGCCGCTGCGCATCTGGCTCTACAACAGCGGTGACGTACCCATAATCGGATTGCTGCTAAAGGAAGCATGGGTTGCGTACGCCATGAGTTGGGCCGGCGCCGCTTTCGACCTGACAATTGTCGGCTGGCTGCTGTGGCGGCGGAGCCGGCCGATCGCTTACGCAATTCTGGTGGTGTTCCACGTAATGACGTGGCTGCTCTTTCCCATCGGCATGTTTCCCTGGATAATGATTGCCGCTACCTTGATTTTCTTCCCGCCGGATTGGCCTGTCCGGCTGTACACATTGCTGGGCGGGCGTCGTCTTGCGCTAACTCGCTACACTGCGCCCGCTGCATTCACACCAGAGGCTGGGAACTTCCCAGTCCGTTGGCGTGTTGGAGCCGTTGGACTGGCTCTCTTTGCTCTGCTGCAGGTAGTGATGCCGCTCCGCCACTTCGCGTATCCCGGCAACGTGCGTTGGAACGAGGAAGGCTATCGCTTTGCCTGGCGGGTGATGCTAACAGAAAAGGTTGGGTACGTCCGGTTCCGGGTTACCGATGCGGCGACGGGCGAACAGTGGCTGAGGTATCCGGAAGAGTTTCTCACCGCTCTGCAAACGGAGCGCATAGCCTACCAGCCGGACATGATTCTCGCCACCGCGCATATCATCGCGCAAGATGAACGCCGCAAGGGTCGCAATGTTGAGGTGCAGGCAGACGCGTTCGTTACATTCAATGGCCGGCGCGCAGCACAGTTAATAGACCCTACGGTAGACCTCGCGCGCGTCAATCAAGGGATATTACCGAAAGCGTGGGTGCTTCCTGCGCCAACGGGCCCGTAGGTCAAGAGGGCGCCATTGATATTGGCAGAGGCTGTTGCCTCTAACGCGTGCTGTCGCCGTCTGTGTCGCTGAAGCCGACGGCAACATCTAAGAGACTGACCACCTCGGTGTTCAGGGTACGCCTCAGTTCTGCCAGACTCTCATGCACCGCCTTCACCTTATTGGGTTCTGCCTGCAATGCCGAGTGCAACGGTACAGTAACAGCGTCGATGGCGGCGAGGGCTTCATCGAAGTGGGCGCGCATGCGGTCGTCGGTCTCGCTGGATAGGTCGCGCACGAGGTCGGAAATCCCAAGCCCGCCCTCGCCATCAGAGCCCACATAGACGTCTCGCATGCCTACAATCTCATTGCGCAGGTCGGCGAGGGCGTTTTCACCGTTTCCGCCCGGGATCGCGCTAGGATCCGCTCCGCCTTCACGCAGGCCCAGGCCGTTGCCAACCGCATGTCGACGACCGTGCGAATGAGGAAGACTTGCGTTCGCACAACGTCCGCTACCGCTTGACCGGTGATCAACGAACTGGAGGAACGACCGGTGAAGAAGTCTTGATACGGCGGACTACCATCCACTTCCGTTGTCCAAACTGCATAGATGGCGGCGGTTTCGTTCGCGACAACGTGACCGAGGGCGGCTAAGAATCCACAGCGCGGCGAGTCTTGCTGGGAGAGAAGGTCCAAAGCATTCTTGGCGAAGAGGAGGTATTCCACGGCGCCAAGACCCCGTTGGGTCGAGGCCAGTCGATTGCGCACGTCATCCGCGGACGTTGCGGGGTTGTCCGCCAGCATGGCCTCGATGCGCTCGGGGTCCACTTTCGGCCAGTCTATGAGGCCAACGGCGCGCCGGTCCATGACTGGACCGAACCACATGGCCTCCATGCGCATCCAGGGTTCGCGAGCATCTCGCCACGCTTGCTGCGCGTTGCTCAGTGCCTGCTCCGACGGCTGAGCGCAAAGGGCATCCAACGCCTCGCTTAAGTCACGCGCCTCCGTCGCTACGGCTTCATAGCCAGGTACGATTACATGGTCGGTTAGGCTTATGAGAACCTCACTCTCGTCCGGCCCGCTGGAACCGCAACCGAGCGCCAAAACCAGAAGCAGCATGACGCCAATTGTGCGCAACAGGCTTACTGGTCGCACCCTACATTCTCCCATCGTGTCACTTGCACTTTTCTTAGGTAGCCGGTCTCAACTGCGGAAGGTTTCTTAATCGCACCACTGTTTCGAGCGGGCCACTCTTGGTTGCTTAGCAAGTGATCGATTCACCAACAAAGCCCGCGCAATGCAGCGGTCGAAATCGCTCCATGAGCCTGCAATGGGGCGGCTAATTGCTGCCTGTGAACAGAGACCGGCCATTCGTAAGCTACGTCCGCTATCCAATGCAAGAGGAATTACGCGCAGTTAAGTAAGATTAATTACCTTATATCACGCTGAACAGTATACTGGAAAGTGGGAAAGTGAGTATCAGGCGAGAGCCGGGGTAGGCGCCCTCGCTGTCGTCTGCTGAGACTAGCCGGTTTGGAACAGGGCTAGGCGACCGGCTAAATCAACATGGCCTGGCGACCGTGGCGCCAAGCGTTCCTCGAACGCGAAGAAAAGTGCCGGATTGCCAATTGCGGCAATCTTTGGCTACGGCCCAGGGAATCGACGCGTAGGGAGTCTGGCGGCTGCCGAATGCAGCGGCGCTTACGGGAAGGGGTTACAGTGCTGAATGGCACCCACGCGAAGAATTCGGTGACGCTTACTCTTCGCTCTCGTCCTCCGCGGCGCCCTCTTCGCCCTCTTCGCCTTCGCCTTCCTCGCCCTCTAGCTCCTCGTCCTCTTCCGGCGTCTCTTCCTCGATCACGCGCGGCCGTTCAGCCCGCACCAGGAGATCGTCGGCTTCGGTCAGGATGGTGACCTCTGCCGGTGTAGCCAAGTCGCTTACGTGCAAGGCATCGTCAATATCCAAGAGCGGAGTGACGTCTACTTCGAAACTCTCCGGAATGTCATCCGGCAAGGCCGAGACCGAAATCTCGTTGATATGCTGGATGATGATGGCGCCTTGCTCCAGCGCCGGGGAATCGCCATAGACGTACACCGGCACCATGGCGTTTACGGGCTTCGTCAAGTCGACTTGCACGAAACTCACGTGCAACACGCGACTAGTGGGTGGATCGTGCTGTACTTCCTGCACGAGCACCGGCAACGCATCCGCACCGTTGACCGCGAGGTCAATCACGCCGGTGCTGCCCGCGCGTTGATGAACGGCGATGAATTCCCGCCCATTAATTGTGAGGGGGATCGGCTCCATAGCGAGGCCGTAGACGTTCCCCGGCACCATGCCGTCGCGCCGGAGCCGCTTTACTTTCTTGCCAAAGGAATCGCGCCTGTCTGCCTGTAGCTGTTCATGTTTTCTCGCCATGCGCCCGTCAATCTCCTGCGTCGCCTCGCGGGCAACCGCTGTTCTAGCTTCTATCCAGATTAAGTCTCGTCCGATTGCGAAAAGAAAAGCACGCTGCTCGTCGCGCCCAACCCATGGTCGGATAGCGTGCCACCTACCTACTTTACACGCTTGGCAGACGCACGCCAAGTGCAGCGAGTCATGCCTCTTACGAGGATTAACATGTGGCGAGCCAAAAAAAAGATCGAAGGACTGCACTTACATTACGAGCGCGGTGCGGTATGGCCTAGAGAAAATTCGCTAAAATGAGAAGGTGTAGTTGTGTTGGCGCATGCAAATGGCTTCGGCGATGGCAAACTCAATCAAGAAAGCTTTCTTGCAAGAGTTGATTGCGCGGTTTGGCTCACTAGAAAGACTGCATCGCAGCCAATCCCTCTTTACGGTTGGCGACGATGCGGCACGCGTCTATGTTCGTTACTCGAAGCGCCACGGGGACAAGAAGACATTCTACGGGTTAAGAGAGGAAGATCTGCGGGAGTTAGCGGGTCATCGTGCAGTGATCTGCTTTCTGTGGGACGATCAGGCTGAACCGCTCTTCGTGCCCTTTGCCGAATATGAGGATGTGTTTGGTGCGGTTTCACCGGCGCGAGACGGTCAGTACAAAGTGATGATTCATCTCGAGGAGAGCGGCGCAGAACTATATATTGCCGGGGCAGGTAGGTTTAGCGTCGCTGGCCACAGTGGCTGGAATAGGTTGCACAACTTGATTGATGCAGGTAGGTTGCGTTATCAGCCCGATCTCTCACATCCTCAGGTGCAAACACTGCTCGGCGCTATCGGCAGCGCGAAAGGGTTCGACGTTTGGGTTCCGCAAAGTGACCGGCCAAATCTGGATTGGTCATTGACTGCGCCGTTTGAATTCCGGGTGAGTCTTCCGCTTGGGTTTGATCTGGTGGCCAGTACTTTGGCAGAGGTGGATGTCATATGGTTAAACAGAGGAGCAAACTCGCTGCAGGCGCTTTTCGAAGTGGAACACTCAACGCCAATCTACTCCGGCCTATTGCGCTTCAATGATGTACACCTAGCTGCACCCAGTTCATTTCCTCGATTTAGTGTGGTTTCGAATGACACGCGACGTGATCTCTTTGCGCGTCAGTTAAACCGCCCGACTTTTCAAGCTAGCGGCTTGCATAAGCTATGTAGATTCCTCGACTATAGCAACGTGATTGAGTGGCACGACCGTATTACTCGACAAGAGACTAGGTAGAGAACGTGACACAGGAAAAGTCTGCTCGGCCGCTTGTAGGTATTATTATGGGCTCCAAATCCGACTGGGAGACCATGCGCCACGTGGCGGAGACGCTCGAGGAATTGGGCGTGCCGCATGAGGTGCGGGTCGTCTCCGCGCATCGGACTCCTGATCGAATGTTCGAATACGCCGAGACGGCGGCGCAGCGGGGCATCGAGGTCATAATCGCTGGCGCGGGAGGCGCGGCCCACTTGCCGGGCATGACGGCAGCCAAGACGAGTTTGCCCGTACTCGGCGTGCCGGTGCAGTCTCGCGCCCTCAATGGCATGGACTCGCTCCTCTCCATCGCGCAGATGCCTGCCGGCGTGCCGGTAGGTACCTTGGCAATTGGCCGCGCCGGAGCGGTCAATGCGGCACTGCTTGCGACAGCCATCCTTGGCGCCAAGCATCCACAATTTCGTGCGGCTTATGAAAAATTCCGCGAGCGACAGACCGGCGATGTGCTCGCCCAGCCCGATCCGAGGGAATCGGAATGACTGTAGGTATTTTGGGCGGCGGGCAGCTTGGCCGCATGCTTGCCTTGGCGGGATATCCGCTGGGAGTGCGTTTCCGCATATTCGACACATACGACGATGCGCCGGCCGGCGAAATGGCCGAGCTCGTTGTTGGCCGGAGTTTCGACGACCGCGAGGCACTCGCCCGCTTCTCTGAGGGCCTCTCGCTTATCACCTATGAGTTTGAGAACGTGCCGGTAGACACGTCGCGCTTTCTCGAGGCACGCGTGCCGGTGTTCCCGCCCCCCGCTGCGCTCGAAGTCTCCCAGGACCGCCTGACTGAGAAGTCGTTCTTTCGCGAGCTTGACATCCCCACGCCAAAATTCATCGCGATCGACTCTCGCGCATCCCTCGATGCCGCCTTGGAAGCGCTCGGCACACTGGCCGTGGTCAAGACCCGGCGGCTGGGCTATGACGGTAAAGGCCAGCGCATCATTCAGCAGGCGACGGATGTTCAGGCCGCCTGGAATACGTTGCAAGGACAACCACTGATTTTGGAGTCATTTGTGCCCTTCGACCGCGAAGTGTCGTTGCTCTCCGTGCGGGGACGGGACGGCAGTACGGCATTCTACCCATTGATGGAGAACTACCACCACAGGGGCATCCTGCGCCGTTCTATTGCGCCGGCGCCAGCAACCTCGCCTGAACTGCAGGCGCAAGCGGAGGCATACGGCAAGCGCGTGCTGGAGGCGCTGGACTACGTGGGCGTGCTGGCAATCGAATTCTTCCAGCAAGACGGCCGGCTGCTCGCCAACGAGATGGCGCCCCGCGTTCATAACTCCGGCCATTGGACCATCGAAGGGGCGGAGACCAGCCAGTTTGAGAATCATCTGCGCGCCGTGCTCGGCCTACCCTTAGGCTCTACCGCGCCGCGCGGCCACGCGGTGATGCTCAACCTCATCGGCACGATACCTGATAGCGCCGCTGTTCTCGCCGCGGCCAACGCCCATCTGCATCTCTATGCCAAAGAGCCGCGTCCGGGGCGCAAGCTCGGTCACATTACCCTGCGGGACGACGACGCACACGCTGTTCAATCGCAGGCTGACGCGCTGGAGAAACTGCTTTAGTCGGCGCTAGGTCTTGGTCCGCCGTCCCAGAATCTGATGCCTGACCCCCTTCCATTCCAGCACAAATAAGGCTGCTGCGCCGCGCGCTGGTATATAGTGGAATTAAGGTAAGTCCGCATATTTCGCTTTTTGGGAGTAATCGCAAATGGACATTCAGGTATACGGCGTCAATCACGTCGGCATCGAGGTAGACGATGTCGAGAAAGCGGTCGCCTTTTACGAAGACGTTTTCAATCTAGAAATGTTGCGCGGCGGAGAAGGCGCGGCGTGGTGTCAGTTGGGAAACCACCAGTTTCTCGCCATCTTCGAGGTTAATGAGTTGCAGCCGGAGCGCTCGCGCCACTTCGGCATCATGGTGCGCGACGAGGAGCAACTCGCGAGCGTGCGCGACAAGCTGCGCACGAAGTACAAGCTCGATGTCATGTCCAACGACTACATTCGCTGCGACTTTCGCGATCCGTGGGGAAACCGCATCCAGGTGGTAGACCTGCATGACGAATCTCTAGTGTGGCTGCTTCCTTACCAGGAAGTGCAGGAAGCGGGGATCGTCTTCCCAGCGCCGGCCGACGCGGCGACCGATTAGGGCGCAGGATTACTGAATGAGTAGCGTGGGGGCTTGTCCTCCGCTTGGGCGCTCAGGAGAGTACAATGGGGTTTCACCTGCTACGGATTAGGAGCATCCATGACACCGGCTGAGGTTCGAGACCTCTTTCCAATACTGCAAGAGCGCGCCTATCTCTTCAGCGGCGGCATGGCGCCGGCTTCCGCGCCTATGCTGACGGCAGTGGAGCACCATCTCGCCGCGCTTGCCCATCGCACCGGCGACCTCTATCCCAGTTTCATGGAGCAATCTCGCGCGCTGCGGGAACGCCTTGCGGCACTCATGGGCGCTGAAGCAGAAGAGATCGTCGTGAACGACAGCACCTCGGCGGGGTCCAGCCTCGCCGTGAGCTTGGTTGCGCCCAAACCCGGCGGTAACGTGGTCTTCGACGGCTTTCCCTATCCTTCCAGCGTCTATCCCTGGATGCTGCCGCCGCGGGACGTGCTGGAACGCCGTTTCGTTGCGCCGCGAGATGGTGTGATTCATCTAGAGGACATGGAACGCGCAATCGACGCCCAGACCGTCGCCGTAAGCGTCTCGCACGTCACGCCTGCGCAAGGCTTCCGCCACGACCTCACCGCACTAGCTGAAATCGTCCATGCTCACGGCGCGTTGCTTCTGGTGGATGGCGCGCAGTCGGCGGGCGCGCTCAACATCGACCTTCACGCCACCGGCGTTGACTTCTTCGCTACCACTGCCATGAAGTGGCTGCTGGGCACAGCCGGCGTGGGCTATCTCTACGTGGCGAAGCGCCATCTGGAGCGGCAACCGCCGACGGCCGGCTGGGTGAGCACGACCCGCACAGACATGGAGCAACTGCGTCTGCTGCCCAACGCTGAGCGCTTCCAGCTTGGCATGCCGAACCTGATGGGCGTCGCCGCATGCTTGCCGGGGATTGAAATCCTGCTGGAAACCGGCATGGCGACCGTGGAAGCACACGTGCTTGAACTCACCGGCTATTGCATCGAGGGCTTGCAGGAACGCGGGATTACCGTGCGCACGTCGCTGGCTCCCACGCGGCGCGGGGGCGTGATAGCCGCTGAAATCGACGAGGCGGAGGCATTGCAGGCTTTCCTCACCGCCCGCGGTGTGGACACGTACTGCCTCCGCAATCTCTTCCGCGTGGACCCACACGTTTTTAACGACCGCACGGATATAGATCGCTTGCTGGCGGGAATTGACGCCTTCCGCGCCAGCCAATAGTGCACTGATGCGTCTGTCTGGTTGAGCGAGAGTAGTAATGGCACGAGACGAAGAGGCGGGGGACAAGCCCCCGCGCTACGTTGCGACAGGCGGTGTGGTGGCGCGTGACGAGAAAAGGAGCGACGATGACATCATTCCGGTTGCGCAGGCCCTTCGACAGGCTCAGGACACGTCTGTAACCTGCGCCGGTTCGTAGTGCTGTCGGAGTATCGCGCCAGTCTGGTTACTCCTCGATCCGAATGTGGTACGCCGCTAGAATTCCTGTTTCGCACATAATTCCAGTCTCTTGGCGACTATGCTCTTGTCTGCTTCTCGGGAGAATCTCCACAGCCCACAGAGCACCTTGGCGTTGCAGTCCACTAGAATAGTGAACGTACTAACGTAGAAGATGTATCGGTACATAAGGAAGAGAAAATGCGAGTCGGACTTGTCGGCGCAGGCGGCATGACGCAGATAACGCATCTGCCGTCGCTGCTACAAATTGCAGACGTAGAACTGGTCGCGGTAGCGGAGTTGGACCGCGCCCGCGCGGAAGCGTTGGCGGCTGCGTACGGGATACCGCGTATTCTTGGTAGCGCGGAAGAGCTCGCCGCACATGCGGAACTGCTCGACTGCGCCGTAGTCGTGACGCTAAAGGAACACCATGCAGCCGCCGTCATCCCCCTCCTCGAAGCCGGTGTTCCCGTATTCACCGAAAAGCCGTTGGCAGGCTCGCGGGCAGACGCGGAGCGAATACACGCGGCAAGCATAAGCACCGGCACACCGGTCATGGTGGGCTACATGCGCCAATTCGATCCCGCCGTGCAGCGCGCCAAAGAGCTGCTTGCAAAGGGTAGCATCGGCGACATACGCTTTGCCCAATTCCGCGACTTTGGCGGCAACTGGCAAATGGGCGCGGCGGCGCTTCATTCCTTGCCCATTAATCTGCAACCGGCTAAACTCCCGGCAGCCTTTACCGCGTCTCCCTCCCCGCCAGAGTCTATTGAACGCGCATTGACTGAGTGGATCGAAGTCTGGGTGCACGACCTCAACCTCATGCGGCACCTGCTGGGCGATCCGGCAGGCGTGCGTTATGCCTCGTTGGGACCGCCCCGATTGGCCATACTCGACTATGGAATGTACGAGACCGTACTTGAGGTCGGGAGCTTATCGTACACCAATGCACCCTGGGACCAAGCAGCCACCATCTACGGCACCGCGGGGCGCATCGAGATCGTACACGCGCCACCGCTGCTCTTCCGCCAGCCGTCCATCCTCACCCTACACACGCCGAGCGGTTCCACGCGCCTCGACGTGCCCGCGCGGGAAGGCTTCACCGAGGAAATCCGTTACTTCCTGCACTGTGTGCAGCAGGGTATTACTCCAACTCCCGACGCGGCGGAAGGCGTCGCCGACATCGCGCTCTGTGAGCAGATTGTTGCCGTCTCAGACCAAGTGTGAATAGGTTGGCACCAGCAGCCGCACGAATTTGGTGGCTAGTCTTAAAACTGACCGCCAAACAAACAGAGGCTCTACGTCTGACCGCAAGCGCAGATCGTGTTGCGCACCCAATTCAGAAGACTAGGACGGCATTTGGCACCGGCAGACGAGACTAGCGCGAACGTAAACCGAATCATCCTGGAAGCGGTAAGGGGCAAGCAACTCCTTGCCGCTGATGAGTTATGGGAGATTCAGGAGCACGTAGCGAACGCGTGGTATAATCTTAGTCGGGAACAGCGTATTCCAGGGGAGTTAGTCGGTACTCCATGGAGAGGTCGAGTTCTCCAACCCAATGACATGCTCCCGACTGACGTGGTGCACTACCTGAAGCATGTTGTGGTGCGGCAAGAGTGGCCGCTCGGCATGACGTTTGGTGGGTACCGTGAGAGTCTACGCGGAGTGATATGCGACCCTGCTAGCGGTCTCATGACAAGCATATACCGCGACAAAGGCTGCCACCTCAGCATTGTGCGGCGGTCGGGAGAGTTGCAGGGTCCCGGCGGTTACGAGTGGCTACTTGTAGAGTATCGGGTGTCAACCGGGAACATTGCTACCGCCTTCCAGCTTGAAGATGGTCTTGGGTACTTAGATCGGCCCGGTCGGAGAGAGAAGCGATGGCTACGCAGGCCACGATAAATGAGCGGATTGACCTTAAGCTGAGCGCAATTGCAGCAGAGATTGACAATCTTCCCGCTATTGAAGAAGATTGGCCGCACATGCTCGATGACCATCAGGCTGCGTTCCTCCTCGAGTGGGATGAGTTGGTGACACGCATGGAAAGTTTAGACAGCGCCGCCCGCTCCTATCAAATGACTGCAACACAGCAGGCCCATTACCGCGACCTACTTCACAAGCTCGCAGAGGCTATGCCTATCGTCGTAAGGCTTGGCCTTTCGAGACCGCAAATAACCCATACGCTTTAGGACGAAGTGCCATCCGGACGCTCTTCCTACTGACCGTTCGACGTTGGAATCCTACCTCTGTCCAGCATATTCAGTACTTCTTTCTCTCCGCCTCCTCTTAGCAATCCACGCTGGGTCGTTATTTTTGTAGCGCACACTTAGATTCCGAACGGTGCAGTGCTAAGAAACCGCCATCTACCCCACGCACGTATTGCTATGCACTCTCTACATCCGAGTATTCAGCCCGCACTCCACGTTTGCCGCCGAACCGTAGCTTGACACGTGTGCAATTGAAACGCACTTGGTATACTAGACCAAGTATTTGGCGTCTATGACGAAGTCGGCGCATGCAGATACGCTTTGCTAGGGGGATAGACGTATGCCCAACGAAATCTCGGTTACCGTAAACGGCACACGCCATACGAGCAGTGTCGAGCCACGCACGTTGCTCGTGCACTACCTGCGTGACGAGCTGGGCCTCACCGGCACGCACGTGGGGTGCGACACCAGTCAATGCGGCGCGTGCACGGTGGTAGTGGATGGGTCCGCGGTCAAGAGTTGCACGGTGCTGGCCGTGCAGGCCGACGGCAGTGAGGTGACGACGATTGAGGGCCTGGCCCAAGATGGCGAACTGCACCCGGTGCAGGAAGGTTTCTGGGAAGAGCACGGGTTGCAGTGCGGCTTCTGCACGCCGGGCATCATTATGACCCTGCATCAGGTCCTGGACGAACAGCCGGACCCAAGCGAGGAGGAAATCCGTCACTCGCTGGCCGGTAACATCTGCCGCTGCACCGGCTATCAGAACATCGTGAAGGCGGCCCAGTTTGCCGCGCAGCGGATGCAGGAATAAGCGCTTGCAGGGCAACGTGGCGTAGGTGCAGAGCGCGAGTTTGCTATGTGCGAACTGCATACCCGAAAGCCATGCACACCGCTGCGCCGACAGGCAGTCCTATAGTTACAATTGAGGCCTCTTGCCCTACCAGGATTGCAGACTTCGGCGGCGAGTCATTTTCAAACGGGTCACGTGTAGGACAATCTTGGCGGAGATGGCAGAGGCGAGGTGCGAAAGTAAAGGAGCGAGGCGATGATCGCGGGCCAGGTATCGAAATTGATCGGTTCGCGCGTGAAGCGCAAGGAGGACCCTCGTCTCATTACCGGCGAGGGCAAGTACACCGATGACGTCATCCTGCCGGGCATGGCGTTCTTTGCGGTGCTGCGTAGTCCGTATGCGCACGCGCGGATCAATAGCATTGATACGGCGGCGGCGGCGCACCCTGACGTGTTGGGTGTGATGACCGGCGCGGAAATCAACGACCGCTGCGCAGAACCATTCCCATTGTTTGCCATCTTGGAGGGTATGCAATATCCGGAGCGCTGGCCGATGGCGGCGACGAAAGCCAACTACGTTGGCGAGCCGATAGCTGCCGTGGCTGCCTCGTCGCGGGCGGCCGCGCGGGACGCGCTCGATCTCATCGAAGTTGACTATGATCCCCTCCCTGTCGTAACGGACATGGAGACGGCGGCGGATGCCGACACGCCCGTCATCTTCGAGGAAATGGGTTCCAACCTGTGCTACGAAGCCACCGACCAGGCGGGCGATCCCGACCGCGCTTTCGCCGAGGCCGACGGTGTGGTTTCGGCTCGGCTGGAGCAGCCCCGCCTCATTCCCAATCCCATGGAGCCGCGGGCGGCGGTGGCGGAGTACGAACGCAGTACCGGTAACGCCACACTGTGGGTGACCACGCAGAACCCCCACATCGAGCGCATGGTCGCGGCCAAGATGCTTGGCATGCCGGAAAACAAGCTGCGCGTGATCGCCATCGACGTGGGCGGCGGGTTTGGGTGCAAGATCAATACGTACTCCGAATCCATCATCGCCATTGCTTTGGCGGAGCATATCGGCCGGCCGGTGAAGTGGGCGGAAGACCGCACGGAGCACTTCGTTGCCACGAGCCACGGCCGGGGGCAGGCGCAATATGTGGAAGCCGCCTACAAGAAGGACGGCACACTGCTCGGCATGAAGCTGAAGATCTACGCCGACTTAGGCGCTTACGCTCAGGTCATTTCCCACGTTATTCCCACGCTTACGCCTTCATTGTCGCCGGGCGTCTACGGCATTCGCGACATTGGCTGGACCACCATCGGCGTCTTTACCAACAAGATTCCGTATGACGCCTATCGCGGCGCCGGCAGGCCGGAAGCGGCGTACATCATCGAACGGGTGATGGACTTGATCGCCGACGCCACGGGCAAAGACCCGGTAGCCGTGCGGCGCAAGAACTTCATCCCGGATGACGCCTTCCCCTATGAAACGCCCACCGGCATGATCTACGATTCCGCCGACTACAATGCGGCGCTGGACAAAGCGCTGGATATCGCGGGATACGACGACCTGCGCGCCGAGCAGAAAGCCGCGCGCAAGGACGGCAAGCTCATGGGCATTGGCGTGACCGTGACCACCGAGGTCTGCGGGTTCGGTCCCGCTGCCGCCATGGGCGGTTTAGGCGGTTTCGAAAGCGCTACCGTGCGTGTTGACCCCATGGGCAAAGTGACGGTGCTCACCGGCGCGTCGCCCCACGGCCAGGGCGAGGAAACGTCGTTTGCGCAGATTGTGGCCGACGACCTCGGCGTACCCTTCGAGGATGTGGAAATCATTCACGGCGATACAAGCATCGTTGCCCGCGGCGTCGGCACCTTTGGCAGCCGTACGCTGGTGGTTGGCGGCACCGCGATCCTCAAGGCCAATGAGCAAATCAAGGATAAGGCCACGCGCATCGCCACAGCGCTCTTGGAAAACAAGATTGAAGATACCCTAGACCCACAACTCGTCACGCTGGAAGACGGCTTGTTCTCCATTCAAGACATGCCGGACCAGTATGTGACCTGGGCCGAGGTAGGTTCCGAAGCCTACGACGGCCAGTTGCTGCCGGAAGATGAGCAACCCGGTCTGGAGGCGGTATCCTTCTGGGAGCCGCCGGGGCTGACGTTCCCCTTCAGCGCGCACATTGCCGTGATTGAGATCGACCAGGATACCGGCGAGGTTTCTTTGAAACGCTATGTTTCCGTCGATGACTGCGGTACCGTGATCAACCCCACCCTCGTGGAAGGGCAGATCCATGGCGGCTTGGCGCAAGGCATCGGCCAAGCGCTCCTGGAGCAGGCAGTCTGGGACGACGAGGGCCAGCTTGTGTCCGGTTCGCTCATGGACTACGCTATGCCGTTCGCCCAGGAATTTCCCATGTTCGAGCTTGACCGCACGGTGACGCCGAGCCCGGTCAACCCGTTGGGCGCGAAAGGTATCGGCGAGATGGCGACCATTTCCGCCACGCCGACCGTTGCCAACGCGGTCATCGACGCGCTCTCGCACCTGGGCGTGACCCACGTGGACATACCCATGACGGCGGAACGAATCTGGAGGGTGCTGCAGAATCATGGCAGTAGACGGAGAGGAGGCCGCTCATGATCCCGCAAGCGTTTGATTACTACGCACCGACATCCGTTACCGACGCCCTGCGGCTGCTACGGCAGCACGGGGACGACGCGAAATTGCTGGCGGGCGGCCACAGTCTGCTGCCCATCATGAAGCTGCGGCTCAGCACGCCGCAGTGCCTGATAGACCTTGGCAGGATTTCCGATCTGCGTTTCATCAGCGAGTCCGACGACGGCAGTCTGGCGATTGGCGCCATGTCGACCTATCACGACATCAAGAATTCGGCGCTCGTGCAGGCGCGGGTGCCCGCGCTGGCGGAGGCCGCCGGTGAGGTGGGCGACGTGCAGGTGCAGAACAAGGGCACCATCGGCGGCAGCTTGGCTCACGCCGATCCGGCGGGCGACTTTCCCGCCTTGGCGCTGGCGCTGAACTTCGAGCTGGTCACGGCGACGACACGTTCCGGCCGCACTATCGCCATCGACCGCTTCTTCCGCGACTTGCTGACGACGGCATTGCGGCCCAACGAGATTCTGACCGAAGTCCACATTCCGGCGTTGCCGGCTGGTACCGGCGTTTCCTACCAGAAGCTGCCGAATAAGGCCTCCCACTACGCCGTGGTGGGCGTGGCGGCGGCAATTACGGTGGGTGACGACGGCGTGTGTACGGAAGCGCGCATCGGCGTGACCGGCGCCGGCCCCACGGCCGTCCGGGCGCGCAACACGGAGCGCATCCTCAAGGGCAAGCACGTAGACGCGGCGGTTATTCGCCGCGCCGCCAAACGCGCCGGCGCGAACGTCGAGGACCTCAACGACGACCTCCACGCCTCGGCGGAGTACCGCGAGCACCTGACGACGGTATTCGCCGCGCGGGCGATTGAGGAGGCGCTGTCGCGGGCTGGATAAGTGAGGTTGAGCCTGAATGTTGCGGTCTCCGGCAGCCTGTTCGCGCTGGAGATAAGTAGCAAGCAGTGTGCTCAACATGTTTAGACAAGAGGGTAGGGGCACGATATATCGTGCCCTTACGTTTGTGAATGTGCTATGTCAGCGAAGCCAGTGCTCGTTTCCTGGTCGTCGGGGAAAGACTCGGCGTGGGCGTTGCACGTGCTGCGGCAGCAGCCGGAGCAGTACGACGTGCGGGGCATCTTTACGACGGTGACGCCGCACTTCAACCGCGTGGCAATTCAGGCGACGCCGGTGCCGGTGCTGCGCGTGCAGGCGGAGCGGCTGGGTCTGCCGCTGTACGAGATTCCTATTCCCTATCCCTGCTCAAATGAAGAGTATGAGGCGGCGATGGCGCAATTCCTCGACCTAGTGCGTGGTTTGCCGCCCGATCAGGCCGCCGACACATTCGCTTTTGGCGACCTCTTTTTGGAGGACATTCGCGCGTACCGGGAAGCCAAGCTCGCGGGAACGGGTTTCGAGGCAATCTTTCCAGTCTGGGGCATGCCCACTGCAGAGCTAGCGCAGACCATGCTGAGGTCCGGATTGAAGGCAATTGTGACGGCGGTGAGTCCGACCTCCAAGCTTGACCGCAGCTTTGCCGGGCGCTGGTTCGACCAGTCGTTTCTGGACGACCTGCCGGCAGGCACCGATCCGCTCGGCGAGAACGGCGAGTTTCACACCTGCGTTGTGGCCGGGCCAATGTTCAGCCGTCCAATACCCGCGCAACGTGGTGAGATTGTCGGAAGGCCGGTCAGCCGCCACCACGACGGTACCGGCGGCATAGTGACGGCGTGGTACGCGGACGTGGAGTTGCTAAAATAACTGGGCGCACCCTTTAAGCGCGGCTAGGTTCGGGCGGTGGGGTAGGCACTTGGGGGAACTACAGACCCTCGCCTATTTCTTCGGTGGCAGCGCTTCACATCTCTCGTTCGCTGCTCGCGACCGTCATTCCGAGCGGAGCGAGGAATCTAGGGTTTGAGCTAAGCAACCCTCCAATTCAGTGTTCAAAATTTACAAGAAATGGCGGGGGACAAGCCCCCGCGCTACTCTCGGATGGTACTCTTTTCCGCTCCGATGTGGTTTCGACTGCTTAGCCTGACACGAAAGGGCACGATATATCGTGCCCCTACACCCCTTAAGCTAGCCGTGGAGATACCGTTAAGGCCCCGCTACCCAGTCCGTTAAAGAGGGCAACACCAGGCAACCGTTCGCCGCTTTCCACTCACACCGGCGCCAGCGGCAAATCGAGAAACTCCGCAAACACTTCCAGGTAGGGTTCGCCGCCGGCGTAGTGGACATCGTTGTGGTCCGCGCCGCGGACTATATAGAGCTGCTTAGGCTCGTTGGCGGCCGCGTGCAATTCGTCGGCATGACGCGTCGGCACGGTCCGGTCGCGATCCCCGTGAATGATCAGAACCGGCGAATTGACCGCGGCGAGGTGCTCGCGGCTGCTATACCGCGTGTAGAGCAGGGGGCCCAGCGGCAGGAACGGGAATTGCACGCGCGCCATGTCCGGCGTCGAGGTGAAGGAGGACTCCAGGATCAGCCGGTAGGGCGCATTTTCAGTAGCAAGGTGCGACGCCACCGCGCCGCCCAGCGACCTGCCGTAGTAGACGATACGGTCGGAGTTCACGTCGTCGCGGCTGTGCAGATATGCCAGCGCGTCGCGCGCGTCCTGGTAAAGGCCCTCCTCAGAGGGCTTGCCGGAGCTCTGCCCGTACCCCCGGTAGTCGAAAATGAAGAAGCTGACCCCCATCCGGTCGTGCAAAAGCTTGATGAACTCCACCCGCCCGGGATGCGATAGGTTGCTGGCGTTGCCGTGGAACCAGAGGATGGTGACATCAGTGCGACCGGGGACGAACCACCCGTGCAGCCGCCCCTCTTCCCCAAACCGGACCTCATCATAAGCGAGCCCGAGGTCTGCCGGCGTCATGTAGATCTCGTGATCGGGAAAGTAGATGAAGACGTCTTCCAGCCGCATGACGCGCGCCAGCACAACCAGACCGGCAAGTACAGCTATTACGATAAGAAAACCTGTGCCCATATCCCGTATGAGTCTGCTGAATGCAACAAGGATTGGCATATAGCTACAAATTCATCATACTAGAGGAGGGCAAACGTGGAGATCTTAGACGTCGAATTGTGCGTTTGAGTTTCACGACCATCGCTATTAGACTCCCGCCACTGTTCGAAAGGCTGCACAGGAATGGTGCCCAGTTTAGATACACACTCCGATGCCTGGCGAACCCTGCCAGCCTACACGGTGAGCGAAGCGGCAAGGCTAGCGGGTACGACTGCCCCTACCGTGCGCCGGTGGGTTTGGGGCAACGAAATCGCACCAGTGTTTGGCAAGCAGTCCAGCCCTTCCGACCAACCTGTGACAGTATCATTTCTCATGTTGGCTGAAATCGTAGTAGCTGTGAACTTCCGCCGCAGCAATGTTAAGCTGGACACTGTGCGCAAAGCGCATGCATTTGCGCGTGAATTCCTAAAAGTTTCGCACCCATTTGCATTTAGTGAATTTGAGATGCTCGGCGGCCACATCATGCATGAGTTTTCCCTAGAGAGTGGGGAACCGCCTCTATACCGAGCATTGGACACCGAAGGCAAGCAGGTGGCATTACCGATGAAAGTATTGAAGCGTGTTCGACAGCTGGAGTTTGTTGAAGAGCAGGGGTTTGCAGCGCGCTGGTTTCCTCTTGGACGCGAAGTGCCGGTTGTGGTGGACCCACGTTTTGCCGCCGGCCGACCTTCAGTAGCGGGCAGAGGCATTCGAGCCGAGACTATTCTTACACGGTTCTTTAAGGGGCGTGAAAGCATCAGCGCCCTCGCTGAGGACTTTGATCTAGACACTAAAGTTGTAGAAATTATAATTCAAAACGAGAAGGCCCTTGCGGCGTGATCCTTTTCTTCGATGAGGATATGGGTACGACTATTCCCAAGTTCCTCAGTGAAGCCGACAGAGACGTAGAAATAAAGTGGCTCCTTGACCTCTATTCCAATGAAAACGACCCACGTCGCCAGGATGTTGGGTGGCTAGAAGAGGCAGGCCGAAATGGCTGGCTGGTGATTTCCTGCAACAAGAAAATTCTTAGTGTGGAGTTCGAGCGTCAGGCCATTCTTGAACACAAAGTGGGCATAGTTTTCTTTGCAAGCGGCCAGATCAGTCGCCTAACGATGATGCGTACGATCCTCAATAAGTGGGATTGGCTCAAATCGGTAAACTCGACCTTGCCTCGACCGTTTGCCCAGTACATTTATGCCCGTGGTGGGACAAGGCAGGTTAGCCTGTAGTTCAATACATGCTTCTCTACTCCCCGCGTATCAGACCAGGGTAACACTTGGCAAGTCTACCCTCGGTCGGGGATGTGCTGGTTGGCGTGCCAGAAGGAATCTTCCGGCAGCGGGTCCGGGGACTGCTGCATCGAGTTGAAATTTCTCAACGCCGGGCGCACGTCTTCTTCCCAGATGTCCTCGATGTCCGCAAAGGTCAGTCGCGTGCGCGCGGGTTGCACGCGGTCGTATTCCGCTAGCAGTTCCTTGGCGCTTGCGCCGAGGCTGGCCACGATGTCGGCGTGCATGCGTTCACCGGCGCGGCGGTCGGATTCTGTGGCATCGTCGCCCATGGCAAAGTGCGGGCCGGGCGTGCCTGCAGGCGGAATGCGGGTCAGGTCCACGCCGCCCGGTGTCACCGACCACAACAGCGACGTTTCGCCGCGGCCGGCGTGACCGCCTATGCCTCCGTCATCTTCAAAACGCGGCTCATCCGTGCCCATGCCAATCGGCATGTGGCAGTGCAGCCGGGTCGCCACGTGCCGTTGCATGATCTCCAGGAAAACGGGTATGTCCGGACTGTGGGGTCCGGCGTGACCGGAGAAGATAATGGCGCCGTGAAACCCGTGGGCGTCTACGGCGCGGATGTGGTAGCTCATGTTCTTGAAGAACATCCACGGCGGGATGGAAGTGAGCCACGTGCGGTTATTGCCAATGGTGCGGGCTCCCCAATTCGCGGACGTTCCCGCCTCGTGATTGTGCCAGTACGTGGTCGGCATCACGATGCCGCCGAATTGTTCCGCCGCCTGGCGCATGTGGCCCTCAGGCCGCAACGCGTCACACCCCACCACGTTCTGCGGCCCATGCGGCTCGCACAACCCATAGGGCATGTACACCACCGGAAACGCCGCAATCGCCGCTTCCAACTCATCCCGGAACATCAGTTCCCAACGCACTTCTCGCTGTTGCATGGTTCAAGACTCCTCGGGCGTGCCAATATGCCCTGTATTCATGGCTCTTTAGTTTGTATTTCCACTATGAGTGTAATGGCTTGGTTAGACACAGAACAGCGATTCAGTCCAGTATGCTCGCCTTTACAAGGTCTGACAGTTGCCTGATGGTCATGTCCGGGCGAACTGTAGAGCCATCCGGTGGACCGTTTCCCTGGGCATCTACCCAAACGGCGTAGATGCCCACCTGTTGCGCGCCGCGTATGTCGGCATCCAGATTGTCGCCGACCATCCAGGCATCGGCAGGCTCCACACTTAGAGCATCAAGAGCGTGTTGGAAGACTCGCGCGTCCGGCTTGCCAATGCCAAATTCCCCCTCGATTTGAATGTGGTCGAAGAATGGCGCCAGGGAGAATCTTTCGATCTTCGCTCGCTGCCCCTCGGAGCTGCCATTCGTGAGCATCCCTAGGCGGCTATCCATATCCTTCAGTCGCTGCAGCGTTTCAATGGCACCCGGCAGCGGACTCACCGCTGCCTCTCTGATGTGATTGTACCGAGCGGCCATGCGGTGCACGAGCGGCGTGTCCGTAATATCGAACCGAGCAAGGGCGCGCAGCACAATTTCGCGTGGAGCCAGACTGAAATGGAGACGGCCCCAACGGACGCGCTCCATTTCACGCCAAAACCAGTCCCGTGAGTCCAAGAATGCAGCATGGAGCTCATGCAGGGGCACTGCTCCGAAATGGTCGGCAAACTCGCGGCTAATTTGCAGCCATTCGCCATCAGAGTCGCTGTTCAAGCTTAGGATGGTGTCGTCGAGATCGAGAAGGAGCGCTTTGGGGAGACTGTTCATGTGGGTAATTATAGTTGTGCAGACAGAGTGAAACCAAGGGGATTGTCATGTAGATGAGAATTGAGGACGGGATGACACGCTACCGCGCCGTTCGGCTATACTGCACAGAACAGCGCCACTCCCAGCAAAGACGTCTATGCAGCAAGTTAGTGTGTTACGCAATTGTCATAGCTAGCGTCTTGCAGCGAATTGAGGCATGGAGTCACGCGGTCTGCCTGTTAAAGGCAACTAGCAGTGAAGAAAATGAGGACAATCGAATATGGCAACCCTTACGTACGACGCCGAGAACAGCGTTTACGATTTTGAAACTTCCGAGTTGAAAGGCTCCCTGCGGGCGCATTCGCGGGACCCGCAGGTGGATATTCGGCATGGCATTAGCGATTTAGTGCATAAGCCGAGCGGGGTGTCAATCATCCATCCCAAGTACTCGGCGCTCAATCTCTTTCGGTTGTTTGCGACGCACTCGGGATTGGGCGAACCGCGTCTCTTTGAGAGGACGGCGAGCGCCGACGGCGACACGCTGACGGTGAATTGGGGACCGGCTGACGAGCACTTTGCCAGCATCGAGGCGGTGTATCAGATTAAGGAGCCTAACCTCATCGATCTGACGATCACGGTAACCGCCGAGGCGACGTACGAGAGCTACGAGATCTTCCTTTCGAACTACTTCGATCCGCCGCTGCTGGCGCACGTCTACCTGGCGACGGAGCGTTATACCAAGGAACCCGATGAAGTGGAACTCGTCGCGCCTGTAGAGAACCCGGTCTTCAAGGGCGTGGGCCTGGTGTATACGCGGGACGCACACGCGGCGCGGCGCTGCGTGGACGGCCGCTGGGAACGCAAGGAAATGGGGCATCCCACCGCGCAATTCCGGCCCCAGCGCGAATACGCCGTGCCCGTGGCGTTTCAGGCCGATTTGGAGCGGCGCGTGGCAGCGGTGCTGATGTCGCGGCCCGAGGACTGCTTCGCCGTCACCAGCGGCTACAACACCGACGATCCCGAAGACGCCTGGAAGGTGCAGAATCCGCTCTATCTGTCGCTGTTTGGCAGTGATTTCGTGCCGGGCACGGAGCGTACAGCGCACGTGCGGCTGGCGATTACGGCGCTGGATGACGCAATGTCACAGCCGCTGGCGCTGTACCGGCAGTTTCTGGCGGACGTGGGGTGATAGGCCGAGGGGAGAAAGGAACTTATCACGGGTTCTCCCCGGCTGTTTTGCAGAATGAAGTTGGTATCCCACTTCCCAATTGTCATTCTTAGTATGGTAGAGGGCTGGGACAAGCAGAGAAGATGGGTTCCCGTTTTCACGGGAATGACGGAGGTAAGGACGCGACAATGACCACTGGTAGACACCTTCTTTGTAGCGCGGGGGCTTGTCCCACGCTCTTGGGTGCGGCTATCGCCTGCGTCGAGGGAAGGGGTCTGGGTGTTGGCAGAATGCGGTTGAACCCGCGATGAAGAGCAGATGGATTCCCGTTTTTACGGGAATGACGGATGAAGGTTTTACTACTTTAGTAATTGAACATCATTGACTAAGGATTAGACAGCATGAAGAAGCTACGTATCGCCGTCATAGGCGCGGGATCGGAGCCCGGTGCGCGGGCGCGCGGATGGATTGAGACCGTGGCCAGGCTCACCGACCACTTTGATCTCTGTGCCATCTGCGACATCAACCCGGTGGTAGCGAAAGAGATATCGGCGAAACACGGCGTGAAGCAGTCGTTTACCAATGTCGCCGCCACGCTGGACGAGGCCAATCCCGATCTGGCGCTCATTCTGGTGCCCACCGACGGGCAGTCGGCGGTGGCCGTGGAAGCGGCCAAGCGCGGCATCAACATCATTACTGAGATTCCCTATGGCATCACCCTGGAAGTCGGCGACGCTATCCGCGACGTCTGCCAGGAACACGGCGTGGTGTGGGAGATCGCCGAGCAGGTCTGGCTGTGGCCGCAGGAACAGCTCAAGGCCAAGATCGTCGAGTCCGGCTACATCGGAGAGGTCTCCATGAGCCGGCTCTGGTACGCGAGCGGCGCGTACCACGGCTTCAACGCCGTGCGCATGATCCTGCAGGATTCGGTGCGGCGGGTGCTGGCCTACGTCACAGAATCGCCCACCGATCAGTACCTGACCTACGGCGGGGAACAGTCCACGTCGGTAGTCTGGGAAGCGATGTGGATCGAATACCTGCGGGGTACGATGTGCCTCTACGAGCGGGCGCCGCGGCCATTTTCCAAACACTCCCATCCCAATCTCTGGGAGATCGAAGGCGCCAGCGGGCACCTCGCCGGCCGCGACGTGGTGCTACTGGCAGGCGAACCCGATCAGCCGCAGACAATTCGCGAACAGTACCTCAGTACCGGTGGCGAGCAGGTGCTGGACTACGTGTATCTGGACGGCGTGCCCGACTTACGATGGGAAAACCCGTATAAGGCCTACGGCATCGGCAATCTGGACGACGTGGCAAAGTCGGAAATTCTTACAAGCACCCACCGCTCCATTACGGAAGGCACGCCGGTGCAATACGGCCCGGCAGGCGCCCGCGCCGACTTGGAACTCTCGTTTGCTATGGCCGAAAGCCAGCGGCTGGGGAACACCTGGGTTGACGTGCCGCTGCCGGGTCCGACGGAACTCTCGGAGCGCATCGAGCGCATGTTCGTGGAGACCTACGGGCACGATCCCATTGCCGGTAGCCGTGAGTTGCTTGAGGTGCCGATCAGCCGTTTGGGCGTCTGGTGGCCGGCGGCGCAGTGGCTGTGATACGCAGGTTGGAAACCTGCGCTACCGGAGGGCATAGCCGAGTCAGACGGACCTCATCACCAGTGAAAGTGGACTCCGTGTCCGTCATTCCCGCTCAAGCGGGAATCCATCTGCGCCACGCACACCCTTGATTCTCGCGGCAACCGGCATTTCTTGTCGGGCTATACGCCGCTTGAGACATGCGCGGACTCAGCCGCGAAGGCGTACTCTTCGAACTCATTCTCGCACGGGCGCCCGTAGGCAATGAGCATGCGGCGCTCTGCGGGAATCATCACGTAGCCAATCACGGTGTGCATGTACGGCCCGTGCTGGCACATGGACGTGGGGTCGGCGTGGGCCCGCGCAATTGCAATCACTTGATTCAGTGAGTGGGGCTGCTCGGCGGTCAGCTTCTCCAACAAGCCGTAGCGGCCGTGGCTGTTGGCCATGAAGGACTCGTTGTTCGCGCGGAGCATGGGTTTCACGTCTTCGACTAGGCAGTGGTTTGATGCCCAGATAGCGTGATCGTCGAGGCGGCGAATGCCCATGGCGGTCGGCGTGCGCTCGACGACCGCGCCGTTGCCGGCGGGATCGGTGAACACCATGTTGTGGCCGTGAGACATAATGGGCGTGCGCGCGACCAGCGCCAGAGCGTCGTCCACGTCATTGGGGTACTGCAGAAAATAGCGCAGCACCACGTTGGCGGGCAGGCCGTGGTCCCAGTCGCTATCGGTATTGGGCAGGCTGCCGCCGCCGTAGGTGAGGCCCGCCTCGTTTATACCGGAATTCATCCACACGGTACCGGCCCACGTGACGCCAATGAAGTCGTGACCGGAGTCGGGATGAGCCTCCAGATAGACGTGAAACTTCAGGGCTTCGCGGCTTACGTCGTTGGACTTGTAGTGGATGATGCCGTGTTCGGGGGTGACGAGCACGAAATTCGTGCACGCCTGTTGCATGCGCCCCAACTCTTGGCAGGAATTGTAGGCGAGCAAATCGTCGTAACGCACGCCCGCGCCGTCGGCAATACCGTGGAGTTCTGCGAGCGCTTCCGGGAATACCCGCTCCATGTTGCGTTCGACTTGCCCGAGCACTCGCGCTTTGTGAGCGTCGGCGTATCTCCCCTCGGGGACTACAAACTGAATGGCATCCGCGACAAGGTCGGCGAACGCCTCACCCTGCTGGCGACCCATGTCATACGGAGTCCCAGTCAGAACTACCTTACGCATTGCTCTGTCCTCCTCGGCTGCAAACTGCCAGAGTTTATTCCACTACGGCCTTCAATAGGAATATTGGCTGGGCCCAAGCTGCTTGAATTACCGGCATCCTCAGATGCCAGTGTAGACGCATCCGCGCGGGGTAGCTACTCTGGCGGTTACGCGATGGCGAGATGCGGCGCCAAAACGTCGCCGAGCAGCTCTTCCAGATAGGGCGTCACGCTCCAGAACTGCTTCAAGCGCACGTATTCCTGCGCGGCGGTGCTGTCGCCGGGCGCCTGTATCTTGACGGCGCGAATGAGGAGATTTCTCGACGTGTGCTCCGGCGAGACGAATTCGACGACATCTGTCTTGTAGCCCATGATGCGCAACACGAGTGCTCGAAACGCATCTGTGAGAATGTCCGCAGTGCGCTGCTTCAGGATGCCGTGGCGCAAGACGGCTTGAAAGTCTGGGTGTTGCACCTGGTCGTGCAATTCGTGCTGACAACACGGCGCCGCCAAGATCACATTGCCCTGCAAGTGGATGCCTTGCGCAATGGCTTCGTCCGTAGCCGTGTCGCACGCGTGGAGACTCAACACCACGTCAGGTTGGGTTTCCGGTTGGAAATCCGCAATCCTGGACTCGTGGAATTCTAAATCTTCCCACTGCAGGGACTCTTGCAGCCGCCGGCACTTGGCGATGATTTCAGTATCGGAATCCACGCCGACTACCTGCGTGGGCCGTCCTTGCACGTGGCTGGAGTAGTAGTAGGCGGCGAAGGTGAGATACGCACTGCCACAGCCATAATCGATGATGTTGAGCGGGCGCTCTGGATCTTCCGCAGTGGGCAGAGCGTGCCAGAAGTGCTCCAAGAACGTGTTCACTTGGCGAAACTTGCCGCGCATCGAGGGACGGACATTGCCCGCACGGTCGGTTATGCCGGTCGTCCACAAGAACGTATCCGGTTGTCCCACAGGCAACGGATGCTGCTTTGTGCGGTTATGACCCAGCTCGGGATGGGATTGCCGACGCGAGGGCTTGCCCCGAGAGATTAGCGCCTTCCCTTTCTTCGAAAGACGTACGTGAAGGTCGCCGGTGGTGGCTTGCAGGTGAAAATTACTGAAAGGGGCGGTGAGAACGTCATCCAGCGCTGCATGCGAGTCGCCGTTGGCGTAGTTCTTGGTGATTGCTTTCTTGCCGTCGAAATAGGTGAACTGCATGCGTCGTGCGGCTCTTACAACGACCGGACGCACCGTCACTTTCTGCCACTGTGGGGTGCCGCTGCGCATTTGTCCGCTTGCGGTCAACTGCAGGAAGGTCTCTTCCCGGCGCACCGCAGCGTGTAGCATCGCGCGGTAGTCTTTCGCTTGTGGATCGGCAGACATGGGTAAAAGGGAACCAGCCGTTTGCGCCGCTCCAACGCTACGAGGAAGTTTCTTCGAGCGCTTCCGGCGTGCGGTGCGTGCGGATGTACTCGAGGCTACGGCGGTACTGATCTTCATCGATGAGTTGCTTGGACATGTAGAGGTTGAGCATAACTTCAAGCCGCAGGATGGGATAGAGATTATAGCCGTGACGCTTCAGGCGCGCCGCGCCACCTTGATCGCGGTCCACGAGGACGATGGCATCGCGCACGACGAGCCCGGTTTCCTCCAGAATAGCTGCGGTCTGCAGGATACTGCCGCCGGACGTTATCAAGTCGTCAATGATGAGTACGGTTTCGCCGGGTTCATAGCGTCCCTCGATCCGGTGCTGTCCGCTCTCGCTGCGCGCGTAGATCATAGGGACATCCGTAGCCAGGGAAAAGGCGGTAGCCAAGTGTAGCCCGCCAAAAGGCACGCCCGCTACGAGGGTAAAGGGGTGGATCTTCGGATGCCGCATGGCTTGACCGGAACTCGTCTCCTGCGCGATGAGTTGCGCCGCGGCGCGCAGCGAATGCGGATTGCTTACCAAGACCCGGGGGTCGATGTAGATTGGCGAATGCACGGTCGTGCGGCCAAGGGTGTAATCACCGAACCGCACGCCGCCAAGCCGGAAGATGTCTTCAGCAAGCCACAAATTCGAGACGGGCTGCTCCACGTCGCTCCCTTTCCCAAGGGACACACTAAGTAGTCAGACATACCATTATCCGCCGCAAGCAAGGCGGATGTCAATGGGGTCGCTGGGCACTGGGGGAGGGGTCTTTTCGGCTGCCGCTCCGGGGTGTGCGCGGTCCGGATTGTGCAAGTGTCTTGCTTGGTTTTGTCATTCAGTGCTAGACTTCGCTTTCGCTGTGCGGTACTCGCTGTGTGGCACTCGCACTGTAGAGCGCTACCGGTCCTTCACCCTAGCCGCTTGTTGGGTGCGGGGTGATGTGGTAGCATGAATCCACTCTCCTATTGCTTGCCCCAAGCGTAAGGATCTGTATGGCCTCCCCGTTAGAGCAGCGCCAGTCGCGGCGCGTGGGCATCCGCAAGACACCTTCGAAGGCCTCTGCCGAACTGACAACTCCGCGTCTTGAATCCATCCTTTCTTCCAAAAAAGGGGGCTCTGCGGAGGTTATAAAGTGGCCAACCTCCACGGCAGGGCCACGACGCCCGCGGCAGCGCGTTCCCAAAAAGGTACGCTCATTCTCGCTGCGCGCGCTTGTGCCCGGATGGCTGGTGAAATCGCTCGTTGTGGCTGCTGTGATCTGCGCAAGCTGGCTCGCGCTGCTCTGGGTGATGGTTACCCAAGATCCAGCCCAAAGCAGCAGCCGCGTGATCTTCGTGATTAGCGTCTTCATCGCCGTTTTCGTCACAAGCCTGCCCATTATGCATCGCATCTTCTCGCGCTTTGCGCCGTCGCGGCTACAGCAGGGAAACCCCGTGCTGGTAGGTGGTCACTCCTTTCTGCTCGCGAGCTTTCTCGTGGCAAACTTGAGCCTCATGCTGGTGGGAAGCTGGAACGTGACGATGTTCATCTTGATCGCCGCCATTACTGTTGTCGTGGAATCCCTCTTCCTGGCACGCAAGTGAGTTCGTGAAAGAGTGTCCTGGCGGAAACCATGCTTGAGTCGGATGAACTCGCCCAACTTTATGATCTGGAATACGACGACTGGGACGAGGATAGCGCGTTCTGGCAGAGTTTCGCGGCACGTACGGGTGGCCCCATCGTCGAGCTCGGTTGCGGTACGGCCCGCGCCCTGGCGCCTCTCGCACAACGCGGCTATGTAGTCAGCGGCGTCGATTCCTCAGAAGCCATGCTGGCACGAGCGCGGGAACGGTTCCTAGCCTACGGCGTGCCTGCTGAGCGCTTCCAGCTTCTGCGCCAACCCATGGAGTCCGCCGCGGTCCCGGAACGAGCGCGTCTTGTCTTCTCCGCGCTCAACACCTTTGCCCACCTGACGACACCGCTCAGGCAAACACAGGCGCTCGCAGCCGCCCACCGCATGCTCGACCCTGAAGGACTGCTGATTCTCGACCTCTTCAACCCGCTGACGCAGGAGTATGACGAGCGCGACCGCATGGTGACGCTGCGCAACGTCCTGGCGGACCCGCGGACCGGCGCGCCCATTCAGCAGTTTGAGATTTGGGAAGTGGACCGCGAGACGCAGGTGGTGCAAACGACCTATCTCTACGATTGCTTGCAGGCTGACGGCAGCATTCGGCGGATTACTACTACGTTCCCCATGCGTTACTCCTACCGCTATGAGATCGAGGCGCGGCTGGCGCAAGCGAACTTCGCTATCGAGAATGTCCTGGGCTCGTATGAGGCCGACCCCTTTACGGGCAGCGAGGAGAAGATGATCTTCGTGGCCCGGCCGCAGCGCTAGGATGGGCCAGTGGCGCATAGCATCTAGCTCAGACGTGAAACCCATGTGCGCAGGCTCATTGGTCGATAGACCATGACGTTCGGACGACGGTGTCGGTGCTAGGAGCTTTCAGTGTCCGTCATTCCCGCGAAAGCGGGAATCTATCTTCTCTTTATCCTTGGACTCCGGCGAAAGCCGGAGTGACGAGTGGTGCGCCGTTCTAAAGGCGTAAGTAAGCGAAACGATTACACACGTGGCTATACGCCGTCACAAATAGGAAGAAGAACACCGAACGTGCTATTCTGAGGTTGAGATCGAGCAAGTATGTAGCAGTTTGCAAACTAGACTTATCCCGCATGGCCACGACATTAGAACGAAAGCCGGAGTGGATCCGCGTCCGCTGGAAAGAAGGCGAGCAGTACCGCGAGCTCAAGCAGATCATGCGCGGGCTGGATCTGCACACCGTCTGCGAGGAGGCGCGCTGCCCGAACATCAGCGAATGCTGGAACTCCCGCACTGCCACATTCATGATCCTGGGGGATACCTGCACCCGCGCGTGCAGCTTCTGCGCGGTCAAGAGCGGGCGTCCCGCCGGATTGGACAAGATCGAGCCTATTCGCGTCGCCTGGGCGGTGAAGCAAATGGGCCTGCGTCACGCCGTGATCACCTCCGTGGCGCGCGACGACCTGGAGGACGGCGGCGCGCAGATTTTCGCCGAGACCATCCGCAAGGTGCGGGAACTCAACCCGGAATGCTCCATCGAGGTACTGATTCCCGATCTGGGCGGCAGACACGACGCCCTTAAAGAGGTGGTGGGCGCCAAGCCGGAAATCCTCAACCACAACGTGGAGACCGTGCCGCGCCTGCAACGCCGCGTGCGGCCCAAGGCCCGCTACGAGCGCAGCCACTGGGTGCTGCGCACCACCAAGCAACTCGCCCCGGACGTCCTCACCAAGTCCGGCATGATGCTGGGCCTGGGCGAGACCTGGGACGAGATTCTCCAGACGCTGACCGACATGGCCGAGACCGGGGTGGATATCTTCACCATCGGCCAGTACCTGCGTCCCTCCAAGAAGCACCAGAAGCTGGAACGCTACTACCGCCCCGAGGAGTTTGCCGAACTCAAAGAGATCGGCGAGTCCCTCGGCATCCGCCACGTCGAATCCGGCCCCCTTGTCCGCTCCTCCTACCACGCCCGCGACCAGGTGGAGACGCTGCAGGACAAGGCTGAGTAGGATACCGTCAAGCAGCTATAATTCATGTAGCGCGGGGGACAAGCCCCCGCTCTTTGTTGCGCTGACGTGGCTATCGAGGCAGATTGGATTGATTGCCGCTTTCGCGGGGACGACGGATTGCGACTTTCCATTTTCTTTGAAGCCCGGGGGCTTGTCCCCCGCTCTTTGTTGCACCAGCGTGGCCATCGAGGCAGATAAGATGGATTCCCGTTTTCACGGGAATGACGGCGTCCGTCACGCCGTTCCTCTCGGTGAAACCTCGCAGTTTTTTGCTTGCGTAGGACGGGCGGAATGTGCGCCGCATCATCTTTCGTAGCGCGGGGGCTTGTCCCCCGCTCTTGGATTGGTAGACCCGGCTTATTGACTAAGACTGAGCAACCCGCACCATTCGGAGAATTGGCAGCTAGCGGGAATAGCGCGCCGGACAGCGTTAGGTCTCGTAGCGACGGCAGGATTACACTACGCTTCGTACTAACAAGAGATCGACTGGCAGGGCACCATGACACAATGGTTCGAGGACGAGTCGCTCTGGGTTGACACATATCCTTACATGTTCTCGCCCGCGCGCATTGCCGCTGCGGAGGCCGAGGTTGAACCACTGCTGCGGCTTGTTGGCGGGGAGCCGCAGTCGGTTCTCGATCTCTGCTGTGGTCCGGGACGCTTTGCGGTGCCTCTGGCACAGCGCGGGTTTCAGGTCACCGGTGTGGATAGAACGGCGTTCTTTCTCGATAAAGCGCAGGAACGGGCGGCTGCAGAAGACGTGGAGGTCGAGTGGGTGCAAGCGGATATGCGTACGTTCGCGCGGTCCGGCACCTACGACCTCGCCCTCAGCATGTTCACGTCGTTCGGCTATTTCGACAATAAAGATGAAGACCTGAAGGTGCTGCGCAACATCCACAGAAGCCTGCGGCCGGGCGGCGCGCTGGTTATGGACGTGGTGGGCAAGGAACTGGTGGCCGCAAAGTTCGAATCCGCGAGATCGCGGAAGCATGCCGATGGTTCCGTAGTCATCGATAGGCGCGAAGTCTTCGATGACTGGACGCGGGTGCGCATGGAGTGGACGATCATCAAAGGCGACGCGATTCGCGTCTACTCCATTGACCACACCATCTACTCCGGACAGGAACTCAGGGACCGCTTCACCGCCGCCGGTTTTGCGGACGTGAAGCTCTACGGTAGCATTGACGGCGCCCCATATAACCGCGAGGCCGAGCGTCTGATTGTCGTGGGGCGAAAGCCTGCTCTCTAAGCTAATAAGCGTTTCGCCCTGTGTGCAGTCTGTCTTTCCGGCTCAAGCCGGAATCTATCTTCGCCGCGCTCCGTGCATGTTGTCCCAAGCGGGGGACAAGCCCCCGCGCTACGCTCTAGTTTCCGCGTCTTTGACGAAGTCAGCGAACCTTGTTCGATGCTCGCGCCCGGAATGACAATCACATACAAATGACATGAAATGTCAGCATTGCCTGGATGCCCGTAGCAAGGATTAGCGGAACACTCAGCCAATGAAGTCTTCCCAACACTGCGGCAGAGTCTTGCCCATTGCGCGCAGATAGATACTGACCTTGCCGTAGAAGATTAGCAACGCCTCTTTGTAGACATCGAGGTGAATCTGCGGCGGCAGGCTAAAGTGACCGCGATCTATCTGGCGATTTCTGATGTCGTCTTCGGAGAGACTCTCTATGGCGGCCCGCAGTTCCCGATCGAGTCCAGCGTACCACGCAGAGAGCAGCGCTACGCTGGACTCCAACCCCGGTTGCTCATTGTGGTAAGAGAAATCCAGCCTGAACGTCTTGAAAGAATCTATGTAGGCCTGCTCTACTTCACCAATCTCGCGGCAGAGCTCGCCCAGAGTGGGATTTTGCGCGGTCAGCCGATAGCCGAGGTCCTCATCTCCCAGAGTTTCCATGAGTACGTCACGCAGCCCTTGGTACGTCTGAAAGATCGGGTAGTAGTGCGTAATGATGCTGTTCATCGGTCTCACCTTCGCAGCGTAGCCGAGTTCGGCACTGATGGCTCTCTCTATACTGTGCACCATGCGATAATGAGATGGAACACTGAAGTCTAGCCCGAACTGGTGCTATTCTGAAAGACGAGCGTACGTTTGCCGCTTGAGGCTGTCCTTGGAAATGCGACGAGCGGTCTTCACTGCAGATAGGCGAAAGCATAGTGGCGAAACAGGTCCGGGCCACACCACAGATTCCGGTACCGCAGGAACAGATTGCCGCAGTCTGTCAGCGGTATCACATCCGCACGCTGGCGCTCTTTGGCTCCGTGTTGCGCGAGGATTTCGCGGCCGACAGCGATGTTGACGTGCTGGTCGAGTTCGAGCCGGGGCGGACGCCGGGCTACTTCACCCTTGCGCGCATTGCGCGGGAGCTTTCGGCGCTGCTTGGTGGACGCGAGATAGACATACGCACTCCCCAGGACCTATCCCGATACTTCCGTGATGAAGTAGTGAATACGGCATTTACGGTCTATGGAAAAGTCTGATCAACTGCGACTTCAGCATATGCTGGAGGCGGCACAGGAAGCGCTCGAGTTCGCCCACGACGCCACGCGCGAGGACCTAGAAACGAACCGTATGTTGGCGCATGCCCTTGTCGGGTGCTTGAGCCTTGTTGGTGAGGCGGCTCGGCAAGTCTCTCCGGAGACTCGCGAGAAACACCCTGCAATCCCGTGGCAAGACATCATAGGCATGCGCAACAGACTCGTGCACGCCTATTACGACATCAACTATGACGTGGTTTGGCAGACGGTGAAAGAAGACTTGCCCTCGCTGGTTGAGACGCTGGAGCAACAGGAATTGTGACAACAGGACAGGATCACAGTTGCGCCTTCGTAGACCTGGGCACCGTGCCGTATCGCGAGGCATGGGACTTGCAGCGGAGGGTGGTTGCGGCGCGGCATGCCGGTGCCATCCCCGACGTGCTGCTGCTGCTGGAGCATCCCCACACGTTCACCATCGGGCGCAGGGGCGACGACAGTGAAGTGCTCGCCTCGCCGGCGCATCTGGAAATGCTGGGCGCGACCGTTATAGAGGTAGACCGCGGCGGTCTGGCGACGTATCACGGGCCGGGGCAACTGGTAGGGTATCCCATTCTCGATTTGCGGCCGCGGGGCCGTGAAGTCCACAGCTATCTGCGCAACCTTGAAGAGGCGCTCATCAATGCGCTGGGGGAGACCGGCATTCCGGCGCAGCGCGTCACACAGAAAACGGGCGTGTGGGTGGAGGACCGCAAAATTGCCTCCATCGGCGTGCGCTTCAGCCGCTGGATCAGCAGCCACGGCTTTGCCCTGAACGTCACCACCGACCTCAGCTACTTCAATCACATCGTGCCGTGCGGCATGCCGGCGGTGACGATGACATCGGTGGCCCAAGAATTCTCTGCGCTTCGGGAAATGCGTTCCAAGCCGGACGAAACGTCTGCCACCGCCATTGGCATTCCCGACATGGCGCTGCTCCGCTCGCGCGTGGCCCACCACCTCGCGCAGGTTTTCGCGCTGCAATACCTTGATGAGTACCCTCCTGCTTTGGACGACATCCTAGGCGTGGAGCGAGAAGCAGCGGCGGAAGCGGTCCGATAGCGGCCAGGCGACGAGCGCTTGTTCGCGGCTGATCTTGCTGCTCCACCCTCACCCGTCAGCGAAGAAGTGCCGCGCCTCTTTCCGTCATTCCGGCGGAAGCCGGAAGGTGGATTCACATTTCAAGTGCAACACTTG
>JAPPLM010000023.1 GCA_028874195.1 Chloroflexota bacterium
TGCCACGCCTGCTCTCATTTTATCTCCCTTTCCCTAAGATATAAGGGCGAACGGTGTGGCAGTTTCACCCTTCGACTGGCTGAGGACAGCCCTGCTCTGAGCCTGCGCCGTACTCGATAATGCGTATCACTTTATACGGCATATCGCTCGATTGGGCGTATCGCACGATATGGGGGCGGATGGGGTTGCGGCGAAACTGCCGCAGACACCGTCCCCGTCACTTATCGCTTGTCCCTTCAATCTGCGATTTTGCGGCAAATTTTAGACACGCAATACTCGCCCCCCAATCATTGACACGCAATCCGAGAATTTATATTATCCAAGCGTAGAAGGCTAGAGTGGTGTAAGCGGGCTGTGTACAGCCCTACAGGGAGGATTCAGGTATGGTTTCCCGACGACGGTTCTTGCAATTCAGCGGCGTAACGGCTACTGCGCTCGTTGCCGCCGCGTGCGGCGCGGTGCAGACGGCGCCGGCGGACGAGCCCAAGATGGAGGAGAAGGAAGCCCCCAAGGAGGCCGCCCAAGAGGCGCCTGCCAAGGAAGTGCAGAAGCTCTCCATCCATAGCTATGGCAACGCCGCAGTGCTCGAGCGTTATGTGAGTGTCCTCGGCGTCTTCAACGAGACTTTTGCCGAAGACTATGAAGCGGAAGCGACCATAACGGCGTTCAGCGAGTATAACCCCAAACTCTTGTCTCAGATTACGGCGGGCGTGCCGCCGGACGTCTGGAATATGTGGGCGCAGTTCAAATCCAATTACGTGGAGCGCGGCATCGTGCTTGACGTTACCGATCGTGTCAAAGCGAGCGCGACTGCCAGCCTGGAACACTACGTCCTGCCGATGCGTGACGCAATGTCGTATCAGGGCCGCATCTGGGGCACGGCACAGGACTTCAACGGTACCCTGATCTATCTCAACGCGACCATCTTCCAGAACGCGGGATTGGAATTGCCATCCGAAGACTGGACGATGGACGACCTCCGCGAAATTGCGAAGCGCACTGCCGATCGGGAGGAGAACATCTGGGGCACCAGGAATCTTGCGAACAACTCCGGCTCCGACAACTTTGCGGTGATGTGGAATTACGGCCAACACTTTTGGGTGAACGAAGAGCAGACCAAGTCGCTCGTCAATGGTCCGGGCCCTGTTGCCATGTACACCATCTACCAAGACATGGCGTATGCCGACCGCAGCATACCTACGCCGGGCAATCCACAGGAAAGTGGCCTCGGTGCCCATCAAGGGTACTATGCCACGTGGGACGCCTGGGGCAACGATCCCTGGTGGGTCAACTTCCGTAACGAGGGCAACGTGCCGTTTGAATGGAAGGCCCATACGTATCCCGCCGGCCCCATGGACCAGAAGCACTTTTCCCAAGGCCACCTGTGGTCTATCGCGGAGTCTCATGCGGACCACGACACCGCCTGGTTCCTTGCCGAGTGGATCGGCGGTATCGAGGGCTGGAAACAGTGGGTAGCGTTGGGCCAGGGCCAACCGCTTCCGGTTTCCGACCGTGCGCTGTGGGAGCAGTATTACAGCTTCCTGGAGCCGGATAAGGCGAAAATACAGACAGACTTTATGCTGAATCGTATGTACAACGGCCTGGCGTTCAACTTCCAGTACTGGCCGACGTACGGCGATTGCAGCGGCATCATGCGCGAGGCGCATAAGGTTATCTTTGGCGAGTCGCCCGGCGAGGTGGAGTCCAACCTCAACGAAGCCGCCAAGCGCATGGATGCGGTGCTGGCAGAGTACAAGGACAAGACGTAGCCGCGTGCGCATGCAGCAGTACAGGTCGCGAAGCATTCAACGCTGAGAGACGTGCACTAGTGGTATTGCATGCGGTTGAAGAGGGGCACGGTATACCGTGTCCCCTCTTTTCTTTTATCGAGCTTGCGTGAACCAAGTGGTCACCCAAGTACCGAGCATTCCGCCAATGCCCCTTGTCCCCGTGGGAGAGGGTTGGGGTGAGGGGATCTCAAGCGAGTTGATCCCTCAAGCCGCGTGGCACTTTGCTAGAGTCCGGCTGACGCCACGATCTCGTCGATTTCCCGCATTTGCTGCGCCGTGAGTTCCCAGTCTCCCGCTCCCAGCCAGCCGTCCACTTGCGCGGGACTCTTCGCGCCTACCAGCGCCGTCGTCATGGCGGGATGCGCGAGCACCCAGGCGATGTCGAGCTCGATGAGCGTATGGCCGTGATCGGCGGCGTAGGCGGCGAGTTGCTTTGCCATGCGGATCGTCCGCTTGAACTGCTCGCCGGTGAAGCGCTCATTCTGGCTGCGGATGTCGTCTGCGCTAAAGACGTGGTCTTCCTCGTAGCTGCCGGTGAGCAATCCCTGACCCAAGGGGGCGTACGCCAGCACGCCGATGCCCTGTTCCTGGCAGAACGGCAGAACCTCATCCTCGATCTCGCGGTCGAGCAGGTTGTAGCGAGGCTGGTCCGAGTCCACGTGGCGCACTTTGAGGCACTCCTGCATCTGCACCGCGGAAAAGTTGGATACGCCGGCGTAGCGCACCTTGCCCTGCTGAATCAGGTCGTCGATTGCCTGCATGCATTCGGCGAAGACCATCTCCTCGGTGGGCCAGTGTATCTGGTAGAGATCGATATAGTCGGTGTGGAGGTGCTGCAAGCTGCGCTCGGCGGCGGCAAGCAGGTCGTTGCGGCGCCAGTTTTCCGGCATGACTTTCGTAGCGATGAACACCTCATCGCGCCGGTGGCCCACGGCCTTGGCGACGAGCTCCTCCGAAAGGCCGAAGCCGTAGGCTTCTGCCGTATCAATCAGGGTCACGCCGCCGTCTACCGCCCGTTGGATTGCCGCTACGGCGTCGCTTTCTTCCACCGGACCCAATTTGCCCGCAATCGGCCACGCGCCAAAGCCCAGCACCGAGACCGGCGGTCCGTTCTTCCCTAGTTGGCGTGTTCGCACTCGAATCCCTCCTACCCTGCTAGCGTTTTCCATAGCTTACCGTACTTACCATGTTCCGACATCGGATTGGGATAGAGCACACGTAGGATTGCGGCAACGATATTCCCTTTACCCAGACCCTCTCTCTCTTGAAGTGGGAGCTTTGCGGGGGGATCCGATAAGGACGTAGTGCATTGTGCAACATGGGAGCCATGTCCAGGAATGTCCGTGCTTAAGACGTATACGGAATGCACCTTAGTTTTGACCGTGCCTGCCATTCACCGTATTATCAAACGAGCGAGTGCCCGAACTGCCAGCGAGCCAAGATGATGTCCGATCTCCCAACAGTACCCAATCACTTCCGCTACTGCCCGCGCTGCGGCAAGTCGCTGTCGTTGCGACCGGAGGGCGGGCGTCAGCGCGCAACCTGCCACGAATGCGGCTTCATTCACTTCAGCACGTTCTCGCTGGGGGTGGGCGGCATCGTGGTGCGGGACAACAAGGTGCTCTTCATACGGCGCGGCCAGGATCCTGGCAAGGGCCGCTGGACTATCCCTGGCGGTTACGTAGAACAGGACGAGCCTTTTGAGGTTGCAGTGGTGCGCGAGGTGTGGGAAGAGACCGGCGTCCACAGCGAAGTTCAGGGACTGTTGGCTGCCCGCAACAGCCTCCACGACCGCGATAGCAACGTCTACATCGTCTTCGCCCTCAAGGACCTGGGAGGCGGGCCGGAGTGCGATGGGTTTGAAGTTGATCGCGCTGAATTCCTGGCGCAACACGAGTATGAAGCGTTAGAAGAACTGGCGCCGATCAGCAAGTACTTTGCGCAGATGGCACTTGAGACTCCCGCAGCGCCCCTGACCGCGTCTTCATTCGAGGGTCAAACGAGCGGCTACGCGTACTCGCTCTTCGATATAGCCGGTTTCAATCCCCATGCCCTGGACTTGGATTGAGCGAGGGTTGCTGTGCGTACGTCGCGTGGGCCAATTGGCACCGCTCGCCTACGCAGCCAGTTTAGCCCTGCCCCCGGAGTTGCGCTCTGAGGCGGGCGAGTTCGGCTTCGGCTTCCAGGCGCGCGTGGCGCTCAGCTTCCGCGCGGGCTTCGGCTGCTTCTCGTTTCCCTATCGTCCTGCCGGTCTCCGGGTCAAGCGCATCGAACTCGGGAATTAGTAGTTGTTGACTTAATGCCTTCTTGACGCTAGACTGTAGTTGCCA